>NZ_JADYWT010000002.1:0-361787 GCF_015864675.1 Salinibacterium sp. SWN1162
TGATAACACCCCACCTCACTGACATCTTCGGATGTGAATGGTGACTGAGAAGAATTCTCGCGTCCACTTTGTGGTTCCCGATTTACGGTCGGGAACTGCGCCCAGCTAACACAGCTAGGCATCGCTCTTAGGAGAGATGTCGGAGCATGTTTCTGGCCCAGACTGATACATAAATCAATAGTGTTTCGGCGGCCATAGCGAGAGGGAAACGCCCGGTTACATTCCGAACCCGGAAGCTAAGACTCTCTGCGCCGATGGTACTGCAAGGGGGACCTTGTGGGAGAGTAGGACACCGCCGGACTTAAATTGTGGGATAGCCACACCCTTCGGGGTGTGGCTATTTTGCTTTAACGACCCTTTCCTGACAGCGAGACCCCGCGGAACCCAGTTTCGCGGCGTAGCGTGAAGAGCGGATGTATGAGCGGCCCTCCCGCGAATTCCTCACCTCAGGGCGCGCGCGACATCCTCGAGACCAGGAGGCGACCATGCAGGTCATCGTCAACACGGATAACAACATCACTCTGAGCGAAGAAACGATCGCGTCGATCACGACGGAGCTTGAGTCCAAACTCGCTCATTTCAGCGACCACCTCACGCGACTCGAAGTTCATCTGAGCGACGAGAGCGCTGGCCGCGGCACCGGTGACGACATCCGTTGCCAGCTCGAAGCACGCCCCGAGAACCGCAGCCCGGAACTCGCGACCGACAACGCGGCGACCCTGCACGCTGCTCTCAACGGTGCCGCTCGCAAGATGCAGCAGGTGCTCGAGAGCACCTTCGGCCGGGCCGATCAGCACAAGGGTGCGAGCTCGATGGGCGGCGTAGAACCCCGCTAACGCGCGAACAGCCGCGGGTTTACATTCGTCGGCGCAGTCGGGCGAGAGTACGCGTTTACCCACCGGCTATCGCGTCTACTTCGGGCTCGCCTCGGTGTTGAAGCGTCGATGCTCCGCTACCGTGCTTCGAGACGGCCGGCCGCGATTTCTCGATCGACCATCGCTTCGAGGGCCTCGGCGAAGGCCGTGGCAGCGGGCGATAGGCGGCGGGTGTTGGCCCAGCGTAATCCGATCTTGCGGGAAGCATTTTCCGCGTTCACGGGAACGACAACCAGGCTGTTGTCGCGCACGATTCTGGTACCCAAGGCACCCATGATTCCGATCCCCAATCCGGCACGGACGAAGGAGAACACGGTCGTCGGCTGGGTTACGGCGAGGCTGCGTTCGTAGTCGAATTCGACATGCTCCAGGAGCTCCCGGAACTCGAGTCCCACGTGCGGGTCGAGACCAGCCTCTCCGGTTGTGATGACCGGTTTGCCCACGAGCTGCTCCAGCTCAAGAAAGCCTGCTGAGGCCGCCGGATGATCGAAGGGCACGACGGCGCGGAACGGGTCAGTCAAGAGGGCCCGCTGCGCGATACCGAGGCGCGGCGTGATCTCCATCGGGCTGATTCCCAGTTCGATCGTGCGGTGCGCGAGTGCCTCATCCAGCCAATTGTTAGCGCCTTCGTGCACTTCAAAACGGACGTCGGGATGGGTCTCGGAGAACTCGGCAAGCAGCGGAGCGATGAGCATTGCGCTAACGCTCGGTACGCTTCCCACTGCGACATTGCCCCGTACTTGGCCCTGACCAGCCGCCACTGCGGCCAGCGCCGACTGCCACTCCGTGACGGTCGCACGTGCATGGGGGAGAAACGCGGTGCCGGCAGCGGTGAGCGTTGGCGGGTGCACATCCCGGTGGAAGAGTTGAGCGCCAAGCTCGGTTTCGAGGGCCGCCACATGGGCGCTGATCCGAGACTGCGAGCGATGGAGGGTGCGGGAGGCCGCGGTGAAACCGCCCTGCTCGTGCACGGCGAGAAACGATCTGCACCAGACGAGTTCCATGCTGCAACCTTAGCGACCGAGGGTCATCCGCTCATCCGTTGGACGCTGCGGAGCGGCTGGCTCGGGAATGGGCCCGGCGAGAAGCGGGTCGTGGGTATTCCGCATGAGCTTTTCGAGTCGGGCGACAAGGTCGGCTTGCAGCTCGGCATACTGCGGATCGTCGATGAGGTTGGTGAGCTCCGAGGGATCCGCGGTGAGGTCATACAGCTCCTCGGCGGGCCGCGGATCGTTGGGCCAGTCACCCATCCCGGCTCGGGTCGAGCTCTCCTCTAGGTCAAGGGGCAGCGGCACTCGGACGCCCTGCTCGAAGTTGCGGATGTACTTGGCGTTCGGGGTGCGGATGGCACGGATCGGGTCATAGCGATCGTGGAAGCTCTTTTCGAGCAGGAGTTCTCGGGTATCCGGCGCTGCATCATCCGTTGTCTGCAGGCGAGTAAGGATGCTCTCGCCCTCGAGCTCGTCCGACGGCGTGCCGCCAGCAACGGTCACGAGTGTCGGCACGATGTCGAGGTGGCTGACGATGTGGTCGCGGCGGCCAGGCTCAACACCGAACGACTCCGGCGGGCGAACGATGAAAGCGACCTTGACTCCCGAGTCGTAGAGGGTGCTCTTGGCGCGCGGGAAGGCGACCCCGTGGTCGGTCGTGAAAATGATGAGGGTGTCGCGGCCCTTGGGCGACGCGGTGATGCGGTCGATGATCTGGCCGACCGCGGCATCCATCTGGCGAATAGCTCCGTGGAAGGCCGCGATGTCGTTGCGCGTGTCTGCGTTGTCGGGCAGGTACGGCGGCACGTCGACGGCTGCCGGATCCGCGTATTCGTAGTCTTCGGCTGGCCAGGGGCGGTGGACTTCCCAGATGCCGATCGTCAGCAGCGTGGGGGTATCGTCGCGCGGTTGCTCGTACCACCAGTCAACGCGGCGGGCCACCTCCATCGCGCGAGGCAAGAATCCGAGGCCGTGCACTTCGTCGTAGCCGAGCACGCGGGCATCGAAGTCCTCATGCTGCAGCCCGATGAGAGCGCTGCGGTAACCCTCGCGGCGCAACAACTCCGGCAGCGTAGTGACGCCCGGCTTGTACTGCCACCCAGCATGGGTGAGGCCCATGAGCCCGTTTTGGTGCGGCAGGCGGCCGGTGAAGATAGAAGATCGTGCAGGGGTGCACAGTGGTGCGGTCGCGAAAGCTGCATCGAAGATCACGCCGGAGTCAGCGAACGCCTCGAGGTTGGGGCTGGGCACCGACGGCATGCTGTAGCAGGAGAGCCAATCGCCGAGGTCGTGGCAGTGGATGAGGACGATATCTGGTTGGGAGACCATCGGGGCAACTTTCGTGTCAGGAGGGGGAAAAGAGAGCGCTCAGCGCGGGGGAGCGGTGGTGAGGCCGGCGCCCCCGCGCTGAGAGAGAGCGACTAACCCATGGGGTAGCCGGCATCCTGGACTACTTGGGTGACCTGCTCCTGCATTTGAGCCATACCGTCTTCGGGGCTTACGTCACCAGCAGCGATCGCGGCGATGATGGGCTCCGAGACCGTGAGGAACTCGGTAATGAAGGTGAAGCGGAAGGGACCAACAGCGGTCGGCGCTGATTCGCGAACAACATCCAGATAGGCGCTTGTTTCGGCGCTGAGGCCGTCAGCATCGTAAGCGTCGTCGCGCGTGGGGATTCCGCCGGCTTCAGCGAAGATCTCCATGCCGTGCTCGGACGTGACCCAGTCGATGAAGTCGACGGCGAGTTCGCGACGGTCTTCGGGAAGGTCAGCGGGAAGAGCCAAGTTCCAGAGTCCGGTGGCGGATGCTGCTCCGGGCAGTACCGCGTAGCCGACCTTGCCGACGACATTGGAACTGGATTCGTCATTCATGCTGCTCGCTGCTGCGGCTACGACATCCAGCTGTCCGGCGTCGCCACCCTGCATAGCGGCGATGGCTTCTGCCTGACCGACAGCCTTGGGGTCGGCGGGGCCGAGCTTGGCGAGTTCGCGGAAGTCGCGCGCTGCTTCGAGCGCCTCGGGGGTGTTGAAGGCGGGGGTCCAGTCGGTGCCTTCGTCGACGAAGAAGCTGCCGCCCACTCCGTGAAGCAGGCCAGCGAAGTCGTAGGTCACTCCGGGAGCGCCGGGGATGCCCTGGTAGCGCTGCACGTAACCGTAGCGGGCGGCATCCGCATCTACGATTGCTTGGCCGTTGGCAATGGTCTCGTCCCAGGTCGTGGGAACCGAAAGGCCGAGGTCATCGTAGATGTCGGTGCGGTACATCAGAACCTGCAGGTTGCCCATGAGCGGCAGGCTCGTCACGTCGCCGTCGGCAGAGAAGCTGCGCGTCTCTGAGTTCCAGTTGGTGACGTTGTTGTAGGTGAAGATCTCGGGGTCGAGGGTGTAGCCCGCCTTAGCCTCGGTGAAGGGCATCAGGATGCCGGAGTCATTCAACTGGGCGAGATCGACTTCGTTGACTTGGTAGACGTCGAAGGTGTGATTGCCGGTCTGCGCATCGTTGAGCACCTGGGTTTTGACGTCGGGGTTGGGGAAGGGGCGGAGGTCAACGTCGACTCCGGTCTCGTCCTCATACGCCTTGACGACCGCGTCGTAGGCCGGGTTCCACGGAGCCTGACTGGTGATGACGACGAGGCTGTCGCCGGAGCCGAGAGCTCCGCCGGTGGTGCTGCCTGAGCATCCGGTGAGGGCAATGCTCATCGCGGCGACGCTGCCGATTGCGATGAATGCTTTCTTCATTAACATGTACTCCTAGCTGTGAGCGGAAACCAAACAGGACGGGCCTGTTTAGCCTTTGATAGCGCCGGCAGTGAGCCCAGCGACGATTTGGCGGTTGGCGAAAATGGACATGACGATGATGGGGATCGCAGCGAGCGTTCCGGCCGCAGCGAGTTCGCCCCACGTGACCGCGAACGGTTGAAGTAGGCCGGCGATGCCGACGGTGACGGGTGCGGTGGCTCCGCCGGAGGTGAGCGTGAGACCCATCTGAAACTCGTTCCAGGCCATGATCGCGGTGAAGACTCCGACGGCGGCGATGCCGGGGCGAACGACGGGGAGCATGATCCGCAGGAGCACTGTCAGCTCGCTGGCGCCATCCATGATTCCGGCTTCGCGAAGCTCTTCGGGGATGGTCGAGAAGTACGACGACATGAGGAGCACCGCGAAGGGAAGGTTGAGGAAGGCGTTGACCAACACGAGCCCGCCGACTCCGCCGATCAAGCCGAGATCAGAAAGCAAGACGTAGAGGCCGGGCAGCAGCGTCATGGGTGGAATCAACGGAATGAAGCCGGCGATCACGAGCGCCGGGATAGTGATCCAGCGTGGCGGGTGCAGTCGGCTAAGCGAATAGCCGGAGAGCGTGCCGATGACGAGGCAGATGGCGACCGTGCCGAGCACGATCAGGAGGCTGTTGCCGATCTGCGCGACGAAAATGCCATCTTTGAAGACGCGCTCAAAGTTGCCGAGCCAGAACGGGAAGTCCCAGCTCGAGGAGACGATGGCACGGTTGGGGAGGAACGCGAGCAGCGTCGTGAAGGCAATCGGGATAATGCTGAGAACGAGCACAACCCCGAGAGCGATTTCTACGCCAAGGTTGCGCTTGGTGCCGGCGGTCTGGGCGTCGCTCATTTTTCGACCTTCGATCGGGTGAATAGCACGGCGCCAAGAACCAGCGCAGTGAGGATGACAACCACGAGCGAGAACGCAGAGGCTTCGCCGAACTGGAGGCTGTCGAAGAAGAGAGTCTTGATGTGTTGCGTCACGAGCGTTGTCGCAAAGTTGGGCCCGCCCGAGGTCAGGAGGTACATCTCGTCGAACGCCTTCACTCCCATGATCACTCGCACGACAACGACCGCAGCGATCGCGGGGCGTAGCGCGGGAAGCACGACGTGCTGGATGATGCGCCACTCGTTGGCGCCATCGACCCGAGCAGCCTCGAGGGTTGCTCCGTCGATGCTCTTGAGGGCCGTATAGAGGAAGAGGAAGACGACCGGAGTCCAGTGCCAGACATCCACCACAATCACCGCAGCCATGGCGGTTGATTCTTGGCCGATCCACCCTTGGATTGGCAGGCCAAGGGAGTAGAGCGCCTTGTTGAGTCCGCCGGCGGTGGGGCTGAGCAGGAGCAGCCACATCAAGCTGACGACAACCGGGGCGATCACGGCAGGCCAAATGAGCACGTTGCGCGCTAGCGGGAGGAGGGTGATGGCGCGATCAACGAGCAACGCGAGGGCGAGACCAACGATCAACGAGAGAACTACGGTTGCCGCAACGAAGATAACGGTGTTGCCGAGCGAGCGAAGACCATTCGCATCAGTGAGTACGGCGCCGAAGTTCGCGAACCCGATCCAGGTCCACTCAAAGATTCCGCCCCGAATCTGAACATCGGAGAGAGCCATGCGGATGACCTGGCCGAGCGGGTACGCGGCGAAGATAGCCCCAAAGATAATGAACGGCGCGAGGGCCACGATCGCAAAGACGGGCTTCGGGCGAGAACGCTTGCGCGCGGTCGGGCGCGGAACTTCCGTTCTTGCGGCGTTGGTGGTTGCGACCATTCTCGATACTCCATCGTGTCGGGCGGCCTGCGAAGCGCCGCGAATCCCACGGTAGGGCGCTCGCCGACTATCTGTCCAACACGTAGTTCAGAAGGTGCCTATCCGCTTGACGGATGGGGTGGGCAGATGCTGCCGTCGCGCCAGCGCAGGCGGGCGCTCAGAGGCGGGTCGCCCAAGGGATTCGAAATCATCCGCATTATCCTGTGTGTTGCCATCGGCGCGCTGGGGCTTTTCTGGACGGTAACGCGGGTCTTCGGGCTGTAAGTCGTGGGTGAAGTAGCCGGGCGAGCGCTGGTCGCGGCGGCTGTCCCCTTTATTGGGGACACCTGGGGGCTTTACGTAATCTTATAAAGTCTTATAAAGTTATGACAAGCGGCAGGAAGTGTCGCCGGCCTTCACCAGGCCAACAGACGCGGACAGGCCGCGCACATCCGAGGAGTTTCCCATGCAGATCCACACCGCCCTAGAGTCCAACCTCGTTGCTGTCACCATCGACGGCCGCTTCGACATTCACGGCATCGAAGAGTTCGACCGTGTGGTGACGGAACGCATCGACGCTGCTCACAGCAATGTCATCCTGAACCTCGCCGGCGTTGAGTTCATGGATTCCAGCGCGCTGGCCGCCATGGTGCGCGTGCTGAAAGCAACAGTCGCACTCGCCGGTTCGGTGACGCTGACCGAGATCTCAGACTCAGCCCGCATCATCCTCGAACTGACTCGCCTCGATGCAGTCTTCAACACCGAGACCGTTCCGACGCACGTTTCAGCTCGCGAACTGGTCGCAGCGTAACTAGCGCACGCCAACCGACGGTCGATCAGAGCCGTCGCGCACCATCGCATCCTCGCACTCAGCGGCTGACGCGCGTTGCAGAATGATTGCAACATCCAAAGAATGCTTCAGGGGTGGGCTAGTTTCATGAGGGTGGGGATGACACCGCTGAGGGGCGTGACGGTGATGCGAGAACGCATCGCTAGTCTGCGCGCCGCAAGAAGATCTCGCACCGCTCGCGAGCAACTCGCCGAGAAAGACCCCATGCGCCAGCACGAACTGCGCATCGCGCGGAGAATCGTCTGGGCTGTTTCTGCTCTCTACTTCGTGCTCGCCTTCATTATTTTTCGTGAAGTTCTCTTCGCTATCCCGGCCGTACTGCGCGGGGACTCCGTCATCGTCGGTGACGAACTTGTGCCGTTCTTCAATGTGAACAGCCAACTTCTTGAGCAAGCCGCTGGGCAGTTCAACGAGCTCACTAATGGGTACGAATTTCGGGTTCGCTACTCATTTTTGACGACCTGGCTTCGCTACTATCACGTGCTGCCCTTCGCCATCCTGCTCGTCATTCCTTCGATCGTGATCGCTGCGTATCGAGTAGTCGTCTGGTTCATCACCGACGTCTTTCGTACTCTCTCGCCGGTCACGGTGGCCCTCGCATCGGCGCTCCCGGTCGGCCTGATTTACGCCATCGTCTTCTACGCCAAAATCACTCACTTCTACACGCTCGCCCTTGGTCTCGCCATGGTGACGATATCGACCCTGCTCATGCTGCACGCGTTGCTGTTCTCGAAACGGGGCTGGATTCGGCGAGCGCTGATTGCCTGCCTCGTCGTGCTCTTCAACCCTGCGGTGCACTACCTCGTCCTTTTCGGCGTCTTCGTTGCGGTCGCCGGAGTCACGCTGATTCTTGGTGAGCTCGCGCTGTGGATCCGCTCGGGTGGGCCGCGGCGACTCGGCACAGCGCCCCACCGTATGCGCGTCGCTCTGAGTTCGAGTCGACGAAGGCGCCTCACGCTCGCAAAGATGGGCCAGACAACTCTCGGCCGTGGTGTCGTCGCGGTCGCGATTTTCGTAGTGGTAACCCTCATTCCCTACGTACTGTTCGTGAACTTGGTCGCCTTGCGGGGGGTGGAGAACCTTTCGGAGACAGTGCCCGGCGACTATTACTTCATTCGAGACGCCTCCGTTTCCTGGCTTCACGTGTTGAGCTGGGATCTCGCCGGAATCATGGACAAGATTTTGTACGGCGATTACCTCGCCAAAGTTCCCCGCGTGAGCAACCTCGTCTACACCCTCGTCTTCTTGGTGCCCTTCGTCATCCCGCAAGTTCGACGCTCTCTCCTGGTTACTCGCGCTCATCGCCAACTATTCGGAGTGCTCGCGGTAGTGGCCGCTTTCGCGCTGTGGGCCACGATCGGTTACGCCGAACCGCAGTGGTTCCCCAGTTTTCACCGTTCGCTCGCCGCGGTAACCCGCACGCTCGCCGCCACCGATGGGCCGATCGGTTCACTGACGCTCGATGTCGCCTCGACCATTGTGCAGGTGCTTCGCTTTCCCCACCGCTTCCAGTTGCTGCTTTTCGTTCTCGCTCCGCTCGTGATGTCGCTCACTCTGGCGTGGGTGATCGACGCGCTGTACAAGCGGTGGATGGGCAAAAGTGCGCTCGCGGTATCCGCTAATAATCCCCGTCGGCGTAACGATGCTGTGGTGCTTCGGGCCACGGCCGTGATCGCCATTGCGTCGGTATTTTTCGCTCCGCTGCTGTCGAACTCGAACTACCGAACGGTCTTTTTCTCGGGCGATTTCGGGACATTCTTGGCTCCTTATCCCGTGCAAGATCTGAAAGAACTCAAAGCCGCCCTGCTCGAATTGGATGAGGGTAAAACGGTGGTCTTGCCACCAACAGAGACCGCCAAGCTTGTGACCGATGACAATGGAATCGATCACAAGTTCATCGATAAGTTCTTCATCTATTACCTTGACCAGCCGAGCTTTTATTACGGCTTAACGGGCGATAGCTACAACAAGTTTGAGTTCTTCCTCATGCTTCGCGGGCTCTATTACCAGCAGGATTGGTGGATTTCGGTCGCCCGCGATATCGATCTTCAATACTTCATCGTCAACAAGAAGCTGCGGGACAATCGTGGTGTCGGTGCCGAGTATCTGCCCGACGTTGAGACATTCATCGGGCCCGCAATGGAACGTCAAGAGGACATGGGCTTCGTCGAGCAACGGTTCGAGAATGACAGCTATGTTCTCTACGAACTTGTCGACCGACCACCAGAAGATCGCACGACGCTACTCATCGACTCGAGCTGGAGTGACTACCTCGCGCTGGTTTGGAACCGGCTGGAACTATCACGGTGTTACGACCTCGAATACCTTCCGTATGCGGACGAATCGACCCTGGATTCCCTGGCCGGAAGTGACCCGCCACTGATCTATTCCAGCTCGGCAGTAGGAACAGCACTCGATGCGTGGACTCTGCAGCACCGAGAAGAATTCTTCACGCCGTCGCCCAAAATTTTTCCGTTCAATTCCGACATCGTTGCCTCGAGCTACTACCTCTCCCCGATGTTCCGTGCGTTCTTGATGTTTTCGACGACTAAATGGAATCGAACGGAAATGATTACGCCCGGCGTTTTCGGCACGGTGAAAGGCTCCTTCGTGGCGTTGCCCCGCCCGACTCAATTCACGCTTGAAGCCTCGGTGCCCAGCGATGGCGAGTACCGGATGCTCTTGAGAGGAGCCGCGGCCGGGAACACCCTGGAGTTGGATTCGCCAACGCTCGATGTCACTCGCTCGGTCGAACTTCGCCCTTCAGAGGGGACAATCGATTTCTTCTCGGAGGAATCCGTCTATTTGAGCGACCGCGTCCCGGTCGACACCACACAGTTCAGTATTGAGGAATTAGAGGTGCAGATCGATTCCGGTCTCGTGCCGGTGAACTCCCTCAACGAGTACCACGATCTGGGAGTGGTGACGGCAACAGCGGGCTCGCATACTCTTCGGTTCGACAAGCTTGACGGTAATCCGCTGCTGGTTGAAGGGATCGTGCTGATCCCCGAAGCGGAGTATCAGACCATCGTCACCGAACCGAGCGTGCCGATCGTAACCTCGCCCGCAGATCTGGAATGCACGACCCAGTACGACGTCTTCGGCCCCGATAGTGACGGGTACGTAGACCCGGCAGCGAACGAGGCACATGCCGACCTCACGCAAGACGAGCTGCTCAGCTTGGCTGCCGCTGGCGTCGACGATCTTGCGCCGGATGAATCCGGTGGTTTGGGCGCTGACTGGCTTGTTCTGCTGTTGGCATCGCTCTTGGTCCTCGGCGCCGGGCTCACGGTGCGCTCACGTACTCGCCACATCCCTGACACAGAAGAAGGTATAGGTCATGACTAAGAATCCCCGCCGCATTGTGGTGCTTGGAACCCACGGCCAATACAACATCGGCGACGAGTTATTGCTCGCGACCTTCTTGAAACAGTTCGGCGACGCGAATTCTTATGTAGTCAACACCTACGACGCTGATGACACCGCGGCGAGAATCGGCGACGAGTACTCGGTGAGAATGATTGACACCGCTGGAGGGCGTCTTCAGCTTCTGCGCTATCTGCGCGGAGCCGATGCGCTCGTCTTCGCGGGCGGCAGCATTCTGAAGGAGCTGTCGGCGGCGACCGGGCGGAATCGGTACTCCACCCTGCTCATGATTCTGGGGGTGGTGACTTTTGCCCGCTGGATCACGCGCACTCCGATGGCCATGCTCAATATCGGGGTCGGCCCGATTCGCACGCGAGTGGGCCGACGACTTGCAGGGCTGATCCTCGCTCAAGTCGAATTGGTGGCGGTGCGTGATGAGACATCGGCCGCTCTCTGTGCGCGGATTGGGGTGCGACGCCCGGTGATCAGCGGCGCGGACGCGGTGTTCTCTGCTGACCCCGAATGGCTGCTGGGCGGTGCGGCGTCGGCGCGAGCTGATTCACGCCGAGCGGCCGATAGCACTCTGCGAGTAGGGCTCAGCCTGAATCACGACATTGACGCCCCGGAAATCTGGGAACACTTCTTGGCATCGCTCGCAACCGCTCTCGACGGGCTCGCCGACGCACGACCCATTGAGATTCACGCTCTTCCGATGCAAAGCCGCGGCAAAGAACATGACGATGCGTCGGTACTGCGCAGCTTTGCCGAGCGTGTTCCGGGCATCACGGTTATCCACCACGAACTCAATGATCACCATGACGTGGCGAATGTGATCTCGCGCTGCGACGTGGTTGTCGCCGAGCGATTGCACGCCCTCATCACGAGTGCAGTGCTGGGGGTGCCGATTGTGCCCCTTGCTTATGACGTAAAGGTGAGGGCCCTCGCTACGGCTCTCGGGCTTGACTCAGCGACCGTCGATATGGCTTCGCGCGTGGAGCCAGAGCACATCTCGGCCGCGCTCGCGGAGGTCGTGGGCGATCTCGACGCCTCTCGTCGCGCACTGGCGGGCAACACTCAGCGCCTAGCAGCGCAGGCCAATTCTGGATTCGACAGCGCTCGGGCCTGGCTTGCCGGGGCACGATAATGTCGCAGACTGAGAACCCGTCGCGCGGGGTTCGCGCGGTCGTCAGCGGTACGGCGTTGCTGTCGTCCACCATGTTGGCCGTCAGCGCCGCGAACTACGGTCTGAACCTTGTGCTCGCGCGACTCATGAGTCCCGCAGAGTTTGGCGATGCAAGCTTGGCAATCACTCTCGTCTTGGCTGCCGCAGTGGTCGCCGCAACGCTCCAATTGGTCGCGTCGAAAGCGGTCGCTTCGGTGCCGGAGACCGCAGAGGGTGCTCGCCACACCCTGATGCGGGGTGCTCTCATCGCGGGGTTGATAGTGGTTGTGGTGATGGGGGGAGGAGCCTGGGTTCTCGCTGATCTGCTCAATACCTCGACGCCGTGGATGTTCGTGCTCATCTCGCTCGGTCTCCCGATCTATTTCGTGCAGGCGGTGCACCGCGGTGTGCTGCAGGGGCAGTTGCGGTTCTCGCGCCTCGCACTCACCTACGGCGTTGAGGCCGCTGTACGGGTAGTGGTCGTGCTCGTTCTCGTGATCGCCGGCCTCGGTGTAATTGGCGCTTCCATCGGAATCTTGCTTTCCTTCGTTGCCTCAGCGACGGTTGCTCGAGGCCGGAGGGTGGCGGCGGGGGAGCGGGGCGCGGCGGTGCCCTGGGCTGTATTGCGCGCTACTGTCACCGCGGCTGTGATCTTGCTCATTGGTCAAACGCTCATGAATTACGCGGATCTTGTTTTGGCGAAGGCCACTTTCGATCCCCAAATCGCGGGAGTCTATGCCGCCGCTGCGGTGCTCGGTAGAGCAGTTTTCTTTGTGTCCTGGTCGGTGGTGAATTCTGTTTTCCCGGTGATCGCATCGCGGTCGACGTCGCCAGCGCAGCGTCTTCGAGCGATCGGAGTCGCCATCGGCATCATTGCGGCAGTGGGGGCGGCGGCAACAACCGCCGCGGCGCTCTGGGGTGAGGTCGCGATCACTTTCGCATTCGGTTCAGAGTATGCAGCGGCCGGTGCGTTGCTGGTTCCGTATTCTCTCGCTACTTCCCTGTTTGCTGTTGTCAACCTTCTGGCGGCGGCCCGCGTCGCGCTCGGGATGGCGGGTGCTCCGATCCTGCTATTGGTGGCAGCGGCGGTGCAAACCGTGGCCCTTGTCCTGTGGGGCACTAGCCCGGAATTGCTGGTGTGGCTGCAGGTGGCGGGCACCGGGGCTGCGCTGATTGCGATGGCGGCGTTGTGGTTGGTGCGGCCACTCTCTCGAACGGATGCATCAGCAATTTCCTAAAGCTCTTTACATTGCTTTATAAAGCGTTATATAGTTGGGGTGACCGAGGGGATCATCATGAACACTGTTACACCTACTTACGCCGCATACGCTCAATGGCGCGATGTCGTCTGCGAGGGCGAACTCGATGTCAGCGTCGTGATCCCGGCCTACAACGAGCAAGAGCGCATCATCCCGACAATCGGCGCCTTCGCCGCTGAAATGGCCCGTTTGGGTTTGAAGTGGGAGCTCATCATTTCGGATGATGGCTCTAGCGACGCGACTCGCACCCTCGTGGGCTTGATGGGGCATGCGAATGTGCGCCTCGTCGAAGCGCCGGCAAACGCGGGCAAAGGCGCCGCGGTCCGCCGTGGATTTACAGCAGCACGCGGTCGAATGGTGCTTTTTTCGGATGCCGACAATGCGACTCCCGTTCAAGAGCTTGAGGGCCTGATCGCTCGAATCGAAGCCGGCGCAGATGTCGCGATCGGTTCTCGAGCGGCCGACGGCGCGGATGTCGGCGAGCGTTCGCTGCTGCGCCGCGCCATGAGCGCAGGGCTCCGTACGGTCGTTCGCGTCGGTCTCGGTATCGGTGTAGAGGACACGCAATGTGGTTTCAAGCTGTTCACTCTCAACGCTGCACACCGCATCAGCCACGCGCAGACCGTTGAAGGCTTCTCGTTCGACCTCGAGGTATTGCACTTGGCGGAGCGGTTCGACTACTCGATCGCCGAAGTTCCCGTGCGATGGTACGACGTTCCCGGTTCGAAAGTGCGTCCGGTTCGCGACGCACTTCGCTTCTTCTCTTCGATCGCACGCATCCGTCTCAATGGAATCCGCGGGGTTTACAAGAATGCCTAACACTACGATCGCTGTTGTCACAGCACTCAGCCCTAGCCCGACCACTCTTGCCGAGTACGGCTTTCATCTCCTTACTGCGCTTGGTCGCAAGCCTGGCGTGCGGATCGTCGCGCTTGTCGAGGATGGGGACTTTGACTACCCGGCGATTGACGGCGTTGAGATTCGCAAGGCGTGGAAGTTTGGCTCGCTGACCAATCCGGTGCGCATCGCTCGCGCTGCCCATGCGGCGAGTGCGGATGTTGTCTTGATGAACGCGCACTTTACGAGCTTCGGATCGTCAAAGGTCTCGGCCGCGCTTGGGTTGCTTTCTCCGGCCGTGATGCGTCTGTCTGGTATTCCGGTTATCACGCTCATGCACAACATTATGGAGACTGTGGATCTTTCGGCGGCTGGCTTCAAGTCATCGGCCCTCGGCGAAAAAATCGTTCGGGCGATCGGCACGGTCTTGACGTGGTTCGTGCTCCGCTCAAACCTCGTCACGACGACACTGCCTCGCTATGTCGAAATTTTGCGCTCTAAGTACGGGGTAAGCAATGTTGCTCTTACACCCCACGGTGCCTTTGACGGCGAGCCCGTGACGGAACTCGAGAACCACGATGGAGCTGCGCCGGAGATCGTGATGACCTTCGGAAAATTTGGCACCTACAAGAAGGTCGAGCAGCTGATCGAGGCAGTTCGAAGCCTCAAGCGACCCGGGCTGGTCCTCACTATCGCTGGCACCGACAGCCCCAATACGCCGGGATATCTAGCGGATGTTGAGGCGCGTCTCGGCGGCCCCGACGTCAAGTTCTTGGGCTACATCGCAGAAGAAGACGTTGCGGGTGTTTTCACCGAAGCCACCGTGGCAGTTTTTCCATACACGGCAACCACCGGAAGCTCCGGGGTGCTCCATCAAGCCGGATCGTTCGGGTGCCCGCCGATTCTGCCTCGCATCGGTGATCTGGAGGACCTCGTCGTCGAAGAGGGGTATACCGGTGGGTTTTTCGAGCCCGGGAGTGTCGAGGACCTCGCGATGGCGATCGAACGGCTGCTCGACGATGCCGACGAGCGAGCTCGCATCAGTGCGATAAACCGCGCTGCATCGCGTGGCCTCTCATTGGAAGAGGTGGCGGATTGGTATCTGCTCCATGCCAGCACCTTGGCCCACGGGGACGCGCTGACAATCTTCCGCTCCGCGAGTGCAGTGGACTCCGCGAAGGACGCAAAACTTCATAAAGTTTTGTAGAGTGTAAGAATGCTTACCTCCCCCCAACTCGTTGAGCGCATCCGAAGCGCCAACGGCGACACTCAAGAAGGCCTAGCGCGCCGCTTGAGCGTCTCTTACCCGACCATTAACTCGTGGGAACGCGGCCGCAGCGAACCCTCGGCGAAACACCGAGCGACCCTCGAAGCGCTCGCCGCAGAACTCAACATCGTCAGCGAAATGAAAGTGCTCGTGATCGATGATGACCCCATCACTGCGGAGCTGGTGCGCGCGGCAGCAATGGACGTCGACGGTGCAGTCACCATCGACTCGGCGCTCGATGGCTGGACAGGCCTCATCAAATGCGGAGCAATGCGACCGGAGATCCTTTTTCTTGACATCATGATGCCCGGCATCGATGGCCTCGAAGTCGCACGCCGGCTGCCCGAAATCGACGGAGTTGGCAACCTGCGGATCGTATTCGTGACGGCCTCGCAGAGCCCCGATGTTTTGGCACGAGCGCACGCCCTGGGAGCTGCTGTTCTTCCGAAACCCCTCGAACTTGACGATCTATCGCGCACGATGATGCAGACTTTGCTTAATCCAACTTCTCCCTAAGAAAAGGGCGGTCATTGATGCTCGGTTCATTCGGCCATGGCCTTCCGGCAGCGGTCTACCGCACTAGCCCCGAGGGGCGGTTTTTGGAAGGCAACGACGCATTGGTGCGGCTTCTTGGCGCGCAAACGTTCGAACAACTCGCCGCCATCGACGTTCGCGATATTTACGTAGACCCGTCGCGACGCGAATGGCTCATCGAACAGGCAGCGGGGAAGCCCATGCCCGTCGAAGAATTCGAGCTGAAAAGGCTCGATGGCGAGCATCGTTGGGTTCGAATAAGTACCCACACGGCGCGGGCTGACGATGGCTCGATCGAGTATTTTGAAGGCGTGATGGAAGACATCACCATGCTGCATGAGATCGACGAAGAACTGCGTAGTTCTAATCAACTGCTTGATGCGCTCTCGCGAATGCAACGTGATCACATGTCTGGCGCGGAACCGGGCGTGCTCTTCGACCGGCTGCTCGAGCAACTCTTGTCGGCGACATCGAGCGAATACGGCTTTATCGCTCAGTTGCTCGAGGACGACAATGGGCAGTTTCTGCGGACATGGGCGATGTCGGATATTTCTTGGAACGATGAAACCCGAGCCCTTTTTGCACTACACGGGCCGAGGGGGATGGAATTCCACAACATGGACCTGCTTTTCGGTCCCGTCGTGACCACTGGTAAGCCGGTGATCTCGAACTCCCCCAGTACTGACCCGCGATCGTCGGGGCGGCCAGACGGACACCCGCCCCTCAATTCCTTTATCGGAGTGCCGATTCTCAAAGGCGGAGCGGTCATGGGCGTCGTTGCCTTAGCAAACCGCAAGGACGGCTACACCGAGACGATCGCACAGTATCTCGAGCCACTCTGCACCACAGTCGGCAGCATCATCCAAAGCACTGTTGTCTCGCGAGAACGAACCGAAGCGCAAAACCTACAGAAGAGTCGCGAGGAACTCCACCACTCCATCGTCGAGCAAGCGGCGGATGCGATCGTCACGTTCCGCGACGGCGGACGAATCGTGTTGGCCAACAAGGCCGCCGGCGAGCTCATGGGGCTCTCCGCAGACGAAATAATTGGCCAACGTCTCTGTCACTTCATCCCGTCTGATCTCATCCGCTCGTCGTTCAGCGCCGCGCAGCGAGCTCTGGCGGTAGGCAGTTCAGTCGAGCTGTTTGTCAAACGTCACGACGGATCTCGCGTTCCCATCGAAGCCACACTCGTGCGGGACCGTCAAGGCGGCACCGGAGTGACAACGCTGATCGCCCGTGACGTCGTGGCGCGCAAAGAGACCGAACTCGCGTTGCGCCTGGCTCGCGACGCTGCAGAGAGTACAGCGCGCGCGAAAGACGAACTGCTGGCAAGCATGAGCCACGAGCTGAGAACTCCGCTCAACGCCGTTATCGGGCTGTCAAGCGTGCTCGGTAAGCAAATTTACGGTCCGCTTACTGAGAAGCAGCTCGAGTACGTCAAACAGATCGAAACAAGTGGCCGCCACTTGCTGTCCGTCATCTCCACGATCCTGGACCTCGCTAAGGCAGAAGCTCAAAGTGCCACGCTTGAGGTCGCCGACGCCCAGCCCGACGAACTAGTTCAAGAAGTCGTCGGGCTCATTGGAGAACTTGCCCTCGCAAAAGGAATTGCGTTGAGTACTGATATCCCTCACGACTTGCCCATCATTGAGATCGACCGGTTGAGAGCGCGTCAAGCACTTCTCAATCTCCTCTCGAATGCGGTGAAGTTCACCGACGAAGGAGGCCGGGTCGGCATCCGCGCCAGCAGCGACGCCACCACAGTGTCGATCACCGTATGGGATACGGGGATCGGGATCGCCCCGCATCACCTGAACGCGATCTTCGAACCCTTTGAGCAGGTCGACTCTTCCCTCAATCGGCGGTTCGAGGGCACTGGTTTGGGGCTCGCGCTCAGCAAGCGGCTGGTCGAGATTCAGGGCGGAAAGCTCAGCGTCGCGAGCACGCTTGGTGAGGGCTCTGAGTTCACCGCGACCTTCGTGCGCGCGAAGCGGGCCTAGCCAGGCGGCCGTAGCGAAGCGGCTGTAGCCAGGTGGATGACGCGATCCAACGATGCGACTTCGAAGCGCCCCGCTATGCGAGCAGAGAGTGCAGCAGCCCCGGCGTCGCACTCAGTGCTCCCGCGCGGTCGACGGTGATGACGTCCACATCCCACCGGTCCGTCACATCGTCGAGGGCAGCGTGGCCGCCCGCCACGATCGCCGTTGCCAACACATCGGCGGTCACGATGTCATTCGCGACAACGCTCACTTGAACGAACGAGACCGGCTCGATGCTGCCTGCGCGCCAGATATGGTCTCCGCGTTGTGCGCTGCCCGACGTTGCGATCGCGCGCCGCGGATGTCGTAACTCCAGCGAACACAGCAGCTCCGTAGGCGAGAGCGGCTCGGCGATCCCGGCACGCATCACTTCCGACCCGAGCGGCGAGGCCGACGCGGTGGCGCAAGGGGCTGCGCCGGTGGGGGAGACGAGGATGTCGCCACCGACGTTGATGCTCCACTCCGGGCATCCGACCGCAACCAGGTGCTCGCCGGCCTGCTCGATAGCTTCGGCCTTGACGATGCCGTTGAGGTCGATGGTGCCGTCGGGGCGGTGGGGGCTGAAGTTGCCGCTTGTCGCCGAGCGCCACTCGAGGGCGCGCGCATAACTGCCGAGTAGCGGCGCGCTGGCGTGGGAGAGCGAGGTGTGACCGGCGGCGATCAGACTCAGCTCGGAGTCGGGCGAATAGAGGCTGTAGCGGTCATCAATCATGCGAAAGATGCGCTGCACCTCGCTGACTTCGGAAGCCCACGCGGCAGGCAGTTCGATCGACGCCATCGTGCCCATGGTCGCAAACGCGCGCCGCATCACGCGCCGGCTTGATCGAGCGCCGATTGAAGCGAACTCAAATACGCATCGGTGGTGTACGTTGCCCCACTCACGTTCGAGACTTGGGCGGACTGCGATGACAGCACTTCAGTGCGCAAAATCGGGGCGGCACGGTTGCTGATTTGCGCCGAGCGCCCATCCTCGTCGGTCAACTGCAGGGCGGTGACATCGGTGATGCTTCCGGAGGCGATGGTGACCGCCACCTGCACGTCGCCAAACCGGGTGCTGACGCTCGACCCGGTGTACGTGCCGTCGGCGGGGCCGGACGCTGTGGGGGCAGCGGCCGCGCTGTCCGTGCCCGGCGTGCTTGAGGTGCTGCTGCCTGAATCGGTGCTGCCGGTGCTGCCGGTGCTGCTCTCAGTAGTCGCGCCGGTGCCGGCGTTCGTGCCGTCAGCGGTGCCGTTCGTCGCAGCATCCACTGGCAACGACACCGAAGTGCCGTCGCTCGTCGTGACGCTGACGCCGGCCTGATAGCCGACGATCAGTACGCTCGTCGAGGCGAGAATGCTGCCTAAGATCGCTCGTGTTCTCACCAGTCGAACCTTTCTGCGTGAACCTGTTCGGGGCGGATGCCAGAAGCGTGAACGTCGGCCTCAATAAGGTCGAGCCACGTCGTGGGGCCGCAGAGAAAAACGTCGGAGTCCGCCAGCTCGGGGAAGGCGCTCTGCAGGGTGACGCCGCGCTCATAGTCCGCAGCGGTCATCCAACTGTCGATTCCGCGGGGGCGGTGGCCGATCATCGAATAACAGGTTGCGCCTTTCGCTGCAGCGATGGCCCTGATCTCTTCCCAGTGGTACGTCTCTTCAGCGGTGCTGGCGCGCAACAGGATGGTCGCTTCGCCGGGGGCAAACGATGCCTGTTCGAGGAGCGCGCGCACCGGGGTAACCCCGATCCCAGCGGCGATGATGGCAAGTTTGGGGGAGGTGCGGGCAGCATCCGAGAACAAACCGTAAGGCCCCTCGATGCTCACCCGGGTGCCGACAGGGATGGTGGTGAGTTGGGCGCTGCCCGTTCCCAGATTGCGCACGGTGATGCGCGCCGAGCTCGCCGTCGGCATTGCCGATAGCGAGATGGGGTGCGAGTGCCACCAGGTGCGCGGCGTCCAGAAACGCCAGATGAAGAACTGGCCACCGGATGCTCCAAGCCCCCGCAGGTCGTTGCCCGCGAGTTGAATCGTGCTGACGCCCGGCGCGATCTCAGTGACCGCGGCCACGCGCATCCGGTGGCGGAGGCTCGAGACGAGTGGCTCGGCGAAACGGAACGTCACGATGCTACCGAGGGCGACGACGTAGAGCGCGATCCAGTACACGCGCTGAAGGGTGCCGTCGGCTAGCACGCCACCGACGCTCAGCTGATGGGGAAGCGCGAAAGCGACCGACACATAGCTGAGCAGATGGATGAGGTGCCACCCTTCATAGCTGAACCGGCGACGAACCGCGATCAGCGACGACACGACGACGGCGATCATCAGACCGAGCGCAATAAACGCGAGGGGCATATCGGGCAGCGACAGCATCGACCCGATTTCGGCGATCGGGTTGATGCCCGAGCTGAGCCCGTAGCCGGTAAGCAACAGGGCGCCGTGGGCGAGAAGAAGGTAGAGCGCGGGCTTGCCGAGCGAACGGTGCACGGCGATGGCGCGGTCGTGGCCGATGGTGCGATCGATGAGCGGGATGCGGGCGGCGAGCACCAGCATCACCAGAATGAAGTCGGTGCCGATCAGGCCGGCGAGGATTCCCACGCTCGTGATGGTCTCGGCAAGCGAGGAGAACTGGTCGAGCCCGCCGGATGCCAGAAAGAGGGCGGCCGCTGCTGCGCCTGAAGCCCAGAGCGCGACGACGAGCAGATCAGAGAGGCGTGCCCGCCGCGCAAAATTGCGGCGGTAATCGGGCGCGGTAGCGACGGCCGCTAGGGCAGTGCGAGGCCGGGCCGTAGCGGCGCGAGGGCGAACCTGAGTGGACATGTCCCTACTGTGCTGGCTTCAGCTATGGGATCGCTAAGAAAAACCGCCCATTTGCGTGAGCGAATTCACATGTTGGGGATCAGCACCGTTGCACGCAAGCCATCGCCGGTGTTGTCGACCGTGGCCGACCCTCCCGCCGCCGTCGCGATGGCCTGAACGAGAGCAAGCCCGAGTCCGCTGCCCCCAGTCGCGCCCGTGCGTGAGACGTCGGGGCGCGAGAAGCGATCGAACGCGATCGGGATGAACTGCTCAGGCATGCCGGGACCATCGTCGGTGACCTCGAGATGGAGACCATCCACTTCGATACTCAGGGCCGCAAGAATGCCACCGCCGGTCGAGATCGCGGCAATCGCGTTGGAGAGCAGATTGTCGACGAGGCGACCGAACGATTGCGCCCCGATTCGAAAGCGCGCCTCCTCATCGACGGTGGAACACGTGAAATCGACTCTCGCCGCCTTCGCCATACCGAGAAGGCGAGCGCGGTCAATGCTGCCCGTGAACTCATCAACAAGTTGTCCGGCGCTCGCCGTCGCTGTGCTCGCCTCCGTCTCGATGCGACTCAGCTCGAGAAGGTTGGTCGCCAATGACGTCAGGCGATCCACGGATGCTTCCGCCGCGGTGACCTGGGCGGCGAGAGCCTCCGCATTGCCAAAGTCGGCGTGTGCGAGCTCAAGCTGGGTGGTGAGCGCCGCCAGCGGCGTGCGCAACTCGTGGGCGGCATCCGACACCATTTGTTTTTCGCGATCGGTGGAGGCTCGCAGGCGGGCGAGGAAGGCATTGAGGGTTGTGGCGAGGGCCGCGAGCTCGTCATCCGCACCACCTACGGGGAGGGCGGTGTCAGTATCGCCGCTGAGCTGTTCCGCTTTGCGGCGCATTGCGTTAACCGGGCGCAGCGCAGCGCTGGCGAGCCCCCACGAGGCGAGGCCGAAGCCGAGCAGCAACACGACCCCCGCAACGATGAGGATGCGATCGAGGCCGTGAAGCGCGAGTTGGCTCGCGGCGGTACTGCGTGCCGCCCACAACTGCCAGGTGCCCACGTCGGTGGTGAGGGTGCGCCCGGCAACGACAAACGATGGGGCATCGTCGTCGTCGGTGGCTTTACCGTCGTGGTCGTCGTGGTCGCTGTGGTCATCCTGCACGACAATCGAGGTGTCGCTGGGGTCGGTGCGCGTGACTTCCTTGGTAATGCCGCGGGGAAGAGTGTTCACTTGCACGTTGCCGTTGGGGTCCGTGATGTAGACGAGAACCCCGGTGCCCGGGTCATCCACAGATTCGTCGGGGTTCGCCATGATGTCCGCCACAAACGGTGTGAGGTCACTGGTGGCGAGCGAGCGATCAGCTTCGGTAAGAATGTCTTGCACCGCAATGCGCACCACGGCGAGCGCGATGAGCAGCAGGATCATTGCGGCCGCAACACTGCCGAGAGTGATGCGGGCGCGAATCGACAGCGTCGAGAACATCACTCCACCTCTGCCAACGAGTAGCCGACACCGCGAACCGTGCTGATGGTGACGCCCGACACTATCGGGTCGAGTTTGCGCCGCAAGTAGCTGACGTACTGGTCGACAACCGTGGCATCAATGTG
Source organism: Salinibacterium sp. SWN1162 (assembly GCF_015864675.1). Lineage (NCBI taxonomy): Bacteria > Bacillati > Actinomycetota > Actinomycetes > Micrococcales > Microbacteriaceae > Salinibacterium > Salinibacterium sp. SWN1162. The sequence goes on from NZ_JADYWT010000002.1 coordinate 22,087, forward strand.
GGCGCTCGTGCCCCACACCTCCTCCAAGATTTCGGCGCGGCTGAGCGTCTCGCCAGTGCGAGAGCTGAGCATCCAGAGCAAAGCAAATTCTTTGGAACTCATCGGCAATGCTGTGCCGCCGGATGTCGCCCGCACGGTGGCAGCATCGAGCACGAGGTTGCCGATCTTGCGGCTTGCTTTCGCGGCAGTCGTATCGCGGCGAACAAGCGCCCGGATGCGGGCTGCGAACTCCGCAAACGCAAACGGTTTGGTGAGGTAGTCGTCGGCACCGGAGTCGAGGCCGAGTACCCGATCTTCCACGGCGTCGCGCGCTGTGAGAAGCAGCACGGGAAGGTGGTTGCCCTGTTCGCGCAGGTGCCGACAGATTTCGAAGCCCGACATTTCGGGGAGCATGACATCGATGGCGGCCGCCGAGAAGTCATCGCTGGCTACCGCAATGAGCGCATCCATGCCATTAGCGACCAGAGTGACCGTGTAGCCCTCAGCTTCGAGACCGTGCTGAACGAGCGCGCCCATGGTCGCGTCGTCCTCCACGACCAGGATGTTTGTCATGATGGCCAGACTGCGCCCGCGAACAGGGAACTCGACGAGGATGAGCGGGCGGATGCCGCGATACCATTGGCCCCGCAGGTGTGGAGAGAAGGGGCATCAATGTTCGAGCAGAATTCGCCGGTCGAGCCCCGCCCAGAAACCCCTATTTCGCGCAGCGCAACGGCGCCCGCCTACCTCGACGACGCCGCCGTGCGGGCAGCGATTGGCCCCGGCGCGGCCGTTGCTGCCGTTCAGGATGCGCTGAAGGCGGGCTTCGAAACCGGCACAGACCATGCGCGCGTTTTTGAGAAACTGACGCGCGGCGACTTTCTGTTGATGCCCTCAGAAGTTGGCCCGTATGCGGGAATCAAGGTGCTCACCGCTGCTCCGGATAATCCGGGCGTCGGGTTGCCTCGCATCCAAGGTCTCTACATTCTGTTCGACTCCGAGACGCTTACGCCGAGACTGTTGCTCGATGGTGCTGCGTTGACGAGCATCCGTACCCCGGCGGTGTCGCTGGCCGCCACGGCGGGGGCGCTGCTGCGCTCGTCGGATCCGCTCCACGTTGTCATCTTTGGGGCGGGACCCCAAGCGGTCGACCACCTCGCGACCGTGCGTGCTGTTCTTGGAGATCGTCGGCTCCTCGCCTCGGTCACCGTGGTGGTGCGCACGCTGCGTTCGGTGGAGCTGCCGGATGCGCGGGTTGTGCAGACCGGAAGCGTCGAGGCTGAGGCTGCCGTCGCTGCGGCCGGGGTCATCATGTGCGCCACGACCGCGCGAACTCCCTTATTCGACTCCGCTGCCGTGCGCGAGGACGCCGTGATCATTGCGGTGGGTTCTCATGAACCGGATGCTCGTGAACTCGATAGTGCGCTGATGGGACGATCTCAGGTCGTCGTCGAAGATGTTCCGACAGCGTTGCGCGAATCCGGAGACGTGATCATGGCGATTGCGGAGGGCTCTCTCACGGCGAACGACCTCATTCCGCTGGCGGACGTCATCCGGGGCACGGTGGTGCTCGATGACACTCGCCCGGTTCTTTTCAAGAGTTCGGGCATGAGCTGGGAAGACTTGGCCATCGCGGCTGCCATCGCGCACAGCACCGAGCGCAGTATCGAGCGCAGTATCGAGCGCAGTATCGACGCGCCGCTGTCGAGCTAGCTGGCCCGACGACTCCCGCGGCTCCCTCAGATTTCACCCTCGCACGCCACAACGAAAGACAGCAGCATGCACTCAACTTCTGATTCTCACCAGCACACCGCGCCGGCGGCTTCCGTGGCGCCGGCAGCGTCGTCAGTTCCGCATCCTGATCGCGGAGACCCACGCCTGCCGCACTTGCGCAATGCCACCGGATTCGTCGAGTACATGGAGACCGGCTGGGCAACTCCCGACCGCACGCCCGATACCGTGCCGGGCATTGCGGCGGCCACGGCAGCACATCGTGCACGCCTGAGCCCCGCGTTTCCCGGTCGCACGATTGTGGTGGCCGGCGGCGTTGCTCCGGTGCGCGTCAACGACAACTATTACGGGTTCCGCCCCGATAGCAGCTTCTTCTGGTTGAGCGGATGCTCGGCCGAAGACGCCGTACTTGTGATGAGCCCGACGAGCGGCGGCCACGACGCCACGCTCTTCATTCCCGCACCGGCATATCCCGGTGAAGCGGACTTCTTCGCGAATGCCGCGCACGGGGAACTCTGGGTTGGCTCCGCACCGGGGATGCCCGAGTGGACGGCCGCGCTGCAGATTGAGACGCGTCCGCTCTCGGAACTCGAAACAGCGTTGAACCGCGCGAGTGACATTCTGCTCACCGGCTCGCTGCACGGAGCCCACCAGCTGCTGCGCGACATCCCGGTCTCGCACGATCTTGGCCGGGTGCTCTCGGAGATCCGCATGATCAAAGACGAGTGGGAGATCGCCGAACTGCGCGGTGCCGTGAACCACACGATTGAGGGCTTCAAGGCGGTGGCGCGCGAGATTCCGCAGGCCATCCAGTTCGGTGGTGAACGCTGGTTGCAGGGCACCTTCGACCGCTACGCGCGCACCGTCGGCAATGGCACCGGCTACACGACGATCGTCGGCAGCGGAAAGAACGCCCCCGTGCTGCACTGGGTGCGCTGCGATGGTCCCGTGAATCCCGACGCCGCCGTGCTGCTCGACATGGGAGTGGAAGCCCGCTCCCTCTATACGGCGGATGTCACGCGCACGCTTCCGGCATCCGGAACGTTCTCTGCCGCCCAGCGCCAAGCGCACGACCTCGTGGAAAAGGCGCATCGGGCTGGACTCGCGGCGGTCGGCCCTGGCAAGATCTTCAGCGACTTTCACCTCGCCGCGCTCGAAGTGATTGCGACCGGGCTGCACGACTGGGGCATGCTGCCCGTCTCGGTTGACGAGGCGTTGAGCGCTCAGGGTCAGCACCACCGTCGCTACATCGTGTGTGGCATCGGGCACCACCTCGGCCTCGACGTTCACGACTGCGCGCAGTCGAGCTATTCCGCCTACCAGAGCGGCGAACTCCAGCCCGGAATGGTCATGGCAGTCGAGCCCGGACTCTACTTTCACGAGTGGGACCTGACCGTGCCGCCGGAGCTGCGCGGCCTTGGTGTGCGCATCGAAGACAATGTGCTCGTGACACCGACGGGCCACGAAGTGCTCTCGGATGCCCTGCCCATTACAGCGGATGGCATCGAAGGGTGGATGCGCGCGCTGTAACCAAGGACAATGGGTGGTGATCGCTCATTTTCTGAAAGGTGCATACATGGAATTCTTCGCCACTGGCGGACTCGTCCTCCTCATCGGAATCGGGGTGGTCGTTCTTGTTGTACTTTTCTTGGTCATGCTGCTGATCGCCCGCGCCTGGTTCAAGGTCGCTCGCGCCGACGAGGCTCTCGTCGTTTCGGGCCGTTCGCAGAAGGACGGCGCGGGCAATGACTCCGCTGTCACCGTTATCGTCAACGGCAAGGCTTTGGTCAACCCGATCACCCAGCGCCACGAAACGATTTCGCTTCGTTCGCGCCAGGTTTCGATGACCGCAGAGGCGCAGTCAGCAGACAACGTGACGCTTCAGGTTGAAGCCGTTGCGATCGTGAAGATCGGTTCTGACGCGAACCTCGTGCGCCGCGCCGCCGAGCGCTTCGCGTCGCAAGACAGCGCCATCGAGCAGTTCACGACCGAGCAGCTCGAAGGTGCCCTTCGTGGTGTTGTCGCCACACTTTCGGTTGTTGAGCTCATGCGTGAGCGCAAGAAGTTCTCCGACCAGATCGCTACCGATGTCTCCACCGAGCTCTCGGAGCAGGGTCTGATCCTTGACTCGTTCCAGATCAAGGGCATCGGCGACAAGGTCGGCTACATCCAGTCACTCGGAACCCCGCAGATCGAGTCGAAGCGTCGCGAAGCAGAACTCGCTACGGCCGACGCGAACCGTGAAATCTCCAAGCGAAACATCACCGTTGCTGAGGCGAACCTGATCGAGCAGACCGCGCTCGACAAGAACACCGCAGACTCCAAGGCAGAGGTCGGTAAGGCTAACGCTGAAGCCGAGCAGGCCGAAGCTCTCGCTCGCGCCCGTGCGGAGCAAGGCGTTCTGCAGCAGCGTGCTGAGAACCGTCAGGCAGAGCTCGACGCTGACGTGAAGCGTCTCGCTGACGCCAACCTGTACAAGGCGCAGAAGGATGCCGACTCCGACGCCTACCGTCTCGTCAAGGGGGCCGAAGCTCAGGCTCAGATCGCCGCCGTCGAAGCCGAAGCCGTGCGCGTTCGCGCCGCTGCTGACGCGGATGCCACCCGCCTTGCCGGTGAAGCAAAGGCTGCCAGCATCGAAGCAGAAGCTGGCGCGCTCGCCAAGCATCAAGACGCGCTCCTCGCGCAACGTGCCCTCGAAACTCTGCCGCAGGTTATGGAGCAGTGGGCCAAGGGTTACGGCCAGATCGGTTCTGTCACCGTTATCGGCGGCAGCGGAGCCAGCGGTGGAGACACCGTCGGCACCGAAAGTGCTGTCGCATTGCGCGGCACGTTCGAGTCGATCAAGGCTGCAACCGGTCTCGACCTGGCGTCGATCATCCAGGGCCGCACCGTCGGTCAAGCGGTCGGCGAAGGCGCTCGCGGCCAGTCAGGTGACAGCACTCTTGCCGCCACGCTCGCTCACGCCGCTAACACGGTGGCGGATGCCGCACCGCAGTCGGCTCCGGCCGCCAGCGAGGGCGACACTGCCGAGTAGCATTCCGCATCTCAGCTAGAACGGCAATGGCCGGGCATCCTCACGGGTGCCCGGCCATTGTTGTTTGGGTTGCCTGTGGTGTGCGTGACGCTTGAGCTAGGAAGCCTTCCCGCCGACGACTGGCACATCGTTGTCGATGCACCAGTCGAAGATCCGTTGGTTTCTCGCACGAACGAAAGATAGCTGAGCCTCTAAGTACTTCGCGAACTCGACTGCGTCGGTTGGGATGAGAGTTGGCGTAGTGTTCGCGAACATCCGGACGCTCCCGGAGCCGTCGAGTATGTCTTGTAAGAGGAAGAAGTCAATAAAGCCTTCCCAGCCTTCCTTGCCTACTCCGAACTGCGCAAACCAGTCGGCGTAGTCGTTGAACACGTCCGTCAAAGGAGTTTCAGCATTCGAGTCGGTGTACCAGAGCTTGAGAGCCTCTAGTGTGAGATCGATGCGGTCTGAAATTGTTACACGGGTGCCCCGAGCTTGATTGACAGTGGGCTTGTGGATGCGGCGCAGTGGCCAGACCATCCGGCCGCCTATCGTTCCGCCGTGTCGGACGAAGTCCTCGATGACGTCAGGCCCAACGTCGTTACGCACCTCTTCGGCGCGGCCAGGGTGACTAGTAGCTATGGCATCGGAAGCGAGTGCGAACTCAAGGCCGTCAATTGTTGCATTGAGGTAGTCGGGGCCTGAGGCATTAAGGCTGAGCAACTTCTTAGTCGGAAGCTCCTTGTTCCACAGAGCTCGGTGCGCCGCTTTCAATGAGGGACTTGATGCGTCTGCGTGTGGGGCTTCCCCAGTGGAGTCTTTCCTGTAGTCATAACTGACGTCTACCGGCTCTTGCTTAGGTGGCTGCATGAGGTCACCTTATTGGAAGTTCGAACCCTGCACGTCTTGACTCCCGGTACTTCTGGGGCAGCGTTGCGAATTAGGGTTTTGCCGGAACGCGCAGCGAGGGCTAGTCGTTGTCGCTGACCTCGTCGGCGCCATCGGGATACACGTCGAGCTGCGGCTTGCGGGCGAGGAAGACGATGCTCGCCACGAGGCCGCCCCAGACGAGTACAGCGGCGACGAGGAAGAACGTGATGGCGATGCCGCTCATTTCTTGAGCTCCTTTAGCGCTTGGGTGCTGGGCCACGGGGTGAAGTCATCCGGATCGTGCTTCCAGCGCAGAGCCGTCATCGTGATTGCGCCGATCAAGATCACTGCGATGGTGCCCCAACCCGCAATCGCCAGATACCAGAGCGGGTAGCCCTCGTAGCCTTCCGCGACGAGCACGATCACTCGCTGGATGAGCATGTAGAGCAATACGACCGGGGCGAGAACCCCGACGAGAATTTGCCAGAGCGGGCCGACCTTAAAGGTGGAGACAGCGTTGAGATGGCCGGCCAGTTCGGGGCCCTTACGGAACACCCAGATCACGAGAATCGTGGACGCGATCGCCGCGACGACGATGCCGATATTGTTCGCCCACTGATCGACGGTATCGAGCGTGATCAGGCCGGTAGTGGTCGAGAACAGCAGCACGGAGACGATCGCGAGAGCGGAACCCACTCGAATCGAAGCCTGGCGGGCGGTGATCCCGAACTTGTCTTGGAAGGCAGATGACACGACCTGAAGCACGGACAGCAGGGACGTGAATCCGGCCATGACGAGCGAGCCGAAGAACAGTGCGCCGAAGAGGGGACCACCGGGCATCTGCGACACGATCGCGGGGAACGTGACGAATGAGAGTCCGACACCGGTGATGCCTTCGAGCTCATCAATTCCGACTCCTTGTTGGAAGGCGAAGAAGCCGAGAGTCGCAAAGACTCCGATGCCGGCGATGATCTCGAACGACGAGTTGGCGAAGGCCACGACCAAAGCAGGCGCCGTGACGTTGGCCTTGCGGTTGCGGTACGACGAATACGTGATCATGATGCCGAAGGCGATCGACAGCGAGAAGAAGATTTGGCTGTAAGCAGCGATCCACACGCTGGGGTCGCCGAGCGCCGAGAAGTCCGGAGTGAACAGCGCGTCGAGGCCGGTCATTGCACCGTCTAAGAACAGCGCCCGCACGACAAGGATCAGGAAGGCCACGACGAGCAGCGGCAAGAAGATCAGGTTGGCGCGCTGCACGCCCTTGGCGATGCCGGAACCGAGAACTGCCAACACCGCAACCCACACGAGCACCAGCGGGATGAGAACCGCAGGCACGAATTGCGCGCTGAAGCCGGGAGCTGACGTTTGGAGGAATTCGTTTTGGAAGAAGCCAGCGGTGTCATCACCCCAGCGCAGATCGAAGCTGAACGTGAAGTAGCTGGCCGCCCACGCGACGACGGCCGCGTAATAGACAGCGATGACGATGCAGATCCACACTTGGAACCAGCCAAGAGACTCGAGCCACTTGCCGGCCTTGCCGCCGAGACGACGGAACGCGGTCGGTGCTGACCCGCGAAAGCGGTGCCCGATCGCATAGTCCAGAAACAGAATCGGGATGCCGGCCGTGACCAACGCGATCAGGTACGGAATCAGGAATGCCCCGCCACCGTTCTCGTAGGCAACGCCGGGGAAGCGCCAAATGTTGCCGAGCCCCACGGCGGAGCCGATGGCCGACAGGATGAACCCCAGCTGGCCCGACCACTGTTCACGGGGCCGCGAAGCGACCGTTCCGTGTTCTCCCGAATGCTGTTTCGTTGCCACAGTTGCTCCTCTGCGTGATGGTCACCCGAATGACCTTCGCTGGGGCCGCCCCGAAATAGTGGCCCGCTACCCCCGAGGGAGTGTTCTCACGTTAACACTGGAGGGTGTCGCATTGCGACATGTGACCGCACGAGAAACGCGAACGTCGGCGTGAATAGTGGCGGGCCAGCAGCCGGAAACCTAAGCGCTCACCGCCATCAATCGAACGGTCGCCGCGGTGCCGACATCCTTCGGCGAACCGGCGGAGACGGTCATCGTGCGGGCAACCGCATCCAGCGTCACGGTGGCGAGCGTCGCCCACCGGTCGCCAAACACGGAACCGGGAGCGGGCACGCAGCACAGCTGGGCGGCATCCCCGGGCTCCGAGAGCAGGTACGGAATGAGGTCAAGTGCGACCGCGGGCAGCGGGTTTGCAGCAACCCGTTCGACGAGTACGTCGTAGCGCGCTTGAGTGTCGGGGTCATAGAGGCCGAGCTTCTCGCCCTTGCTGAGTACGGGATCCACAAAGTGATTGGTGTGTATCAGCACACCGTCAACGGGCTGCAGCACCGCGGCACCTTCGGGGTTCAGCTCGACAATTACCGCACCTTCGGGGCTCACGACGGTGATCGCGCTCGAGGTGCTGACCGGGGCGGTGCTGAGGATCTGCACGGCCTCGGCGAGCGTGGAGGCTTCGCCGAGCACGCGCGCGCCGACCAAGTGAACGGGCACGCCATCCGGTCGGTCGGCGGTGTGGCCGAGAATATTGAGCATGATGCCCACGCCAGCATCGTTAATGCCGATCTTGCTGAGGATGCCGTGCTCCGTGAGACCCACAAAATTGCGCGGGGTTCCCGAGACTTGCTGCAGGTGCCAGAAGGCGGAAAGCTCTTCGTGCCAGTCCCAGGTCTGAGCGCTCACCGGGTTACCCGCGGCGTTCACGACCGTGGAACATTCGCCCGGCTTCGCGCCGACTGAGCGAGACAAGATCTCGGTGCGAGCGTTGAGAGCCCCAATCTTCCACAGCGGAATCTTGCTCCCTGAGGCAACGCCGCGCATCTCGTCAGCGAGATCGGCGCTCCAGGCCTCGGTGACGATGACCGCTTGCTCGCCGTGCTTCTGCACCTCGGCGCGCGGGATACCCGAGGTCTCGAACAGGTCGAGGTAGATCTCGACTCCCTGACGCAGCGCCTCGGCGGTGTCGAGCCCGCGAGAGAGCCCGCGCTGAAACGCATCCACTGAATCGATGCGGATGATGGTCGGTGTCGTGCCGGTCATGAAGCGATCTCTTCTCGAAGCTTGGCGATCATTCCGCGTTGTGGTTTCCAGCCCGGGCGCGGAGCGCAGGCGAGCAACAGGCGGGTGTACGGATGCTGGGGTGCGGTGAGCACCTCGGTGGTCGTTCCGCGTTCAACGATGGCTCCCTTGCGCATCACAACCACCTGATCGGCGATCATCTGCACGACAGAGAGGTCGTGAGTGATGAAGAGGTAGGTGAGCCCCTGCGAGACGCGCAGCTCCGCTAGGAGCTCCAAGATTTGCGCCTGCACTGTTACGTCGAGCGCGGCAACCGACTCATCGAGCACGATGACCGAGGGGTTGGCGGCCAGCGCGCGAGCGATAGCCACGCGCTGTTTCTGGCCGCCGGACAGTTCGCTCGGGAGGGCATCCATGAATCGTGTTTCAAGCCCCACGAGCGTGAATAGCTCGGCACAGCGTTCGCGCCGAGCAGGCCCACTCAGGTCAGCGTGGGCACGCAGAACCTCGTCAACGGCAACCCGCACGGGCAGCCGACGGTTCAACGAACTTTGCGGATCCTGAAACACCATTTGGATGTCGCGGGCTCGGCGCCGCAATTCCTTGCGGTTCGCGCGCGGGGCGACGGGTTCACCGTTGACAGACACCTCGCCGGAGTCGGGAGTTTCGAGTCCCACGATGATGCGCGCGAGGGTCGTTTTTCCCGAGCCGGATTCGCCCACGACGGCCAGACACGAGCCTTTGTCGATCGTGAGCGAGACGGCATCGAGCGCCGTCATGCGCTTCTTGGGGCCGGTGGGGAATGTCTTGGTCAGGTTGGTCACGATGATTGCTGGCGTGGTCATGGTGTCGTGTCGCCTTCCAGAGTCCAGGTGATTCCCGCGGGGCGCGATTCCATCAGGGAGCGCGTGTACGGATGCTGGGGGTTGTCGCGAAGCTGTTCCGGCAATCCGATTTCCACGATTTCGCCATCCTTCATGACCGCGATGCGGTCGCACACGGCGGCGGCAAGGTCGAGGTCGTGGGTGACGAAGAGCATGGCCATGCCGAGTTCGTGGCGGCATTCGTCGAGAATGGCCATCACTTCGGCTTGAGTGGTGACGTCGAGCGCCGTGGTGGGTTCGTCGGCGAGCATGAGCCGCGGCTTGCCCGCGATCGCTCCGGCAATGACCACGCGCTGCAGCATCCCGCCCGACAACTGGTGAGGGTAGGAACGCAGCACGCGCTCCACGGCATCGATGCCGACCTGCTCGAGCAGTTCGCCGGCCCGTAGCCGAGCAGTGCGAGTGGGCTGACCTTGAGCATCGTGCATTCCCTCGATGAGGTAGCGCTCGACGGGCAGTACGGGATTGAGAACCGCGTGCGGATTCTGGGCGATCATCGACACATCGTTGGCCCGCATCCGCCGCAGCTCTTCGCCACGGAGGGCGCGAACGTCAACGTCGTCGAGGGTGATGGAGCCGGTGACTTCGGAGCCGGTGGGCTCGATCTGCAGAATTGAGCGCAGGGTCATCGACTTGCCGCTGCCGGATTCGCCGACGAGTCCGACAGCTTCTCCGGTGGCCACAGAAAGGGAAACATCGCGCAGAATCTGGCGGTCGGCGCCGATCGTGAGCGAGAGGCTGGTGATATCGAGCATCAGGCTTTCCTCCCTGCAGCGGCACGGCCGCCGAGTCGTTCGCCGACATAGCCGACTGCTGCCACGGTGATCACGATGCTGAGGCCCGCGAGTACGCTCTCGGCGGGGTAGCCGTTGAGCAGCGATTGTTGACCGTTCGACACCATGAGCCCCCAGTCAGCTGCGGGCGGTTGAACGCCCAAGCCGAGGAACGACAGCGCAGCGAGCTCGATCATGGCGAAACCAAAGTTGATGGTGGCACCCGTAACAATGAGCGGGGCAACGTTGGGCAAGAGGTGACGCACGGTGATGACGGCGCCGGGGATTCCCTGGAGTTCAGGGGAGCGGATGTACGGCAGGTTGCGTTCGCGCATTGCCATGCTGCGCACCACGCGTGCCGAATACGGAATATACGCAACCGCCAGTGCGAGTGCCGCCGTGGTGAGGCTCGGGCCGAAGACCGCAATCGCGAGCATCGCGAGCAGCAGGTTCGGGAAGGCGAAGAGCAGGTCGAGAAGGCGGCTGAGTGCCGAGTCAACGAAGCCGCCGAACCAGACCGCCGTGAGCGCGATGCCGGTACCGAAGATGGCGGTGATGACCACGACGATGAGCGGCCCGGTCAAGCTCGAGCGAGCTCCCCATACCAGTCGCGAGAAGATGTCGCGGCCGGCCTGGTCGGTGCCGAACCAGTGCTCGGCAGACATGCCTTGGTAGCGCTGGGTGACGGATCCGATGGTCGGATCGTAGGGGGCAATGATCGGGGCGAGGAGCGCGCCGAGAACCACCACGAGGATGATGCCGCAGGCAATGAGCCCCAACGTTCCCATTCGTTCAGCGAATTGTTTCATCGGGTCTGCTGCACTTTCACTCGCGGATCGATGGAGGCATAGAGGAGGTCAACCAGAAGGTTGATCACACCGAAAGCAGCGACGAGCACAATCGCGATGGCTTGAACGACCGCGAAATCTTTGCGCTGCACGGCGTCGACGAGCAGGGTGCCGATGCCGTCGAGCGTGAAGGCGTACTCCACGACGAACGAACCAGCGATGAGGCCCGCGATGTGAACGCCAACAATCGTGCTGACCGGCAGCATCGAGTTTCGGATGACGTGGCGGCGCATGACGAGGCCCTCGGCAACGCCGCGCGCCCGAGCCATCACCGAGTGTTCGGAATCGCGCTCTTCGCGAATGGAGGTGCGCGTGATTCGCGCTACCACTGCCGCCGACGGTAGGGCGAGGGCGAGGGCCGGAAGGGTGAGGTGCCAGATGCGGTCGAAGAAACCGTCACCCGAGCCGAAGACGGGGAACCAGCCGAGGCCCACGCTGAAGATGCTCATCAGGATGAGAGCGGCGAAGAAGGTAGGGATGGCGAAGCCGAGGTTGGAGCCGAGCAGTACTACCTTGTCGACGACGCCGCCCTTGGTGCCGGCAACGATGCCGAGACCGACGCCCAACACGATGATGATGATGGCGGCAAGGGAGACCAGCATGAAGGTGGTCGGGAGGCGTCCGGCAAGGAGGTCTCCGACATCCTGCTGGTTAGCGAGCGAGCGACCGAAGTCACCCTGAAGAACGTTGATGAACCAGTTCCAGAAACGCACGAGGAAGGGATCGTCGAGGGAGTACTGAGCGCGAATCGCAGCGAGCACCTCGGGACTGACGGTTCGACCCTGAACCAGAAAGTTCTCGGGGCTGCCCGGAGCCGCATACATGGCGGCAAAAACAAGAAAGCTGGAGGCGATGAGGACCCCGATGAGGGCCGCCAGTCGTCGAAGGATGAAAGTCACTGCAGTGTCTACTTCCGTGGGGATGAAACCCGGGGGCTGCCAGCCGAAGCGGCAGCCCCCGAGGATGAACTATTCGCCCGAAGCGCCGAGGTCGGCAGCCCAGGGGTAGTACAGGTAGACGAAGGATGCTGGAGCACCCGTGATGCCATCCTTCATGAAGAGTCGTACAGCGGGGTCAACGATCGGGATCCACGGAAGGTCTTCCATAGCAGCTTCCTGAACCTGGTTGACGAGCAGAGCGCGCTCGCCTTCGTCGGTGGCTGCTGCGGCTTCGCTCAGGAGCGAGTCGATCTCGGGGTTGCTGTATTCGCTGTAGTTCTGCCCACCGTCGGTGCCAACAATCGCGCGGAGGAACGAGAGCGGGTCCGGCACATCCATGTAGTTGTAGGTGACAAAAGCGTCGTGACCTTCACGTGCGGCGGGGTCGGAGAAGAACGCGCCGAACTGCGCGCTGGGAACACCTTCGGGTTCAACCGTGAGCCCGATTTCGCGAGCACCATTGGCGATTTCCGAAATGATGTCGGCGTAGTACGTGCGCTCTGAGGGGTAGACGATCGAGATTGGCTGAGTGATGTCAACCGTGGCGCTCTCGAGAACCTTCTTGGCTCCTTCGATGTCGATCCCGGTTTCGGCGAGGTCATCGCGGCCTGCCGTGAACTCGTCGTCGCCGTACGCCCAACCGTTGTTGGGAACGAGTGAGCGGGAGGCGGATGCCGTGCCCTCGAAGACCGTTGCGGCGATGGCATCCCGGTCGGTGGCCATCATGAGTGCTTGACGAACGGCGGGGTCAGCAAAGGCGCCGTTTCCGGTGCCGATGATGGCGACGAGCTGAAGTGAATTGCCGAGGTAGAGCGTTCCGGCTTCGGATTTCTCCAGCGTGGGGAGCGAGCCGAGTGGCACATCGTACGAACCGTCGATAGCGCCGGTGTCGAGCGCGGTGGCGATCGACGCGGAGTCGACGATGAAGTTGATGTCGACCTGAGTGGTCTTCGCCTGCTTGGCAGTGTTCCAGTAGTTCTCGTTCTTGATGAGCGAGATCGACTGACCCTGATCCCATTCGCCGACCGAGTAAGGGCCCGTGCACATGACCTGACCGGTGGGGTTTCCGTAGCTGTCGCCCGCAGCTTCGCGGTGCGCTTGCTGCACGATGGTTCCCGCGGGAGTGACCATGTAGGAGTTGAAGGTGGCATCAGGCTCGGTGAGCTTCACGGTGACTTCCCAATCATCCGTCTTCTCGATCGAAGCGATGTTGCTAATGAGGCCGCCGGCCCAGTAGCTGCCTTCGTTGGCATCCGAGTGACGGCTCAAGCTGAAGACCACGTCGTCGGCGGTCATTTCGGCGCCATCCCAGAACTCGACGCCCTGGCGGATGGTGTAGATGTACGTGAGGTCGTCGGGGGTTTCGAGCTTTTCGGCGAGGCCCGGTTCGATCGAGAAGTCGGGCTGCAACTGCATGAGGCCTTCACACAGGTTGGCGACGACGGTGTTCTCGGGATAGTTGAACGACTTGATGGGGTCGATCGACGCTGGTTCTCCGAACGGGAGGTTCCAGGTCACCAGGTCGAGCTCGCCCGTGGCTGCGGGAGTCGTGGTGAGAAGGTCGTTGGTATCGATGCTGGATGAGCTGCCGCCGCTGGTGCCTGCGGCACAGCCGGTCAGCGCGATGGCAAGAATGCTGCCGATCGCGATTGCTTGTTTCTTCATTGAATTGCTCCTAGGTAGATAGAACCCGAACGCTAAGACGCTTGATGTGTGTGAAAACCTAGTCGACCAAAACGTTTTGGGGGAGATATTGCCAAAACGTTTTACATTCCGGAAATGCGCGCTAGCCTGCCAGAGTGAGTACAGCGCGAGGGCGACGACGATCAACCATCCACGATGTGGCGAGGCACGCCGGGGTCTCCATCACCACGGTGTCGCACTCCCTCAACGGCAAAGGAGTGGTCGCCAAAGCCACGCGCCAACGGGTCATCGAGGTCGCCGCCGAGCTGGGCTATAGCGCGGATGCCATCGCGCGCGGTCTGCGCAGCAACCGGCTTGGATTGCTCGGCCTCGTCATCCGCCCCCTCGACACTCTCGGCTCGTATCAGCCCGAGGGAGTTGACTACTTTCTGCGGTTCGCCGGAGCTGCAGCGGTGGAAGCCTTGGACTGCGGTTACGGCCTCGTGCTCATGCGCGACCCCACCGCCGGTAACGCCCCCGGCATCGCGCTTGCGGCCGACGGTTTCATCATTTCTGACCCGCTCGCCGGCGACCCAGTGATCGATTTGCTCACGCGAAACGCGATCCCGCTGGTTGCGGTGGGGCGCGATGTTGAGCGGCCCGACTTCACCGCCTGGCTCGGTGGCGGCACACTGCACAATGTCGACAGCGTCATCGCGCACCTCAGCGAACGCGGGGCTCAGCGCATCGCTCTCGTCACGGGAACTGACCCCAACTCGTGGAACGCCGACAGCGAGAGTTCGTATCGCGAATGGGTGGCTGGCCGTCAGCAGGCGCCCATTGTCTACAACCAAGACGAGCGACTGGGTGAAGCGGGTGGGCGTGAAATTGCCGATCAGCTGCTGGCTTCGGATGCGCCACTACCGGATGCGATCTACTGCCTCACGGGGCGGCATGCGGCCGGTATTCAGGCCGGGCTGCAGGCCGCGGGGCATCGCATTCCGGAGGACGTAATGATCGTCGCCGGCTCCGACTCGGAGCAGACCCGCAACAGTGCCCCGCCGATCACGTCGGTCGATCTTGCGCCCGAAGCGACGGCAAAAGCTGCCGTCGTGTACCTCGTGGCGTTGCTCGAAGCCGCCGACGACGACCAGCCGTCGCCGCCCGAGATCGAGTATGAGATTCGCGAGCGGGCGTCGACGCAGCGGGGTTAGAGCGGCAGGGTGTTTCGCACCGCGCGGTTCGAGGCAGCGGCGCGCTGTCGCAACGGGGCTAGAGCGACGCGGCCAACCCGTCGAACGAGAGCTCAGCGCCGAGAATGTTCTCGGCGGCGCGATGACCGGAGCGCAGCGCCGCGGTGACGGTGGCTGGATCATCCGTCCACGTTGCTTCGCCCGCAAAGTGCAGCACATTCTCGACCGGTGTGGCCATCAGGTCGTGGTCGTCGGGCGTGGATCCCGGGCTCATATACGCGTACGACCCGTACGAGTAGGGGTCGTCCTGCCAGCGCGTCACGAGCACGTCGTCGGGTTGTTCGACGCGCTCGCCGTAGAGCCCGCGCAGAGCATCGAGAACTGACGAGCTGATCTGTTCGTCGCTCCAGTCGCGCGCTTCGATCGCGCTGGGGCCGGCCGCGAACGTGAGCAGGGTGGGAACACCGTGCAGGTCAGTGAGGTCGTACCAGGAGTGCCACCACTTGCCAGCCTCACCCTGCTGGCGAATCGCGTAGACGCTCTCATCCCAGAAGCGAGTGGGAAAGCGCAGAAACACCTTCTCGAAATTGTTCATCTCGAAGCCATCAATGGCGTGAGTGAGCCACTCGGGCAACGCTGGCTCGAACGCGAGATCGCCGCTCTTGAGCACCCCAATCGGCACCGTCACGACCACGCGGTCTGCCGCGAATTCACCCTGCGCGGTCGACACCGTTGCGCCCTGCTTCGACCAGCGGATGCCGGTGACTACATGCTCGAGACGCACGTTGAGCCCCTTCGCGAGATTCGTTGCCAGCTCGTCGTAACCGTGGGGAAACACCACCTCGTCGCCCTCGACCGTGTCATCGTCGAGGCCGTGCGCATCGAGCAACCCAGCGTGCACGCCATACTGCTCCTCGGAGCGGTGCAGCACGAACTCGCGCACGCGCTCCACCCGATCAGGGTTCCAGCCGAGGGTGGAAAGCGCGGCGTCGGCCGCCTGCTCATACGACGAGCCGAGAGTGGAAGCCTGCACCGCCGTCGCAAGATGGGCGTCGAAGGTGCGTACGTCATCCGCGAACTGGGCGACAGCGTCGTCGCTGAGGCGCTCGCCGGTGGGGCTGTAATACGCGATGGGGCGGCCGGTGGGCTGGTAGCTGCCGACCGTGAACTCGACCGTGCGCATGCCGAGGGCGTTGACTATGCCGGTGAGGGGGTTGTCGTCGGTGCCGTGGATCCAGGATGCTCCGCGGTCGGTGGCAACGTCGCCGGAGCGTTCGGTGTGGGTGCGGCCACCGGTGCGGTCGCGGGCTTCGAGCACGAGCACTCGTTGGCCGGACTGGGCAAGAAAGCGTGCCGCGGTGAGCCCGGAGACTCCGGCGCCGACGACTATGGTGTCGAAGGCTGTCGCTGCAGGGTCGACGGTGGGTGCGCTAGCGAAGTCGGTCATGAGGTCACAGTAGCAATGCGGTGCGGGGTTCTGTTGACCTTAGGGCAAACGGTGCTCGGCTGACCACGCTGATCCGAACATGGCGCGCTTCGGAGCCGCGACCTTCCGTAAGGGGAACCTATTACGGGCGGTAGTCGTCGCGGTCTTCGTAAAGTGAGCGAGCGCTGGGATCCGCGCTTCGGCCACCGTTGGCCGCTCCGCCTAACTGGGTAAACACGAATGCTAGGCGCTTAGCGACCCGACCCACTAAATTGAGAAACCGTGTGAACATCGTTGGTCCCTTCTTGGTTAGCTCAACTATATTCAGCACCGCAGTTTGACTGCAATGCTCGCCTCCACATCCCGGAGTTCCAACGGTGCCACTAGCGGCGCGCCGAATGGGCTGATGTCATCACACACGCTTCGGCCACTCACCACGGGATGCCGATGCCGATGCCGATGCCAGGTGTAGCGCATTTCTTCTGACTCAACCGTGCAGAAGCGCCTAAAGGCCCGCTTTTAACTCTGCGACGTTGGTCAGGGTGTACTGGGGGAGCGCTAGGAAGATGGCGGGGTTGCATCTCTCATCAGAAACTACGATGTCGCTACCCGTTTGGGCGTCGAAGTTCAGAGACCAGCACAAGCTGTACACCCGCGTTTGGGCGGACAGCCCGGAGTCGGCTCGTCCAAAACTGGTCGTGAACACAACAACGTTCATGCGGTCTTCGGCGACGGAACTCGACGTGAGCCAACTAGCGTCCCCGCTTCTGAACCCGGACACGACCTCGTCATCCGTCCACCCGTAGATGTTCAGGCTTACACAGCCGTCGATGTTTTCCGCAAATACTTCCGGGTCAGTCACCGGAGCAGATTCTTCAGCGCGAAGTTGAATGCAATTGCGGGCATCTTCGAAAATCAGGGAGGTGCGGCTGAAAGCTGCGTCATCCGCTTGGGCCGGCATGTCATTGATGGACGTCACATCGCTGCACCCAGCCAGCGTCGAGATGGCCAAACCGAATGCCGCTAGGTAAGCCGCTGCCTTAGTGAAGCGCAAGTTCTTCCTCCAGTACGTCTGAAGGCGAATCCGTTTCTCCTTCGAATGCGGGGATAGATGCAGCGGGTGTCCAGACGTAAGTATCGTTCCGATACGCGCCAAAAACACTTAGCCCGCTCTGCCTCGAAGTTGCGACAGTGGAAACCTGATCGTCAGTGATCGCACCGTCAGCAGGCCAACACAAGTGAGCTCTCACTTTCAAAATCCGAATATTCTTCGCTTAGGGTGAGGCTACCGCTTGTTTTGCTCTCCGGGCAATAGTGCACGTGTATCGCCGGGGCCAACCGAGTTGGCGCCCGTAGCGTCCTCTCTGTTTCGACTCACGAGCTAATGCCGAAAGATAGACAGGCTGGCAAAATGTGAGACATTATTGATTTCAGTACATCTCGGGGTGGTGAACCGGTGCTTGAGAAAACGCGTCGCCTGTGCGCCTACTCGAGCGGTTCGTAGGAACCGCAACTAACTAAGGAGCCTTATGAGACATCTTCTGTCCGCGGCCGTGTGCGCCGGAATGCTGATCCTTGTGTCTGCGTGCACACAAGTTGAGCCGCCGCCCACCGAAGTTTCGTCGAGCGAGGCGGCGCCCTCGTTGGAGGACGGCAACGTTGGGCTGTGCCATTCGCTCTCGATCGAACTCATGACGGTGTACGGCGTGGTCTCGGGGTATGAGGCCGGCGAGTTGAATAGGGAATCGTTCGACTACATGATTGCCACTATTGCCGACGGCTTCCCGATCCTCGGAATCTTGCACAAGGACGCGCTTTTGAGCAGCCAAGTCGACGACCTGCGTTCGGCAATCACGGAGCTAGCCGCCGACGGTGCCGAACCGGCCACAGGGGACGCGTCAGCGTTGGGAGAAGCGACGACGGCGCTCGCTGTCGAATGCGATGCAGTCGGCGCGCCTTTGAGCTTTTACCAGTAGCCACAGGCGAGTCGCCTTCGCGATGCCGATGCCGATGCCGCTGTCAGGTATGAGGTCACAGCAGCAATGCGCCACCGCATTCGGCTGACCCGCTCGGGATAAAGTTGCGGTCACATGAAGAGCTCAGTGAGTCAGTTGCGCGGTCGTGGATTCTTGCGCGACGAGGATATTGAAGCCTCCCGTCATTTGTCGGCGGCTGAGCTGACGCGACAGTTGGACTCGACTGACGCTGTCGAGCGATCAGCCGCAGTGCGGTTGCTCTCGCGTGCTGCGCGTCCGGATGCTTCGCTGAATCAGCTTTTCGTGGAGCGACTCATGCGAGAGACCAAGCTCTATACCAAGCTCGAACTGTGCGAAGCGCTCCAAGTGGGCGGCCGAGAAACCGCCCAGCTGCTCATTCCGCTGCTCGGTGCTATCGGGCGGAATCAGCACACCCAGCCCGCTGTCGAAGCGTTCAAGAAGGCGAGCTACCCGCTTCCGCGAGACATCGTGGCTCGGATTCTCGCGCGTATGGACCCTGTGGTGTTGCCCACCTTGATTGCGGCCGTTGTCGACGGGTCACGGACGCAGGCGGTTGAGGCGATCGATGCCGTTGGCTTCCTGTGTTTCTATTCGGCGGTGGCTACGACGGATCGGCTGGCAGCGCTTCACGCGCTCACTGAGAAGCTGCGGGGCAATCCCGGCGACGAGCTCATGCAGTGGAAGATCGTGCGTGCGCTCGAGAGTTTCAATCATCCGGATGTCATGCTCATCCTCGAGCAAATCGTCGCGAGAAATACCAGTCCGGTGATAGTTCGGGAAGCCCAGCGGTCACTCGCGGTGGTTGCCGAACAGCCAGCGCTGCGGGCTTCGTTCGACACCGAGATGCGCTGAACGCGACGTCGAATGGCGAGGTTGACAGTGCGCCGATTCTGCGGCCCGGAAAGATCCGCGACTTTTACCGATCAATGAGATTTCAGGCAAACTACGTCTAGACGTAGTTTCTTAAAGAGGCTCTCCCAACATAGGATCAGAACATGGGAATGAGAGCTGCAACAGGGCGCCGACGCGCCACGCGCATGACGACGATTGCCGCTGCGGCATCCGCCCTTCTGCTCGGACTCGCTGGCTGCACCGCGGTGTCGGAGGCGGGCGCCACAACTGACCCGAACGACGACCGCCCCGTCGTGCTCACGACCTTTACGGTGCTCGCCGATATCGCCGAAAACGTGGCCGGCGACAACCTTCGGGTGGAATCCATCACAAAGGTAGGTGCTGAGATCCACGGCTATGAGCCCACGCCGGGCGACATCGCCAAGGCTGCCGAGGCTGACCTGATTCTTGATAACGGGCTCAATCTCGAGGTGTGGTTCGCGCAGTTCGTCGATGGTCTCGACGTTCCCCATGTTGTGGTGTCTGACGGGGTGGACCCGATTGATATCACCGAGGATGCCTACGCTGGTTTGCCCAATCCGCACGCGTGGATGAGTCCCCTCAACGCGCAAATTTACGTCGACAATATGGAGGCCGCGTTCGCCAAGCTCGACCCTGATAATGCCGCCGACTACGCCGCCAATGCCGAGGCCTACAAAGCCGAACTGCAGCTCGTGAACGATGAACTCACGGCCGAACTCGCCGAGTTGCCGGCGTCACAGCGCGCGCTCGTCTCGTGCGAAGGAGCGTTCTCTTACCTGGCGCGCGACGCAGGGCTCAGCGAGCATTACCTCTGGGCGGTTAACGCTGAGCAGCAGTCGACGCCGCGCCAGATTGCCTCTGTGATCGAGTTCGTGCGGGCCAACGACGTTCCCGCCGTCTTCTGCGAATCCACGGTCTCTGACCGCGCGATGCAGCAGGTCGTTGAAGCCACCGATGCCAGCTTCGGCGGAACCCTCTATGTTGACTCGCTGTCGGAGGAAGGCGGCCCGGTGCCCACCTACCTCGAGTTGCTGCGCCACGACGCCGAGACCATCATCGCCGGTTTGACCGGGGTGTCGGAATGAGTGGCGAGCGCCCCGGCGCTGCACGAGACGGCGGGGGAGCCGCGTCATCCGCCCCGCTCGGTTCAGCGCCCGCTATGAGCGTGCCCGCCATCGACGTGCGCAACGTCACCGTTCACTACGGCGACGTGCTCGCGCTCGACAACGTGAGCCTCAGCCTCGCGCCGGGCCGCATCTACGGCCTCATCGGCATGAATGGTTCGGGAAAGTCCACGCTCTTCAAGACCATTACGGGGATGCTACGCCCCGACCGCGGAACGGTCGCGCTGGCCGGTCAGCAGCCTGCACTCGCGCGCAAGGCCGGAGCAGTCGGCTACGTTCCGCAGAGCGAAGACGTGGACTGGGCGTTCCCGCTCTCCGTACGCGACGTCGTGATGATGGGCCGCTACGGTCACATGGGCATCTCCCGCCGCCCGAAGGCCGCTGACAAGGCTGCCGTGGCCGAGGCACTTGCCCGCGTTGAACTGACCGACCTCGCCGACCGCCAAATTGGCCAGCTCTCGGGCGGCCAAAAAAAGCGGGCGTTTGTGGCGCGCGGCATCGCCCAGGGCGCGACGATCCTGCTGCTCGATGAGCCCTTCGCCGGAGTCGACAAACGCTCCGAGGGAACAATCACGACACTCCTGCGCGAGCTCGCCGCCGAGGGAGCCACCGTGCTCGTCTCCACCCACGACCTCAATGCCCTGCCGAAGCTCGCCGACGAAGCGATCTTGCTGATGCGCACCGTGCTGCTGCAATCCACTCCCGCCGAAGTGCTGAAGCCTGAAAACCTTGCGCGCGCCTTCGGCCTCGACGTCACTGCGGGGGATGCCGCGTGAACCCTCTCGACTTTTTCCTCGAACCCCTCAGTTACGACTTCATGGTGCGGGCCCTCGCCACGAGCGTGACCGCCGCGATTGTGTGCGCGGTGCTCTCGTGCTGGCTCGTGTTGATCGGCTGGTCACTGATGGGCGACGCTGTCTCGCACGCCGTACTTCCCGGCGTCGTGCTCGCCTATGTCGTCGGCGCACCCTTTGCACTCGGCGCGGTCATCTTCGGCTTCCTTGCCGTCGCCCTCATCGGCATCGTGCGAAACACGAGCCGCATCAAAGAGGATGCCGCGATCGGCATCGTCTTCACCACCCTGTTCGCCCTCGGAATCGTGCTCATCTCGGTGACCCCGTCGCAGACCGACCTCAACCACATCATCTTCGGCAACCTTCTCGGAGTTTCCTGGGCCGACCTCGCCCAAGTGCTCATCCTCGGTGCGATCACGCTCACGATCCTTCTCGTGAAGCGCCGCGATTTCACCCTCTACGCCTTCGACGCCACCCACGCCCACGCGATCGGCCTCAACCCCAAGGTGCTCGGCGCCGCCCTCCTCGGGCTCCTCGCCCTCACCGCGGTCGTTGCCCTTCAGGCCGTCGGCGTCGTTCTCGTCGTGGCACTGCTCATCATCCCCGGCGCCACCGCGTACTTGCTCACCGATCGCTTCTCGCACATGCTCGTGATCGCTCCGGCGATGTCGGCGCTCGCGGCAATCACCGGGCTCTACCTCAGCTACTACCTCGACACGGCATCCGGCGGCATGATCGTGCTCGTCGAAGGCTGCATGTTCGCGCTCGTTTACCTGTTCAGCCCCACGCAGGGCGTGATCGGCAAGCGACTCGGTGCGATGAAGCGGCAGCGGATGCTCGCCGCCCAGTAAAGGCAAAGACACCGCCTGCGCGCAGAACCCGCGCGGTGCGCCTCACGCTATTCGCTGAGGCTGCCGCCCGATACGTAGAGTGCGTCGGTCGCGCTCCGGCCAAGGCTGATCGGCACAGCGGATTGGCGCTCGCCGTCGTTACGCGCCTCGCCGGCGTCACCGACCACAACAACCTCGAGCGCATCCGAATACGGTGCCCCGGCGTTCACGCTGAGCTTCGCTTCGAACACGATGCCGCGCTCTTCGAAGAACTTGAGCAGTTCGGGGTCGTCGTCAGAGATGCGTTCCACGACCACGGTGCTGCCGGGGGCCACGCGGCTCAGCTGCACAGCATCCGGAATCGTGATCACGCCGTCGGCGCTGGGGATCGGGTCGCCGTGCGGGTCGCGGGTGGGGTGCTCGAGAAACTCGTCGATTCGTTCGACCATGAAGTCAGAGACGGCGTGCTCAAGGTTCTCGGCTTCGTCGTGCACTTGGTCCCAGCCGTAGCCAAGCACGCTCACGAGAAACGATTCGATCAAACGGTGGCGGCGAACCATGGCCACGGCGTGCGCGCGACCCACGTCGGTGAGGGCGATGGAACCGTAGCGGGCATGATCGAGGAAGCCTTGATCGGTGAGGCGACGCACGGCATCCGAAACGCTCGACAGCGTGTAGCCGGTGCGTTCGGCGATCACGGTGGCGGTGACGGGGGCATCTGACCATTCGGAAAGACTCCACACGGTTTTCAGGTAGTTCTGGGTGCTGACCGAGAGCTCTGTGACCGACATGCGCCCAGTCTAGAGCCGAACATTGAAGTACGGCGAGGCGTAGTTAAAGACGCTTGCCCTCGCCCGGAGAACATCAGGCGAGGGCAAGCGGGTGAAGAAAGTTAGTTGAAGATGCCGTTCAAGCCGAGGTCACCGGTGATGTCACCGATGAGGTCGTCGGCGTCGACAACGTCGTTGAGGATGTCGTCCACGTCAACGATGTCGGTCACGTCGGTCACGACGTCAGTCGCGTTGTCTACAACATCAGTTACTTCAGCGACGTTGTCGACAACGTCAGTCACCTGAGTCGCGTTGTCCACGACGTCGGAGACGTTGGCGTCGTTGGCTACGTCAGAAACGTTCGCGGAGTCGCTGACGTTACCAACGGCGGTGTCGTTGCCCGAAGCTACGGGAGCATTGACCTCGTTGCCGGACGCAACAGCGTTTCCGTTGAGGAGGTCACCGTTGAGAATGCCGCCACCGAGAAGGTCGCCACCCAGGAGGTCAACGTCGCCAACCTCGGGTGCTACGACGACGGGGATGTCGGTCTGCTTGGGGGAGGAGTAGGAGTATGACTTCGTCGAGGTGTAGCTGTCACCGGTTGCGGCCATGGCGGGAGCTGCTGCTCCGACTGCGATGAGGGCTACTGCGGTAGCGGTTGCGCCGATCGTGGTCTTCTTCGTGAATGCGTTCATTACTGAACTCCTTCTTACGTCGTCAGCCTCCGTAGAGGCCCTGCGTCTCGAGGCTTTCCCGAGCCGCAATGAGTACTCCGGAGCGGGGCTGTGACCGGTTTGGGGGTCAATCGAAAGAAGACGAAATTCGGGCAATCTGGCGTGCGGATGCGGGCAACTCTCGCCCTCAGATCCGCATGATTCCGGGGCTGTGAGCGCAAGCTGGCAGTCAACTGAGTGGAGTCTGGCGAAGTGCCGGGTGGTGCATCCAGCGGCCTATTCCGCCGCCGCGGCCTTTACTGCCGTGTACGCCTCGAGGGCTTCGCGGCGGGTTTCGGCGAGATCCACGATCGGTTCGGGATACGCGTCGGTGCCGAGTTCGGGAATCCAGTACGAGACATAGGCGCCCGTGGGGTCGAACTTTTTCTGCTGCAACACCGGGTTGAACACACGAAAGTAGGGGGCGGCATCCGCCCCGGATCCGGCAACCCACTGCCAGTTGGCGGGGTTGCTGGCTTCGTCGGCGTCGACGAGAGTGTCCCAGAACCACTGTTCGCCCGCCCGCCAGTCGATGAGCAGGTTCTTGATGAGGAAGCTTGCGACGACCATGCGCACGCGGTTGTGCATCGTGCCGGTGTGCCACAGTTCGCGCATCCCGGCGTCGACGAGGGGGATGCCGGTGCGGCCGCGACGCCACGCCTCGACTTCGCTGACTCCCGCAGGTTCGTCAACGGCGCCGAGTTCGTCGACCGTGTATCCCCAGGGGAACGCGTTGTAGGCGGGGCGGTAGCTGTCGGTCGCAAGGCGAGGGTTCTCGAAGAGTAGGGCGGTCGAGAATTCGCGCCAGCCGATTTCGCTGAGGAACTTGGCGACATTCTTGCGGGCCGCGGTGGGGATACCGGCCGAGCCGTTGCCAGCCGCGGAGTCCGAGCCGCGCAGCCGGTGCCAGATCTGCGCAGAGCTGATCTCACCAAACCGCAGGTGCGGGCTGAGCCCACTCGTGGCATCCACGGAGGGTTCGTCGCGGCGGTGGTAGTCGGCAAGGCGGTCGGCAACGAAGCTTTCGAGGCGATCGAGCGCGCCGGCCTCCCCGGGAGTCCACGTCTCGCGCAGCCCCTCAGCCCAGTCGGGGCGCGTCGGCAGCAGCAGCCAGCCAGCGAGGTCCTCGCTTGTGGGCGCGTCGGCAGGCCAACTCAGCGCACTCGCCTCGGGCGTGGGCAACAACTCGCGCACCGGGCGCTCTTGCGCCGCACGCCAATACGGCGTGAAAACCTTGTACGGCTCGCCCTGCCCGTTGCGAATCTGCCACGGCTCGTTCAACAGATTGCCCTGATGGCTTTCGACCGTTCGCCCATGCTCGCGCAGACTCGTTTTGAGGCCGGCGTCGATATCGCGGGCCGCCGTGTAGCGACGGTTCCAGTGCACCGAGGCGGCGCCGAGCTCGTCCACGAGCGCCGGCAGCACCTGCGCGGCGGGGCCGTGACGCAGGGTCAGTTGCCCGCCTAGATTCTGCAGGGCGGCATCCAGAGCAGTGAGGCTGTGATGCAGCCACCACTTGCTTGCCGCACCCAGCGGGCGGATGCCGTCGCCGGTTTCGTCATGAATGTACACAACCACGAGTGGTCGGCCTTCACTCGCGGCCGCCGTCAGGGCTGGGTTGTCGGCTAGTCGCAGGTCGTTTCGCAACCACACGACGGAGGGCTGATTCTGGTTTGCGCTCACCCCGCCACTCTACGTTTCGCGCCTGAAAAGAGCAGGCGTAAAATCGCACCTCACAGGTCGCGTTGCCGATGGTGGCGATGCGCGAGAGGGGTGACCGGCTATGAGTTTCTTCGGTGTTCGCTACGAGACGGCCGACTTCGGCGATGTGCTCGAACGGGTGCAGGGCATTTTCACGGACCTCTTTCTGGCATTGCCCAACGTCATTCTCGGCGTGCTGGCCTTCGTGCTCTTCTGGGCAATTTCGTGGCTGGTGGCGAAGCTCGTGCGGGCGGCGGCGCAGCGGGCGGGTCAGCCGCGCGGTTTGCAGGTCGTGCTGAGTCGGTTGGTCGCATGGTCGATTCTCGCGTTCGGGCTGCTGGTGGCGCTGACGATTATCTTCCCGACGATCACGCCGGCGTCGCTCTTCGGCACCCTCGGGGTGAGCGGTGTGGTGATTGGGTTCGCGTTCCGGGACATTTTTCAGAACCTGCTGTCGGGCATCCTGATCCTGTTCACCCGTCCGTTCCGCATCGGCGATCAGATTGTGTCGAACGATCACGAGGGTGAAGTTATTGACATTCAGGTGCGGGCCACGCGCGTGCGCACTTACGACAATCGGGTGGTCGTGATCCCCAATAGTCAGCTCTATACCGAGCGCGTTGTCGTCAACACGGCCTTCGACAAGCGGCGACTGAGTGTGGCCGTCGGCATCGGTTATGACGACAGCATCGCGGATGCTCGTGCCGCTATCGTCGACGCCATCACCGCGTTGCCCGGCATCATCGACGACCCTGCACCGACCGTTTTGGTGACGTCGCTCGGTGACTTTAGCGTCAACCTCGAGGTGCGGTTCTGGATCAACCCGCCGAACCGTCGCGAGGCTCTCGAAGCTCAGGATCAGGTGCTTGAGGCCATCAAGAAGGCGCTCGGTGATGCGCACATCGAGATCCCGTTCCCCATTCAGCAACTCAAGATCGAAGACGGATCGGCGCGCACTCGCGAGAGCGAAGCGGAGTAGATCGCGGGGGCGGCTAGCGGGCTGACCGCCGGGCTGACTGCCGAAATAGCGGGGTTCCCCAGCGGAGGGTGCGGGCACCCGTTAAATAGTTCGAGGGCCGGTTTCAGAGGCATGAAACCGACCCTCTCCCTTTGCACCAAGAGTGTCCTGCAATCACATTCCGCAGTAGCTGCCACAGCAAACAACTTCTGCTCTATGAATGTATAACGGAAACATAACGCTGTCTAGTTATCGTTCTGTTATTTTTAGAAATTTCACAGAAAAGGTTGTCTACCCCGGTGTTTTCGGGCAAAGCAGGCGGAAATCGGATGCTTTCTGCGCAGATCAGCTCAGGGAGGCGAGCGGCTATTCGCGTGGCGGTGGAGCCCGACTAGGGCGACGAATGCTCCCCGAGGTTGTTGTCGTTCCCAGTAACGCGCCGCACCGAAATCGTCAAAGTTATCTGATTGAATACTTACAACAGCAGCACCGTTGCTCGGAGTTCCCTTGCAGGAACAGCGTTCTGTGGCATCGCCGCTGATTGCATAATGGTTGCCTCGTCAACCGCTTGTTCGCTAGCTAGCTCCCGTCACCGGGGGCAAGGAGAATGAAATGACGAAAGAATTCGAAGGAAAAACCGCAGTCGTTACCGGCGGTGGGTCTGGCATCGGTAGAGCTGTTGCTCTCGGGCTCGGGGCACGGGGTGCAAATGTCATCGTGAACGACCTCAAGCACGAGGTTGCCCAGGTGGTTGTTGACGAGATCGTCGCTGCCGGCGGAGCCGCCACAGCCATCGCGGGGGATGTCGGAAAGCCTGATGATGTTAAGGCCGCGGTTGACCTCGCGGTTTCCACCTACGGCGCACTGCATTTAGCGTTCAACAATGCCGGCATCGGCGGCCCTCAGGGTCTTGCCGAAGACATCGACATCGAGGGCTACCTGAAGCTCATGGATGTTAACCTTCACTCGGTCTTCTACGGAATGCACTTCCAGGCACCTGCAATTGTCGCGGCCGGCGGTGGTGCGATTGTGAACACGTCGTCGATTCTCGGAGTTGTGGGCGATGCGAACGCGCTGCCCTACGTCACGGCAAAGCACGGCGTCTCGGGAATGACGAAAGCAGCTGCTCTTGGCTATGCCTCCAAGGGGGTGCGAATCAACTCGGTTCACCCGGGCTACATCGACACTGCCCTCCTCGCGGGAATTCCGGCGGAAATCTACGACACGCTCGTGGCGAAGCACCCAGCCGGCCGTCTCGGCACCTCGGAGGAAGTTGCTGAGCTCGTGCTATTTCTCCTGAGCGATAAGGCGAGCTTCATCACTGGCTCGCAGCACCTCGTCGACGGTGGCTACACCGCGCAGTAGCGCCGCATTGCACAAAAGGAGGTCGCCCCTGGGGCGGCCTCCTTTTCATGTCTCTGTAAGGGCGCCGATGACCCCCTAGTGCGCCGAGTCGACGAGCTTGAGCCCCACGATGCAACCCACAAGCCCCATGAGCAGCAGGATCTTGACCCACGAAACGGGTTCGCCACCGAAGATCATGGCGTAAGCCACGGTCAGCGCTGCGCCGATGCCAACCCATATGGCGTAGGCGGTGCCAATGGGGAGTTCCCGCATCGCAAAAGCGAGGCCGCCCATACTGGCGATGAGCGCGACACCAAACACGACGGTCGGCCAGAGCTTCGTGAAGCCCTCCGACTTGCCGAGGGCGGTGGCCCACACGGCTTCGAGCACGCCAGAAAGAATCAGAATTAGCCAGTACACGACAGTCTCCTTGGCCAGTCTTGTCGCGTACCCGGTACTGATCCGTCGTCGGGAGCCGACTATTGCGGCTACAGATTCAGCGTATCAAAACGGGCGTAGTTTGGCAGGGCTGCTAGTGGTTACCCGGCTAGCTAGTGCCCGAGCGCGCGTCGCGCAGCCTCCAGCACGGCATCGAGCGTGATGCCGCGTCGGACCATGACCTCTGCTCCCGATCCGGATTCGCCGAACTCTTCCACGCTCACCACTTCGCCGCCGAGACCGACCCAGCGGTACCAGCCATCTCCGCGTCCTGCCTCAACGGCAACACGGGCGGTGATCGCCGCCGGCAGCACCGACTCGCGATAGGCAGCATCGCTCGCCGCAAACCACTCCACGCTCGGCATCGAAATCACGCGGGCAGCAACACCATCCCCGGCCAGTGCCTCCGCCGCCTCAATGGCAAGAGCAACCTCGCTGCCGGTGGCGATGAGCGCGAGATCGACGCCTTCGCCGCTCTGCCACGCAACATACCCGCCGTGGGCGACTTTGGCATCCAAGTCGTCGCGGGTGGCAAGAACGGGAACGTCCTGGCGTGAAAACACGAGAGCCGTGGGGCCGGCGGGCTGTGCGATCAGGCGCTTCCACACGGAGACCACTTCAGCGGCATCCGCGGGGCGCACCACATTCAGTCCGGGCACGGTGCGCAACGATGCCACCTGCTCGACCGGTTGATGCGTCGGGCCATCCTCACCCACCGCAACGCTGTCGTGCGTAAAGACGTAAGTCACCGGCAACTGCATCAATGCAGCGAGGCGGATGCTCGGTCGCATGTAGTCGCTGAACACGAGGTAGGTCGACGCAAACGGTCGCCATGGCCCCTGTATTGCGATGCCGTTGAGTATCGCCGCCATGGCGTGCTCACGAATCCCAAAGCGGATGAATTCGCCGCCGGGGTTACTCGCGGTCACGGCGGAGCCGGGCACCTCCACGCCGGTCGACCCGGCCAGGTCGGCCGATCCGCCCCAGAGAGAGGAGACGTTCTGGAGCGCCTTGATGGCGACGCTGTTGAGCTTGCGAGTGGCCGAGGGCGTGCCGGCAGCGGGGACCTCGATGGCATCGAGCGCGCTGAGGGCCGCGGCGGCATCCGGGTTGCGGAAGGCATGCCAAGCGCTCGCCGTCTCGGGGTCCGCTGCCTTCCACGTGCCGAGCGCCGCGTTCCACTCCTCTTCGAGGGCTTGGCCGCGCACTACTGCGCCACGGCTGAAGCAGAGGGCGTCATTGGTGACGAGATCGTCGAGCGGAGCATCCGGTGCAAAACCGAGCGAGGTCTTGATCGCGGCAACTTCGTCAGCGCCGAAGCCGCCGGAGTGGGCGGCGGGCTTGCCCGAGAACGCCGCTGAGGGTGCACCGATCACGCTGCGTAGGGCAATGAAAGTGGGGCGACCATCGCGCGACCGTGCCTCTGTGAGCACCGCTTCGAGCTCGTCAAGGTTGCTGGCGTCGTTGATCTCGAGAACTCGCCAGCCATAGGCCGCGTAGCGAGCACGCACATCTTCGCTGAAGGCGGCCTCGCCGGTGGAGTCAATGGTGACGTTGTTGTCATCCCAAATCACGACCAGGTTCTCGAGGCCGAGGGTGCCGGCCAAGCTCGAGGCTTCACCGCTCACTCCCTCTTGCATGCAGCCATCGCCAGCGATGGCCCAGATGGTGGGGTTCAGAATCTCATTGTCGGGGGCGAACAGCGCGCGCTCGCGGCGGGCGGCCAATGCCATTCCCACGGCCGAGGCGACGCCCTGCCCGAGGGGGCCGGTGCTCATCTCAACGCCGGGAGTGTGACCGAGTTCCGGATGCCCGGGAGTGCGGCTATCGAGAGTGCGGCTCTTGGCTAATTCGTCGAGCTCCAGCCCGTAGCCCGTCAGGAACAGCTGCACGTACAGCAGCAGGCTCGCGTGTCCCGCAGAAAGCACGAGGCGGTCGCGACCCAGCCAGTCAGGATTACCCGGATTGTGGCGCAGAATCCGCTGGTAAAGCACGTGGGCGAGTGGTGCGAGCGCCATGGCTGTTCCGCCGTGGCCGTGGCCTTTCACCTGCACCACATGGGCGGGAATGGCGATGGCGGCGCGCAGCGAATCCGCTTCAGCGGGAGTGATGTTTCCTGAAAAAGGGAGGCCGGTGTCTGACATACCTGACACTTTGGTCTACTTGTGTACTAAAGTCAATGCAGGCGGAAAGATCCGACCTGTCACGAAGTAGACTTCCCTGACGGTAGGTCACAATGCGGAGGACAAAGCTATGGCGCACGTGATCTCCACCGGTTCTGGAGTCGTGCTCGACCTCATCCGCTCGGGTGAAGCGACCACGCGAACGGACCTCATCTCCCAGCTCGGGTGGTCACGCATCACCCTCGCTCGTCGCCTCGATGAGTTGCTGAATGCCGCCATTATCGTCAGCGCCGGCCAGTCTGATTCGCGCGGTGGGCGACCGCCCGAAGAATTCGTCGTCAACAAAGACGCGGGTCTCTTGCTTGCGATGGATATTGGTGGCTCCCACTCTCGCCTGGCCATCACCGACCTCGTTTCCACGATTCTGCTCGAAGATGAAGCAGACATTGGGCTCGGTCACGGCCCCGACGATATCTTCGACTGGAGCTGCCAGGTCTTCGACCACATGCTCGCCCAGCTGGGTAAGTCTCGCGCCGATGTGCGCGGAATCGGCGTCGGTGTTCCGGGGCCGGTCGACTCGGCCAGTGGTCGCATTGCCTCGCCGCAGCTCAATTCCCAGTGGGCGGATGTCGTAGTTAAGGATTACTTTCCCGCCGATTACCGCGCGGTCTTCGCCGTCGATCGCGACGTCAACATTCTCGCGGTGAGTGAGCATCGCTTGGGGTGGCCGGAGTACGACGACGCCATCGTTCTCAAGGTCGGTATGGGAATCGGTTGCAGTCTCGTGCTCAATGGCCGGGTTTATCACGGCGGCCGTGGCGGTGCCGGGGATGTGGCCCACTCGCCTGTGGGTGGTACCGAGCGTTGCCTCTGCGGGCGCACCGGTTGTTTGGATACCGTCGCCAGCGGTAGTGCGATCGAGCGTGAGTTGCGGGCGCTCGGCGCTTCGGTGCGCACGAGTGCTGACATCGTGGCCCTTGCAGAGTCGGGGCACGAAGGTGTTGCGCAGCTGTTGGCGCAGGCGGGGGATCAGATCGGCCGTGCGCTGCTCGACCCCGTAGCGCTTCTCAATCCCTCGGTCGTCGTGGTTGGCGGCAACATCGCTCAAGCGGGCCCCGTTTTCTTGGATCCGATTCGTGAGCGTCTGCTCCGCGACGCGACCGATTTCTCGCGTCGTGATCTTGCGGTCATCCCGGCGAAACTTGGGCATCAGGCTGGGGTGATCGGCGCGTCGTTGATTGCTCAGGATGCTCTTTTCGAGGCAGACCGAATCAGTCGCCTGACCCGCAATGGTGGAGCATCGCTCGCACAGTTTGGTGATGAGTAGCCACTTAGGGCTACTAGTAGACATAAGTCCTTCAGGGGGACTAGGCTCGCAACCATCGGGAGCGGTCAGTGGCGACTCCCCGTGCGACAACGCGAGAAAGTGGGACATGGTGAGCGAATCTCTAGCTGACGAACTCAGCGACGACGCAATCGTTCTGAACGCCGACGCGACTGATTGGCGCGCTGCTGTTCGTCTTGCCGGCGCTGCCCTCACGGCCACCGGCTCCACGACCGAGGAGTACACCGCTGAAATGATTCAAGCGGTTGAAGAGCTTGGTCCTTATATTGTGGTCGCTCCCGGCATCGCGCTGGCGCACTCCCGACCCTCACCCGCCGTGCTCAGCACCGGCATCAGTTGGGTGGCCCTCGCCAGCCCCGTCGAGTTCGGGCACTCCGCAAACGACCCTGTTCGACTCGTTGTCGGGCTTGCTGCCGTTGACCACGACTCGCACCTCTCCACCATGTCGAATCTCGCTGGCGTTCTCAGCGGCGACCTCGACCGCCTACTTGGCGCCTCCGATCCAGAAGAACTCCGGGCACTCATTCGAGAGAACTCGCAGTAGCCCACTGCGCGAGCGAAAGGCACACTCATGAAGATCGTTGCGGTCTGTGGAATGGGAATCGGTACATCCGTTCTCCTCAAGATGAACGCGGAGAAAGTTCTGCGCACGCTCGGAGTCGACGCCGATGTGGAAGCTGCTGACATCGGAGTCGCGCGCGGAATGGCGCGCGACGCCCAAATCGTGTTGACCTCCGAAGAGCTCGCGCCGGAAATCGGTGATGTGTCGGCCGAGGTCATCATCATCGACAATTTCTTCGATCTCGAAGAAATCACCACCAAGCTCAAGGCCGCGCTGCCCGAATAGCGCATCGCCTTCTCGAATAACTAACCAATACAAGGGAGAACACAATGGAGTGGCTTGTTGTAGTCCTGAATTTCCTCGGGCAACAGATCCTTAACGTGCCGGCATATCTTGTCGGCATTATCACCGCGGTCGGGCTCATCGCTCTCAAGCGGCCAGCCGGAGCCGTCATCGGTGGCGGACTTAAAGCGGCACTCGGCTTCTTGATTCTTGGCGCTGGTGCCGGAGTCGTCGTGGGGTCGCTTACTCCGCTCGGCAACCTGATCCTCTTGGTCACCGGTGCGCAAGGCGTTATTCCCACCAACGAGGTCATCACGGCGCTCGCCTCGGTGGAGTACGGCGCAACCAGCGCCTACGTGCTCACCCTCGGCTTCCTCGTGATGCTCGCGCTTGCTCGGTTCACGCCGCTCAAGTACGTGTTCCTCACCGGTCACCACATGGTGTTCATGGCTCTGCTGCTCAGCGTGGTGCTTTCGGTTGGTTTCGGCCCCGACCTCAACTGGCTCGTCGTTCTCATCGGAGCGCTGCTGCTCGGTGTGATCATGGTCGTAATGCCGGCGTTCGCTCACCCCTGGACGAAGAAGATCACGGGCGACGACACGATCGCGATCGGCCACTTCGGAACTCTCGGCTACATCGCTGCTGGTGCCGCGGGCCAAGCAACCGGTCAGAAGAGTCACTCCACTGAGAAGATCAACTTCCCGCAGGGCCTCAAGTTCCTGCGTGACTCGATGGTCGCTACCGCCATTTCGATGGTTCTGATCTACCTAGTCTTCGCGGTGTGGGGCCTCATCGCTCTGCCGCAGCAAGAGGCGCTCGACGTCTTCGGCTCAGCGGATGCCGGTGCCTACATCATGGCTGCGTTCGCTCAGGCGCTGCAGTTCGGTGTCGGTGTTGCGATCATCCTCTACGGTGTTCGCACGATTCTGGGCGAGCTCGTCCCGGCCTTCCAGGGCATCGCCGAAAAGGTTGTTCCCGGAGCCAAGCCTGCTCTCGACATCCCGCTGGTCTTCCCCTTCGCAGCTAACGCTGTGCTGATCGGATTCCTCGCATCGTTCCTCGGCGGGCTCGTCTCGCTCGCGCTGCTGGCAACGTGGCTTGGACCGGTCTTCGGCCTCGCGCTCATCCTGCCCGGCATGGTTCCCCACTTCTTCACGGGTGGTGGTGCCGGTGTCTACGGCAACGCAACCGGTGGTCGCATGGGCGCCGTGATCGGTGGATTCGTCAACGGTGTTCTCATCACGATCCTGCCCGCCATTCTGCTCCTCGTACTCGGCGAGCTCGGCTTCGCCAACAGCACGTTCGGCGATGCAGACTTCGGTTGGTTTGGAACCCTGATCGGTGTCAGTCTGCTCAGCGGGGTGCCGGCAGTGGGAGTCGTCTTGACGATTCTTATCGCTGTCGTGCTCGTCGTGGCGGCATCCATCTTCCAACTCAAGGTTGTCAATACAGGCTGGTCACCGGGCGCTAAGAGGGACGCATGGCTGGCCAGCGAAGCAGAAAAAGCGGAAGCTGAGAAGGTCGCTGCTAAGGCAGCAGCCAAGGGCTAGCTTTCAGACCTAGGCCTCGGGTGCCTTGGTTGGGCGTCATCCTCACGGGGGATGGCGCCCTTTCTGCGCAACGGCCATTCCGCGATTGGCAACGCCAGCACGAGGGTCGCTGCGAGTTCCTTCGTGCTGTTGGGTCGCACCTCAGCCAGGCGGCCCTGAATTTGCTTCTCGGGCATCCGGGTGGCAGCAGTCGTTGTCATCCCGTCAGTGTGGCACGCCAGCGCTGAACCCGTACGCCACCGAGAGTGTCGCGGCCCCTAGATGAAGTCGGGGCTCGGCGTCGAGGCGAAGCGCACCGAGACATCCGGATGACGGTCGTAACGGTACCCAATGCCGCGAACCGTACGAACAACATCTTCGTACGCGCCGAGCTTGGAGCGCAGGCGACGGATGTGAACGTCGATGGTGCGCTCGTTGGGAGCTTCGTCGTCTTCGGCTGACCAGAGCGTCGCGATGAGTTGGGCGCGGTCGATGGTCTGCGATTCGCGCAAGATGAGGAACTGCAGAAGCTCAAACTCTTTGTAGGTGAGGGCGGCGGGGGAGTCGTCGATGAGCACGCGCTTGCGGGAGAGGTCGACGACTACGCCGCTCGCGGGCTTCTCTTCGGGCTCTTCGACCTGGCGGTGCTTGGCGAGGGCCGAAGGGTCCTGCAGGGCGAGGCGCACAACATCCACGTCGCGTCCACCAGCACCGACGGGAGCAAGGGCCACGGCGGCGTGAGTTTCGGAGTTCGGCACGAGCTGCTGCGTGAGCTGCTTAAGCTGCTCCACAATCGCGCTTAGATCGGTGCCAGCAGCGGCGGCCTTCAGCTCGTCGATGCCGACGTAAAGCACGAAGCCGCGGGCTTCGGTTCCCTGAGGAACAGCGCGCAAGTGCGGCGCGTCAGCAGCAGGGGCTGCGGGAGCAGCGACCGGAGCAGCCGGGCGTGTGTCTCGCGCAGGCTGCACGGCGAGCGAAAGCTCCCGAGCAGTGTGGGGCACGGCGTGCGGTGCCCGGCGTGCGGGAGCTGCGGGAGCGAAAGAGGTACGAGGGGTGCGTTCGATTGTTGCAAGTGACATGGGTCCAGAAATCCTTGGATAAGGGTGAAGGGCCTCTGATGATGAGGGTGTGATCCTTCGAAATAAAACAAGTGCGTCAAGTCAGAGAGTCGCCGTTATGAGGACGAAAATCTGGGGGCGTTCATTCTGGTGAAAACGCCCGGCTCATGGTTGGCCTACTAGGCACACATTCGACAACACAGCATCGCGCTTGCGGGCACGGTGCTCGAAAGCAGTGCGCCAGCGGTCCTGGAAGCCACAGGGGCGGTCAGGTCGCGAGAGTGAACAGTCATGGGTGCAACTATGTTTCATGCAGCGCGCGTCTGTCAAGTTACGCACGCGAAAATTCTGAGACTAGACGAGACCGTACAGTCTGTCACCGGCGTCACCGAGGCCGGGCACGATGTAACCGTTCTCGTTGAGGCGCTCGTCGAGCGCGCCGAGCACGATCGTGACGTCTTGGTCGCCCATGGCCTTCTCGAGGGCAGCGAGGCCTTCGGGGGCGCCGAGGATGCAGACCGCCGTGACATCCGTTGCACCGCGGTCGAGTAGGTACTGGATGGCTGCGATGAGCGAGCCTCCGGTTGCCAGCATGGGGTCGAGCACGAAGCACTGGCGGTTCGACAGATCGTCGGGCAGGCGCTCGGCGTAGGTGTCTGGCTGAAGCGTCTCTTCGTTGCGCACCATTCCCAAGAAGCCGACCTCGGCGGTGGGTACGAGCTTGACCATTCCTTCGAGCATTCCGAGTCCGGCACGAAGAATCGGCACCACGAGCGGCTTGGGCGAGCTGATCGCGACACCCTTAGTCGCGGTGACGGGGGTCTCGATGTCGACCTCTTCAACGCGCACCGAACGGGTCGCTTCGTACGCCAAAAGCGTCACCAGCTCCTCTGTCAGCGCCCGAAAAGTGGGGGCGGCGGTGTTCTTGTCGCGCAGCACGGTGAGCTTGTGCGTGATGAGCGGGTGGTCGGCAACGTGAACTCGCATAGGCTAAATCTACTTGAGGTACGGACCACTTGGAGAACCGATCGTGACAAAGTTCGATCATTGGATGACGCGGGCCATCGCCGAGGCGAAGCTCACGGCCGATTCTGCCGACGTTCCGGTCGCCGCTCTCGTCTTTGATCAGAACGACAATCTCGTCTCGATCGGGCGCAATGAGCGGGAGCTCACGGGCGACCCCACGGCGCACGCCGAGGTAGTGGCAATCCGGGCAGCGGCCGCGGCCACCGGTTCGTGGCGCCTCGACGAGATGACGCTCGTGGTCACTCTGGAGCCGTGCACGATGTGCGCTGGCGCAATTCTGCAGGCGCGCATCCCGCGCGTGGTGTTCGGGGCGTGGGACGAAAAAGCCGGCGCATCAGGCAGCGTTAATGATCTACTGCGTGACCGCCGGCTTCCGCACAAGGTCGAGGTGGTGGCGGGCATCCAAGAGGCTGAATGTGCTGCGCTGTTGAGGGACTTCTTCGAAGCCCGTCGCTAACGCCCGCTCGCGGATAGCGCGTGGTGCTTGCTACCTAGTGCCAGAGCACCGCAACGAACACGTTGATGAGCGCGCCCATGCCCGCGAGGTGCAAGAACGGCAAGGTTGCTTTCTTCTCGCTCGTGCCGGCGGAGAGCGCCTTCGCCTGACGCGCACGCGCGACTAGGACTGCAACGAGCACAACGACAGCGAAGATCAGCTTCACGGCGATCTTGGCGTTGTTGACGTCTTCGTCGTTCATAGTCACGAGACCGACCAGGATGAGGCCAGTGACGAGCTGGGTAATGGCACCGATCAGCATGGTGCCGAGCTCGAAGCCTTCTTTGCGGCGCAGCTGAAGCGCAAAGGATCCGATAATCAGCGCAAGCCCCAGGATGTGCAGCGCGAGTACGGTGTGAATGATTGGTTCGAAGTCCATGATTTCGGGTGCTTTCTCTAGTCGTTACCCACGATGACGATCGTGTCAGTGGGCGGTGCAGCTTCGGGCGGGCGACGGTAGACGTCAGGTTCGATGTAGATAACGCGGGCCATCGGCTCGGCTTCGCGGATTTCTTTCTCGACGCTGTCGATGCTGGCAGCGACATCCACCAGGCGGGTCTGAGCGCCGAAGTCGACCTTGGCGGCGACCATGAGTTCTTCGGGGCCGAGGTAAAGCGTCTTCATGTGGATGAGCGAGCGCACGTCAGGGTGAGCGTTGATGGTGTCGCGGATGAGATTGCGCTGCTTCGTAGTCGCGCCTTCACCGACGAGCAAGCTCTTCGTTTCGATGCCGAGGATAATCGCAACGATAATCAGCAGAATACCGATGGCGATAGTGCCGATGGCATCCCACAGTGAGTCGCCCGTGATGATGGTGAGGCCAACGCCGAAGAGGGCGAGTACCAGACCGAGCAGGGCGGCAACGTCTTCGAGCAGCACGACGGGCAGCTCGGGCGCCTTGGCGTGACGCACGAACGCCACCCAACTTTGGTTACCGCGCACGAGGTTCGATTCCCGCACGGCAGTGCGCAGGGAGAAGCCTTCGAGCACGATCGCGATGAGCAGCACCGTGATGGGCAACCACTCTTGCTCAAGCGGATGCGGGTGCTGAACCTTATTGATGCCCTCGTAAAGCGAGAACACGCCACCGACCGAGAACAGGATGATCGACACGACGAAGGCGTACACGTAGCGCTCGCGGCCGTAACCGAACGGATGCTCGGCATCCGCATGCTTCTTCGCCTTCCTGCCACCGAGCAGCAGGAGGGCCTGATTGCTGGTGTCAGCAACCGAGTGCACGCTCTCCGCGAGCATCGAGCTCGACCCCGAGATCAGAAAGGCAATGAATTTGGTGACAGCGATTCCGCCGTTCGCCACCATTGCCGCGATGATTGCTTTGGTCCCGCCTGACGCGCTCATACGATCGATTCTAGGATGTTCCCGTGACTACTTCTCTTCCTAGCATTGCAATTGTCGGCGCCGGATCAATGGGAGGTGCCATCCTGTCGGGTTTGCTTGACCCTTCGGTGAGCGTGAGCGGGGGCATCCGCGTCACGAATCGCACGGAGGCCAAGGCGGCTGCCGTGCGCTCAGAGGGCGTCGAATCGTTCGCCTTGGAGAACACTCCGGATGGCAATGCTCGCGCCGTGAAGGGCGCCAAAGTGGTCATGCTCGGCGTCAAGCCCGCGATGATCCCCGACACCCTTGCCGACCTCAAGCCCTTCCTTGAGCCTGATGCGATCGTCATCAGCGTTGCCGCGGGCGTCACGACGGCCCGGATGGAAGCCATCGTCGACAACGTCGTGTTGCGGGCCATGCCCAACACTCCCGCGATCGTCGGCAAGGCGGTCACTGGCCTCAGCGCCGGATCGCGCGCCACCGATGACGATCTCGCGATTGGCCGCGCTGTCTTTGAGACCGTGGGCACCGTTATCGAAACTCCCGAATCGCAAATTGATGCGCTCAGCACGATCTCCGGATCGGGTCCGGCCTACGTGTTCTTGATTCTCGAAGAGTTCGCGCGCACCGCCGAAGACATGGGATTCACCCCCGAGCAGGCGCTGACCCTGGTCGCGGGAACGTTCGAGGGTTCTCTTGCTCTGCTGGCGTCATCCGATAGCTCGCCGGCGCAACTGCGTAAGCAGGTTACAAGCCCCAAGGGAACGACCGAGCGTGCCGTGGAGCAGCTGCAGGCCGCCGATTTCAAGGCAATCTTCGACCGGGCTACCGCGGCGGCGCTGGCGCGCGCGAAGGAACTCGCTGCCGGCTAGAAGCGGCCGTGCAGGGCGCGAGAGCGTCGTGACATGGAGTCGATGATCACCGCGAGCAGCAGCACCGCTCCCGTGACCATGTAGCGCACCGAAGAGTCCAGGCTCAGCAGCGTGAGGCCGCTCGAGATCGACTGAATCACCACAATGCCGAGCAGGGCAGACCAGGCACTTCCGCGACCGCCGAAGAGGCTTGCGCCGCCGATGACGGCTGCCGCGATGGCGGTGAGGTTGGTGTCGCCACCACCACTGCTCTGATTCGCTGCGGCCAATCGCGATGCTGCCAAAATGCCGCCGAGAGCGGCGAGGGTCGCACTGACCATAAATACCGAAATGTAGACCCGATCAACGCGGATGCCGGCACGCCGGGCTGCTTCAACGTTGCCGCCGACCGCATAGATCGAGCGTCCCCAGCGCGTGCGCTTGAGCGCGAAGTCGACCGCGACCACGAGCACGATGAAGAGCAAGAACATGAGGCCGATGCCGCGGTCGGTGTTGAGGTACCACGCGCCGAACAGCAGGGCGACGATCATGAGGGCGCCGCGCAGCAAAATCGCGGTGCGTGATTCGGGAAGGAGGCCAGCGCGGCTGCGACGGTTGGCGTGGGAGAGGTGGGCGCCAACGTAGACGAGCGTCGCCACTCCGGCAAGCACGTACGAGAGCCAGGCGGGCAAGAACATCAGCTGGGCGAACTGCACGATCCATGAATCGAAGGGGATGTTGATCGAGCCGAGCTTGCCGAG
Source organism: Salinibacterium sp. SWN1162 (assembly GCF_015864675.1). Classification (NCBI taxonomy): domain Bacteria; kingdom Bacillati; phylum Actinomycetota; class Actinomycetes; order Micrococcales; family Microbacteriaceae; genus Salinibacterium; species Salinibacterium sp. SWN1162. Next base: position 61,338 of record NZ_JADYWT010000002.1, read on the forward strand.
CACCCACAGTTGCAGGCCGAGTACTCCGAGGAGGCCGGCGAGAGTGATGACGAAACTCGGAACACCGAAGCGTGTCAGCAAGAACCCGTAGAACAGCCCGAAGAGGGCGCCCGCAGCGAGGGCCGCAGCAATGGCGGCGATGAGCGGCCAGCCCAGTTGGGTGAAGGTGACAGCGAGAATCGCGGCGGCCAAGCCCGAGAGCGAACCGACCGACAGGTCGATCTGGGCGAGCAATAGAACGAGCACAACACCGAGCGCGATCGTGCCGAGGGCAGCCGATTGCATCGCAAGGTTCACGAGGTTGGCGCTCGACAAGAAGGTGGGGTTCAGAATCTGGAAGATCGTCCAGATGAGGGCGAGGCCGACAACGACAGGAATCGCGCCGAGGTCGCCACCGCGTACTCGCGAGCGGAACGCTGCCCAGGATTCGGCGACGCCCGTGGCGGGCGGTAGGTCCACGGCCGGCGTGCTGTTGTTCGGGGTGCGGTTGTCAGAAGTGCTCATGAGCTGAGTCCCTCCTTGGCGCGCGTAAACGTCGCTCCGGTCATCCCGGCTCGGCGACTCACGGCGTTGTCAGTAGCGCCCGTGATCGCCGCAATGATGTCTTCGTAGGTCACATCGGCGACGGCGAAGTCGCCATTGTTGCGACCGAGCCGCAACACAACAACGCGGTCGGCGACGGCCTGCACATCCGCCATGTTGTGGCTCACGAGAACCACGCCGTGACCGCGCTCGCGGAGGTGCTCAATAAGGTTCAGCACCTCAGCAGTCTGCGCAACGCCGAGGGCAGCGGTGGGCTCATCCAGCACCACAATCGACGGGTTACCGATGAGCGAGCGGGCAATGGCAACGGTCTGTCGCTGCCCGCCCGAGAGGCCCGCTACCGGAGTGCGAACCGACGGAATTTTGGCGGATAACTGACGCAGCAGCGCCCAGGTCTGCTGTTCCATCTCGACTTCATCGAGGGCGCCGCGGCCGAGTTCTCGCCCCAAAAACAGGTTGGAAACAACGTCAAGGTTGTCGCACAGCGCTAGGTCTTGGAACACCGTGGCGATGCCGAGATCGCGGGCATCGGTCGGGTTGGTGAGCGCCACCTCATCGCCGCGATAGGAGATCGTGCCCGCGCTGGCCGGATGCACGCCCGCGAGTACCTTCACGAGCGTCGACTTTCCCGCACCGTTGTCGCCCACGATCGCTACGACCTCGCCGGGGTAAACGTCGAGCGACACCTCGCTCAGTGCGTTGATGGCGCCAAACTGCTTGCTGATTCCTCGCAGCGACAAGATCGGTTCATCGTCTGAAGGGGCAGGGGTGACCGCGGTCATACGGTGCTCTCTTCCTCGGGGCTCATCATTGAATCCCCGCTGCCACGCACGCATCGGCGTACTCTTCGGTGCAAATCTGCTCGACCGTGTAGAGACCATCGGCAACGACGGTCTCCATAATGTTGTCGATCGTCACGATGACGGGCGTCAACAGCGTGGTCGGGATGCCGTCGGTCTCGGGGCTCTGCCCGATCAACTGTTCGCCGTCGAGAAGGGCGACCGCGTGTGTCGCCGCAATCTCGGCCTCGCGCTTGAAATCCTTGTAAATGGTCATGTACTGGTCGCCACTCACGATGCGCTGGATGGCCGTGAGCTCGGCATCCTGACCGGTGACGGGAGGTAGGGGGCTGACTCCGCCCGCTTTGAGCGCGGCGATCGCTCCGCCGGCGGTCGCATCGTTGGCGGCGTACACGCCTACAAGGCTGTCGCCGTACTGGGTGACTTGGCTCGCCATCCACTCTTGAGCTTTATCGGGGCTCCAGTCGGGGGTGTCAAACTCCTCAACCACAGTGAAGGCACTGCCGTCGATCACGTTGTGGGCGCCGCGCTTGAAGAGACGCGAGTTGTTGTCGGTGGCGGAGCCATTGATCATCACAATGTTGCCAGCGGAGAGCCCCTGATCCGCAAGACGCTCAACGAGCGCTTTGCCCTGAAGAGCGCCCACTTTCTCGTTGTCAAATGAAATCCAGAAGGCAAGTTCAGGGCTGCCGATGAGACGGTCGTACGAAATCACGGGAACTTTGTAGGACTGTGCCGTTGCGACTATGGTCACTGCCGCAGATGAATCCACGGGGTCGAGCACAAGCACGCTGATGCCCTGGGCAAAAGCCGATTCGGCCTGTTGCTGTTGCTTGGCAGGGTCTTGGTCGGCATTGGCATAGATGACGTCACACTCAGGGCACAGCTCGGCAACTTTGGCTTCAAAGAAGGGGCGATCGTAGGCCTCGTACCGCGCCGTCTTTGATTCGGGCAGCAGCAAAGCGATCGTGCGTGCGCCGTCCGTGGCGTTGCCCGGCATGATCAGAGAACAACCGCCCAGCGCGAGTACAACGAGCACGGCAGAAGCAATCACGCGCAGCAGCCGTGAACGGGGCCCGCTCACGAGGCGTCCGCGTCCGCTGGTTCTGTGGACAAGCCGGTGCCGGAGCCGATAGAGAGCTGGTCGATCGCAAACGCAATCGCGCCAAGCAGTTCGCTGCGCGGCCCGAGTTGGCTCTGCACGAGATCGGCGGCCTGCCCCGAACCCACAATCACCGAGCGTTCCATCGCGTGCCGCATGGGGCCGAGCAAGAGCTCGCCAGCCTGCGAAAGCTCGCCGCCAACCGCAATACGTTCGGGGTCGAAGATGTTACTGAGGTTGCCGGCAGCGATGCCGAGGTGACGACCCGCATCGGCAATGGCCCGGATGCACGCGTCATCGCCGCCGATCGCCCGCACGATAACGTCGTGAAGCTTGAGACCGCGGCGGCCCGTTCGCACCGATTCGACGATGGCGCGGCCGCCGGCCAGAGTTTCGAGGCATCCGCGATTTCCGCAGCGGCAGAGAGCACCGTCTTCATTGAGAACCATGTGACCGAACTCGCCCGCGGCTCCGTGATGCCCGCGGAACACCGCGCCGTTCAGGATGAGGCCAGCGCCGATGCCATCATCGATGCTCACATAGAGCGAGTTTGGCTTGCCGCGCAAAGCACCCGAGCGGTACTCGGCCAGACCACCGAGGTTGGCATTGTTGTCGACGTACACGGGGCTGTTGAGGCGGATGCCGAGCGATTCTGCGACGGGAACACCGTCCCAGCCGCGCATAATTCCAGTACGCGAAATGATGCCGGTCGTGGCATCCATGGGCGCTGGCATCGCGAGCCCGACAGCCAGGATTTCGTCGTGCGTCGCGTCGACAGACTCGAGCATGTCGGTGATGAGCTGAGCGGCGCGATTCAGTTCATTGTCGGCGCGGTGGTCTTTCGCGAGCGGCATGTGATGTTCCGCAACGACAGTGTGCGCGACATCCGAGAGTGCGACGCGCATATGGCGCTCGGAGAAATGCACGCCGACCACAAGGCCGAGGGCGCGGGCGAGAGTGATCTGATGGGCGCGGCGACCGCTGCGAGTGCTCATGGTGGTCGCGAGCACACCCGCAATGACGAGCTCTTTGACGATGTTGGAGACTGTGGCGGGGGAGAGGCCGGTAACTCCGGCTAGTTCGATCTGCGTGAGGCCGCCATGATGCTTCACCGCGTCGATGATGCGAGCGCGGTTAGCTTCGCGGAGCGAAGTCTGCGACCCCGGGGTCGCCCGTTTTTTGCTCACGGAATCAAGATACAGGTAGCGAGAGGTCGCAGATCAGTCCACGAACGGGGCTACGTCGCGAGAGTCGCAAACTTTTCGATGTCTTCAGAATTTCCGCTGACGATGATGAGGTCGTGATTGGAGATCACGGTCTCGGGGGTCGCATAGGTGAATTCCTTGCCCGGAGACTTCACTCCGACCACGGTGATGCCGTACTTGCGACGCACTTGCGATTCGCTGAGCGGTATGCCGCGAATGGGCTTCGGGGGATACATCTTCACGATGGCGAAGTCATCATCGAACTCGATGAAGTCGATCATCCGACCCGACACCAAGTGGGCAACGCGCTCGCCGGCTTCAGCTTCGGGATAGATGACGTGGTTGGCGCCGATGCGGTTCAAGATCTTGCCGTGAGAACGGCTAATGGCCTTCGCCCAGATCTGCGGGATCTTGAGGTCAACGAGGTTGGCGGTGATGAGCACGCTCGCCTCGATGGAGGAGCCAACAGCGACGACGGCGATGGAGAAGTCTCCCGCGCCGATCTGCTGGAGGGCGTCAAGGCTGCGGGCGTCAGTCTGCACGGCGTGCGTGACGCGCTCCGACCACTTCTGAACAAGGCTGAGATCGGCATCGATGGCGAGAACCTCGCGGTCGAGGCGCTGAAGTTGACCGGCGGTAGCCGCGCCGAAGCGGCCGAGACCGATCACTAGGACCGGCGCATTGTGCGGAATCTTGTCAACCAACGATGGGCCTCTCTTCTGCTCTCGTGAACAATTGACGACGCTGGCTGGCTGCCAAGGCTGCCGCCAGAGTAACTGTTCCTACTCGCCCGGCCCACATCGTGGCAGCGAGGATGTACTTTCCGCCATCGGGCAGCGTCTCTGTCAACCCCGTAGAGAGACCACAGGTGGCGAAGGCCGAAATGACGTCGAAGAGCACCCTATCGAGTGGCTCCTTGGTGATTTGAAGAATAGCGACGGTGGAGATCGCGACAATCGTTGCTCCCCAGAGCGTCACGCTGACGGCCAGGCGAAGAACGTCAGTGGGGATGCGGCGCTCGAACGCGTGCATGTCGTTGTCACCGCGAGCCTCGGCAAGGGCCGCCAAGAACAGCACGGCCAAAGTGGTGACTTTGATGCCACCCGCCGTGGAAGCGGAGCCTCCGCCCACAAACATCAGCATGTCGAAGACGAGCAGAGTGGACCCGTTGAGTTCATTGATATCGATGGTGGAGAACCCACCCGAGCGCGTCATGGTCGATAAGAAGGTGGAGGTGAGAGGCCGAGAGATCAGGCTTTGTCCACCGATGGTGTTGGTGTTATTCCACTCCAAGATGAGCACAGCGAGTGCGCCAAGAAAGATCAACAGCACCGTCGTGGTGAGGGTCAGGCGCGCGTGCACTGACAGGCGAGCGCCGTCCTTGAGGTTGCGGACCACGGCGAAGATCACCGGGAAGCCGAGGCTGCCGAGGAAGACGCCGGTGCCGATCGCTCCGAGCATCCACGGGTCTTGAGCGAAGGCTTCCATGCCGCTGGCGGCCGGAACGAAGCCGGTGTTGGTGAAGGCGGATGCCGCGAAGTAGAAACCCTGCCAAATAGCGGGCCACACGTCGTAGCCCTCCACGAGCAGCCGCGGGGTGATGACAAGGGCGAGAACGATCTCGATGGCTAGCGCGCTAATGGCGACGGTCGCGAGGAGCCCGCCAATTTCGCCAAGTCGGATCGCTTGCGATTCAGACACGGGCCCGACATGGATCCGCGAGGGGTTCGAGTCACTGGCTGCGATGAGGCGCTGGCGTAGTCCGAGCCGGCGTGACACCACGAGGCCGAGCATGCTGGCGAGCGTGAGCACTCCGATTCCGCCAACCTGCAGACCGATCAGAATCGCGGTGTTGCCGAAAGCTGACCAGTGCGTTGCCATGTCGAGAGTGGTCAAGCCGGTAACGCAAATGGCGGAGACGGCCGTGAACAGAGCGTCTACGAGCGGAGTAGCTTGCCCGTCTCGCGCCGAAATGGGCAGAACTAGCAGGGTTGTTAGCACTACGACGAGAGCGGAGAAGATGGCGATCGCAAAGCGCGCAGGAGTAGCGGCAGCGAAACGATCGATCACATCGCGAATACGAGCGAAGAGGCTGCGTTCGCGAGGGTGCGCACGCATGGGTGCCCAAGAACTCATCTAATTATCTCCCCACGCACAGGAGGCCATGGTACTCCCCAGCAAGCCCCGGTAGCCTTATCTCATGGCCGACATCTTTGACGTAGTAGCCGATTCAACCCGGCGTAGCCTTTTGACAGTGCTGCTGGAGCAGTACATCGCCTCCGAATCTCCCAGCGGCGAGCTCAGCGTGAGCGAGATTGTCGAGAAGCTCGATCTGAGCCAGCCGACAGTCTCCAAGCACCTCAAGGTGCTGCGCGATCACGGGTTGGTGTCGGTGCGCGAAGACGGCCAACACCGCTATTACCGCCTCGACTCGTCGCCCCTCGAAGCGATCGAAGACTGGCTGATCCCGTTCTTGAGTGCAGACTTTCATGACGACTTCGACGACGAACTCCGCGAATCCACCGGAGCCTTTGCGGCGTGGTCGGGAGCGGATGTCGGAGACAACTTCGGTCGTCGCGTCGCCGAACGCACACACCAGGCGCGTTCAGCGCTGCACGATGCCACAGAGGCCGCAAAGCAGCTCCCTGGCGCGGTTCGCTCTCGCATCTTTGGCAAGGATTAGGCCGAAGGCGCGCCGCGCTGGTGCGATCAGGGCTTTACAGCGAGTCACAGCAGCCTCTATTGTTACCGATTAGCACTCCAGTCACATTCTGGGTGCGTCGTGTAGTTATCGAGGGCACTGCGTAGTCGATTCACATCGCGCAGTAGCCAAACCAAAGGGGCTGGTCCGATGTCGCGGGATCTTTCTGAGATGCGCTTTCTTACCGTCGCCGAGGTGGCGGACATGATGCGTGTTTCGAACATGACCGTGTATCGACTCGTTCACTCTGGTGAGCTACCCGCCGTGCGCTTTGGCCGCTCATTCCGCATCCCGGAATCGGCCGTAGCGAGTGCTGTCGCACCCCCGATCTCTGAGGTCGGATAGCGTCAAAAGTTCGCTCAGGGTTGGTTCCCAGTTCAGTGAGACTTTAAAACCCGCCCGGTGCGGTAAACTCTTCCGGTATGTCTTTCCGCGGTTCTGAATCGGACCGGGTCGGTTCGTTCAGAAATCAGTGAGGTCCCTATGGGTTCAGTCATCAAGAAGCGTCGCAAGCGTATGGCAAAGAAGAAGCACCGCAAGCTGCTTCGTAAGACTCGCCACCAGCGTCGCAACAAGAAGTAACTAGTTCCAACGACTAGGTAGTCGTCGTTTTCGACGGCCACAGCTCTAACACCCGAACGTTCTTCTGAACGGTCGGGTGTTCGAGGTTAACGAGAGTTTTTTCGAACTCTTTTGGCTTGCTGCTTCACGCGTTTGCGTGCCTCTTTGAGGCCGGCGCGGTTGAGCGGCATGATTTGCCACCCCATTTTTTGGGCGTGGTGGGTGAGCTTCACATCCGCGTTCACAGCAACACGGTTGCCCACGGCACTCAGCAGGGGGATGTCGTTGCTGGAGTCGGAATAGGCCCAGCACTCCGCGAGGTCGGCTCCTACGCGCTCAGCGAGCTCTGTGGCGACCGCGGCTTTTTCGGGACCATGAAGCACGTGGCCGTCGAGTTCTCCCGTGAGAACGCCGTCTTTGGCTCGTACCCGCGTTCCGAGAGCGCCGGTGAGCCCGAGGCGTTCGGCGATCACTTGAGCCACAAACTGCGGAGTAGCTGTAATCAGCCACACTTCGTGCCCCTTCGCGAGGTGCTCCTTCGCGAGATCGACGGTCTCCGGCCACAGGTTCGGCAGAATGTCCCGCTCGTAAATTGTTTCAGCGAGCTCTACGAGGGTCTGCAGCGAGTGGCCGCCCACGATTTCGAGCGCTCGTTCGCGGGCGCTAAGCATGTGCTTATGGTTTTCGCCGACCGCGACGAAGCGAAATTGATGCCAGGCGAAACGAGCAATATCGCGCCAGCCCACGATTCCCCGCCGCCACGCTTCCTTGCTCAAGTAGTAAGCGCTCGCGCCGCGCATCAGTGTGTTGTCCACGTCAAAGAAAGCCACAACCGCGTTATGGCTCGATAGGGGCGCCGTTACCTCGTGCATTCGCATTATTCTAGGACCGTGCCCACGAAACGTCTCACTTTAATTGGAAAACCGGGTTGTCACCTGTGTGACGATGCGCGCGAAACGATTAAGGCGGTCATCGCTGCGCTGCCGGCGGAGCTCTCAGCCGAACTCACTGAACAGTCGATTCTGGATGACGAAGCTCTGCACGCCCGGTACTGGGACGAGATCCCCGTGGTGCTCATCAACGACCGTGTGCACACCATCTGGCGTGTCGAACCCGAGCGCCTGCGCTCCGCCCTTCTGGAGGAAACCGAATGATCCGTCACATCGTGATGTGGAAGCTCAACGCAGTGGATGCCGCCGGCCAGAAAGTGGCAGTGGATGCCATGGCTGCCGCGCTCGAGCCACTCGTTGGTCAGATCGAGGGCTTGGAATCACTGACCGTGCGAGCGGATGCCGCAGCGGTCGCGTCGAACTGGGACGTCATCCTCGTGTCAGACCACTCTTCGCCCGAAGCCTTGCTGTCGTACGGTACTCACCCGCTGCACGTGGAAGCGGGAGCTGTCGTGAAGGCGAACACTCGCGAGCGCGCCTGCGTGGACTTCGAGCTCTAGGGTCGCGCTCGCGCGCCGCGCCCTAGCGCCTACTTGTTGACTTCGATCGGCCCGGTCATGTGATTCTTGATCGAGTCCCGCTCGGCGGCAAGCGACGCGAGGGTTCCGCTGTCGAGCCCCGGCTGAAGCATGTCGTCGAACGGATTTCCTAGGCCACTCTTGGAGTGCACAACTTCGGCGTAAGCGGTTGCGGCCGCGGCCACTTTCGCGCTTGCTCGCTGCGCCTTCTTGAGGGAAACAGCAGAGCCGCCCACCACCTCGGCGTGCTTGTTGAGCGCCTTCTTGAGATCCTTGAGTGCCGCATCAATTTTCTTTGACATGGGGTCATCCTGCCTTAGTGGGCTATGCGCTGGCTATGGGTTCGGTGTGTCGAACTGTGAGGCCCTCGCGAGCCCCACAGGGCGGCTACGGAGTGAGGCGGGTCGGCCCGCGGAACAGGTACGTCGCTTCGCGCAGGTTCGGCAAGCCGAGCAACAGCATCAACACGCGGCCGAGGCCCATGCCGAATCCACCGTGCGGCGGTACGCCGTAGCGGAAGAAGTCGAGGTAGAAGTCGAGCTCCTCCGGGTCCATGCCCTTGTCGCGAATCTGTGCTTCCAACACGTCAACGCGGTGCTCGCGCTGGGCTCCAGTGGAGATCTCGACGCCGTTGAACACGAGGTCGTAGCTGTTCGTGAGGCCCGCATCATCCGCGTGACGCATGTGATAAAACGGGCGGATGCTGGCGGCGTAGTCGGTCAAGAACACGAAATCGTGGTCGTACGTTTCTTTCACGTAGGCGGCGATCTGGCGCTCGCCCTCTGGGTCCATGTCGGCGTCGGCGCGCGGCACGGTGTAGCCGCGGTCGCTGACGATCTGCTTGGCCTCGGCCAGCGGAATGCGGGGGAAGGGGCGAGTCGGCACAGTCATCTCGATGCCGAACAGCTTCTCGATCTCGTCGCCGTGCTTGTCTTTGACAGCCTGGAAGCCGGCAACCATGAGCTCTTCGTGCAGGTTCATGACGTCTTCGTGGCTGGAAATCCAGCTGATCTCGCTGTCAACCATCGTGAACTCGGTGGCGTGACGTGAGGTGAAGCTGGGGTCGGCACGGAAGCTCGGGGCGATCTCGAAGATCTTGCCGAAGCCAGCGGACTGCGCCATCTGCTTGAAGAACTGGGGGCTCTGCGCCAAGTACGCCTTGGTGTCGAAGTAGTCGACCTCGAACAGCTCAGCCTTCGACTCGCTCGCGCTGGCCATGAGCTTCGGGGTGTGAACCTCGATGAAGTCGTTCTCGACCCAGTAGGTGCGCCAGGCGTGCTCGAGCGTGGTCTGGATGCGGAAGATGAGGTTGTTGCGCGGTACACGAAGGTCGAGGAAGCGCCAGTCCATGCGCTTGTCAACACTGGTGTCTTCGGCAATCGGAGTCTCGGGAATCGCGGCTGCGGCGATCTCGATATCGGCGAGCTTGATCTCCACGCCGCCAAGCTTCACGCGCTCGTCGTGCTTGAGCTCACCGGTTGCGGTGAGGAAGGTGCCCTGAGCGAGCCCCGAGATGATCTCGGCGAGGGGATCTTCTGCCGGGGTGCCGTCTTCGTTGAACGAGCGGGGGTGAACAAGCTGCACCGCACCCGACTCATCGCGCAGTACGACGAACTGCACCTTCTTTTGATCTCGAACAGTGTCGACCCACCCCGAAACGGAAGTTTCTCCATCGCTTGCGGCGGCCAAGTTCTTAATAAGGGTGCGTGTAGTCACAGCGCCGAGTTTACAAGGGATAACGCGAGAGAAAGTGCGGCAGGGCTGCCAACGTAGACTGAATACCGTGCCAGCAGACCTCATCCATCTCGTCCGCCATGGTGAAGTGCACAATCCCGACCGCATTCTCTATGGCCGTCTTCCCGGATATCACCTCAGTGAACTCGGCCATCGGATGGCCGACCTCGCCGCCGCTAGCCTCGAGCAACGGCCCCTCCGGGCGCTCTACGCGAGCCCGCTGCTGCGTGCCCAAGAGTCGGCGCACCCCTGGTCACAGCGCTCCGGACTCGCGGTGACGCCCGAAGAACGCATCATCGAGCCCCACAACTGGTTCGAGGGCGGTCGCTTGCAATTTCCTCAGGTGCTCGCGCAACCCAAGGCCTGGCCACACCTCATCAACCCATTCAAGCCCAGTTGGGGTGAGGCCTACGTCAGCATTGAAGCGCGGATGCTCGCCGCGATTGACGACGCGTGGGCCGCCGCCGATGGTGGCGAAGTTGTGATGGTGAGCCACCAATTACCGATCGTGATGGTCGCTCGCTCCGTCAAGAAAATGCGCCTCGCGCACGACCCCCGCAACCGTCGTTGCACGCTGTCGAGCATCACGACGCTCGCTCGCGAGGGCGACCATTTCGTCGAGGTTGACTATCAGGAACCTGCGGGAGAATTGCTCGCAGCATCCATCGATCTAGGAGCAGTGTGAACCGCCGTCTCATCGCCATTATTGTGGCGTTCGCCGCACTCGCCACGGTTTCGTGTTCCAGCCCGAACGAGTCTCTGGCCCAGCAGTACGAGAACGGGTCGGATGAGGGCTACATTTCGGGCGATGGTTCGACCGTCGAAATCCCGGCGAGCAACCGCGATGAACCCATCACGTACGACGCCATGCTTGACACCGGCGAAACAGTCGCAAGCAGCGACTTCGCGGGCTCGGTTTACGTAGTCAACTTCTGGTATTCCAGTTGCCCACCCTGCCGCCTCGAAGCTCCCGACCTTGCTGAACTGAGCGAGCAATACACCGAAGTACCATTCCTCGGCGTCAACGTGGCAGATACCGCTGAGACTTCGCGTACTTTCGCCGACGAATTCAGCATTCCCTACGCCTCTGTTGTGGATGCCACGACTGCGGGCGTGCAGCTGGCGTTCGCCGGCTCCGTGCCTCCCAACGCGGTTCCGACCACCCTTGTGGTCGACCGTGAAGGTCGCGTTGCCGCGCGCATCAGTGGTCTGGTGCGTGACCCGAGCATCCTCGCAGCGATGATCGATTCCGTCGTCGCCGAGGAACAGTAAGTGTCTAACCCTGTCGGCGAGCTCATTCTCGACGGCAACCTTCTTATCGCGATCCCAATCGCGCTTCTCGCCGGCCTCGTCTCGTTCGCATCGCCCTGTGTTCTGCCGCTCGTGCCGGGTTACCTCGGCTACATCGGTGGGTTCACGAGCGCAGAGGAGAAGGGCAGCACGAAGCGTCTTGTTCTCGGCGTTGGCCTGTTCATCCTCGGTTTCACGGTCGTGTTCGTCGCGTTCACGGTGCTGTTCGGCACGGCGGGCCTTCTGCTGCGACCGTGGCTCGACCTGATCACGCGCATCGCCGGTGCTCTCGTGATCGTGATGGGGGTCGTTTTCATCGGGCAGGTCACCTTCGCGCAGCGCACGATCAAGCCCAAGTTCAAGGTCGCAACCGGCCTCGCTGGGGCGCCGCTATTGGGAGTGGTCTTCGCCCTCGGCTGGACCCCGTGCGTTGGCCCGACTCTTATCGCGGTCGGCAGCATGGTGCTGGATGGTGGCGATCCCGGCCGTGCCGCTATCGTCGGCATCGCCTACAGTCTCGGTCTCGGCATCCCGTTCCTCTTGGTGGCTCTCGGCCTCAACTGGGCGACCGGATCGGTGGCGTGGATGCGCCGCCACATCCGACTTATTAACCTGATTGGTGGAGCACTGCTCGTGCTGATCGGTGTACTCATGGTCACCGGCGTGTGGCGTGCAATCGTGACAAGTTTGGGGGCGGTGATCGGTGGTTTCGACACACTCCTCTGATTCGGCGAACGGCGACGCAGCCGGAGACAACTTCGTGCCTGAGGGCGACGCGACGCGTCCCAGCGACCACATGGATGCTCCGGCGCCCGCGCGGGACAGCAAGATTCAGCAGCCGCGGCTCGGCTTCGTTGGCTACGCGCGGTTCTTCTGGCGTCAGCTCACGAGTATGCGCACCGCGCTGTTCTTGCTGCTGCTTCTCGCGGTGGCGGCCATCCCCGGCTCGCTCGTTCCGCAGATCACCTCTGACCCCAACGGTGTCATCGCCTACCGCAACAACTATCCCGATACTGCCGCGGTGCTCGACTTCTTCCAGGTCTTCAACACCTACAGCTCGGTGTGGTTCTCGTCGATCTACCTGCTGCTCTTCATCTCCTTGATCGGCTGCGTGCTTCCGCGCACCAAACATCACTTCGACGCATTGCGCGCGAGCCCACCCAAAACACCGGCCCGCCTTTCGCGGTTGCAAGGCTTCACCACACGCACGACCGAAGCGGATGTTGACAGCACCATCGACTCCGCGCGCCGCCTGCTGCGCTCGCAGCGTTATCGCACCGAGCTTTACGGAGAATCGGTCAGCGCCGAGCGTGGCTACCTGCGCGAAACCGGAAACCTCGTATTCCATGCCGCGCTCGTGGGCGTGCTCGTCACGGTTGGCCTTGGCGGTGGCTTCGGCTACACGGGTCAGCGCGTCATCGTTGAGGGTTATGCGTTCAGCAACTCTCTTGCCAGTTACGACTCGTTCAACCCGGGCCGCTTCTTCACGGATGATGCGCTCGATCCGTACACCGTCGCTCTCGACTCCTTCGAGCCGGTCTACGAGCAAACCAACCGCCAGGCCATTGGGCAAGCGATCGACTTCACCGCCAACGTCACCACGACTGTGCGCGGCGAGCAACCGCAGCAGTCGCAAATCAAGGTCAACGAACCCCTGAGTCTCAGCGGAACAAACCTGTACCTCCTCGGTAACGGTTACGCCCCCGTGCTCACCGTGCGCGACGCCGATGACAAGGTCGTGTGGTCGCAGCCAACACCGTGCCTCCCGTTCGACGCCAACCTCGGCAGCACGTGCGTCATTAAGATTCCGGATGGCCTCGATCAGCAGATCGGGATGCTCGGCTTTCTCTATCCGACCACCGGCACACTCGGTTCTGGCGCTCTCGCTTCGGTCTATCCCGACCTCATCTCACCCACGCTCACGTTGGAGGTGTACGAGGGCGACCTCGGCCTCGACAATGGCCAGGGCGCTAATGCCTACGCGCTGAACACTGACTCCCTCGAGCAAGTCGCGGGGCGCAACTCTGAGGCCGACACGCTGCGGTTGACGCCCGGCGACCGCCTCGAGCTGCCCAACGGTCTCGGCAGTGTCGAGTTGACGAGCATCCCGCGCTTCGTGTCGCTGGATGTGCACCACGACCCCTCACAACTGCCCGTGCTGATTTTCGCCATTCTCGTGATCAGCGGGCTCGTGACGAGTCTGTTCGTTCCGCGACGCCGCATGTGGGTCGCCGCGCGCGCTGATGGTGCGGGAACGACAACAATTGAGTACGCGGCACTGGCCCGCGGTGACGACCCCACGCTGGAGGCCGCCGTCACTGATTTCGCCGACAAACATTCCCAGCAACTGAGAGTTAGGGTGTAGTCGTGACTGAGACCTTCGTGTCGTATTCGCTGATTGCGGTTTATTCAGCGATGGCGATCTATACCTTCGCGTTCATTCTGTTCGCCGTCGACTTGGCGCGCCGCTCGGCAGAGTCGAGCGATGCGTCCGCAGCGAGTGCGACCGGCCTGGCTTCGGCATCCGCCCAGCAAGCTAGTGTGATGGCCCAGAATTCCGCCGCTGGTGGTACAAGCACGCTCACCGCGCCGGCTGGCCCCGACGCCGAGCCTCGCGCCCCGAAGTCTCCTCTCTCGCTCAAGCTCGCCATGGCCATGACGGTTCTCGCGTGGGCGCTTCACGTTAGCGCTGTGATCTTCCGCGGTGTTGCCGCCGGCCGCGTGCCGTGGGCCAACATGTTCGAATTTACGCTCACCGCCACTGCCCTCATCGTCGGTGTCTTTCTCGCCGTTCAGTTCTGGCAAGATCTTCGCTTCCTCGGCTCGTTCATTACGGGCTTCGCGCTGCTCGCGCTCGGGGTGGGAACGTCAAGCTTTTATGTGGATGTGGTTCCCCTGCCGCCGGCGCTGCAGTCGGCCTGGTTGGTCATCCACGTCTTCGTCGCTAGCCTCAGCACCGGGTTCTTTGCTCTCGCCGCCGGGCTCTCCATCGTGCAGCTCATGCAGGCCCGTCGCGAGGCCGGCAAGGCGCTCAAGCTTCGCTTCCTCGACACTCTGCCCGCTGCTGACCGACTCGAAACCTTGGCGTACCGCCTCACAGTGGTCGGCTTCGTCATGTGGACCTTCACGCTTATCGCCGGCGCTGTCTGGGCTGAACGCGCCTGGGGTCGCTACTGGGGTTGGGACACCAAGGAAGTCTGGACCTTCATTATCTGGACCTTGTATGCCGGGTACATTCACGCCCGAGCAACGCGCGGTTGGCGCGGCTCGCGTTCGGCGTGGCTGGCGATCGTCGGGTTCCTCGCCATCGTCTTCAACTTCACGATCGTGAACCTCTTCTTCAAGGGACTTCACGCCTACTCAGGCCTGTAAGCACTCAGGTCTGCAATCACTCAGGCGTGTGAGCACTGGCCTGTAAGCACTGGCCGCGGCGGCCAGCCGTGCGATGAGGGATGCGTCTACCGACGGCATCCGACGCGGGGTGCCGGGGTAAAAAGAAACGCTGGGGCCGCACCGAGCGACACCCCAGCGCTTGATTGGGGAGAGCCGACCGTAGCGGCTCAGAGTTGACGAGTTTAGCTGGCCGGAGTCAGCTGCATAGCCACCGTAGGGTTACCGTCGCCGGTCGCGAACTCGATGATCGGACCCTCGGCGCCGCACTCGTAGGGCGCCGAGTTGATTGGGGCGCTATTGATGAAGCCCTCGCTGAGATCGGTACCGTCAACGCTGATGCCGCCCACGGAGACCGTCACGGCAATATCGCTCTCTTCGTGAGAGGTCTTGATAGTCGTCTCGGTGGCTTCGTAGTCGCCACTGATCGCGCCGGTGATAGTTCCCACGCCTTCGCTGCCCGCCACTTCGAGAAGGATCGTGAAGTCGGGCGTGTAGGTGTAGGTGGTGTCGCTAAACGAGAGCCCCGTTCCGCCCTCCACGCTGATGTCGAGCCCTTCGTTGGAGCCGCTGACGGCGCTGTAGAAGCCCTGCATTTGGTCTTCAGCGATGTACCACTCGCCGATCAGGCACTCCGGGCCGCTGACCATCTCTTCTTCGGGCTCAGCAGGAGCCGCGGCATCCGTCTCAATGCTCGTGGTGTCGTCAGGTTCCGCTGCGGGCGGGGTGCACCCGGTGAGTACGCCCACGCTGAGCAGGCTCACGGCGGTTAGTGCTCGCAGGCGGCGCAGCTCAGTAGACATTGTTGCTCCTTGACGGCGATCACCCTCGGTAGCGATCGACGAATCTAGCCTACTGAGCGGCGTCGCTACTGCGGTGAGTAGTTTTTACCTAGTTCATGACAGCGCGTCAGGCGGTCGAGCCACCACTGGGTGCGTTCCGGGCTGGCAGCCCATCGTGTCAGCAGCGCTTCGTCGGCCTCGACGCGGCGCACTTCAAGCTGGCCGTCACGAGCGCGCAGGGGAGCAGGGGTGACATCGGCGGCGAGCAGGGATGCTGTGGCGAGCCCACAGTCGTAATCGAGCGGGTCGATAGCAGCCGCCAAGTGCGCCCCCATTGCAAGCCCCACCGAGGTCTCCAAGGCGCTGGAAACGACGACGGGAAGGCCAGCGTCATTTACGATCGCCAGGGCCCGAGAGATGCCACCCAGGGGCTGTGCCTTGATCACCAGCAGATCGGCAGCACCCGCGCGCGCCACCGCGAGCGGGTCGGCGGCCTTGCGCACGCTCTCGTCTGCTGCGACCGGGATGCCCATGTACTTGATGCGGGTGCGCAACTCGCCCAGTTCTTCCACCGTGGCACAGGGCTGTTCAACGTACTCGAGGTCGTACTCGGCGAAGGCATGAACGGCACGCTCCGCCTCATCCACGTTCCAGGCGCCGTTGGCGTCGACGCGAATGCGACCGGTCGGCCCCATCACGCGACGCACCTCGGCGACGCGAGCAACGTCATCCGCCAAGGTCTGACCGGGTTCGGCCACCTTTACTTTGGCGGTGCGGCAGCCGTGAAAGCGCTCGAGAACCGCCTCGACGAGGTCGGCAGGCACTGCGGGCACGGTGGCATTGACCCAGACATGATCGCGCACGAGGGGCGGCTGCTCGTTGTACGCGTAGTCGATGGCAGCGAGTAGCCACGGCGTTGCTTCGACATCGTCGTACTCGACGAAGGGCGAAAATTCGCTCCACCCTTGCGGGCCGCGGAACAACAACGCTTCACGTTGGTCGATGCCACGAAAGCGTGACGTCATGGGCAGGGACACCACATGAGCGGTGTCGAGAATTTCGTTCACTGAAGGGAACATGTTCCCAGTCTGACAAGTTCCACTGTCAGTTAGGGTAATTGCGTGACTAATCCGGGGGATATCGAGCGCGTAGCGACCAAGATCGTGCCGTATTACGTCGTCGGCGTTGTGGATGACGAAGAAACTGATGCGCCCGCCGACGGCGAATCAGAAGAGACCGTCGAACCGGAAGAGACTCCGGTGGCACGTCGCCCCCGGCCCCGCTGGGTCGGTTTCATCGCCGCAGCGCTCGGCGTTGCGACCCTCGTGCTCTTGATCATCGCCATGATCGTGTCTGCCGGCGGCGATTACCCCACGGGCACACTCCTCGCTCAAGTCACCATCGTCGTGTCGATTTCGGCGGCCGTCACTGCTGCGCTCTGCCTTGTCTTCGGCCTGCAACGTCGGTGGGCGGCATTTGGCCTTGCGGTCGCGATTCTCGCCAACCCGCTGGTTGTGCTGAACGTCTTCCGGTTCTTCGAGAACTAAACGTCGGTTCTTCGAGAACCGAGCGTCGGTTCTTTGAGAACCGAAAGTCGGTCGGGGCGAACCGAAGCGCAGCATCCCCGGTTCGGCATCAGCCCGCTCTGCACGCGGGTGGATATGGTGGAGCTATGGCGCCTGTTTCTGAAATCTTTGACGAGAAGTTGTGGCGATCAGTCGCCGGGTTTGATGACCTCACCGACATCACCTATCACCACGATGTGACGGGCACGATTGCGCGCATCGCGTTTGATCGCCCCGAAGTGCGCAACGCCTTTCGGCCGCACACGGTAGACGAGCTCTATCAAACGCTCGACGACGTGCGCCAGAACCCGCGCATCGGTGTCGTTCTCCTCACCGGCAACGGCCCGAGCGAGAAAGATGGCGGCTGGGCGTTCTGCTCGGGCGGCGACCAGCGCATCCGTGGCCGTGCAGGTTATGAGTACGAAGGTCAGGAGGGCGCGACGAACCCGACAGCCACTGCCGGGCTTACCGAAGCTGAGGTCGAGGCCGAAGCGGCTGCTGCCGCAGGAAAGCGTCGTGCCGCCGCGGGTCGCCTGCATATTCTTGAAGTGCAGCGCCTCATCCGCTTCATGCCCAAGGTCGTTATCGCTGTCGTTCCCGGCTGGGCTGCCGGCGGAGGTCATTCGCTTCACGTGGTTTGCGACCTCACGATCGCCAGCGCCGAGCACGCCCGCTTCAAGCAGACGGATGTCGACGTCGGGTCGTTCGACGCCGGTTACGGCAGCGCCTACTTCGCTCGCCAGGTCGGCCAAAAGTTCGCCCGTGAAGTGTTCTTCCTTGCCCGCGAGTACGACGCGCAGCGAGCCCTCGACGCGGGAGCGATCAACGCCTCCGTGCCGCATGCCGAGCTCGAGGCCACCGCCTACGACTGGGCGACCACGATCATGACCAAGTCGCCGACCGCGATCCGCATGGTCAAGTTCGCCCTCAATGCCGTCGACGACGGACTGGTCGGCCAGCAGGTGTTTGCGGGCGAAGCCACCCGGCTGGCGTACGGCACTGACGAAGCCGTCGAAGGCCGGGACTCGTTCTTGCAGAAGCGTGAGCCTGACTGGTCGCCCTTCCCGTGGCAGTACTAGTGCTTGCGGCAGCACTGACGCGCTACCGCAGCTCTCACGCGCCGGCAGCTCACTGCAGAGCGGTTTGTTCGTGACTGCCGAGAGCTCTCCGACTCGAGAACTTTGGTCCGTCGACGCCCATGACCCCCGCAAGGTGTGGGCGGCGCTGAAGCCGGCACTCGATGGTTCGGGGGCCGCGATTCTGCCGCACCCGGCCTCCCCCTCTGGCCTGCCAGACACCGTTGCTGCGAACGTGGCGGTCGTCGTTGAAACGAGCGGATCGACGGGCCGCCCTAAGCGCGTGATGCTCAGTGCTGCTGCGTTGAAGGCGAGTGCTGCGGCATCCGATGAACTTCTGGGCGGGCCGGGGCAATGGCTGCTGGCCGTTCCGGCGCACTACATCGCGGGCATCAATGTACTCGCCCGCTCGTATTTTGCGGGTACCGAGCCGGTCATGATGGCGCCTCAGGGGTTTACCGCCGACGCTTTCGTGGCGGCCGTGGCCGAGCTCACCGCCGAGCGCCGTTTCGTCTCGCTCGTACCCGTGCAGCTCGCGCGACTGCTCGAATCGGAAGAGGCCGTCGCGGCCCTCGCCACGTTCACACGGATCTTGGTGGGTGGGCAATCGTCTCCGGGCGCCCTCCTCGCCGCAGCTCGCGCTCGCGGCCTCGCGGTCTCGACCACCTACGGCTCGAGTGAGACCAGTGGCGGCGCTGTATGGGATGGCACGCCACTGCCCGGGGTCAGCGTGCGACTCGTGGATGACCGCATCGAACTTTCGGGGCCCATGCTCGCCGAGGGCTACCTCGACGACCCGCGCCGCAGCGCCGTCTCGTTTCGGCTGAGTGACGGCGTGCGGTGGTACCGCACCGACGATGTCGGCGACATCGTCGATGGAGTGCTGCGGGTTCGCGGTCGTGCCGACGACATGATTATTTCGGGCGGAGTGAAGGTTTCGCTCACCGAGGTGGAGACCGCTGTTCGCTCGCTTGCCGGCCAGAGCGCGGCTGTCGTGGTGGCCGCACCTCACCCGAAATGGGGCGAAGCCCCCGTCGTGATCACGACCGTGGCGATTGAATTGGATGCGCTGCGAGAGGCCATCGTTACTCAACTGTCAGCGGCAGCGGCCCCCGCTCGCGTCATCCTGATCGACGAGATTCCTATGCTTTCGACGGGAAAACCCGACAAACTCGCCTTAGCGTCAGTCGTGCTTAAGTAGAATCCCTCCGTGGCCTCTCCCAAACAGCAACGCATCGATCCGAAGACCGTCTCGCCGAAAGCGGGCTCGAAATCGAGTCCGCCCGCGGGTAAGAACAACGGCAAGAGCGCGAGTGGCCGCCCGGGTGGGCGTCCGCCGAAAGCGCCCAAGATCGCCAAAGCGACGGCTCGCGATTGGATCAGCGGCGCTCGCATCCAGACGCTGCCGCTCGCTTTTGCGCCCGTGGCTCTGGGCACCGCCGCCGCGTTCGTGCTCCCGCACAACGTTGAAGGTGATGGCTGGCACTGGGTGCGTGCGCTGCTCTGCCTCGTCGTTGCTGTCTCGCTGCAGATCGGGGTGAACTTCGCCAACGACTATTCCGACGGAGTGCGCGGAACGGATGATCACCGCGTTGGTCCGCGACGCCTCACCGCCTCTGGTGCCGCTCGCCCGCGCACCGTCATCACGGTGGCCTTCGTGTGGTTCGGCATCGCTGCCGTTGCCGGGCTCATCATCGTGGTGCGCAGCGAACACTGGTGGCTGCTGGCGGTCGGAGCGGCAGCGATCATCGCCGCGTACTTTTACACCGGCGGCAAGCGCCCCTATGGCTACCTCGGCCTTGGTGAGGTTTTCGTCTTCATCTTCTTCGGCCTCGTCGCCACGGCGGGAACCACCTACGTGCTCGCGGATTCCGTGAACCTTGAGTCGTGGCTGGCCGCTGTCGCCGTGGGGCTGTTCGCGGTCGCGACGCTCATGGTCAACAACATCCGAGACATCGCTCAAGACAAGGTGGCGGGCAAGCGAACGCTGGCTGTGCGAATGGGTAACCTGCCGTCGCGCATCTTCTACGTCGTTGCGATGCTCGTACCATTCGGCATTCTCGGCATCTACTCGCTGCTGTACTTCAACGCGTACCTCGTGTACTTCGTACTTCTCGCTGCACTGCCCGCGTGTGTCATCGTGCTCACCGGTAAGACGCCCGCCGAGCTGATCTTGGCGCTAAAGCTGACGGGGCTCACTGCTCTGTTGTTCGGCATCGGTCTCGCTCTGGCGATCGCCTTCTAGCGAGGCAGTACGCGGAAACGCGTCGGGGCGGGTCGCGCCCTCGGCGGTGGTTGCGGAGTAGGCAGCAGTCTCGGGGCCGGCAGCAGTCTCGAGGTCGGCCTCAGCGTCTTCGGCTTCGCGGTCGGGGTCGTGGCTTGGGCCTTCGCGGCGGGCGGCGAAGTCAAGAGCAACGGCATCCCGAAGCTTGCCGAAAAAGACATAAGAGATGGCGAAACCGAGCACTGTCGCAATGACGGCGGCAAGCCACGGCTCGGTGCCCGCAATCATGAGAACGGTGAACGCCGCAGCGAACACTCCGAGGCGGAGCAGTGAGTAGGCGATCCAAGGTTTCACGGCATCAGTCTAGGCTCGCATCCCGCGTGCAGCCTGCGAGCGTAGACTGGTGGCATGCCTCGCCTATTGGTCGTTCTCGCTTTCGCGCTTGTGGCGGTTGACGTGTTTTCCATCGTGGACGTGGTCCTTACTGATCGCAGCCGCGTGCGCGCCTTGCCGAAGTTTCTCTGGATTCTCGTGATCGTGCTCTTGCCGGTTATCGGTGTAGTGCTCTGGTTCATGCTCGGTAAGGCACGTAGTTCGAACTCGGGTCGCACGCGCACAGTTGCGCCCGACGATGACCCCGATTTCTTGCGCAACATGCGCGCCAAAGAAGAACAAGATGAGCGCATTCGCCGCCTCGAACAGGAACTAGCAGATCTCGACGATGACGATAAGACCAACTAACTCTCCCGCCACCAATTTCTCGGTAGCCCTTCTCGAAGAGTTCGTTCGTCTCGGCGTTCGAGACATTGTGGTGAGTCCAGGCTCGCGCTCGCAGGCGATCGCGCTTGCTGCTGCCGAGTTTGAGAAGCACGGCCTGCTGCGTTTGCGCGTGCGTATCGATGAGCGCGTCGGAGCCTTTTTGGCGCTCGGCCTCGCGGTTGAAACGAAGTCGCCGGTGCTGGTCGTCACAACCTCTGGCACCGCGGTGGCCAACCTCCACCCGGCCGTGCTCGAAGCGCATCACTCGGCTGTTCCGCTCATCATTATCAGTGCCGACCGCCCCGATTCCTTGCGCGGCATTGGCTCGAACCAGACCACCCAGCAGCCCGGCATTTTCGGCACCGCCGTACACCAGACCTGGGATGTCGAGGCGCCGACGGGTGCTGCCGGCGAGATGGATGCCGCAGCGCAACTGGCGCGCGATGCCGTCGCCGCGGTCAGCGGCCCCGTTCACCTCAACCTGTCTTTCGATGAGCCTCTGTCTGCGCCCTTCGAGTGGCAGCCCACCGAGGATGCCGTAGCCCCCGAACCGGCAGCTCACCGCGAGCCCGTGTTCCCCGATCTCTTTAGCGATCTCGACCCCGTGGTCGAGAACACCACGCACCAGTCACCCGGCGCTCCGACGACGCTCGCTCTCAGCCCATCTCCCGCCACGGTGGTGGTGGCGGGCACCGGAGCTGGCCCCCGCGCCGAGCAGGTCGCTCGCGAGCTGGGCGCACCGCTCATCGCCGAGGTCTCCAGCGGGGCCCACTTTGGGCCGAACCTCGTCGTGGCCTATCGCGAGCTGTTGAACGCGGCCAACTTTGGCGACCGCGTCGCGCGCGTGATCGTATTCGGGCATCCCACGTTGAGTCGCGAGATTCCGGCACTCATCCAGCGTCGCGGCGTGGAAACCGTCGTAGTGCGGCATCCGTCGGCCGACGACTACAACCCCGGCCGCTGCGTGCGGCTCTTCGTCGATGAAGTGTCGGTGTCTGGCGAAGCCACCGACCGCGCCTGGTTGGGCCGCTGGGTCACCACGAGCCGTCAGTCGCTCGAAACCGCCAGCATCGCGCCTGACATCGAAGCGGATGCCGGAACCCACGCCAAAGCTGAACTTGCGATTGTGCGCACTCCTGTCGACCGGCGGATGCTCGCCGACGCGGTCTGGCGCGCAACCTGGCCCCACGATCGCCTCGTGCTCGGAGCCTCACGCTTGATCCGCGAGGTCGACCGCGTTGTTCCCGGCAAGAAGATTTCGGTTCACGCCAACCGCGGGCTTGCGGGCATCGACGGCACGATCTCGACGGGCCTCGGAATTGCTCTCGCGAGCCAGGCCGAGAAGGGCAACGAGGGGGTCACTCGCGTGCTCCTCGGTGACCTCGCTATCTTCCACGACGTCGGCGCTCTCATGTTCGGCGTGGGAGAACCGCGCCCGCGCATCCAAGTCATCGTTGGCAACGACGGTGGTGGCACCATCTTCGACGTTCTCGAGGTGGCAAGCCAGGCGGGCGAAAGCTTTGACCGCGTACTGCTCACTCAGCAGAATGCCTCCATCGAAGCTCTCGCCACGGCGTACGGCTGGCGCTACCTTCGAGCGTCCACGCGAGGCGAGCTCGATCAGGCGCTGTCTGCTCACCCTGAACCCACCATCATCGAGGTCCCGCTCGGACGCTAACCGGCGGTTGCATTGTCGTACGTTGCTCCGCAGCGATAGCGCTAGAAGGCCTGCCGAGTAGCCTTGAGGCATGAGCACACTCACGCCTGTCACCGCCGACTTCGAGCTTGCGAGCATCGACCCATCATCAACTCCTGCATTTGATGGAGACAAGAAGGATGCCGAGAAGGCATTAGCCAAGAACGGCGAAAAGCTTGCTGCGCTTCAAGAGCGACTCTTTGCTGAGAGTAAGTTCGGCGGCGAGCGTCGCGTTCTTCTCGTACTGCAGGCTATGGATACGGCGGGCAAGGGCGGCATCCTGCGTCACGTCATTGGCGGCGTAGATCCTCAGGGCGTGCAGATTCACGCGTTCAAGGCGCCCACCGACGAAGAGAAGTCGCATGACTTTCTCTGGCGCATTCGCAAAGAGCTGCCCGAGGCGGGGTTCATCGGTGTCTTCGACCGTTCGCACTACGAGGATGTTCTCATTCATCGCGTGCGCGGTTTCTCGACTCCGGAAACCGTCGAAGAGCGTTACGGCATCATCCAGAAGTTCGAAGAAGAGCTCGTGGCCAACGGCACGGTCATCATCAAGGTGATGCTGCACATCAGTGCGGATGAGCAAAAAGAGCGCCTGCAGGAGAGACTTGACCGGCCCGAAAAGCACTGGAAGTACAACCCCGGTGATGTGGATGAGCGCCTGCTCTGGGCCGAATACCAAGAGGCATACGAGATTGCCCTGCGCCGCACGACAACCGAGAGTGCGCCCTGGTACGTGATTCCGGCCAACCACAAGTGGTACGCGCGCTGGGCTGTTCAGCAGCTTCTGCTTGATGCCCTCGAGGGAATCGACCCGCAGTGGCCGAGTGCCGACTATGACGTTGAGGCCGAAAAGGTGCGCCTCGCTAACAGCTAACGACGCAGAGGCTCGCTAGCCGAACGCTTCGACGATGGGGCGGAATTTGAGTTCCGTCTCCGCAAGCTCTTTTTTGGCGTCGGAGCCGGCCACAATTCCCGCGCCGGCGTAGGCGGTGATGCGCGCGCCGCTGACTTGGGCGCACCGCAACGCCACGGCCCATTCACCGTTGCCGTTGGCATCCACCCAGCCGACGGGCCCGGCGTAGCGACCACGGTCGAAGCCCTCGAGTTCGTCAATGAGGCGGATGGCGTCGGGCGTTGGCGTGCCGGCGACGGCAGCCGTGGGGTGCAAGATTCCGATCAGGTCGAGCCCGCTGGAACGCTGGCTCAGTTGCCCCTCAATGTCAGTAGCGAGGTGCCACAGGTTGGGCAATTGCAGCGTGAATGGGGCGGATGCCGCGTTCAGTTCGCTGCAGAGCGGTGCGAGGGCATCCATCACGCTCGCCAGCGCGAGCGCATGTTCTTTCTGATCTTTGGGCGAGTTCATGAGCGTTCCGGCGGCTCGCCCGTCGGAGATGCGGTCGTCGCCGCGCGCGGCACTGCCCGCAAGCACGCGAGCGCTGACGGCGCCATTCTGCACGCGAACGAGCGTCTCGGGGCTCGACCCGATGAGGCCGTCGACGGCGAACGTGAAGGTGTCCGGGTAGCGGCTGGCGAGTGCGGTGATGGGCAGGCGTAGATCGGCGTCGACCGAAAGTTCGGCGCTCTGATCGCGCGCGATTACGATCTTGGCTGCAGCCCCGCGCGATATTTCGCGCAGCGCCGCCTTCACCGTCTTGGTGAAGTTCTTGGTGCTCATCTCGCCGGGCACGAAGTCGACGTGCACGAGATCGCCAGCGGGCTCGAGCGGGCCAGTGGGCAGGCCGTCTGAGGTGCCGGGCAATCCGCTTGTTTCTCCGACGGTGATGGTCGTGACCCACTGAATGCCATCGCGGCTGCCGACGACAACGCGCGGAACGATGAGAACGCTCACTGCGTCGGAGGAGTCGGCAAACGCAAAGCTGCCAAGCGCCACGAGCCCGGTGCCTGCTCGCTTGACGCTGTCGTGCACAATCGCGGTGCGAGCGAGCTCCGCCCACGCCGCAGCGGCAGCAGTGAAGCGATCTGCGCCGCGGAATTCGAGGCGCAGAAGTTCGCCGATGCCCACGAGGCCTTCTCCATCGCGCACGAAGGCAAGGGGGCGCTGCGGAGTGATCCAGTCGAGCAGGCGGTCAACCGACGCTGTGGGGCGCGTGACAACGCTGAGAATCTCGTGGGTGCTAGCCATCGCTCTGTCTCCGATTCTGCCCGTAAACGGACCGCTCTCTAGCCCCTTTGTGCCCCACAAGTATCAGAGTACCTGTCAGTTGCGGCGAAGAAAGTGAGCATCGGCTCTGAGCGCCCTAGACTAAAGGGGTGGGTAAGGCTGACATGAACAAGCGACCGGAAGACGTAGCCGGAATGTTCGACGGTGTCGCAAAACATTACGACCGTACGAACAACGTGCTCTCCGCGGGAAACGCCGTGCTGTGGCGGGCTGCCACGGTGCGTGCTGTAGCTCCGGCAGCGGGGGAGCGCATCCTCGATATCGCTGCGGGCACGGGCACAAGCTCGGCTGCTCTTCACCGTAATGGTGCGCGCGTTGTCGGTCTCGATTTCTCCACCGGCATGGTGGAGCAAGCGCGTAAGCGCCACAAGAAGATCGAGTTCATTCAGGGCGATGCTCAGCAGCTGCCCTTCGGCGATAACGAGTTCGACGCCGTCACGATCAGCTTTGGTCTGCGCAACATTAACGATCCCCGCGCTGCTCTTTCTGAGATGTACCGCGTGCTCAAGCCCGGTGGGCGTCTCGTCATCACCGAATTTTCGAAGCCTCCGGTCGCGATCGTTCGCGCCGGCTACTTCACTTACCTCAACCGCGTGATGCCGATCATCGCTGATCGCTCAAGCTCCAACCCCGAGGCGTACACCTACCTCGCGGAGTCGATTCGTGAGTGGCCTGATCAGGGCGAACTCAGCCAGTG
Source organism: Salinibacterium sp. SWN1162 (assembly GCF_015864675.1). Taxonomy (NCBI): domain Bacteria; kingdom Bacillati; phylum Actinomycetota; class Actinomycetes; order Micrococcales; family Microbacteriaceae; genus Salinibacterium; species Salinibacterium sp. SWN1162. The sequence goes on from NZ_JADYWT010000002.1 coordinate 87,116, forward strand.
GATCCGGGCTGCCGGCTTCACCCGCGTTGCGTACCGCAACCTCACCGCCGGCATCGTGGCGATGCACCGTGGGCACAAGCCCGCTGACGCCACCGTGCTCGCCTCGGTTGCCAAGCGCAAAGGCAATGCCACTCGTCCGATCAAGACGATCACCAAGGCAAAAACCAACTCAGACACCACACCGAAGCCGTAGCGCTTCGCAAAAGAAACCGGTTGATCAGTGAACCCGAGTGTTCCGCCTGCTCGTCGCAGCAACACCCTGAGCTCTTCGTTGGGGCTGGGAGAAAAGCTCTTTGCCTCGAGCGATGAGCGTCGTTTCGCGACGGCGATTGAAAAGGGCCTCGACGAGGTCGAAGCTGGCTTGCTTTCGCACATGGCCTTTGCCGATGAAATCGCCGATGCCACGAGCCGCTACCTGCTCGAAGCCGGTGGCAAACGCGTGCGGCCTGTACTCGCGCTGCTCACCGCTCAGCTCGGTGACGGCAACAACGCCGATGTGGTTATTGCCGCGCAAGCAATTGAGATCACCCACTTGGCCTCGCTCTACCATGACGACGTGATGGATGAGGCGCAATTGCGTCGCGGTGTCCCGAGCGCTCAAAATGTCTGGGGCAACTCGGTTGCGATCCTCACGGGCGACCTTCTTTTTGCGCGCGCGAGCAAGCTCGTTGCCGGGCTCGGCGAAGAAGCGCTTATGCTGCAGGCCAACACTTTTGAGCGGCTCTGCCTCGGACAATTGCACGAAACTCTCGGCCCGAAGCCGGACGAGAACCCCGTCGAGCATTACCTTCAGGTTTTGGCCGATAAGACGGGTTCACTGATTGCGACCGCGGCAGAAATTGGAGTGATGTTCTCCAACGCCCCCGCCGAGTACACCAAGCCGGTTCGCGAGTTCGGTGAAAAAGTTGGGGTGGCGTTTCAGCTCATCGACGACGTCATTGACCTCTCGGCCGAGACCGGCAAGACCGGCAAGAAAGCCGGAACAGATCTGCGCAGTGGCGTTGCCACGTTGCCGCTCTTGTACCTGCGTGAGCTTGCTCTCGTTGACAGCGACGCCGCCGAGCTGCTGACGCGCATTGAGCGCGACGTCAACGCCAACTTCTACGGCGAAGGCGACGAAGCAGCCATCGATGCTGCCGTTACCGAGCTGCGCGAACATGCCGTGACGAAGAAAACTTTGGACGAAGCCCGCCGCTGGGGCCGCGAAGCTGTTGAAGCCCTCGCGCCGCTGCCCAATGGCCCCGTCAAGAAAGCCCTCACGCGTTTCGCTGACGGCATCGTCGAACGCTCTAACTAGTACGCCCACTCGCCCGCGCCCCGGGCGCACCGAGATGAACGGAAAACACAACCGATGAGCAAGCTACGACTCGCCATTGTTGGTGCCGGCCCCGCCGGAATCTACGCCGCAGACATCCTGCTGAAGGCTGAACGCCAATTCGACGTCTCGATCGACCTCTTCGAGCAGCTTCCCGCGCCGTATGGTCTCGTGCGTTACGGCGTTGCCCCCGATCATCCGCGTATCAAGGGCATCGTCAACGCCCTGCGAGACGTGCTGGACACCGGCAACATCCGCCTCTTCGGCAACGTCACGTACGGGCGCGACATCACGCTCGACGACCTCAAGAAGCACTACAACGCGGTCATCTTTTCGACCGGTTCGGTGCGGGATGCTCCGCTTCCCATTCCCGGCATCGACCTGCCCGGCAGCCACGGTGCCGCCGACTTCGTCAGCTGGTACGACGGCCACCCCGACTTTCCGCGCGAGTGGACTCTTGACGCGAAAGAGACCGCCGTCATCGGCAACGGAAACGTCGCGCTCGACGTCGCCAGAATGCTCGCTAAGCATGCGGATGATCTGCTGCCGACTGAGATTCCCGCCAACGTTTACGAGGGCCTCAAATCGAGCCCTGTGACCGACGTGCACGTCTTCGGTCGTCGTGGCCCCATGCAGGTGAAGTTCACGCCTCTCGAGCTTCGCGAACTTGGCGAGCTTGACGACGTTGACCTGGTTGTCTACGAAGAAGACTTTGACTACGACGACGCCTCCAAGGCAGCCATCGAGTCGAACAAACAGATCATGGTTCTCGACCGCATCTTCACGAAGTGGCGCGGCCAAGAAAAGGGCACCGCATCACGTCGTCTGCACCTGCACTTCTACGCTGGCCCCGTCGCGGTGCTCGGTACTGATCGTGTTGAGGGCTTCCGTTACGAGCGCACCACGCCAGACGGCCAGGGCGGAGTCGTCGGCACCGGCGAGTTCCGCGAGGTCGCGGTGCAGAGCCTGTATCGCGCTGTTGGCTACTTCGGCTCGCCGCTCGACGGCATCCCGTTCGACGACCACCGCGGTGTCATTCCTAACCGCGAAGGTCAGGTCATTGACGACAACGACGAGCAGGTTCATGGCGTGTACGCGACCGGCTGGATCAAGCGCGGCCCCGTTGGTCTCATCGGCCACACCAAGTCTGACGCGATGGAAACCATCAAGCACGTCATGAACGACCAGGCCAATTGGTGGAGCCCCGAGAACCCCGACGAACAGGCCATCGTCGACCTGCTGAAGAGCCGCGACGTGGAGTACACGAACCTGCAGGGGTGGCAGTCGCTGGATGCCCACGAGATCGCGCTGGGGGAGCCGGAAGGCCGGGCGCGCATCAAGCTGGTCGACCGCGACGACATGCTCGCCGCCTCCAAGACCACCGACTCGGAATAGGGGCAGGCCGCCGCTACTGAACGGCGGCGGTGAGGCGCGCGAGGTTGTCGAGAACCTTCGAGCGTCGTGGGCGCTTCATCCACTCCTCAAGGGTGAGCTCCCGACTAACGGCCCGGTACTCCGATTCGAGCTCACGCATGTCGGCGATGAATTCGGCACCGCGCACCATCACGGAGATTTCTAGGTTGAGACTGAACGAGCGCATGTCCATGTTGCTCGAGCCGATGACGGCGACCTGGTCATCAATGGTGAAGTGCTTGGCATGCAGCACGGTGGGCTCGGGGAAGAGCCAGATCTTTACGCCGGCCCGCAGGAGCGTCTCGTAGTAGCTGCGCTGGGCGTGATAGACCAGAGCCTGATCAGCGACCTCCGAGACAAAGAGTTGCACGTCGAGCCCGCTTTGAGCCGCGGTAGTAATGGCGTAGAGCATCGAGTCATCCGGCACAAAATACGGGCTGGTGATGATGACGCGTTGCTGAGCGGCATAAAGCAGAGAGTTGAACAGCCGAAGGTTGTTCTCGCCCTCAAAGCCGGGGCCACTCGGTACGACTTGGGCGTCGAGACTCGCGGTGGAGTTGGCTGCCGGCGCCAGCGACCCTTCTCGGACGAGCAGCTCGTCTGTTTCGCTGTACCAGTCGGTGATGAAGAGAGCGTTGATTCCGGCGACGATGGGGCCCTCGAAGCGAACCATGAGGTCTTTCCACCGAAGCCCGCGCTTGAGGTTGGCGCGTTTGTTGTACGAGGAGTCGACCATGTTCTGCGATCCCGTAAAAGCGACGTTTCCGTCGATGATAAGGATCTTGCGGTGGTTACGCAGGTCGGGGCGCTGGAACTTCCACTTCAGCGGTTGAACCGGCAACATGACGTGCCAGTCGACGCCGATTTTTTTCAAATGACGGATCGTGGCGAAATAGCCCGGTGACCGCAGAGATGCAATGTGGTCGAGGAGCACCCGCACCCTCACCCCACGCTGCACTGCACTCTCGAGGGCATCGAAAAAGGGCCGCGTGGTGGAGTCAACGCTGAGAATATAGAACTCGACGTGCACAAAACTGGAGGCCTTGTTGACCTCGGCGATCATGGCATCCAACGACTCTTCGTATTCTGAGTGCAGCGTCGCGGTGTTGCCACCAACCAGAGGCATTGCACCAAGGGTGCGGTTGAGTTCGACCACAGGCTTGAGCCATGTGGGCCACGGTTCGTCCTGCGCGACCTGATCCATGCCCTCAGTTGATTCGATGATGAACTGATTGATCTCGGCCTGCTTCTCGCGGCGACGCTTGGGGAGTTTGCGGCTGCCAAATATGAGGAACAGGATGATGCCGAAATAGGGGATGAAGAAGATAGCGAGCAACCAGGCCATGGCGGTCTGCGGTCGGCGATTGCGCGGAACGTAGATGATCGAGAGCACTCGAATCATAAAGTCGATGACGACAAGAACAGCAGCGAGAACCGCTGTAAAACTGAAGTCAATGCTGCCCAAGTCCATGGGCGAAGTCTAGCGAGTTCACGAGCGATAAGAGCCGTGACGATCACGCTGGCGAACGACTACCAGCGTGGAGGCGGCCCCTGCCATGCCGGGGTCTCTTGAGCTTCGCTGAACGATCGAGCGACCACGACATCCGTGGAGGAATGAGCGATGATCGACAGCGCGATAGTGAGAGCCACAATGTGGAAGATGAGGTCGCCAGCGGGGATACCCGCGGAGACGACTACGAGAACGTATACAACCGAAGCGAAACCCTTCGGGCCGAACCACATCGCGGCGACTTGTTCTCGCATCGAGAGCCCGGAACCGAGGAACGAGACGTAGAGCGCGATAGGGCGCGCGGCGATGAGAGCGAGGATGGCGAAGGCCCAGCCGGTCCAGGCGATTTCGCCCAAAAACTTGAAGGACAGAAGCGCGCCGAAGATCATGAGCGCCAAAAGTTTGAGCAGCTCGGAGACGATTTCGCCGAACTCTTCGAAGGCCTCGCGCTCTTTCTGGCCCACCGTGGCGACGGTCACTCCGGCGGCAAATGCGGCGAGGAAGAGATTGGCGTGGGTGTAGCTCGACAGCGCGAATACGAGCAGGCCAATCGCGATCGGAACGATGGGCTCAAAGACTCCGGCTGCCGCGAAGAGCCGCGTATGAAGCGCCTTGATCACGATCCACGGCACTGCGATGCCGATAGCGGTACCGGCCAGCAGCTCAAGGCCCAGCTCGCCGAGATGCAGCTCTTCTGATCCTGAACTGACCGCTAAGAAGACCACCACGAACGGCAACGCCAAACCGTCGTTGACGCCTGACTCCACGTTGAGCAATTGGCGCAACCGCTCCGGAACTCGCTTGTTGCCCACGAGTGCCGCAGCAAAAACCGGGTCTGTTGGCGCCAAGATGGCGCCGATCAGCAGCGACTCCGCCCAGCCGAGGCCTAAGAGGAAGTGCGCGAGCACCGCGGTAATAGCAAGAGTGAGCGGTAAGCCCCACCCGAGCGCGCGACCAGGAAGACGCCAGGCCTTGCGTAAGTCAGCCCAGCCCATTTTCATGCCGTCGGTGAACAGTACGACGAAGAGAGCAATCTCGGCGATCGTTGAAACCTCGGTTGACGAGGAATCGAACTGCAGGATGCCCGTGGTCTCCGAGCCGATCACGAAACCGACCCCCAAGAACAACACGGCGGCCGACAACACCGTGCGCCCCGCCAGAGCGGAGAACAAGACAGCGACCAATAGGGTCGCTGCAAAAATCAGCAGGAAGAGATCCATGCTGGGGGAGTTGTTAGCGGAAGTTCACAAACTGGAGAGCGACTTCGATGTCTTTGCCCTTCAGCAGCGCCATCGTGGCCTGAAGGTCATCGCGGCTCTTGGACTGCACACGCAGTTCGTCGCCCTGAATCTGCGACTTGACGCCCTTCGGCGCCTCATCACGGATGATCTTGGAAATCTTTTTTGCGTCTTCAGACGAGATGCCGTTCTTCAGGCTGATCTCGATGCGGTATTCCTTGCCGCTGGGGAAGGGCTCGCCGGCGTCGAGGCTGCGCAGCGAGATGCCTCGCTTGATGAACTTGGCTTCGAGCACCTCGAGAACGGCTTTAACCCGCTCTTCGGCACTTGCTTTGAGGAGGAGGCTCTCGCCGGTCCACTCGACCGAGGCGCCAACGCCCTTGAAGTCGTAGCGCTGAGCAAGCTCCTTTTGCGCCTGGTTGACGGCGTTTTCCGCCTCCATTTGGTCAACTTTGCTCACAATGTCAAACGAAGAATCAGCCATAATCCCATGTTACCCGGGCAGAGCCCAGAACTCCCACAGGCGAGTTTTAGGGAAGTGGTCACGCGTGGCTCGGTTTCCTTGTATTCTGGTTCAGCGCGTTCGGTCAGATGAATACATGTGGCCGAAGGCGTCTTGGCGAGTTACCCAAGTGGCCAAAGGGATCTGACTGTAAATCAGACTGCATCGCATTCGAGGGTTCGAATCCCCCACTCGCCACCACTTATTCGAAAGGCCCTGTGCACACAGCACGGGGCCTTTCGTGAATAATGGGCGCGTGAATCTAACCGCTTCTCCCGAGAGCCCATCGTTTCGTCGTCGACTAACCCACTTTGTTGACTCATCACTCGTTCAGAACTTCGTTCTCGCCGTCATCGTGGTCAATGCCGTCGTCATCGCTCTGATGACCGCGGCAGAAGAGGGCACGACGACCTACGAGGTTCTCCACTCTCTCGACTCGATTGCCCTCGTGGTCTTCGTCATTGAGCTCGTTCTCAAGCTTGTTGCCTACGGCCCCAAGCGTTTCTTCACCGATGGGTGGTCTGTTTTTGACCTCATCGTTGTGGGCATTGCGCTTGTGCCCAGTGCTGGACCACTTTCGGTTCTTCGTGCGCTCCGAGTGCTGCGTATTTTGAGAGTCATCAAGTTCATGCCGCAGGTGCGGATGGTTGTTGAGGCGCTCATCCGTTCGTTCCCGGGTATTGGCGCGATCGCCCTGCTGATGTCTCTCGTCTTCTTCGTGGCATCCGTTATGTCGACCGAACTCTTTGGCGAGCAGTTTCCGGAGTGGTTCGGCAGCATCGGAAAGTCGACGTATTCGCTGTTTCAGATCATGACCCTCGAGAGTTGGTCGATGGGGATCGTGCGCCCGATTATGGAAGTGATGCCGTTGGCGTGGCTGTTCTTCGTGCCGTTCATCCTGATCGCCGCGTTCATCACCCTGAACCTGTTTATTGCCGTGATCGTAGACACGATGTCGTCGCTGCGGGTCGAGCGCGACGAGGCAGACCACGCCGAACAAGAGCGTCTCGCTCCCTCCGTTCAGTTAGATCTGAGCGATGACGAGCAATCGCTGCTCTCGCTCGGGCTCAGTCGATTACTCGCGCCAGCAGTGGCCCAACCAGACCTGCTGCGGATGTGGGGCGTCGACACTGCCGAAGCATTGCACGATGATATTCAGCGGCTTCAGATCGCCCTTGCCGCTGGCGGTGAGCACTCCCCGGCGGATTGGGCTCGCATTGTGTTCGCGGCAGACTTAGCGTTGATGCGGAGTCAACCCGGCGGTGCGACTGGCGACGAGCTGGCTTCGAGCGACGCGAAAGCCCTAGCGATCTCACGTTCCCTTCGGGCGCGACTCGATGCGCATGAGGGGATGTCCGCGGGGGCAGCCGTCGTCAGCGTTGAGGCGTGATCTCTCGCGCGGTGAAAGTATCAGTCTGAGGTTTCGTACGCCCGGATGTAATCGAGACGGTATTCCTGCGGCTGCGTGATGTCGTCGGAGAGGTCGCCTCCAAAGTCTCCTCCGACTGCAAGATTGACGAGGAGGAAGAAGGGCTGATCGAAGACCCAGGAGTTTGGTGCCACGTCAGCCGGCACAGCCTCGTGGTACACCGTGCCATCGACTTCCCACACGATTCGTCCGGGGGACCACTCCACCGCGACCTCGTGCCACTCGTCGGCAACCGGGGTGCCGAGGTCGAGGACGCCACCGAACGACTGTTCGCCGGAATAACCGGGCCCATGAATCGTGCCGAAAATCTGGGTCGGTGAATTACCCACGAACTCCATGACGTCGATCTCGCCCGACTGCGGCCAATCGACCTCGGAGAGGTCTTCGCCGAGCATCCAGAACGCCGGCCACACCCCGCCTGCGCTAGGGACCTGGATGCGCGCCTCCACCCGGCCGAACTCCACCGTCACCTTGTCGGCCGTGATGAGGCGAGCCGAGGTGAAGGAGCACGGTCCATACCAGCACGACTGGTCTGACGAGAGCGGATCGAGAGCCCGAGCGGTGATCACGAGATTGCCGGCTCCATCGAGCGCGGCATTCGCTGCGCCCTCCGTGTAGAACTGCAACTCATTGTTGCCCCAGCCTTCGCCTCCGACCTCGTTAGTCCAGTTGTCGGGGTTGGGCGCCGAACCTGCCGGTCCATCGAACTCGTCGCTCCACACTAGGGAGCGACCCGGTAGCGGGAGATCGGGCGGCGGCGACGCGAGGTCATTGGGCTCGTCACTTGCTACGGGTGGCCCGCTGGCAGAATCGCCAATCTGGGAAACCAGCAGCACGCTGAGAAGCAACGCGACGGCGAGCAGTGTGATGGCGAGCGGGGTGACTCGTTTTCTGTTCATCTTGCACCTTTAGTGCCAACCACATCCAGATCGAGCGACGTGAGTACCGGCCGGAGAGGCCGGGGCCCTGTTCTCCCCACCGAATCGACCTCGAATGGAGTGTCATCGTACAGGCGCGGGCGGAACGTGGTGCGAGCGAACTGACTGGAGTTGAGGGTGAACCAGAGTCCACCTCAATGGACAGCCGCTACCGGTTGCGCGCGAAGTAGACCTCTCCGAAGCGTTCATCGCCACGGGATTCGCCTCCCTGCAGGAATTGCGCGTAGATGCGGCAAAAGAAAAGGACTTCATCCTCGCTGCGGAACCAGCCGTTGCCCAGAAACTTGAGGCAGTGTTGAAGCAGTTGCTAGCCTGAGTAGACCACTTTATAAAGGTCTGGCAACTAGACCACTTGCGCGCTAACCTTTATGAATCTGTTACCCGCGCGCAACCCGTACGTGCGTGGGTTAATTACCCGATTTTTGCATTCACACCTAGCAGGTGAATCGCGTGGAGGAGAAGAATGTCGCTGATGAGCGCGCATGCCGCAGTGGCCTTCTCTTCCCGCCACCACGAGTTCGTTCTATGAGCCGGGACACCGTGCCCTCCCACACCCCGGGAACCGAAGCGAATCCGCCGCTGACACGCAAAGAAATGCGCGAGCGTGAACGCGAAGCTCAACAATCAGCTAACCAGCGAAGCAGCGCGAAGCGCCCGGCGAAGACGCCAGTGGTTCCCGTGCTCGCTGATTTGTTCAGTCCGCACTCGCAGCCTGCTCCCGAAGAGCAGCAGCGGCAGCCCGCAGCAGTCGAACCGCGACCAGTAGTCGCTGTCGTTCTGCCCTCAGCTGTCGAGACGGCCCCCGAGAGTGTCGAATCTCAGGCGGCAGCGGCAGCGGCAGCGTCCGAGCCATTTGCGGTGGCGGTTCCGGAAATCGTGACAGCGACAGTGGATCGCCCCGTTTCGGTTGAGAGCGCGGTCGCGTTGCCGAGCCGTCGTTCGATGCGCAACAAGGCTGCTGCCGTGGCCTCCGTGCCCGCAATTCCCACGCCGGCTATTCCGGCGCCCGCCAGCCCCGTTGTTGTGAGCCCGACGCCTGTCTCGATCGCGCCGCCGGTGGTGGCGCCTGGCGCACCAACCGTATCTGAGCGCCTCTTCACTGCTCCGATCTCGACCGTGCATGCTCCGGCAGCCGCTACCCCCGCCGTCGACGCAGCACCTTCCGAGCCTCAGAGCATTAGAGCTGACGCACCTTTCGACGTCTTTGGCTTGACGCCCAGCACGATTACTTCCACCTCCGAGGCCCCCGCGGAGGCTCTGGAGTCGAACGCGGCGCTCGCGGTGGCTCCGACAAGCCGCAAACGTTCGCGGCCGGCCAAGGCAGCCCAGAGTGGTCGTGCACCGAAGCAGGCGACCGCGGCTACCGCACCTCGCTCCCGCAAAGCGACAAACTCCGCGGTCAAATCGAAACGTGTGTGGGTTTCCCGCAAGGCCTTGGCGCCGAGCAACACCTCCGGTTCGAGCAGCAAGCGTTCAGCGTCGAAGGCGCTCTCATTTGTCGCGATGCTGTTCGCGTTCCCAATTCTCGTCGGCGTCTCGGTGCCGTCAAACATATTCATGGATGCGGATTCAGCCACGATCGCCGCCGGCGCCCCGGTCGCTGACGTTGCGGCCCTCAGTGCGAACGCGCGTGCCAGCCAGTCCCTGGCGGTCTCCGACGAGGTTGCGGGTGAGGTCGCTGCGCATGACGACATCAAGGTGATCTCGTACGCAGAAGTGCTCGCGCTCAAATATGCCGGAATCGACTACGAGTACAGCGCGACGAGCGGCGATATTCGCTGGCCGTTCCCCTACTCCGTACCGATCACCGATGGTTTCGGCGACCGCGTCGGTGGCTTCCACAAGGGAACTGACTTCGCGGCAGCATCCGGAACACCGATCTACGCGATCGCTGACGGCACCGTAGACCTCATTCAAGCGGACTGGTCGGGCTACGGATATCACGCCGTCATCAGCCACACGATCAACGGCCAGCAGGTCACGAGCCTCTACGCTCACATGATCACGGACTCCAGCCCCATCGTCGTGGGGCAGCAAGTTAAGGCGGGCGACTTCCTCGGTCTCGTCGGCGAAACCGGCATCGCCTATGGTGCCCATCTGCACTTCGAAGTGCACCTCGATGACGTTCCCGTTGACCCCTACGCCTGGCTTACAGCGAATGCTGTTGACTAATCTTTGCCAACGGCTATTTTTAGGCCAAAAGCGTACAAAGAGGCCTCCAGCGGGTGCTAGTCTCTTACGGTGCCAATCGCGCGTTTAGCGCTTTTGTGTGCCCCCTTAGCTCATTGGTAGAGCACTTCCTTGGTAAGGAAGAGGTAATGGGTCCGATTCCCATAGGGGGCTCGCTCATCCGAATTTTGGATGATGTGGCTGAGTAGCTCAGTTGGTGAGAGCGCACGACTCATAATCGTGAGGTCGCGGGTTCGAATCCCGCCTCAGCTACCGTGTGTTGTTCCCGGGATCTATGAGTCCCCTTGTTGTTTCCAGCGTTCGCTTCCGCGAGTTGTGACCGTCGCGCATCGCCTTCGCCTTCGCCTTCGCTCAGCGCCGGGCGGGTTCTTCGATGTCGGGCACCGCGAAAGCGAAAATACTTCTCTTATGATGGGTGGTGGCGCCACCACCACCACAGTTCCGGGCGTATTCGCGACAGTCGTGGGGGTAAAAATCGCCGTTGATCTTCATCACACCAACGTTCGGTCGCTCCGATTTGGGGTCGCTGGCGCTGACGACGCGCAGTTCCCAAGGAGTTTCCGATGAGCAACCCGAAGAATGCACTCGTGGTGCGCGGGGGATGGCCCGGGCATCACCCCGTCGCCACCACCGACGCATTCATCCCCTTCCTTGAATCGCAGGGTTTCGCCGTGCACGTCGAAGAATCGTCTGCCATTTACGCCGACGAAGCCGCGATGAGTGATATCGACCTCATCGTTCAGTGTGTGTCGATGGCGACAATCGAACGTGAAGAATTCGACGGATTAGATGCTGCTGTTCGGCGCGGAGTTGGGCTTGCCGGCTGGCACGGGGGAATCGTCGATTCGTATCGCAACACACCGGAGTATCCGCAACTTATTGGGGGATACTTCGCCACGCATCCGCCGAAGCCGCACCATGACCGCATGGGGGATGGCAGCGACTATATGGTTCCCCACCGCATAGAGGTCACTCCCGCGGGAAAGGAGCATCCCATCACCAGCGGTATCGGTGCGTTAGATCTCGACACTGAGCAGTATTGGGTGCTTACGGACAACTACAACACTGTGCTCGCTACGACGACGCATGCGAGTAAACCGGGAGATCCTTGGGGTTCGCCGGTGACATGCCCCGCGGTGTGGACGCGGCAGTGGGGCAAGGGGCGCGTGTTTGTCGCGACGCCAGGCCACGACCCCGACGTCTTGGCGATGTCGCCCGTGCGCACCATGGTCGAGCGGGGCCTGCTGTGGGCCAGCCGTTAGACGCCATTGGTAGGGGCCACGCGCTGCCCTCGCGAGAAATTGCGCACGCTCATCGCCTACGCTGAAGCCAATGGACCATTTGCTGCTCAAACAGTTTGTCGCCGCCGGGCACCAACTGCATTTCGCCCACGCGGCACGCTCGTTGGGGGTTCCGCGGTCGAACCTTGTTGCGGCGATCAGGTCACTCGAAGAGCAACTGGGTTACCCGCTGTTCGATACCTCCGCGACGACGACGCAGCTAACCCCCGAGGGCGAAGCGTTTCTGATCGACGCCGACCGTCAACTTGATAAGTCTGCGAAGGCCGCCGCCGCATCCGTGGCAAAGCCGGGCGGAAAAGCCAAAGCCTCGAAAGGTAAGGGGCGCGCGCCTTCGGTCAAAGGAAAGTCGAAGCCGGGCTTTCGACGCCAAGCGCGTTAGGCACCAGTGCCGGCGTAATTAACCTGCTTTTTACAAGGCTGGAATCTCAGGACCCCCACCGTGTCAGTGGCTCTGCCAAGCTTCAATGAACACGACGAGTAAGGCGCTCGCCGCACGCCCCGATTCGGCAGGTTCATGTCCACGGTTGATCGCAGAGCAACGCTCGAATCGCCCCTGCGGGTGCCGATCATCCGAACCCCGCGCGTATTACTTCGACCGCACCGGATGTCGGATGCGGCACGGTGGTACGAGATTCAGTCCAGCCCGCAGGTGAGTCAGTACACGGCGTGGCCGCAGCGCAGCCGCCGGTCCTCGCTGCGACAGCTGACGCGTCGAACTCGGCAAACTTCTATCTATCGAGTGGATGACGTGCTCGCCTTAGCCATCGAATTCGAGGGTGAGTTGGTCGGAGAAATCAGCCTGCAGTTGCGATCCCTGACCGCCTCAACTCGTTGCCTCGAAGTCAGTTGGATCGTGCATCCGCAGTTCCAAGGCCAAGGAATCGCGTACGAAGCGATGCGGCCGCTTTTCGCCTACGTGCGGGCGAACATTGAAGCTTTGTTGTTAGTCGCTGTCGTGCACCCGGAGAATGCGGCGTCAGTAAAGCTGGCGCACAAACTGAAGTTGCACCCGCTGCCGGGTACCGCCGATCGCACCGTTTTCGTGGGGCGGAATGGGCCGCTGGCAGCGTTGTTCTGACGGAGGAACGGCGCCGGCTGCAGGTGGCTTAGGCGTGCTTGAACACGTAGCGGGGCTGGTCGACGGTGCCGCACGGTTCGTGGCTGCGGGGCATAATGGGGGCAGCGCTCAGTGGTTGCGCGCGGATGGCGGTCATGGAATCAGGTAGCAGGGTGCAATCGGCGAAGCTTCGTGCTCCGAACATACGAGACGTCGCTCGCCGCGCTGGAGTGTCGTACCAGACGGTCTCGCGGGTGCTTAATGACAGCCCCAACATCCGCGATTCCACACGGGATCGTGTGCGCGAGGCCATAAATGAACTGGGCTACCGCCCCAATCAGGCGGCGCGCACTCTGGTCACCAGCCGCACGCGCACCATCGGTGTGCTCGCGCAGCAGTCGAGCCACTTCGGCCCGGCGACTACGATTCAGGCGATCGAGCTCGCAGCACGGGAGGCGAGTTATCGCCTCAGCATCACCAATGTTGCATCTAATGACCGCCACGCGATCAAGGCTGGCCTCGACTATTTGATGAGTCAGTCGGTCGAAGCGATCGTCTTCGTGACGCCGCAAGGGCGAGCGTTGGATGCGGTGCGCGAGTTGTCAGTCTCGGTGCCGTTCGTGGCGCTACACGCCAATCAAGTCGACCAGAGTCGGCACAGCATGTCGGTCGACCAGCAGGCGGGCGCTCGCCTCGCCACGCGACACCTGATCGATCTCGGTCACACCGAGATCATGCACTTGTCCGGGCCCCGGGACTGGCTCGAGGCAGAAGCGCGCGTGCAGGGATTTCTCGACGAAATTAATGAAGCCGGGCTCAAGGTGCGGGCGCCCGTTCTGGGCGACTGGAGTTCCAGCTTCGGGTATTACGCGGGCCTCGAACTGCTGCGATCGCGCGACTTCACGGCGCTGTTCGCCAGCAATGACCAAATGGCGTTGGGCTTCATGCACGCCTGTCGTGAGCTGGGGCTGAGTATCCCCGACGATATGAGCGTCGTGGGCTTCGATGACATCCCCGAAGCGGCCCACTTCTTTCCGCCGCTGACCACAGTGCGGCAGAACCTTCCGGAAATCGGCCGTCGCGCCATCTCCGTACTGTTGGCGGGCCTGCGCGGTGAAAATCCTGGTGACGACGGCATTGTTCTTCCGGAGTTAATCGTGCGCGAATCGACCGCGACGCTCTAGTCCGCGGCGTGGCTGTCGGATGATGATCTGCTGCCCTTGACGGATGTGACCGTTTCGCATGTAACATAGTGACCACAATGTGAACGGTCACATTCACTGAACTGCACCCTAGACAACGGAGTCCGACGTGAGTTTTTCCCCGAGCGACCAATTCGTGATTGGTGTCGACTTCGGCACGCTGTCGGGTCGTGCCGTCGTAGTCCGCGTTTCCGATGGAGCCGAACTCGGCGCGGGCGTTCATGACTACTCCCACGCGGTCATGGACTCCACCTTGGCCAGTTCAGGCCAAGCGCTGCCGCCGGAGTGGGCGCTGCAGGTGCCTTCAGACTATGTGGACGTACTCAAACATGCCGTTCCCGCGGCGCTCACAGCATCCGGCGTCGACCCAGCGCAGGTCATCGGAATTGCAACAGATTTCACCGCCTGCACCATGATCCCGACTCTGGCAGACGGTACTCCGCTCAATGAGCTTCTCGAGTTTGTGGACCGCCCCCACGCCTACGTCAAACTGTGGAAGCACCATGCCGCGCAGCCGCACGCTGACCGCATCAACGAGCTTGCGGCCGCACGGAATGAACCGTGGTTGTCTCGCTACGGTGGGCTCATCTCGAGCGAGTGGGAATTCGCTAAAGGACTGCAACTGCTCGAAGAGGATCCCGAACTGTACGAACTCATGGACCACTGGGTCGAAGCCGCCGACTGGATCGTCTGGCAGCTCTCCGGCCGCTACGTTCGTAACGCCTGCACCGCCGGGTATAAGGGCATCCTCCAGGACGGCGAGTACCCCAGTCGGGAATTCCTTGCCGCATTGAATCCCGCCTTCGCAAGCTTCGCTGATGACAAAGTGAGTCACGCTCTTGGCCAGTTAGGTGATGCTGCGGGCACGCTCACGGCGCAAGCAGCGTCTTGGACGGGACTGCCCGAGGGAATCGCCGTCGCTGTGGGAAACGTCGACGCGCACGTGACCGCTCCTGCTGCTGGGGCGACGCGACCGGGTCAGATGGTCGCGATTATGGGCACCTCCACGTGCCACGTCATGAACTCGGATGTTTTGACCGACGTTCCAGGGATGTGTGGAGTCGTCGAGGGCGGTATCGTCTCGGGCCTGTATGGCTACGAAGCAGGACAGTCGGGGGTGGGCGATATCTTCGCCTGGTACGTCGAGAATCAGGTGCCATCTCGCTACTTCGACGCCGCCGCTGAGGTTGGCGTGAGCATCCACGAACACCTCACCAGCCTGATCGCCGGTCAACCGGTTGGCGGCCACGGATTGGTAGCGCTCGACTGGCACGGCGGCAACCGCTCGGTGCTTGTCGACGCGGAGCTCAGCGGCGTAGTGTTTGGCGCCACCCTCGCGACCCGCGCCGAAGAGGTGTACCGCGCATTGTTCGAAGCGACGGCGTTCGGCACCCGCACGATTGTCGAAACCTTTAACGCACACGGCGTACCAGTGACCGATTTCATCGTCGCCGGAGGGCTGTTGCGCAACCCCGTGCTCATGCAAATCTACAGCGACGTGCTGCGAATGCCCATCTCCACGATCGCGAGTGAGCAAGGTCCGGCGCTCGGCTCCGCGATTCACGCAGCCGTGGCTGCCGGGGCCTACGACACCGTCGTGGCCGCGGGCGAAGCCATGGGCAAAGTTCAGAAGGCGACGTATGTGCCGGATGCGGCATCCGCTGACGCCTACGACGCACTTTTCGCAGAGTACCGCACTCTGCACGACTACTTTGGCCGCGGCGGCAATGATGTCATGCGCCGGCTCAAAAACATTCGTCGGGAGGCCCTCGCATGATCGCATACAGCCCAGAAGTTCAGGTCGCCATTGCGCGTATTCGCGATGAAGTTGCCGCACTTCACGCCGAACTTACCCGTTACGGTCTTGTCGTGTGGACCGGCGGTAACGTCTCAGCACGTGTGCCTGGAGCTGACCTGTTCGTGATCAAGCCGAGCGGGGTCTCGTACGACGACCTAGCGCCAGAGAACATGATTCTGTGCGATCTCGACGGTGCGGTGATCCGAGATACTCCGGGATCAGATCGTGCTCCCTCGAGCGACACAGCGGCCCACGCCTACATCTATCGCGCCATGCCCGAGGTCGGGGGAGTCGTGCACACCCACTCCACCTATGCCACCGCATGGGCGGCACGAGGCGAAGCTATCCCTTGCGTTATCACGGCGATGGCGGATGAATTCGGTGGTGAAATTCCTATCGGTCCTTTCGCGATAATCGGTGACGATTCGATCGGCCGCGGAGTTGTCGAGACGCTCACCGGCCACCGTTCGCGAGCTGTTCTGATGCAAAACCATGGCCCTTTCTCGATCGGTAAGAATGCTCGCGATGCTGTGAAGGCCGCAGCGATGGTCGAGGATGTCGCGCGCACCGTTCACATCGCGCGACAGGGCGGAGCTCTGGTGCCGATTGCTCAAAGCGCTATCGACTCGCTCTTCGACCGCTATCAGAACGTGTACGGACAAGCTCCCCAAGGAGCACTAATCGACAGCACCTCCGACGGAAAGGCACCCTCACTGTGAGCAACCGCAGCATCACCCCCAACCTTGCGAGCTACGAAGTGTGGTTTCTCACGGGAAGCCAAGAGCTGTATGGCGAAGAGACTCTTCAGCAGGTCGCCGAGCAGAGCCGCGCTGTGGCCGATGCCTTGAGTGCCGCCGCGAACGTACCCGTTACGATCGTGTGGAAGCCGGTCTTGAAGGGCTCGGACGCCATCCGCCGCACCGCTCTTGAGATCAATGCTGCCGATAACGTGATTGGCGTTATCGCGTGGATGCATACCTTCAGCCCCGCCAAGATGTGGATCGCGGGCCTCGACGCGCTGCGCAAGCCGCTGCTGCACCTTCACACTCAAGCCAATGTCGAGCTACCCTGGGCCGATATTGATTTCGACTTCATGAACCTCAACCAAGCGGCGCACGGCGATCGCGAGTTTGGCTACATCCAGTCGCGTCTCGGCGTCGCGCGCAAAACCGTTGTGGGCCACGTCTCCAATCCGGCGGTGCTTGCCAGCATTGCGACCTGGTCGCGCGCCGCGGCAGGTTGGGCCGCCAGCCGTTCGCTCAAGCTCGCACGCTTCGGAGACAACATGCGTTTTGTCGCCGTAACGGAGGGTGACAAGACCGAGGCAGAATTGCGCTTCGGTGTGCAGGTCAACACCTGGGGCGTCAATGAACTCGCGGATGCCGTTGCTGCAGTAGCGGAAGCAGACATCGACGATCTCGTCGCGGAATACGAAGCGAGCTACGAGGTGGCGGCTGAACTGCGTGTTTCTGGCGAACGCCATCAGTCGCTGCGCGACGGTGCAGCGATCGAACTCGGTCTGCGCTCCTTCCTCGAAGCTGGCGGATTCTCGGCCTTCACCACTAGTTTCGAAGATCTTGGCCAGCTCAAGCAACTGCCCGGGCTCGCGGTACAGCGTTTGATGGCGGATGGTTATGGGTTCGGCGCCGAGGGCGATTGGAAAACTGCCATCCTCGTGCGCGTCGCCAATGTCATGGGCGCAGGGCTCCCCGGCGGCGCGAGCCTCATGGAGGACTACACCTATCACCTCACTCCGGGCGAAGAGAAAGTTCTCGGTGCTCACATGCTCGAAGTCAGTCCGAGTCTCACTACTTCCAAGCCGAGTCTCGAAATTCACCCGCTCGGAATCGGCGGCAAAGACGACCCCGTTCGTCTTGTATTCACGGCTGACAGTGGCCCCGCCGTGGTAGTTGCACTCAGCGACATGCGCGATCGTTTCCGTCTCGTCGCGAACGTCGTGGAAAACGTTCCGCTGGATGCCCCCATGCCGAACCTTCCGGTCGGTAGGGCCGTGTGGAAGCCTGCGCCCGACTTTGCGACCTCGGCGGCGGCCTGGCTGATTGCGGGCGCTGCACATCACACAGTGATGTCCACAGCGGTTGACATCGAGGTTTTCCGCGACTGGGCCGAAATGTCGGGAACGGAGCTTCTCGTCATTGATGAAAGCACGACGATCCGCGAGTTCCAGAAAGAAGTTCGCTGGAATGCGGCCTACTACCGGCTGGCACAGGGAATCTAGCTCGCTCTGCTCGATCACGGCTCAGCGGGTGTGGGCGTTAGACCGGGTGCTCAAAGCCGGTGCTAACGTGGCAACCACCGTCGAAGGGAATAACCCGTGTCAAAGAAGACCTATTCTCCGGAGCAGCAAGTTGATCGGCTGCGCATCTACAACATTGTGGCGGGTAGCCTCCACCTTCTGCAGGCCATCGGCTTTGCCATCGTTCTCACGATGCTCAGTACTCAAGTGCTGTTCGCCGTCACGGCGGACTACCTCGCGGGCCCTCCCGGAGCGCCGATACCGCCCGAGCGTGTGACCGTCTTCGAGATCAACATCGGGATCGGTGTCGTGGTCTTCCTCGCGCTGAGCGCAGTGTTCCACTTTGCGGTGTCGAGCCCGTGGTTCTTTGGGCGCTACAAGACGGGCCTGCTGGAGAGCCGCAACTACTTCCGTTGGACCGAATACTCGCTCAGTTCATCCATCATGATCTGGCTCATTCTCGCGATCAATGGAGTGACGGATATCGCGGCACTGTTCGCGGTGTTCACCGTGAACGCCGCCATGATTCTTTTCGGTGCCCTACAAGAGAAGTACGAGAAGCCGGGGTCTGGCGGGCTGCTGCCCTTCATCTTCGGCTCGATGGTCGGTGTTGTGCCGTGGATTCTTATCCTCATCTACTTCTTGCGCCCCGGCAGCGCCAACGAAGTCGCCGCTCCCGGTTTTGTCGTCGGCATTGTGATCTCGCTCTTCCTGTTCTTCAACACCTTCGCCCTCAACCAGTGGCTGCAGTACAAGCAAGTGGGCAAGTGGAAGAGCTACCTGCAGGGCGAACGCACCTACATCACTCTCAGCCTGGTCGCGAAGACGGCGCTCGCGTGGCAAGTGTTCTCCGGCGCGATCGTTCCGGCGCTGACCGGCTGATGCGCTGACGAACAACCCATGGGCAACAGAAATGCCCCGCAGCAGAAGCTGCGGGGCATTTCTTTTCCACACCGGGGTGCGGGGAGTGTGCGCCGTTCGGGTCGGCAATCACACGGGACTAGATGCGAACGAGCGCCTTGCCGACGTTAGCGCCCTTCATGAGACCGTTGAAGGCATCCAGAGCGTTGTCGATGCCATCGGTGATGGTCTCATCGAACACGATCTTTCCGGAGCCCAACCAGCCCTGCATTGCCTCGCCGAACTGAGGTGCGAGGTGGAAGTACGCGCCCATCGTGAAGCCCTTGATCGTAAGACCGCGGGTGACGATGTTGGCGCTGTTTTTGATGCCGTTGTCCTTGGCGTTGATCAGTGACATGACACCGCAGATTGCGGCGCGGCCGCCATCCTTGAACGCACCGAGAGCGGCGGAGAGGTGGTCGCCACCGACGTTGTCGAAGTAGACGTCGATTCCGTCGGGTGCTGCCGCAGCGAGCTGGCCGTCGATGTCGCCATCCTTGTAGTTGAAGGCAGCGTCATAGCCGTACTTGCTCGTGAGCAGCGCGACCTTTTCGGCGGATCCTGCACTGCCGACAACGCGGGCGGCGCCGAGCTGGCGAGCGATCTGGCCCACCATCGTTCCGACTCCGCCGGCTGCACCGGAGACGAAGACGGTGTCGCCCTCCTTGATGTGGGCGATCTGCGTGAGGCCGGTCCAGGCGGTGATTCCGGTGAGGCCGAGAACGCTCAGGAAAAGCGAGGGGGAGACGCCGGGAACGTTCGGGAGAGCCGTGAACTGCTCGGCGGGGCCCTGCGCGATGTCGCGCCATCCGAGTTGGTGCTGCACGAGCGTGCCAACGGGCAGAGCCTCGACGGTCGACTCGACAACTTCACCAACAGCGGCACCGGTCATGGTCTCGCCAAGGTTGTAGGGAGCGACGTACGAGCGGCCCTCGTTCATGCGACCACGCATGTAGGGGTCGACCGAGAGGAACGAGTTCTTGACGCGAACTTCGCCGGCGGCAAGGTCGGGCAGCTCGACCGAAACCTTGACGACGTTCTCGGTGGTGGGCTCACCGGTGGGGCGAGAGGCGAGTTGCCATTGGATGCTGGTGGTCATGTGATGCTCCTTGAAATTGTGTTCGTACTGAAAGTTGTGTTTGTGCTGGAAATTGAAAGCGTTAGGACTTGTCGGCGACGATGCGCTCGGCAACGGCGACGGACGACGCGGGGTTCTGGCCGGTGTACAGCGCGCCATCAACGACCACGTAGGGCGCGAAAGGCGCCGGTGCCTTGGAGTAGTCAGCACCCAGTTCAACGAGACGGGTTTCGACGAGCCACTTGACCTTGTCGGCGAGGCCGGCAATCTCTTCTTCGCTGTTGGCGAAGCCGGTCATCTTGCGACCCTTGAGAACCCATTCGCCGGTCGCCTTGTCGTTCGCGGCGAGCAGTGCAGCGGGGGCGTGGCAGAGGACACCGAGGGTGGTGTTCGACTTAACGGCCTCGACGATGAGCTGGCCGGAATCGTCGTCGGTCGCGAGGTCTTCCATGGGGCCGTGGCCACCGGGGTAGAAGATGACGTCATAGTCGCTGGCGTTGACGGCATCCAAGCGGAGGGGGTTCTGGAGGATGCTCTGCATCGCGGCGATTCGTGCCTCGAAGTCAGCGAGGCGATCGGCGGAACCGACACCACCTTCGCTGAGGCTGGAAGCGTCAAATGTGGGCGCGACGCCGGCGGGGCTGGCGAGCTGAACCTTCCAGCCGGCCTCGGTGAAGATGCGGTACGGCTCGAGAAGCTCTTCTGCCCAGACACCCGTGGGGTGCTCTGAACCATCGGCGAGCGTCAAGTGTGATGCTGCGGACAAGACCATCAATACGTTTGTCATACAAACTCCTTACAAAGCTGGGTGGCTCGGTGACGAGCCAATTGATTGTTTACCAAACCAATTGGTTCGACAGTACGTCTGCGTGTAAGGTAAGTCAAACCAACCGGTTCGATTTGGAGGTGTTTGGTGGTTTCGACAGAAATGCCGCGTGATCAACTCCGTGGCCGCGAAACAAAACAGCGCGTGCTCGAAGCAGCAGCGGCTGAATTCGCCGAGTACGGCGTTGCTGGCGCGCGCATCAACCGCATCGCGGAAACCGCGAAAGCCAGCAAGGAACGTATTTATGCGTGGTTCGGCGACAAGGAAGCGCTGTTCGATCACGTAATGCAGTCCGGGCTCGATCGGCTCGCTCACGCGGTCCCGATCGATGCCGACCTCGTGGAATACGCCGTGCGACTGCACAACTACTTCGTCAACGACCCCTCATCGGAACGCGTCGCGATGTGGGCATGGTTGCACGATGCCGCCACCCTCGGGTCTTTCTCTGAAGGGCGTGTCGAGGGCTACCAGCACAAGCTTGAGGTGATCGCTGACGCGCAAAAACGTGGCGTCGTCGACGCGTCGTGGAAGCCTGAAGAGCTACTGGCGCTGCTTCTTGCCGTCGCGAGCAACTGGGAACGTGCTCCGGCAGAGCTGCGCTCCATCGGATGCGCTGAGTTTGCCGACAGCGAAAAGGCCCGTTGCGACTCCGTGCGCGAAGCCGCCCGCCGGCTCGTCGAGCCCCGCTCTTAGAGCCGTGGCAACGGCATCCGCGGGTGTCCGGATTCGTTCGGGATCACCGAAATCGCACGGGGGCAGTGACCACAGGGGTTGTACTAGACGCTGACGATTAGACCCGTGAGTACCGACAGGGGCGGCATGAAACTACAAACCAGCGACGACAAACGAGCTATTTCCGCCATCCTCAGCGAAACGATGATGCAGGTGGATAGCCGGCTCGTTACCGCGTCGTGCGTGGCGCCCGACCTGGTCGTGACCATCGAAAGCACCGATGTCTCTCGCCTCCAGGGAATCAGCAAATTGGAGTTCGCGGCCGTCACTTCCGAACTGCGCCGGGCTCTCACGACCTATAACGCGGACCATGACGCGATCGCACTCGAGGTCGCTGAAAAAGCGCGACACCTGACAAATGAAGATCGTGGGCGGATGCTCGCCCAGAGCCTGCTCGTCATTCTCGCGGTGGGCGGATTCTTTGTTGTCCCGGGTGCCGTCGTTTTCTCGCTCGTCGTTCTTGTCGGAACGTTTATCGCGCGGTCGCTCTGGATTGCTCGGCTCGAAGAACGCGCCGAAGCGCTATCCGAAGCTTTCGAAGGTCCGGCGGCAGTGCTGCGGGAGAAGTTGGGCACGACTCCCGCTCAGGCGCGACAGGCGATGTGGTCGAGTGCGACAGGCCTCTGTGCGCGCGCTGACGCTCTCTACCTTGAGTCGCTCGAACCAGCGCAGCGAACGTTGGAACTTGCGACGCGTCATCAGGACGCGCAGCGCTGGGCCGATCAACGGTTCGCGCAGCACTTCGCCAGCGAGCAGTCGTCTGATGAAAGATCAGGGACCGCTGCGGGGCTCACCGTCGCGTGTTGAGCGGTCCATCTCTTCGCCGAATGATCTCAGAGAATCCGAGCCTGCCGAGCAAGTGAATGATGGCGAGCGCCGTGTAGCCGGTGATGAGTTTGTCGGCGAGTGAGATCGAGATGTTCACCGTGAACACCGAGGCCCAGAGGCCGTCGCCGATCGCCCTTAAGGTGGCAATGAAGTCGTCACCGGCGTGACCGGCGACCCCGCCAAAGACGAGCACCGTGATCGGAACAGCGGTGATCGTGCAGGCGAGAGCAACTAAGACATTGAGCAGTAAGAAACGTAGTCGGGTCTTATCGAGGTGCCAGAGTCGCACCCCGTAGCCCCAGACGAGAGCCCCCACTACGTTGACGATCGCGTAGGCCAGCGTTGCGGGAACCGTGGAGAAAACACCGACGACATTGGTTGAGAGCCCGACGAGAGCCCCGTGCCAAGGCCCGAGCATGATCGCGACTACCGCGGTGCCGATCATGTCCAGAAAGATGGGCAGCTCAAACCGTGAGACAACGCTGCCGCCGAAGAGGTTGAGGCCGACAGCAGCAACCATCAGCACCACGACAATAGCGAGCCGTGAATCGTGATTCGGGGCCGGTGTTAGCGGAGCGTGGGGAGTCTGCGCTTTCATTGTCGTGCGAACGGCAAGACAGCGAGCCCGCCAGGCTTCAGCGTCGACGTCGTCGTCGCCGAGGGCGACGACAATTTCGGCCACGAGCTCGGCATTGATGCGACTTCTTCCGGTGCGGAAGATGTCGAAGACTGTTGAGCGGGCGACCCGCGCGGCGGCGGGGCTCATGCCGTTTTCTTGGCGACGATGCGCGATGCGCGAGGCAAGCTCGGAGTACGACACTTCTCCGGCGGCGATCCTCAGCCGTTGCAGATCATCCGCAATCTGGTCGAGGGAGTCGGCAGGCAACGACGAGCGATCGCTCTCCATGCTCACGTCTGCCCCCAGACTCTCGACGCCCGCACTAGGCCGGTTCGGTTCCGATTGTGCCACAGCGAAACCAGAGAACAGTGCGAGGTAACCCGAACTGGGTGGGGCTACTGGGGCGGTCGGCTTGTGCTCGAACGCACGACTAAGTCGTAGCCGATCGGCGTGTTTTCGGGGATCTCGGGATGCTTTCCCGGCACCAACAGATTCATCAGAATCTCGACCGCATGCTCGCCCTGAGCTTGCGGGTATTGGGCAACGGTTGTGAGCCCAAAGAAATCGGAGAGCTCGTGGCCGTCGATTCCGATGATGGAAATGTCTCGCGGAACGACAAGACCGAGGTCGCGCGCGGCCAGGATGCAGCCGATCGCCATCTCATCGGACGACGCAAAGATCGCCGTGGGCCGCTGGAGGGGATTACCGAGCAGCTGCTTGGCGGCGTGATAGCCACCCTGGATGGTGAAGTCGGCGGTCGCGAAAAACTCTGGTTGTGGCTCGATTCCGGCGGCACGCAAGGCAGCCTCGTAGCCGCGGCGGCGATTCGTTGGAATGTGGAACTCGAGATCGTAGTCTTCCGAACCACCGATATGAGCGATCCGAGTATGCCCCAACGACAACAGGTGACTCGTTGCCAGATTCGACACCGCATCATCATCGAGAGTGAGGGTGCGCACGCCATCAATGGGGCCACCCACTCCCACGACCGGCTTATCCAACGCTTGCAGCCGTTCAACCTCAGAGGGGGAGAGCTTCAACGAGACCGTGACGATCCCATCAATTCTCTTGCGCTGCAGAAAGACATCGAATACCGCTTCGCGCTCTTCAACGCTGCCCGAAAGGTTGTAGAGCGTCACGTCGTAGCCGTGGCGCATCAGAGCCTGCTGGGCGCCCTCGACCACCGACGTGAAGAACCAGCGGGTGAGATACGGCACCATGAGGCCGACATTTTTCGTGCGACCGGAGGCGAGGCTCGATGCGCTTGATGACACAACGTAGTCAAGCGCGGCAGCGGCATCCGCCACCTTCTCGCGAGAGGCCGCCGAAACGGGGCCATTGCCGCTCAGGGCGCGCGAGACAGTGGCAGTCGAGACGCCAGCGCGGCGGGCAACATCTTCGATGCTCGCCATCGGTAACCCCTCGTCGGATGCTTGTCGTAGTGCGCCACTGGGGCGAATGGATGCCGACCCACAGTCAGCATGCTGCTGCCGATTCTAGCGACCGGCATCCGCTCGCTGCTATTCGGTGCGCCGGTGGACTAGCCGCGCAGCCACACCGTGGTGTCGGCGGGCAGCTGGTTCTCGCCGAGGGGACCGCTCGCCAGCAGCACCTCGCCGGCGGGCAAAGGCACAGCGCTGTCTCCCGTGTTGGCGTACACGCGAACGTCGCCGTTGCGGAGCGCAAGCACGGCGTCGGCGCCGCTGTCGAGCCACTTGAGTTCGCCGGTCGCCAACTCGTGGGCCCGGCGAAGGGCGAGAGCGTGGCGGTACAGCGAGAGCGTCGAGTTGTCGTCGTGGCGCTGCACATCGCGAGCGAGAGTCGCCCACTCTGCGGGCTGCGGCAACCACGCGGCATCCGAGGGGCCAAAGCCGTAGGAGGGCGAATTGGCTTCCCACGGGATGGGCACGCGGCAGCCATCGCGGCCGTAACGCTCGCCGTTGGTGCGGAACCACGTCGGGTCTTGGCGAGCCTCATCGGGCAGATCGATGACCTCGGGCAGGCCGAGTTCTTCACCCTGATAGAGGTAGGCGCTGCCGGGAAGCGCGAGCATGAGGGCGGTTGCCGCTCGCGCCCGGCTCAGGCCGAGCTCGGGGATGGGCAAGCCAGCAGACTTCGGGCCGATGCCGGCGCCCTGCGGGTTTTCGGCAGTGAGCGCGAGACGCGACGCGTGACGCACAACATCGTGGTTCGAGAGTACCCAGGTGCTCGGTGCTTCCACCGCAGCGAATGCGCTGATCGACGCATCGATGACGGCTCGCAACGGTACGGCGGCCCACGGTGTTTCGAGGTACGGAAAATTGAAGGCCTGATGCATCTCGTCGGGGCGTACCCACTTGGCCATGTCGGTTAGCGGGTCTACCCAGGCTTCAGCGGCAAGAATGCGCTCGCCGTCGTAGCTGTTGAGAATCTCGCGCCATTCGCGGTAGATCTCGTGCACGCCAGCTTGCGCCCAGAACGGTGCGCGGGATGCCGCGAGGTCGGCAGCCGTCGCGTCGCCGCCCTCTGGAATGCCTGCTCCGCCCATGCTGCCGCCCGCGAGCGGGGGAGTCCAGTCGGGAAGGCCCTCAGCCTTGATCATGCCGTGGGCGACATCCACGCGGAAGCCGTCGACGCCGCGATCGAGCCAGAACCGCAGCACGTCTTCGAACCGGCGGCGCACCCAAGGATTGTGCCAGTTGAAGTCGGGTTGGGTGCTGTCGAAGAGGTGCAGGTACCACTGGCCAGGGGTGCCGTCGGGGTTCTCGGTGCGGGTCCACGCGCGACCGCCGAAGACTGACTCCCAATTATTGGGGGGCAACTCGCCATTCTCGCCAAGACCGTCCCGGAACATATAGCGATCGCGCTCGACGCTGCCGGGGGCGGCGGCCAGCGCTTCTTGGAACCAGCGGTGATCGCTCGAGGAGTGATTGGGCACAAGATCGACGATCAGGCGCAGCCCGAGTTCGTGGGCGCGACTCGTCATCGAGTCGAAGTCGTCGAGGGTGCCGAAGAGGGGATCGACGTCGCAGTAGTCGGCGACGTCGTAGCCTGCATCGCGTTGAGGCGAGGTGTAAAAGGGCGAGAGCCACACGGCGTCGATGCCGAGCTCGGCAAGTTCAGGAAGACGATCGCGGATGCCGAGCAGGTCGCCCATGCCATCGCCGTTGGAATCGGCGAACGACCGCGGGTAGATCTGGTAAATCACTGCGGAGCGCCACCACTCGGTGCGCGGAAGAACGGAAGTCATGCCTGACACCGTATCGCTAATCGACGCAAAAACTAAGCGCTTGCATAAACCCGGCCCTCAATTTCTTGAGTAAATCGGCGACGGCCGGAAAACTCACGCTTGCCCAATCGTCCCGATGCAAGGTATACATGGAAGCGCTTGCAGTTTGCAATGCTTTCACTGACGAAAGGCAGCCACCAATGATGGTGACCAAGAGAGGACTGTGGGCCGTAGGCGCGCTCACTGTCACTGCATCCCTCGTTCTGACCGGATGCACAGCAGCATCCGACGACACAGACACCGCCGCCGGAACCGGCGAAGCGCTGACGGTCTGGGTCGACGCCGACCGTGCCGCCGTGCTGAAAGACGCCGCCGCTGACTTCACCGCCGAGACCGGCGTGGAGGTCAAGCTTGTCCAAAAAGAGTTTGGCGACATTCGCGACCAGTTCGTTGCCCAGGTCCCCACCGGTAAAGGCCCCGATGTTGTCATTGGAGCCCACGACTGGCTCGGCACCTTTGTCACCAACGGCGTCGTTGCTCCCGTCGAACTCGGGGACAAAGCGGACGACTTCCAAGCTGTGGGCGTGACCGCCATGAGCTACGAAGGCCAGGTGTACGGCGTTCCCTACTCGATCGAGAACATCGCCCTCGTGCGCAACACTGCACTCGCGCCCAGCACGCCCGCGACCTTCGATGAGATGGTCACGATGGGTGAAGCTGCCGGCACTGAGTACCCGTTCCTCGTCGGCCTCGACCCCGAAGCCGCCGACCCGTATCACCTGTACCCGTTCCAGACCTCGTTCGGTGCGCCCGTCTTCGGCACCGATGCCGATGGAAGCTACGACTCGGACGCCCTCGAAATCGGCAACGCTGGTGGCGACGAGTTCGCTGCCTGGCTTGCCGAGCAGGGAGCTGCTGGAGTTCTCAACACGAATATCACCGGCGACCTCGCCAAAGAGAAGTTCGTGGCCGGCGAAGCACCCTTCTACCTCACCGGACCGTGGAACGTTCCCGCCGCCGTCGAAGCGGGCATCGACGTCGCGATCGACCCGATCCCCTCCGCTGGTGGAGAAGACGCTCAGCCGTTCGTGGGTGTTCAGGGCTTCTTCGTCAGTGCGAAGAGCGAGAATGCGCTCGCTGCGAACGAGTTCATCGTGAACTACATGGGCAGCGAAGAAGTGCAGACCGCTCTGTTCGAAGTGGGCGGACGAGCCCCCGCGCTCACCGCATCCTTCGACGCCGCCAGCGCCGACCCGATCGTTGCCGGCTTCGGCACCGTCGGTGAAAACGCTGTACCGATGCCCTCGATTCCTGCCATGGGAGCCGTGTGGGAGTTCTGGGGTGTAACCGAAGCCGCCATCATCAACGGTGGTGACCCCGCTTCGCTCTGGCAGAAGATGTCGGGCGACATTCAGACCGCTATCGCTGGATAGCGCACGGTGGCCGTCCGCCTGCAAGCGGGCGGCCACTTCCTTCCCCTTTTTCTTTCTCGCTCTTAGAGCGAACCGCACGTCTTCAACGGAGAACCCTCGTGACGACCTCCCCCCAGACTGACCCCGGCCCCCTGCGGCAGTCAGCCCGCGCCAAGCGGGCAACCAGAATCGCGGATGCCGCCTCCGGAGGCTGGAAAGTCGTCGCCGCGAAAATTCTGGGTCTCGGTGTCGTCGACGCGATCGCGATCTACGCGCTCTTCGTACTCGTGCGCAGCGAATCGTGGCTCGTCGCCGGGCTTGTCGTGTTTGTGACGTTGCTCGTCAACTGGATCTACTTCTCGCGTGGCAAGCTGCCCGCGAAGTACCTCGCACCCGGGCTCATTTTTCTCGCGATCTTCCAGATCTTTGTGCTGCTCTATTCGGGCTACATCGCGTTCACGAACTACGGCACCGGCCACAACTCCACGAAGGCTGACGCGGTCAATGCGTTGCTGCTCTCGTCGCAAAACCGGGTCGCCGATTCGCCCAGCTACAAGCTCACCGTTCTCGACCAGCTGGGCGAGCTCTCCTTCCTGGTGACCGAGCCCGATGGCAGTGTGAGCATCGGTGGCAATGAACGTCCGCTCGAAGATGTGTCGAACGCCCGAATCGAAGGCGGCGTTGCTGTCGGCCTCGACGGTTACACCTCGCTGGGCTTCTCCGACATTCTCGGCAAGCAAACCCAGATTGCCGCGATCAGCGTTCCCCTCTCCGACGACCCCAACGACGGAATGCTGCGCACCCCCGACGGGTCGAGCGCCTTCCTCTACACGTCGTCGCTTGAGTATGACGAGGCCGCGGGCACGATGCGTGACACGAACTCCGGAACCGTGTACTCCGACATCGGCACGGGTGCCTTCACCTCGGATGCCGGCCAAGAGCTGCTGCCGGGGTGGAAAATCGATGTCGGCTTCGACAACTTCATTCGTGCGTTCAGTGAGGACTCCATCCGGGGCCCGCTGATCAGCGTCACGATCTGGACGTTCGCTTTCGCCTTCCTCTCGGTGTTCACGACCTTCGCGCTCGGCCTGTTCTTGGCGATCGTGTTCAACGACAAGCGGATGAAGAGTCGCAAGTATTACCGGATCATCATGATTCTGCCGTATGCCTTCCCCGGCTTTCTCTCGGCGCTGGTCTGGGCCGGCATGATGAACCAGGAGTTCGGTTTCATCAACGTGGTGCTGCTCGGCGGGGCCGAAGTTCCGTGGCTCACGAATGAGTGGCTAGCCAAGGGCTCGGTGCTGTTTGTGAACCTGTGGCTCGGGTTCCCTTACATGTTCTTGGTCACGACGGGCGCGCTGCAGGCGATCCCCGAAGAGCTCACGGAAGCCGCGACAGTGGATGGCGCCAAACCGTGGGCGATCTTCCGATTTGTGAAACTGCCGCTGCTGCTCGTCTCAGTTGCTCCGCTGTTGATCTCGTCGTTCGCGTTCAACTTCAACAACTTCAACCTCATCTACATGCTCACCAACGGTGGGCCGCGCGATGTTTCTGCGGGGGTGAATGTGGGCGCCACGGACATCCTAATTTCGATGGTCTACAAGGTTGCCTTCGTCGGCGCCAACCGAGACTACGGTCTCGCGAGTGCCTTCGCGATCATCATCTTCCTTCTGGTGGCCGGTATTTCGATCATCAGTTTCCGTCGCACCAAGGCCCTTGAGGAGTTGAACTGAGATGACTACAACAACTCAGAATTCGGATGCCGCAGTGCGCTCGCACGTCGTCGTCGGCCACCCGAAGCGGCCGTTCAAGCGCTACTTCCGCGAAACCGGCTGGCGTCACCTCATCGGAATCGTCATGTCGATCTTCGCTGCGTTCCCGCTGCTGTACGTGTTCAGCGCCTCGCTGAACCCGGGTGGCACTCTCGTGACGGCCAACTCGCTGTTCTCCAACTTCAGCTTTCAGAGCTACGTTGATCTCTTCAACCGCCCCCAACAGCCCTACGCGGCGTGGTTCGGCAACACCCTGCTGATCGGCGGTATCTCATCGCTCGGCACCGTCTTCCTCGGCGCTCTTGCGGCATATGCGTTTTCGCGCATGCGCTTCCTCGGCCGCCGCGTCGGGCTGCTCACGCTGCTGCTCGTGCAGATGTTTCCACAGCTGCTCGCGGTCGTCGCGATCTTCTTGCTGCTCTCCGGCATCTCCGAAATCTTCCCCGCGATCGGGCTCAACAGCCAGATCGGCCTCATCATGGTCTACCTCGGTGGCGCACTCGGCGTGAACACCTACCTGATGTACGGGTTCTTCAACACTGTTCCGTCATCCATTGACGAAGCGGCGAAAATCGATGGCGCGGGTCATGCGCGCATCTTCTTCACGATCATCCTGCGCCTCGTTGCGCCGATCTTGGCGGTCGTTGGACTGCTGTCGTTCGTCGGCACGACGAGCGAGTTCGTAATCGCGAGCATCGTGCTCATCGACCCCGACAAGCAGACGCTCGCGGTTGGTCTCTACCAATTCGTGTCTCAGGAGTTCTCGCGCAACTGGAGCATCTTCGCCGCCGGTGCCGTACTCGCGGCCATCCCCGTGATGACGCTGTTTTTGTTCCTGCAGAAATACATCGTCGGCGGTCTCACCGCGGGAAGCGTGAAGTAATGGATGCCCTGCACCCACACCACGACGGCTCAGCGTTGCACGTCTCGACGCAGACGCCCGCGCTCGGCGACACCGTCACTCTGCGCCTTCGAGTGCCCATCGGCTACGGTCCGCTGAAGGCAGTGCGGGTGCGCGAGAATCCCGATCACGAACCCCGCTGGACGGATGCCCGCCTCACCGGCACTGCCGCCGGCTGGAACTGGTGGCAGGCCGAGGTTGTTGTCGAGAACCCGCGGCACGGCTACCGCTGGTTGCTCGTGCACGAGGCTGTCGCTGACGGTGCTGCCGCGGACCGTGCGGCCACTGACGGTGCTGCCGCTGACGGTACCGCCGCGCCAGCGGGTCATGGCAACGCTGGCCGCATCGAGTGGCTCAACCAGAGCGGACTGCACTCGCTCGAGACACTCGACGCCGAAGACTTCGCACTGCTCGCGACTCCCGCTGCCCCCGAGTGGTTGGCGGAGACGGTGATGTACCAGGTGTTCCCCGATCGCTTTGCCCGGTCATCCGCCGCCGACTCTCATGACAAGCCCGAGTGGGCCATCGCCGCGCGCTGGGACGAGCCGGTTGACCCTGTGCTGCCCGGCCGCTCAAAGCAGTTCTACGGGGGAGACCTCGACGGCATCACCGAACACCTTGATCACCTGACCGACCTCGGTGTGACCATGCTGTATTTGACCCCGATCTTTCCGGCGCGCTCGAATCATCGCTATGACGCGTCGAGCTTCGTGGATGTTGATGAACTGTTGGGCGGGCGCGAGGCGCTGATCCGTCTGGTGGGGGAGGCCCACTCTCGCGGCCTCAAGGTCATCGGCGACCTCACGACAAATCACTCGGGCGATGCGC
Organism: Salinibacterium sp. SWN1162; assembly: GCF_015864675.1. Classification (NCBI taxonomy): domain Bacteria; kingdom Bacillati; phylum Actinomycetota; class Actinomycetes; order Micrococcales; family Microbacteriaceae; genus Salinibacterium; species Salinibacterium sp. SWN1162. The sequence continues at coordinate 118,370 of NZ_JADYWT010000002.1, forward strand.
ACGAGTGGTTCCAGGCCGCGCTCGCAAAGCCGGAGGCCCCCGAGGGCGACTTCTATTACTTCACGAATGACGAGCACACCGAGTATGTCGGCTGGTTGGGCACGCCAAGCCTGCCGAAGTTCAACTGGAACTCTGCCGAGCTGCGTCGCCGCTTCATCGAGGGCGACGATTCGGTGGTTGCCCACTGGCTCAAGGAGCCCTACAACTTCGACGGTTGGCGCGTGGATGTCGCGAACATGACCGGCCGGATGGGTGCCGAGGATCTCAACGAGGAAGTGCGGCAGATCACGCGCCGCACGATGGAAGCAGTGAATCCGGATACCGTGCTGCTGGCCGAGTCAACGAACGATGCCGCGAGCGATCTGCAGGGAGATGCCTGGCACGGGGCGATGACGTATCCGTCATTCACGCGCCCGGTGTGGGGTTGGCTCACCGAACCCGGCGACACCTCCCATGTCACGGCGGATGGTTCGATCGACCCCGAGGCGTGGTTCTTCGGACAGCCCATCGGTGGCATCCCGAACTACAGCGCCCGCGACTTTGCGGAGATGACGGTACGGTTCACGGCGAGCATTCCGTGGCGCATCCGGCTCGGAAACATGAACCCCCTCGACACCCACGACACCGCGCGGTTCCGCACGCACGCACCCGCGGAGAACGTTCCGCTCGCTCTCGCCCTCTCGGTGACGCTGCCGGGAGTGCCCGTCGTCTTCGCGGGCGACGAGTTCGGCCTCAGCGGCGACGACGGCGAAATGTCGCGCACGCCCATTCCCTGGGGCACCGAAACTGACCCGAGCGTCGCGCCCACGCTGGACGTGTACCGCCAGCTGATCGCGCTGCGGCGTGAGCTGCCCACGCTGTCGCACGGCGGTTTGCGCTGGTTGCACGTTGCGGATGACGCGCTCGTCTTCGTGCGCGAGGATGCCGACGCCACCGCTCTCGTCGTTGTGGCGCGCTCGCCGCTAACCGTGACGTTGCCGGCTAATGCGATCGGTGTTGAGCTGGCGGCGACGACCGCTTCCGACGGGGCTGCTTCCGGGCGCGCCGCAAGCGGGACGGATGCCGCGACTCCCGCGTTCCTCTCCGGTGACGCGACTCTGGCATCCGCCGCCGCCGGGCTCACGCTCTCGGCGGCCGCCCGCACCTGCGCGATCTGGATTCTTCCCGGCGTCGAGCACCCCGCCGCGAGCTAAGTCACGTACTCGCTGGCGTTGCGGCTAGGGCGCCGTAACGTCGATCAGCACCTTGCCGACGGCTCCGCTCTCGACGAGAGCGTGGGCATCCGCCGTCTGCTCCAGAGAGAAGCGGTGCAACGGCAGGCCAGTTTCGTCACCGATGCCGAGCGCGCCATCGCCGAGGGCAACGTTGATTGCTGCCGCCGCAGCCTGAATCGCGTCGATGCCGACTGTGTAGAGCAACACGAATTGGTAGCGCACGTTGAGGGCGAAGTGGCGGCGCACATCGAGTGTCATCTCGTCACCACCATTGTTGGCATAGACAGAGATGGAGCCTCGGTTGCGGATGACCGCGAGGTCGAGGTCCGCGTTCTGGGCGGGCGCCACCTCAACAATCTGGTCAACACCATCCGGCGCGATTGCGCGGATCTGCTCCACGATGTCGGCGTCGGTGTACGTAAGCACATAGTGGGCACCGGCGGCTGTGGCGAGGGCTGCCTTGGCCGGCCCGCTCACGGTTGTGATGACGGTCGCGCCCGCCCAGCGCGCAAGCTGAATGGCTGCATGACCCACGGCACCGGCACCACCGGCAACGAGAATGACCTTGCCACTGAGAGCGGTCGGATGCAGTGCGTCGGGCCCATCTTCGGCCACGGTCAGAGCACGGTAAGCAGTGATTGCAGGAACCCCCATGCTCGCACCCTGATCAAAGCTTGCGCTCGCGGGCAACGCGAAAACACGTTCGGCGGGCAGTACAGCCCGCTCTTGGCTGGAGCCGCTGTTCGAGCGTTGGTACGCCGCGAGGGCCAGCCACACGCGGTCGCCAACGCTGACATTCCGCACGTTATCGCCGACTGCTTCAACGATGCCGGCACCATCCTGGCCGGGAACAACCTCGTCGAAGGGCAACGCCTGACCGGATGCCGCACCGCGGCGTGACTTCCAGTCGGTGGGGTTCACTCCGCTGACCACAATGCGCACGCGCACTTCGTCGGGCCCGGGTTCGGTCACGGGCCTCTCGACTAGCTGAAGTACGGAGGGGTCGCCGGTCTCGGTGTAAACAATTGCTCTCATGCCGAACACAACGTGATCGCCGTTCGAGAAATTTCCCGAACCGCCGAGCTCGAGCCAGCCCGACGCGAGAATCCGCTTCGCTGGGCTGCTTCGCTAAGCCGCTCGGCCGCTCGGCCGCCCCGCTATACGGCGATCGACTCGCGCGCGGCCACGAATGCCTCAACGCAGCGGCTGATGTCCTCGCTCGAGTGTCCGGCGGAGAGCTGCACGCGAATACGAGCCTTCCCGAGCGGCACGACAGGGAACGAGAAGGCGATCACGTACACGCCAAGCGTGAGCAGGGCATCCGCCATCGCCACAGCTTCGTGCTCGTCAGCGAACATGACCGGAATGATCGGATGCTCGCCGGGCAGTAGCGTGAACCCGGCCTCGGCCATTCCGCTGCGGAATTGTTCCGCATTCGCCGTCAACTGAGCCCGGCTCTCGGCCCCTTCGGCCACGAGGTTGAGGGCTTCGATCGAGCCGGCAACCACCGAGGGTGCAACGGCGTTCGAGAACAAGTACGGGCGTGCGCGCTGGCGCAGCAACTCCACGATTTCGGTGTGGGCGCTGATGTAGCCACCGGATGCTCCGCCCAGGGCCTTGCCGAGCGTGCCCGAGATGATGTCGACGCGGTCGGAGACGCCGCAGTGCTCGGGCGTTCCGGCTCCGGTCTCGCCGACGAAGCCGACAGCGTGCGAGTCGTCGACCATGACCATGGCGTCGTACTGCTCGGCGAGATCGCAGATCGCTTCGAGGGGGGCGAGATAGCCGTCCATCGAGAAGACGCCATCGGTGACGATGAGGCGGCGGCGAGCACCCTTCGCGGCAATCAATTGCGCTTCGAGGTCGGCCATGTCGCGGTTCTTGTAGCGGTAGCGAGCTGCTTTCGAGAGACGGATGCCGTCGATGATCGACGCGTGGTTCAGCTCATCCGAAATCACGGCATCCTCAGCGCCGAGCAGCACCTCAAAGATGCCACCATTGGCGTCGAAGCAGGACGGGAACAGGATGGTCGCCTCCATGCTCAGCAGTGCCGAAAGCCGGTTCTCGAGCTCAACATGCTGGGTCTGGGTGCCGCAAATGAAGCGCACGCTCGCCATCCCGAAGCCCCACTCGTCGAGGGCATCCTTGGCGGCAGCGACGAGGCGCGGGTGGTTAGCCAGACCAAGGTAATTGTTGGCGCAAAAGTTGAGCACCGGCTTGCCCGCCGACTCAACGTGGGCAGCTTGCGCGGTGTCGAGCTGGCGTTCGACCTTGTAGAGGCCAGCGGAGCGAATCTCGCTCAGGGTGTCGTTGAGTTGTTCGCGAACTGTTCCGTACATGTCGTTCTCCTCTAAATTCGGGGTGGCCGCAGTTGCACAGCCGAAGTGGGGTGGTCGGCTACGACCAGTCGATGATGACCTTGCCGCTGTTGCCGCGGCGGGCGGTCGCGAATGCTTCTTCCCACTGTTCGGCGGGGAAGCGGTCGGTGACGACAGCCGAGACATCCAAACCGGTGTGCACCATGGCGTTCATGGCGTACCAAGTCTCAAACATTTCGCGGCCGTAGATGCCTTTGATCGTGATCATGTGGGTCACGACGGTGGCCCAGTCGATGCCGATGGGTTCGGCAGGCAGCCCGAGCATCGCAATGCGGCCGCCCTGGTTCATGTTGCTGATCATCTCGGGCAGGGCGGTGGGATGTCCGCTCATCTCGAGCCCGATGTCGAAGCCCTCTTTCATGCCGAGCTGCTCTTGGGCTTCGGCGATGCGCGTTGTCGACACGTTGATCGCGAGGTTCACGCCCATCTCGCGGGCCAGTTGCAGCCGCTGTTCGTTGACGTCGGTCATCACGATATTGCGGGCCCCAATGTGACGCGCAACCTTGGCGGCCATGAGTCCAATGGGGCCGGCACCGGTGATGAGCACGTCTTCGCCAACCATGGGGAACGACAGTGCGGTGTGCACGGCGTTGCCGAGGGGGTCAAAGATCGCGGCAAGTTCGGGGTCGATATCGAGCGGATGCTGCCACACGTTCTGTTCGGGAATAACGACGAACTCGGCGAAGGCGCCGTCACGGTTGACCCCAATGCTTGAAGTGAATTTGCAGAGGTGGCGGCGACCAGCGCGGCAGTTGCGGCAGTGCCCGCAGACGACGTGGCCTTCACCAGAGACGAGGGCGCCGACCTCGACTGAGGTCACTCCTTCGCCCAGTTCAACGACGTGCCCCGAGAACTCGTGGCCGGGAATGAGGGGAGCGTTGATGGCGCCGGCGGCCCACGCATCCCACGATTCAATATGCAGGTCAGTGCCGCAAATTCCGGTGCGGGCGACCCTGATCTTTACCTCGCCGCGAGCGGGGGTTGGTTCGGGGCGTTCGGCCAATACGAGGCCTGGTCCGGCCTTGTCCTTGTAGAGGGCTTTCATCGTTGATTCCTCTCAGGCGGCGCGACACTGCGCGTGGTGTGCGCTTGTGGCGCACCTCATTCGACGTGTCCGCTGCTGTGTTTCAGGGGCTGCCTCTTGTGTTCGAGGGCGGCTTGTCTGCGAGCGTCTTACAAATCATAAGTTGAAGGAGCTGTTCGCTGCCGAAATCTTCGTAACCATCGCAGAGATCGCGGCTCAATATGCGACCCCAGAACGAAATTTGTCATCTATATACTGAACGCGTGATGGGTACCGCACGGCTAACGATGATGGGCGTGCTCGCGATCGCCATTGTCGCCAACGTTGTTCAATTCGCGGGGATCGATGAGGTCGCCCCCGAAAATTACGAGGCGATTAATCGAAAGCCGAGCTCGGATATTGTCGACATCTCGTCCCGAAGCGCTCCCGTCAATCGCGCTTACGGTCTGTCGTGGGCAATCGCCGCAGAACAGCCCGATGCCACCGTTCTCGTCTCTGCCGATGATGAGAGCGCTTTGGTGAGTTTGAGAGCCTTCATCCTGGGGTTCGGCGAAGCCCGCTCCGTATCGCTCGCCTCAGACTCTCTGCACACTCTGACAACGCTTGAGCAACTCCGCGCGAACCCACAGATCATCTCGGTGGAGAGAATCGTCAGTGACGGCCACGGCCACCGTCTCGAAGACTGGCTCTATATTCGTGGAGACTGCTCCGACGATTCGGCCCCGCAACTCGCCATCGGCCATCTTCCCCTCGACGCTGAGACTGCCGCCGACACGCAAAGCGACAGCGGATTGGCGCTCGTCGTTGTCGATAACTGCCTTCTGCCGAACGGTGGGCTCAGCGAATGATTCTTGAAGTCGTTTTCGTTCTGTCACTGATTCTCGGGGGTTCTGCTCTTATTCAGGTGGCCGGCGCCCGCGGGCTCGGCGTTCCTATTCTCGGAGCGGTCACCGGCCTCGCGCTTTACCTCTGCGTTACGGCATTTCAGGTTCTGACGCCCATTACAAGCTCGCCGCTTCTCACTCTGATTCTGACGGTTGCTCTCCCGGTCGCACTGTGGGGCTGGCGCCGCGCCCAGGGTGCTGACCTTCCACTTCGCCCGCTGTGGGCAGGCATCATCGTGGCTGGTGTGATCGGTGCCGTTGCGTTCTTCCGTGCGATGCCTCAGGTGGCGTGGTCAAACGACAGTCTTAACTACCTGCTCAACGGTTCTCTGATCGCGAGCAACAACATCACGATCGCTTCGACGGCTCTGTTGCCCAAGCGACTCATTGGAGTGCCAGGGCTTCACGCGGTGGCAAACCTCGGCGGTGAGCTGTACGTGCAGTCGATTACGCCGCTGATTTCGGCACTCGTGCTTGCTGTGCTCGGGTGGATGGTGTGGCAATCGCTCTCGACGCGCCTGAGCAAGCGGGCGCTCTTACTGCTGATCGGCGCCGGACTACTGTTCCTCGTCTCGATGAACCGTTTCGTTTTCCATGCTTTTTACCTCAACGGGCACCTGCTGTTTGCCCTGTTTATGCTCGTCGTGGTCGGCGGCGGTTGGATGCTCGTCTCCTGCGACTCCGTGAGCAAGACCGCGCTCATCACCGCGATGAGCCTCGCCGTCGGCGCCCTCATTTTCATTCGAGCAGAGTCGTCAATTCTCGTCATCCTGATGCTCTTACCGATCATTTTCGATGGCTCGGTGAGCAGACTGCACAAGTCGGTTCTGCTGGCGGTCTTAGGCGTCGCGACGATTGGATGGCAATCATTCATGGCGGCGATCTACCTCGCGCAGCAACAGTCAGTGGGGTTCGAGATCTGGGGCATCCTGGGGCTGGGCGTCGCAGTTCTTGCCGTCATCCCCCTGCTCAGATGGAACGCGCTCATGACGCGCGGTCGCCTCTTCTTGCTGCTCGCCGAAGGCATGCTGTGGCTGACCCTTCTCGTGCTCGTGGTTCGCAACCCCCAGATTCTTAGAGACAGTCTCACCGCCACGTTCGCGAATGTCGTGCAGGGCGCCGGTTCGTGGGGGCTGTCACTGGTCTTTATCGCGGCACTCTTAGTGCTGGCCTCCTTCATCGCTGTTCCCCACAGCGTTCACTTGCGTTTTCCGCTGACAAGCTTCATCCCTTTGGGTTTCCTGCTGGCGTACTTGCGTGACGCCGCGTATCGCGTGGGCGACGGAGACTCCCTCAACCGCATGTGGATTCAACTCATCCCGGTGGCGCTCTTCTACGTGCTTATTGCTCTGGGCGTCGGCAAGTGGCGTCGTCGTTCCACCGCTGCGGTGTCGAGCACCGCCGCAGTGCCGGTTGCCGCTGCGGTCCCCGGAGACTCCCCATCGATATAGTTGCTGTGGCGTTCGGGTGCCCGTGTTTAGCTCAGCGGGGGCGACGCCGGTGTGCGTTACGGAGTGCGGAGAGAACTTGCTGAAGAAACTGAAGACGATCGCGACCACGCTGTTGGCGATCACGTGGATTCGAAAGACCTACGAACTCGTCAATCGGGTGTTCCTCGAGACGTTCGGATCAAGCCGAATTCTGGCGCACTTCTTCTACATGTTCTCGTTTCTGGCCTTCAACCGCGAACAAGCTGCGGTGTTGCGCGGCCGCCGCAACTATTACCGCAACAAGAATCAGGACCGCACTTCGCGGGTAGAGCTTCGCCGCAACATCCACCGCCTCGAAAAGGGCATCATCATGATGCCGCGGCGCGACGTTTTTGCCCGCGACTACATCACCGAGACGGTTGAGTTTTACGAACTAGCGGCCCACCAATGCTCGACAGACCCGGCCTCGCTTGAAACCAGTGAAGTCGAATGGGCTCACAACGTTCTCGCCGAGTACTTTCGGGTGAGCACCGGCATCGACCCGGTCGTGGATGCTGCCCGCGCCCGTTTCTCTGCACTGAGCTACACCCCTGCCGACACCACCAAAGTGCCCTATGCCAAGAAGAACCTCTCCGACATCAGTTATGACCAGCTGCATGAGCTGGCGATGCAACGTCGTTCGGTGCGCTGGTTCGAACAGAAGCCGGTACCTCGCGAGTTGGTCGATAAGGCGCTGATCATTGGGCGCCAAGCTCCCACGGCGTGCAACCGTCTTCCCTACGAGTTCCGCGTGTTTGATGACCCGGAGATGGTCAAGACCGTAGCCGGGCTGCCGTTCGGAGCGGCGGGCTACGCACAGAACATACCGACCATCGTCGTCGTTGTCGGCAAGCTCGAGAGTTACTTCAGCCCACGCGACCGCCACGCGATTTACATCGACTCGTCGTTGGCAGCAATGTCCTTTATGTACGGTCTCGAGACTGTCGGGCTCAGCTCGAGCGTGATCAACTGGCCAGACTTTGAGCCTCTCGAAGCGAAGATGCAGAAAACTCTTGGCCTCGACGTGACCGATCGCGTGATCATGCTGATCGCCGTGGGGTACGCCAACCCCGACGGTCTCGTGCCGTACTCGCAAAAGAAGGAACTCGACACCTTCCGCTCGTACAACAAGATGCGATGACCGCGCCGTCATCCCCGCCTCGGCGCAAGCGTCTGGTGCGCTGGGGCCTCACCGTCGTAGTGCTGTCGTTGGTGGCAGTGCTGTTTTGGCGGGCGCTCGCCGACAACTGGGCTGAGGTTCAGGCTCAGCAGTTGCAGTTCAGCTGGCTCATGGTGGCGGCCGTGGTGCTGTTTGCGGTGGCCGTTCCGGTCTCAGGATTGCTCTGGGGCGCAATCGTCAACAGGCTGAGCCCGGCAACCACGGTGACACCGCGCGAGGCGATGGCGGTGCATTCAGCATCGTGGCTTCTCAAGTACGTCCCCGGCCAAGTCGGCTCCCTGCTTAACAAAGTGATCTGGGGTAAGAAGCAGGGCATCAGCCGCAGCGTCATCGTGATCTCGTTCATCTACGAGAACGTGTTCCTGCAGGTGTCGTCGATCGTGCCGAGTGCCGCAATCTTGCTTGTCAGCGTGGGGCTCGTCATTTTTCAAGACAACCCCGTCACGGTGTTGCTCCCGATCCTGGCGCTCATCCCGCTTCTGATGGTTCTCGATCGTCGGCTTTTTCATCCGGTGCTCAACTTTGGCGCCAAGCGGATCCTCAAACAAGAGCTTCCGCGCGAGTACTTCCTGCCCCCGGCCGCGGTCGGCGGCTACCTCGTAGGATTCGTCGCCCCGCGCATTATCAACGGCGTCGGCTTTGTGCTCGTGGCATCATCGTTCCTCGACCTCGAGCCATCAGCGTGGCTGCCATTGGCCGCGACCTACGTGCTCGCCGGCGCAATCGGAATCTTGGCGGTATTCGTGCCCAGCGGACTCGGTGTTCGTGAAGCAGTGATCTTCGTTTTCGCTCTGCAGTACATGACGCCGGCGCAGGCCGTCATCCTGTCACTCTTAGCCCGATTGCTCAGCACCGTTGCGGATGCCGTGGTCGCGTTGTTGTATGGAGTACTGACCCTGTGGCTCAAGCGTCAACCGCCTAAGCTCAGTCGGGATGCGTGATGCACTCCCGCGTGAGCGTTGTTTGTTTACCTCCGCCCTCTAAGGTTCGCACCACACCCTTTTCGCCTCTGGAGCTGGTTTTCCCGTGAAAGTTTTTGTTCAGATCCCGTGCCTGAATGAAGAGACGACTCTTCCTCTGGTGTTGGAGTCGATTCCGCGCGAGATTCCCGGCGTGGACGAGTTGCACATCCTTGTCATCGATGACGGCTCGACCGACCGCACCATCGAGGTCGCTAAAGCACATGGCGTCACTCATTTCGTGCGCCATCCGGGTAATCGTGGGCTCGCCCGTTCCTTCTCCGACGGTGTGAGCTATGCGCTCGCCCACGGTGCTGACATTGTCGTCAACACCGACGGTGACAACCAGTACCCTCAAAACCGCATCCCCGACCTCATCGCACCATTGATGAACGGAGCGGCCGACATCGCCATCGGCGACCGTCAAACGGCCACCATCGCGCATTTTTCGCCGTTCAAGCGACTACTTCAGCGCTTCGGCAGCCGCGTCGTGAACATGGCTGCGGGTACTGATGTTCCGGATGCCGCGAGCGGTTTTCGGGCCTACTCGCGGGAGTCGCTGCTGCGCCTCAACGTCGTCACCGAGTTCAGCTACTGCATGGAAACAATCATTCAGGCCGGGCACAAGCGAATGCGTCTGGCAAGCGTTCCCATCGAGACGAATGCCAAGACTCGCGAGTCGCGACTGTTCTCGTCGATGTGGCAGCACGTGGGGGAGTCCGCGCGCGCGATCATTCGCAGCTACCTCATGTTCCGTCCGCTCGCGTTCTTCCTGCCCTTGGGCACTGCGCTAACGATCGCGTCGCTGATTCCCTTCGTTCGTTACCTGATCCTGTGGCTGTCTGGAACGACGGGCGATCACATTCAGTCGCTGATTCTCGGTTCCGCGCTACTGGTGGGCGGACTCCTCAGCTTTGCGCTCGGGCTGCTCGCTGACCTCATGCGCATCAACCGCATTCTGCTCGAAGACTCAATGGAACGCACCAAACGAATCGAGTTTGGGCCCGGCTACACGGCAATGAAAACGAAGGGCCAGTCACTCGCATGACCGCTCCCCACATCACCATCATTGGCTCCGCGCTCGCGGGCAATAAGGGCGCCTCTGCGATGCTGGAAAGTGCGATTCAAACGTTGAGCCCGCGCGTGCCCGGCGTTACTTTCACGCTTCTCAGCATGTATCCCGAAGAAGACCGCGCCCAGAACACTTACGACAATCTCGATATTGTGGCGGCCCAGCCGCGGCAGCTCGGCGTGACGATCAACTCGCTGGCGCTGCTCTACCGCATCCTGCCGCCGCTGCGCCCGCTCCTGCGTCAACGCTCGAAGGCGATCGGTGCCTTGGCTCGATCGCAAGTGCTGCTCGACCAGGGCGGCATTACCTTCACCGACGGTCGCGAAAAGTTTCTTCTCTACAATGTGGCATCCATTCTCCCGGCGCTCTTCGTCAAGACTCCGGTGTTCAAGTGTGCTCAAGCCATCGGGCCCTTCACGAATCCGGTGAACCGTCGCGCCGCACGGTTCTTCTTGCCCAAGGTGCACACCATCGTGACCCGTGGCGCAAAAACACACGAGTTCGCCGAGGGGCTGGGGCTGAAGAACCTTGTCGCGGGCGCCGACTACGCGTTCTCGCTGGAACTTGACGGCACCGAGCGCGCCGAGGTGTCGAAGAAGTTCGACCTCTCGTTCTTTGAATCGGGTACGGTCGTGGGTTTGTCGCCGAGTGTTGTCCTACAGAAAAAGGTCGATGCTCGTGACGGCGACTACATCGGCCAGACGGCTGACTTCGTTTCGCACCTTCTGGCGTCGGGGCGCAAGGTCGTTCTTCTGCCGCACAGTGCTCGTGATGGATCCACCAAGACACACAACAACGACTTACCGCTGTGCCGCGAAGTCTTCGAGCGCGTGGGGGCGAATGAGAACCTTCTCTTCATCGACGCCGAGCTTCCCTCGCAGCAGCTGCGCTACATCATCGGAGAATGCGATCTCTTCGTTGCTAGCCGCTTTCACGCGATGGTGTCGGCCCTCGCCATGGCCGTGCCGACTCTCGTCATTGGGTGGAGCCACAAATATCAAGAAGTGCTCGAGATGTTTGATGCCGAGGAATGGGCAATGCCTCACAGCGAAGCAGAGCTGGGTGCCCTCGTGAAGCGGTTCGAACAGCTAGCTGAAGTGCGCGTCGAGGTTGCGGCTTCGCTGCAGAAGCACTTGCCCGCCGTCCGCGCGCGTTCGCTCGCGCAGGCCGACCTTATCGCCGCGATTGTGACAGACCGCACCGCCTAGCCCGCCTCGTTCTGGCTAGCTGCACCGAGCCACCGTTAGTGGTGGTGAACGTGCTCTTCGGTGATGTTACTTTCGGGTTCAATCTGAAAAGTTGAGTGCTCGATGCTGAGCTCGAAGTGTTCGGCGACGCACTTTTGCAGCGCGGGCAGCATCTCGGCCGCATGACCATCGCGAAAGCAGGAGTCATCGACGATGACGTGCGCGGTGAGTACGGGCAGGTCGGATGAGATGCGCGTGATGTGCAGGTCGTGCACGTCAGTGACGTGATCCATTTCCATGATGTGCGCGCGCACTGCTGCGGGGTCGATGCCCTTCGGCGTGGATTCCAGCAGCACCCCGAGGCTGGCTTTCAGCAGAATGATGGTGCGGGGCACAATCAGAATGGCGATCAGGATGCCGACCACAGCATCCGCCTGGTACCAGCCGAAGAGTGCGATCACGATGGCGCTGAGAATAACGCCGACGGAGCCGAGCGCGTCGTTCACGACCTCCAGAAAAGCGGCCTTCATATTGAGGTTGGCGTTGCGGCCGCCGGTGAGCACGATGAGGGCGGCGACGTTCGCGACAAGGCCGATTATCCCGAAAATCAGGAGGCCGGCGGGTTGGATTTCTGGCGGGTCGAAGAGGCGGCGCACACCTTCAACGAGCGCGTAGATGCCCACGGCGAAAAGCAACGTTGCCTGCGCCATCGCGCTCAGCACTTCTGTGCGCTTCAGACCCCAGGAGTGCTTATTGGTGGCCGGGCGTTGCATGAGGCCGGCCGCGATGAGCGCCATGAATAGTCCGGCGGAATCGGTGAGCATGTGCGCGGTATCGACGAGTAGAGCGAGGCTGCCCGTAACGACGGCGCCGATGGCTTGAGCGATCACGACGCCGACAGTGATGATGAAGGCAATCAGCAGCCGCGTGCGGTTCGTCGTCGCTGCGCCGTGGTCGTGCCCGGCGCCCATTAGCTGCCCCCGGTCGTCAGCCAGCGGAGCGGGTTCGACGAAACGAATCCCGTTGCGGACTCGACTGTGAAACTGCTCATGCGGCGATTCTAGTTGGCCGCGCTGGGCGGGTGGCGACTGCAGGCTGCCGTGCTGCGGGCGGCGCTAGATGCTGGCCTTGAGCGCTGACTGGCTCAGTTGAAACTGCCGCTGATGGCGAGCTTTCGCTTCGTCGAGAGTGGCGCAGGTGCCGAGCGGGTGAGCGCGATGGTCGGTGATGAGAAAGTCACCGCCGCTACTGCGTTCGATCATGCCCGCGAATTCACCGCCGGCATTGCCAATCCAGAGGCCCGCTTGCACGGTCGTCCAGGCAATAGCTGGACGGGCGCGGTCTGTTGAACCTTCGGTCGGCCGGGGCGTGGCAATCGTCATAGTTTTCTACTCCTTCGAGTTCACACTATTGAAGACCTCAGACACTGCGAGGGAACATCCCGCTGCAGTGCGGTTGTGCTCTGACATTGATTCAACTCCTCACGAAGCGATCTGTCGAGCCTTCATTCGCGCGTTTTCGATGTTTGTAACATTTGTGGCTCAGGCGGAGGGCGACTGCTCTTCTGCGCGAGAGTCATCGAGCATCTTTCGCCGCCCAATAAGGAACCAACTGAGTGGACCAAGAATGGTGAGGAGCAGGCAGATACCGACCCAAGCGGCAAGCTCGATTGCGCGAAGCTTGTCGCGATTGCGATAAAGGGAGACCAGAGCGAGCACAGAGGCGGCAAGGGAAACGAGCCCGAAGATCATGAAAGCGCCGGCGTAGGCAACCCAAAACACCATCATGAAGATGACCGCGATTGCCGTCGACCCGTCGGGCCCGCTGTTGCTGACTGCTGTAAGGATGCTCATATTTCAAGGATACCGGGGTGAAGTGTTGCGCCCTAGCCCTCAAACGGGCGTCGCGAGCCGCGTCTGGCGCAATAAAGCTGCAGGATCGCACCGCGGCAGCGGGAGCGCTATCCGCTCTGACGTAGCGGGAGTTATCATCGACTAAGGGTGGATCGGAGCAGTGCTGATCGTTGCCGAACACTCGACTGGGGCGCTTTCTGCGGTGGCGCTCCCGTCACGAAGTACCTGTGGTTCAAGGCCCGAGGTATATCCGATTGGCATTCCCTATTTCTCGTTTTAGAAAGCTGCCATGACCTCGACCGATTCCATCCTGCGCGGCTATTTGAGTGACAATGCTGCCGGCGCCTCACCGCAGATTCTGGATGCCGTGGTTGCGGCATCCGCGGGCCCCGCTGCACCCTATGGAAATGATCCGCTCACCGCGCAGATGCGCGCGAAGATGGCCGCTGCGTTTGAGTGTGAGCTCGACGTCTTTGCGGTCGGCACGGGGTCGGCAGCCAACGGCATCGGGCTTGCAGCATTGACCCGACCGTGGGGCAGCATTCTTGCTCACCGTGACGCGCACATTCAGAACGATGAGGCCGGGGCACCCGAGTTCTTCACTGACGGTTCCAAGATTGTCTTGCTCGGCGGCGAGCACTCCAAGATCGATCCCGACGAGCTGCGGGCAGCGGTGAAGGTCGGGCTGGGCGATGTACACAGCGTGCAGGCATCGGTGCTCAGCATCACCCAGGTCACCGAGACCGGCAGCGTGTACACGATTGACGAACTGCGCGTGCTGACGGGTATCGCGCGGGAGGCTGGCCTGCGCATCCACATGGATGGTGCCCGCTTCGCCAACGCGCTTGTTGCGCTCGACGTGAGCCCGGCGGAGATGACCTGGAAGCTCGGCGTCGATATGCTCTCGTTCGGCGCCACCAAGAACGGCGCCCTCACGGCGGATGCCATTGTCTCGTTTGACCCGACGCTCGCTACCGAGTTGTCATTCCGTCACAAGCGCGGCGGGCAGCTCACCTCGAAGATGCGTTTTCAGGCAGCCCAGCTCGACGCGTATCTGACCGACGATCTCTGGTTCGACAACGCGCGCCAAGCCAACGCGATGGCGGCTCGCCTGCGCGCCGGAATCGCAGATGTCGCCGGCGTGACCGTCACCAGTGAGCCCGGCAGCAACATCCTCTTCGCCCTCTTCTCCGACGAACTCACTGCAGCACTCTTCGAGCGCGGTTTTGGTTTCTACGCCAACCGTTGGGAGTCCGGAGTCGTGCGCATCGTTGTCTCGTTCGCCCACCAGGCCGCGGACATCGACGCCTTCGTGGCGGCCATTCGCGAGCTCGCTTAGCGCTAGGCGTTAAGCGCTGTGCTCGCAGCTAGCCGCCACGAGCTCGCTTAGTCCTTCTCGGGCGCGCTGCTGTCGGTGGGCCGCTCGTCGTTCTCGGTCTCTGCGGCTAGCTCCGCTTCCACGTCGGCGGTCTCGCCGGTGGCATCCGCTTCGGCAGTGGGGGTCATGCCGATCGTGGTGCGCAGCATCGAGCCGCGCGCTACCGCAATCGCGATCACCGACGTTGCCGTCACGAACGCGGCAATCATGAAGACGGAACCAAAGGCATCCGCGTAGGCGTGGTGGAACGCTGTCTGGATGACCTCGGGGAGTCCGGTGATGTCGAGGCTGGTTTCGCCCGAACCGTTCGAGAGGGCGCTGGGGTCAACGCCGATCTCGGCAAGGTCGTCCACGATGTTGCTGCTGACGTGGTTCGTGAGCACCGCGCCGAGAATCGTCACGCCGACAGCGCCGCCGAGGGAGCGGAAGAAGGCGACGGCAGCAGAGACGGAGCCGACATCCTTCACATCAACGGTGTTCTGAACCGCAAGAACAACGTTCTGCACGAGGCCACCGATGCCGATGCCCATGAGGACCATGTAGATCGAGACGGTCCAGTAAGGGGTGTCGTGGGTCACGGTGCCGAGACCGGTGAGGCCGGCGAGAAGCAGAACGCTGCCGACCATCATGACGGGCTTCCAACGACCGATGCGGCTCACGATGAGGCCACCGATCGTCGCGGAAAGCAGTTGGGAGATGATCATCGGGATGGTCATGAGGCCGGCCTGCGTGGGAGTGGCGCCAGTGCCGAGTTGGAAGTACTGCGTCAAGAAGATGCCGGAGCCGAACATGCCGACACCGATGCCCACGCTGGCGACGATCATCCAGATGGTGGTGGAGTTGCCGAGCAAGCGCAACGGAATCATGGGGACGGGAGCGCGCAGTTCAACCACAACGGCGAAGAAGCCGATGAGGAGGAAGGCAGCGAGGAAGACGCCCGACTGCCACGAGATCCAGTCGTAATCGTTGCCCGCAAAGGTGACCCAGAGCATGGGCAGGGCTGCCGTGATCGAGACGAGAACGGCGCCGAGGTAGTCGAGTCGTGTTTTGCCGCGGGTGTTCGCGGGAAGGTGGAGCTTGAGCTGCAGCACGATGAGGGCGATGACGGCCAGCGGCAGGCTTACGAAGAAGCACCAACGCCATCCGAGCGAGTCAGTGATGATGCCACCGAGCAGCGGGCCGGAGACGGTAGCGACCGCCATGACGGCACCCATGTAGCCGGCGTAGCGTCCGCGCTCTCGAGGCGCGATGATCGAGCCCATGATGGACTGCACGAGAGCGGTGAGGCCACCCATCGCGATGCCCTGTAGGGCACGGGCGATCATGAGAACGCCGATAGATCCGGCGAAACCGGCGGCGATGGAGCCGACCAAGAAGAAGACGATGGAGAGCTGGGTTAGCAGCTTCTTGTCGTAGAGGTCAGAGAGCTTGCCCCAGATCGGGGTCGTGATGGTCATCGCGAGCAGGCTCGAGGTGATGACCCAGGTGTACTGGCGCTGGGTTCCATCGAGCTCGGCAATGATCGTCGGCAGGGCGGTCGATACGATCGTGGTGGAGATCATGGCGGTGAAGAGCGCGGCGAGAAGGCCGGTCATCACCTGCAGAATTTCGCGGTGGGTGTAGGCGGCGCCGGGCTGATCGGGGGATGGCGTGGTGGCGCGGGTGGGTGCGGTCATTCGTTGTTCTCGTCTTCGTCTTCGTGTGTTTTTGTGTCGATAGGGGTATCGGTGGGCTGCAGAACCTCTGCAAGCCGGTCATTCAGAACAGCAAGCAGGGCGACGGCGCGCTCGGCTTCCTCGGGGGTCCAGTCGTCAAGAGCTGCAGCAAATTTGCGGATGATGCGGCTGTCGCCCTCGGCCAGTGCGGTGCGTCCCTGCTCGGTGATGGAAATGAGAACCGCACGGGCGTCAGCGGGGTCGGGGCGACGTTCGACGAGGGCATCGGCTTCGAGTGCTTCCACTGCGCGGGAGGCAACGGGAGCCGATACAACCAGTTGGTGGGCGAGTTCGCCGAGGCGCGCATCGCCCTCCAACAGGTGCCGCAGAAAGCCGTACTTGGTGCCGGCGAGACTGCGCTCGCGGCTGCGCTGGGCAGACTTGCGGAAGGTGCGGCTAATCGTCACCATTCCCGTGAGGATGGCGGTGGCATCCGTGTTGTCTAACAAGTCTCAACTCCTTTAAGTACTTAGCGAGGGTAACTATATTCCTTACCTTAAGCAACTAACTGAGTGAATGCGTTTTTTGCGGCGGTCTCGCGTTCCCTGTTTCCCTATGTTGGTCGGGTGGATGGGGAGTAGCGTCGAGCAATGACCGAAATCGCGAGGACGATTGCAAAAGCTGGGGAAGGCGACAATCGTGCGGCGATGCCGCCCGAGGTCGCGGCGACCTTCGGCGACTACCCGGAACCAATGCGCAGCGAGCTACTCGCGCTTCGTGAGCTGGTTCTGGCTACGGCATCCGAAACCGAGGGCGTTGGTGCGATCACCGAATCGCTCAAGTGGGGAGAGCCCGCGTATCTCACCAAGGAGACGCGCAGCGGCAGCACGATTCGCATTGCGCCGACGAACGCGAAATCAGCGCACGACTACGCGATGTTCTTCATCTGTAGCACCAATCTCGTAAACGACTTTCGCGCCCAGTTCGGCGACATGTTCGCCTACGAGGGCGAGCGCGCGGTGCTGTTCACCGTCGGCGACAGCGTGCCGGTCGATGAGTTGCGCGAGTGCGTGCGGCAGGCGCTGACCTACCATCTGCGACGTGCCTAGCAGCCGCCGCAGTCGAGTCGCGCTAACGCTCCGCCCTAGAGGCGACCTTCCTCCTCCGTTGGGATGATCTCCGTCAATTCCTGAGGTTCTCTCTGAGTCGCGCACCTAGCATTGCCACATGCTCATTACTCTTCGTAAGTATCGCTGGCTGCTCGAGCCGACCATTGCGGTGGTCTTTTACGTACTCTGGATCCTCGCAGAGACCGGTCGCACCATCGGCGCTCCGTGGCCCGCATACCCGTTCACCCTCGCCATCATTGCCGCAGCGATCGGCCTGGCAAGGGCATTTCCGCATGTGGCGATTCTGCTTCCGGGCGCTGTATTGCTGTTCCAGCTTGCCTTCTCGCCTGCCCGCTATGGCGAGACGACGTGGCCTGTCTACTTCGGCATTGTGATTGCGTGTTTCATCGTGAGCTCGAGCGCGCACAAGCGAATCCGTCTTGTGGCGCTTCCGATAATGCTGTCGTACGCCGTGATGTGCGCGCTACTCACGGGGGTGCCACTTCTCTCTGACGGGGCCGGCTGGCCAGCCTGGGTCGGGTCACGCTTCCTCGGGAGCCTTCCGGTGCATCAGACGTTCTTTCTCGTGCTCGCAGCAAGCCTTGCCTGTGCGATCGGTACGTGGGCAGTTGCTTCCGGGCTTCGGTCTTCGCGGCAACTCCACGAGACGGATGCCAAGTTCGGTGCGACCGTCGAGGAACTCCACTCTGCCGAGATCGATCTCATCGTGTCTCGGGAGCGCGACCGTATCGCACAGGACGTGCACGACATCATGGCTCACTCGCTCGCAGTGATCATCGCCCAAGCGGATGGTGCTCGTTTTATTGGTCCGCAACGGCCAGACGCGATCGGGGAATCCTTAGAGCGGATCGCGGGATCAGCGCGTTCTTCCCTCTCCGAGGTTCGTATTCTTATCGAGTCGCTAGTCTCTGAGCCTGAAGGCCACTCGAACCCTACGATCGAGAATCTCGACGAACTGGTTGAACGGATGCGCGGGGCCGGGCTTGCCGCCACGATCGAGAGTTTTGGGTACCCTCGACCGCTCACGCCTGGCCAGCAACTCGCCGTGTACAGAATCGTTCAAGAAGCGCTGACCAATGCTCTGAAGCATGCCGGGCGGGAACCCTCGGCACGCATCACCCTGGACTGGCGCGGGCCGGGTTTGGCGTTGAGCGTTTCTTCGACAGGTGCTCCGGCGGTCGACGATTCGGTCGCGGAGGCCGCTCCGCGCACGACTCGGGGGCTGTACGGAATGCGCGAGCGTGCACGGTTAGCGGGCGGGTGGCTCACGACGGGTGCCGCTGATGAGCGTGATGTCTATCTCGTCACCGCGTTCATTCCCTCAACCAGCGAGGAAAACCCGGGTGACGGAGAACGCTACGAGAAGCCGCTGGTTGCAGACGAGGTGGCCGCTCGATGAGCCCCATTCGTGTTGCGATAGCTGACGATCACCAGTTGTTCTGCTCGGGTATCCAGATGTTGATTGAGTCACAGGACGACCTCGCCTTCGTGGGGGCCGCCTACGACGGAGAAGCGGCGGTCGCCTTGGCTAGCGAGGTCGACCCCGACGTTCTGTTGATGGACATTCGGATGCCGCTCCTCGACGGCATCGAGGCGACGTCGCGCATCATGAATGCGCTCGTCGAGGCCGCGGGAGAACGTGAAGCGAGTGAAGGGTCAGCACCCCAACTGGGCCCGAAGATCATCATGCTGACAACCTTCCAGCGTGATCAGGCGGTGGTCCGCGCGATTCAGGCTGGCGCCGAGGGGTTTCTAGTGAAGGATGCGACTCCAGAGTTCATCCTTGCAGCGATTCGGGCAGTGCACGCCGGGCAGTCGGTGATCGCTGCGAGTGACACGGTAGACCTCATCCGAGCGCAAACATCATCGGTGCAGCGCGAGCGTGTCGCCGAAGCAATCGATGTTCTCTCGGTGCGCGAGAAGGAAGTTTTCTTGTTGGCGGCGCGGGGGCTGAGCAACGCAGAAATCGCGCAAACCGCGTACATCGGGGAGACGACAGTGAAGAGCCACATCCGCAGCATTCTGGCGAAGCTGTCGCTCGCCTCTCGGGTACAGATCGTCGCGCATGCGTACGAGAATGGACTACTGCGATAGAGCGTCCAGCTAGGAAGGGCCCCATGGCTGATCCCAGTGGCACGTCACCCTCAGCTGAATCGTGGTTGCCGCCCGGCTGGCAGCATCCGACCCAGGTCGCTTTGCCGACTGGCCACCACCTCCGCCCGATCCGCGCCTCCGAGACCGAGCTCGATATGGAGGCGGTGAAGGGTTCGCGGGAACGACTGTGGTCGATCTATGGCGAGGCCTGAGGTTGGCCGCCAGCCACAATGACCGCCGAGCAGGACCGCGCCGACCTGCAGCGGCATGCCGACGAGATGCGCATCAACCAGTCATTCAACTTCGCGCTCTTTGACGCGAACGAGACGGAGCTCATCGGCTGTGTCTACATTGACCCCGCCGAAACACCGGAGGCGGATGCGGACATCTCGTGGTGGGTGCGCGACGAGAACGTCGGCACCGACCTCGAAGCCGTCCTCGATGACTTCGTGCCAGCGTGGATCGCGCGCGATTGGCCGCTCACGAGCCCGCGTTACGACCGGTTCTAGGCGATTGGCTCGCGCTCGATGTGAATGTGCACCTCGTCGCCGACGTCTTTTTTGAGCTTCTTGCGTAACGCTGCACTCACTGAGATGAAGTGGCCACCCTGCCCTGTGGGCATGAGTGCGGAAGTCACCGCCACTCCGTCAACAGTGGTGTTCGGTTTGACCGTTTTTCCGGTTCCGAAGAACTCTTTCGACACGGGTACTTCGATGACCGACCAGCTTGGCATCCATTCGGGGTTGACGATAGTGGCGCTGAAGTCGAGGTTCTCGGGCATGCAGCAAGCTTATTCAGCGCGACTGCTGTAGCCAAGCAATCGCTGGGCGCCAGCTACTCGCCGCCGGTCGAATGCAGAATTTTCACGATGGGGCGCACCACTCGTCGTGTTGGCGCATCCGTCGACAGTGCGAGGCGGTTAACAAGGTCATCGACTTCTGGCCGGAGCTGTGGTCGTTGGTGAAGGATCGCCCGCAGCGCCATGGTCTGCGCTTTCGTGACGAGCGGTCGTGGATCATGTGCGTTCGCCTCAATCAGCGGCAGGGCATCCGAAAAGAGCGAGTCGGCGGCATCCTTGTCATGCAGTGCAAGCGCCCACAGCAGTGCGAAGCTAGCGCGTTTCGTGAACTCGCGATCGCTTCCTGCCCACGGTTCGAGTCGTGACCACGCGTCGGGCGCTTTATCGAAGAGGGTGAAGCAGGCACCATCGACGATCGCCCAATTGTCGAAGTCAGCGCACCACGTATCCAGCTGATCGACGCTGACGAGACGTGGATCGTCGATGTACGTTGCGATAGTTCGAGCCTCGTAGAGACCGGTCGCCCACAGAGAGAGTGCGAGCTCGTGATCAGGGGCTAGGGCCGCGGCGATCGTTTTCATTCGGGCCCTCGACAGGCCGACGGCGTTGTCGGTCTGGATGCCGTAACGCCGCCCCAGATCAGCCCTAGCCTGCGGGTCGCCCTCAGCGTGTAGCTGAGCGACAAGAGCGGCAGCACGAGTGTCAGAGTTTTTTGCCATGGTTCGCTCCTGACTTCGCTTCGTTGCAGCCTACCGACAGTGGTTGAAGTGCCGAACCAGCGAAGAATCCGCGGAGCGCGAGAGAACTCTTAGGCGAAGTCGGTGGCGACCGCGTTGCGGTGATACTCGAAGATCATGCTCGTGTTGGTGGAGGCAACGCTGTGGCGGGCCGACAAGTGATCGACGACGAACAGTCGAACCTTTGACGAGTTCTCGACCGCGATGTGCACGAGAAAGTCATCCCCGCCACCCACGAAGAACAGCTGAATCACTTCGGGCAGCCGACGAATTTCTTCCGTAAAGGCTTGGATGCTCTCTTGGCGGGCACCTGGGCGCAGCGAGACTCCGATGATCGCTTGCAGCCCGCGACCGAGCTTCGCCTGGTTCAGCGCGGCGTGGAACCCCGTGATGAGGCCGCGGTCGAAAAGCGACTTGATGCGAGTGTGAGCGGTGGATGCCGCAATGCCGACGGTGCTCGCGATCGCCGCGTTGCTCATCCGGGCATCCCGAGAGAGAAGGGTAAGGATCTTCGTGTCGATCGGGTCAAGTTCGTCAGTCACTCGAAGATCCTTCGGCTGGAGGGGCGATTGAACGCAATTTTGGCACAAAATGAGGCCTTTGCGAACTATTTTCCGATCAATATTCTGACTTTTCCACAAAAGACAGAATTTCTGACAGGGTTGAGCAACTCCACTCCGCTGCGAAAGGTAAGTCGATGCGCATTTCTGTACCTGCTGAAATCAAGAACAACGAAAATCGTGTTGCGATAACCCCGGCGGGTGTGGACACCTTGGTGGCTGGCGGGCACGCCGTCACCATTCAGGCTGGCGCCGGTATCGGTAGTGGTTTTACCGATGAGCTCTACGCGGCAGCAGGCGCACAGATCGTTGCTGACGCGGCCGAGGTGTGGGCATCCGCCGAGCTCGTCGTGAAGGTCAAAGAGCCGATCGCTTCGGAGTACGGCTACTTTCGCAAAGACCTCGTTCTCTTTACGTACTTGCACCTCGCCGCAGACCGCGCGCTGACCGAAGCGCTCGTCACGTCGGGAACGACGGCGGTTGCTTACGAGACCGTTCAGGGCGACGACCGTTCGCTTCCCCTTCTTGCCCCGATGAGCGAGGTCGCTGGTCGACTCTCGATCGTTGCTGGCGCCCACGCTTTGCTCAAGGCTGAGGGTGGCAGCGGTCAACTGCTCGGTGGAGTTGCTGGAACCCCCAAGGCCAAGGTTGTCGTCATCGGTGGCGGTGTTGCCGGTGAGCACGCTGCCGCCAACGCGCTCGGTCTCGGCGCCGACGTTACGATCATCGACATCTCGCTGCCGCGTCTGCGCGCGCTCGAGGTGCGGTTCAACGGTGAAGTTCAAACCCGCGTTTCGACGCGCTACGAAATCGCCGAGCAGCTGCTCGAGGCCGACCTGGTGATCGGTTCGGTGCTGATCCCCGGCGCTGCCGCTCCCAAGCTCGTCACCGACGAAATGGTCGCGTCGATGAAGCCCGGTTCGGTGCTCGTCGACATTGCGGTCGACCAGGGCGGATGCTTCGAAGGCACCCACGCCACGACCTACGACGACCCCACCTTCACGGTTCACAACTCGCTGTACTACTGCGTCGCCAACATGCCCGGCGCTGTTCCGCGCACCTCGACCCGCGCTCTCAGCAATGCCACGTTGCCGTTCGTCGTCGCCATCGCGAACCACGGTTGGGATGCAGCCGCTGCCGCATCGCCCGCTCTTGCTCGCGGACTCAACGTCGCCAACGGCGAAATCGTCAACGAAGGCGTTCGCGCCGCTATGGCGGTTCGCTAGTAGCTTTCGCTAGTTTCGGGGTGGGGTACGAGCCATCGCTCGCTAAACCGCGACCTCGCTCTGGCGTGCGTGAAACTCGCGCGCCTTCGCGGTGAGCCACCCGAAGAGCAGTTCGCGGTCACGTTCGTTCGCCGCGCCGTCTTCGGGATGCCATTGCACCGCAATAAGGGGAGAGGTCGGGTCGGTGCTTTCGACCGCTTCGACCACGCCGTCGGCGGCGTGACCGGTGGCGGTGAGACCGGCGCCCACGACATCCACCGCTTGGTGATGGCCAGAGCGGATCGTCATGGTGCCCTCGCCGTACAGCTCGGAGAGTTGCGAAGCCGGGTCGAGGGTCACGTCGTGATCGACCATGGCGTCGACTCCGCCGCCACTGTGCACGACAGCGCTCGGCTCGAGGTGTTGGATGAGCGTGCCACCGCGCGCCACGTTCACGATGTGCATCCCGCGGCAGATCGCGAGCACGGGCAGGCGACGTTCGGTGGCCTGGTTCACGAGCTCGATGTCGACGCGGTCGGTCGTGCGGTCGATGTTGTAAAGCTTCGGATGACGCTCGGCCGCCCCGTACTCGTCGGGGTCAACGTCACCACCGCCGAGCAGCACGACGCCGTCCGCCTGGCTGAGCGCAGCATCCACGTCCGCTTCGGTGAACCCATCAACACTGATGACGCGAGCACCGGTCGCTTCAATCGCCGATTTCATGGATGCTTCGAGCCCATGAATCAGCGCAGTAAGCTCAGGCTTTTCGTGCGCACCACCGGCGGAAGCCTTCGACATAACGATGGTCGGAACGTACTCGGGGGTGGTGATCATGGGCGAAATCCTCTTGCTGGCATTCGGTCGCTCAGACCGCTGCGTTCAGCCTAAATGAGGTGGCGGCCTGTGGGGAGCAACGCGACCGCAGCAGGGCGAGCACGGTGGCCGCTGACGGCTTTATTGCCGTCGAGCACCGTGACGGCAATAAGGCCGTCGGTCGCGCTGCGCGAGGCTACGGGTGCAACACAATCTTGCCGACGTGCGCCCGGCGAGCGAGCTCTTCCTGGGCTTCGGCGGCCTGCTCGAGCGGGAACGTTGCCGCGACGAGGGGCGCGATTTCTCCCTGCCGCGCCATCTCCATGAGCAGTTCAAAGTGCTCCGGGGTGTGCATCGTGGAGCCGATGAGTTGCAGGTTGTGCAGGTAGAGGTCGCGCACGTCGAAGCCGATCGTGTGACCGCCCAGGGCTCCGGCAACGACCCAGCGGCCGGCCTTGCGCAACAGGGGGAGTCCGTCGTGAACGAGGTCTCCGGCGACAACATCGAGAACGACATCAATGCCATTAGGAGCGGCCGCGCGTACTTGCTGGGGCACGTCGGTCGCGCGGTCGACAACGACGTCGGCGCCGGCATCCCGAACCGCCTGAATCTTGGAACCGCTGCTGATCGCGATCACGCGGGCGCCACGGGCACGCGCCAACTGCACGAGCGCAACGCCGACGCCACCGGATGCTCCCGACACCAACACGGTTTCACCCGACTGCAACCGGCCACGCTCGATCATGCCGAGCGCGGTGCCGTAGGAGATGGGCAGGGCGGCGAGCTGGTCGTCGCTGAGGGGTGACTCGGTCACGTCGTGGATGCGGTCGGCCGGCGTGATCACGTACTCGGCGTACCCGCCGTCGCCTTCGCTGCCCATGAGGCCCGTGATGTTCGCGTCGGGTTCGTCAACGTCATAGATCGCGGGGTCAATGACCACGCGAGACCCAAGGATGCTCGCGTCGACGCCGTCGCCAACCGCGACGACGTGCCCAGCAACATCCGCCCCCTGGATGCGCGGAAAGTCGAGCGGCCCACGCCAGCCGGCGCGCGGGCCCGGTAGGCCATACTCGCCTTCGCGAGTCCACAGGTCGGTGTTGTTGAGGGCCGCGGCGCTCACTTTCACGAGAACTTCGTTAGCCCCCGGAGTGGGAGTTGCTGCCTCGGTCACACGCAGAACCTCGGGCCCGCCGTGCTGGGTGAGCTGTACGGCGCGCATGGTGGTGGGAACGTCCATGGGGGTCTCCTCGTGGATATACTGATCGGTGAACTAAACCCACAGTACACCGATCGGTAAAGGAGTGTTGAATGTCGGAGACGAAACCGATGACGGCCGCAGGGCACCGCATTCTGGAAGCCGCCGGTGACCTCTTCTATAGCCGCGGCATTACGGCGGTCGGTGTCGATCTCATCGCCGAACACTCGGGTGTGACCAAGCGCACCCTCTACAACCAGTTCGGCTCCAAAGATCAGCTCGTGGTCGCGTACCTCGACGAGCGTGAACAGCGTTGGCAGCTACTGGTTCGCGAAACCATCGCCGCCGCCTCGTCGCCGATCGAGGCGGTGATCGCCCCTCTCGAAGCCCAGCGCACCTGGAACCAGAGCAACCCGCGCGGCTGCGCCTTCATCAATGCTCTCGCCGAACTGCCCGACGCGACCCACCCCGCTCACGTCGTCGCCATGAAACAGAAGCAGTGGCTGATCGACCTGTTCCTTGAGCTCGCCACGGCGGCCGGATGCTCGGCTCCCGACACGCTTGCCACTCAACTCTTGGTGCTGCACGAAGGCGCCCTCGTCACGCAGCAACTCTCGCTCGACACTCTCTCGGCGAGCATCGAATTGGCGCGCGAACTCGTGCGGGCAGCGGTGCCAGCGCAGCCCTAGCGGCGGGTCTGCATGGCGATCGCTCGCTGCCAGCCGATCGATCTCTCACCGGCCCCGCCATAATGGAAGAAGTGCCTCCAACGCACTGAGGATATGAGGAACCATGCCCACTGTTGAGCAGCCCCGAATCGGATTTGTGGGCGCAGGCCGACACTCCTCGCTGAACCTGTATCCAGCTTTCGCCGCGACGGGAGTTCCCCTGGCGGGTGTGGCTGAGCGCAATCCTGCTCGCGTAGCCGAGGCAGAAGCCCGCGGCATCCACCCCATCTTTCCGAACCACCTCGCGCTGATCGAAGCCACGAACCTTGACGGCATCGTCGTGTCGCTTGCCCCACACCTTCAGGCTGCCGTTGTTGCCGACTGTGTTCGCGCTGGCGTTGCCGTGTTCGTCGAGAAGCCCCTCGGGTCGACCGAGGCCGAAGCTCAAGAAGTTGCCGAAATCGCCGCGGATGCCGGTGTGCCCGTGATGCTCGGCTTCATGAAGCGATTCGCTCCGGCCTACACCCAGCTCAAGACTCTCATCGGTGAAGGGACCGAGCAGGGCCCGGTGTTGTCGTACGCCTGTGAGTTTGGCTTCGCGGCGTGGAAACCCGACTTCACCCCGGTCGAGTTCGTGACACAGGCGGTCATTCATCTCATCGATCTCGTCCGCGATGTGTTCGGAGAAGTCGTTGATGTGTCGGCGATGAAGAACAGCGCCGGCGATGGCCTCGCCATACTCGTGCAGGTGCGCCACGAGAACGGTGTCATTGGGTCCTTGAACTTTGTTTCGGCGAGAGCGTGGTCGCGCGAGACCGAAGAACTCAGCGTCACGTGCGCGAACGGGGTCGTGCGGGTCTCCGACCTGAGCCGCATCCACGTGCTCACGGGCGAAGTTGACGGCTCTACCGCTGGACCGGGCGAAACCCTCGCCGAGCGATCTGTCACGTACGACGTGTCGAACTCTCCCGGCTCGGGAAGCCTCCGAGACCTCTACTTGCGCGGCTACGTCGGCGAGATGAAGCATTTCGTTGGAGTCGTGCAGGGAACGGAAGAACTCAGCCCATCGGCAGCAGATAACGTGCGCACGATGGCGCTGTGCGACAAGATTCTGGCCGCGATCGCTTCCTGACGCGAGTGACTCAATTCAGTCGTTGAGCGGCACGACATCCCACTCACCGAACAGCGTGAAGCCGGCCGCGAGAGCGACGGCCGACGACCCATCGTTGCCGAGCTGGCAGCGATACTGCGGTTCATAGCCGTCCGCGAGAGCACGCGCGCTGATCGCACGAACGGTGCGCGTGGCGAAGCCGCGACCACGGTATCCCGGCAGCGTGATGATGCCGAGGTCGGCCAGCTGTGAGCCGCGCCACGGATACATGCTCGAGGCAGCCACGAGCCGATCATCCGCAAAGGTGCCATAGACGAGCCAGTGATCGAGTTCCACAAATGCTTCGTCGAGTTCGCTCTCGGGGATCGCCGCCGCGAACTTCTCGAATTCTGCGGCATCCGCCTCGGTCAGCTGGCGGGTTGTCTTAGGTGTGACCTCAGCGCGCAGGGCGTCCTGTTCCTGCCGCGGGAGGTAGAAGAGTCGATCGGCACCGTTGAGAGCAACTCCGGCCGCGTCGAGTTCAGAGCTCAATTGCTCGCTGCTGATTCGTTGCCCGTCGGTGAAATCGAGGCGCTCGGCGAACGACGTCACCAGGCTGACGATGCTCGGCCCGACGGCAACATTCAGCAGGGTGACAGCAGTGTTGGTGGGCAGCGATTCGGCGACCCGAACCACGTAGAGGGCATCGAAGGCGGGCTCGCGCTCATACGTAGGCAACCAGTAGTCGAAGACGATCGGTGAATACATTCGAACCCTCTCGGATGCCGGTGCGAGACTGCAGCGATGCCTCAGAAGCATTGCCCCAACGGCAGAGTGGCAGACTAGCAAACCGGTCTATGGATGCCGCAATTCGGCTTCGGAAAATCGAGCAGTATTCACTCTCGAACAGTGCCGCGCGACAGGCCACAACACTCCCGCACGGAGGGGCCTACAGGAGTAGCGTGGAATATATAGCGGTGCATCGATGGACTGTGAAAAGCACAGCTCAGAGGTCGCCGCAGAAGGCATGGCATCCCATGAAGTTGGTCGTTGTTGGAGGAGTTGCTGGAGGCGCGTCGGTTGCAGCCCGCGCGCGCAGGCTTGACGAAAGTGCAGACATTGTCGTGCTGGAGCGCGGCCATCACGTGTCATTCGCGAACTGCGGATTGCCGTACCACATCGGTGAAGTGATCACCGAGAGAGACCGGTTGCTGCTGCAGACGCCCGAGAGCCTGCGCGAGTCTCTCAACATTGAGGTCCGGATCGCCCATGAGGTCACCGCGATCGACCGCGTGGCTAAGACCGTCTCGGTGCGTGAAGTCGATACCGGGCGTGAATATGTCGAGAGTTACGACAACCTCGCCCTGTGCACGGGGGCGGAAGCCATTCGCCCACCGCTGCCGGGTATCGACCTTCCCGAGGTGCATGTCCTCCGTCGCATTGGCGACATGGATGCCATCAAAGCGGAACTCGATGCTGACCTCGAGAAGGCGGCCAGTGGCGCTCGCGGGCCGGTGCGCTGCGTCGTTATCGGTGCGGGCTACATCGGCCTTGAGATGGCCGAAAACCTGAAGCACCGTGGTGCGCTCGTGGATGTCGTGGAACTCAGCGACCAAATTCTTCCCCCTCTCGACCATGAGATGTCGGTTCCCGTTGAACACCACCTCCGTAGCCGCGGAATCACTCTTCACCTCTCGACGGGGGCAGCCGCGTTCGCGCCGCGCACCGGAGGAGGGGTGACGGTGGAACTCACGAACTCGACGACTCTCGAAGCGGATATCGTCATCCTGTCGGTCGGAGTCCGCCCGAGCGTTGGTCTTGCAAAGGATGCCGGTCTCGATCTGGGGGAGCATGGCGGTCTCGCCGTCGATACCCACATGCGCACCTCTGATCCCCACATTTGGGCGGCGGGTGACTCGGTCGAAACCCCGAATACGGTGTTGCCGGGTTCCTGGCTCGCGCCGCTGGCAGGGCCTGCCAACCGCGAAGCCCGCGTTGCTGCGGAAAACATCTGCGGGCGCGACACCGAGTACAAGTCCACGCAGGGCACCTCGATCGTGAAGATTTTCGAGATGGTCGCGGGCGGCACCGGCGCGACGGAACGTCAGTTGCTCGCGGCGGGGGTTCCGTTCCGGGCGGTGCACGTGCATCCCTCTGGGCATGCTGGTTACTATCCCGGCACTGCCATGATGCACATCAAGTTGCTCTTCACGCCCGACTCGGGAAAGGTGCTCGGCGCTCAAGTCACCGGTTTCGACGGTGTCGATAAGCGCCTCGATGTCTTCGCTACCGCGCTGCGTGCCGGGCTTACGGTTTGGGACCTTGAAGAACTCGAGCTCGCCTACGCTCCGCCGTTTGGTTCGGCCAAGGACCCGGTCAACATGGCGGGATTCGTCGCCAGCAACGTACTGCTCGGCGATCTGAACCTCTGGTACGCGCAGGATTACCCGCACGCCACCGACGGTGCGCGCATCATCGACGTGCGCACGCCCGAAGAGTTCTCGATCTTCCACCTGCCCGGCGCGGAGAATGTGCCGCTCGCGACCCTCCGCACTGACACCGGCGACTGGGGCCGCTCGCGAGGCCTGCGCCTCTACTGCTCGGTCGGTTTTCGCAGCTATCTCGCGTACCGCATCCTCGTGCAGCGGGGATTCACGGATGTCGCCACGCTGTCGGGCGGCTCCGAAACGTTCCGAGCGTGGCATGAGGTTGAGCCGGACGCGGATGGCCCGGTCGAGCCCGAAACCTCGTACGCCGAAGCTGCCGAGACTCTCAACTCGGCGCGGGTAGCAGCGCACGTCGCTAACGGCACCGGCGTCTCGGTGAACCTCGACTGCACGGGCCTCGCTTGCCCCGGACCGATCATGAAGCTCGCAACGGAAATGAAGGGGCTCAACGTCGGCGACGAGATCGTGGTCCACGTCTCCGACCCCGGCTTCGCGAGCGATGCTCCCGCGTGGGTGCGCCGCAACGGTCACGAATTGGTAGCCATCGAACCGGAGGGCCCCGGCTACGTCGCCACCATCCGCAAGGCTGGCCCGGAAGCGCTCGCACTCATGGGTGGGGGCGCGATGGTTGCCGCCCCCGCGAAACCCAAGGTGTCGTTTGTGGTGTTCTCGGGCGATCTCGACAAGGTGATCGCGGCCTTCATCATCGCCAACGGCGCAGTATCGATGGGCGAAGAAGTCTCCATGTTCTTCACCTTCTGGGGTCTGAACGCGCTTCGCCAGCAGAAGCCGCCGAAGCGTCAGCGCAAGGCGATGGACAAGCTCTTCGCCGGCATGATGCCCGCCGGCGCCGACAAACTCACGCTTTCCCAAATGCACATGATGGGGGCGGGCACAGCGATGATCAAGAAGACGATGAAGAAGAACGGCGTGCACTCGCTGCCCGAACTCATGGAGTCCGCGATGGCGGGTGGCGCTCGCATCATCGGCTGCACCATGACGATGGACCTGCTCGGCATTGCCGAATCAGACCTCATCGAGGGTGTCGAGCTCGGCGGTGTCGCCACGTTCTTGGGCGAAGCCGCCGAATCCACGACGACGCTGTTCATCTAATACAGTGCTGATTCTTGGCTTGCTCTCACTCGCGGGATCTCCTCGTGCGTGAGGGGGGCTGGCGCGAACGGTTCTTTCGCCGCGGTTTCGTTTCCTTGTCGCCGATGATGGATGCCCGGGGCGGCGACGCTCATCGTGCCGCTCTGTTTCGCGCCATCTCCGGCACCGTGGTCGAGGTCGGCGCCGGAACCGGCACCACCTTTCAGCACTACGGTTCGGCAGTGCGGTCGGTTCACGCCGTCGAACCGGATGCCGAACTGCGGTCACTCGCTGAAGCGGCGGCGCTGAAGGCGAGCGTTCCGATCACCGTCAGCGACGGCACCGCCGAAGAGATCCCGGTCGCCACCAACAGTTGCGATTGGGTCGTGTGCAGCCTGGTGCTGTGCACGGTCCCCGATCAGCGGGCCGCGCTCGCCGAATTCACCCGCGTGCTGAAGCCGGGCGGCCACCTCGCGTTTTATGAGCATGTGCGCTCGAGCAATCGGATCGTGGCGACAGTAGAAGATCTCCTCACTCCGGCGTGGGCGGCGATAGCGGGCGGATGCCGCCCCAACCGTGACACTCTCGCCGCGATCGAGACCGCGGGCTTCGAAATCGACGCCGTGGAGCGGTTCGGTTTTTCGCCGCATCCGGTGTCGCCGCGGGTTGCGCACATCTCCGGAACTGCGCATCTGCCGCTGACTTGACGGGCTCTGCTGCCTTCGTAGCGCACAGTCATGGTTGGCCACGCGATATCGTCGCGGTCGATCACGACCGAGGGCAGCAGCGTTCTCAATCGAGGAAACTACAGCCGGATTGAGGAACGATCGAGCAACTCGACCCACCGAGTCTCCGACAACGAGACGTCGGCAGTGGCCTCGGCGGGTTCCAGAACATCCGCTCCGATCAGAACTCCGAAGTCGAGATCAGTGGCCGCAGCAATGTCGCCGAGAGGAACCTGGAAAGTACGGAAGGGGCCCAGCGGCGGGGGAGCGTCGGCGGCACGGGCTAGAGCACGTGCCTCCTCGAGATCGACATCGGCGAGCTGCGGTCGCTGGTCGAGAAGAAATCCCGCGGACCGCAGGGCGGAAGCGGTGCCATTGTCGTCCGTCGTGACCCACGCTGCGATCTTCCAGAACAGCTGCGGGATGCCGACGCCGCGATAGAGCGGATCGTCGTCGCCCAGCACCGGTGCGGTAAACACGCTGATGCGGCTGCGGTTCGCTCGCGCGTATTCCAGCACGTGATCTTCGAGCCCTAGCCACAACTCTTTGGATTGGTTGAAACCGGCAGCCTGAGGCGCAGCATTCGTGAAAGCAAAGGTGTCGTAGTTGGCGCGGGAAGCTGTTGCTCCGTCGCCCCACACCGGGTCACGGCGGCGCACCAAGTGCCCGCGGTCGAGGTCATTGCGCGCGTAGACGGCTTCACCTGTTTGTTCGCTTTCGGGGATACGCGGATCAAGATGCCAGTCATTGCCGCGGCCAACATCCACCAGCTGAGCGCCATCGATGTTGACACCGGTTACCGCGGCGAGGCCGCGCGCGGCATTCAACCCGACCGAGAAGTGGGTGTACGGCAGCGTGCGGATTGCGGAGTTTGGCGAGGTTGCCGGGAACGGCACAGCCACGCCGAGAAAGTCTGAGTCGTACCCGCCTGCGTCGCGTGCTTCGTCATCCATGAGGGTAGTGAAGCAGCCACGCCTGACAATTCAGTCGCGCCTTACAGTTCGTGGGCTAGTCGTCGAGAATGACCGCACGAACCGGGGCGCCGTCGGCATCGATCGCCAGCGGGAAGAAACCGACGCGCACTCGCTCAGGCAACCCTTCCAATCCGGTGATGTTCTCGACGATGAGACCGTCGTTTGCCAGCACCACTTCATGAACGGGAAAGTCGGTCGACCCTTCGCCAGTCGGGTCAGGGCTGAGGGTGTCGACGGCGAGCAAACGCATGCCGCGTTCCCATAGTTCGGCTGCGGCATCCGGAGCAATCGCAGGGTGATTCAACGCCTCGTCGGACCCGAAGTGCCGCGCCCAGCCCGTGTCGATTATGACGATGGCCGGCACAGCGGCGGGAATCTCCCCCAGGGCTGCCGTGATTTCAGCGAGGCCGTACCGGGCGTGGGCGCTTTGCGGAGCGAGGTGCACGACAAGCGCATCGCCGACAAGTTCGTCGAGCGAAATGGAACCCGTCGTGCGGCCGCCCACGACGGTGTGAGAGGGAGCATCCAGGTGAGTGCCCGTGTGTGATCCCAGGTGGAGCAGGCTGACGTCGACGCCATCCTGCTCCACGCTGAGTGCGCTTTCGACTGAGACCGCAGGGTCACCGGGATAAACCTGCATTCCGTTGGTGATGGGGTGGCTCAGTTCGCGCATGGGGTACCTGATTCCTGGTGAGGCTTAGTGCGAGTTAGGCGACAGTGCTGGAGGTGGCCCCCGCAGCGTCGGCATCCGTAGCGTCCGCAAGGTGCTGGCTGCGAACGGATTCGTGACGCTTGCGTTCGGGAAGCATGACTGCAAGGTAGAGCACGAAGGTGAGAACGAACGCCGGGATAGTAGCACCGATCGGGAGTGGCCAGACGTAAGCCCAGACGTACGACATGGTCGCGCCGATGACCCAGATGACGACGGCGAACCAGTTGACCCCAGCCTTGTACCAGTAACGACCGCCGCGAGCCTCGAGGATGTCCTTCGTGTAGGCACCGCGCTTCACGATGTAGTAATCCACGATCATGATCGCGAACACCGGAACAAAGAAAGCACCGATGACAACGAGGAAGTCGGTGAACTGGTTGAGCAATTGCAACCAGGTCGAACCGATGATCGAGATGCCGCCGAGGATGAGCGCGGTGGGCAAGAACTTCGCCCGGCCGCCGACCTTGGCGTTGACGACCGAGGTCACCATTCCGTAGACAACCATCGTGTTGGTGGCCATCACCGAGAGGAAGATCACAATGGCAAGGGGAGCACCGAAGGCCGCGACGAGCGTGGTGGGGTCGAAGGCTGCTGCCTCGTCACCGTTGAGGATGACGTAGACGAAGGCGGTGAGGCCGAGCGTCATCGCGGTCACGGTCGAGACGGTGTAGCCGATGCCCGAGCCGATCACACCGGCCTTGGTGGTGCGCGCAAAGCGGTTGAAATCTGCCGATAGCACTGTCCACGAGACGGCAGTGGCGATCACGATGTCGAGAACGATGATCGGGGTGAAGCCGAGGCTGGCATCCGGGGCAACAGCCTGGAAGTCGCCAAGGTCAAAGGCTGTAAAGGCAGTGATGAAAACCCACGCCATGATCGCCAGAATGAGAACCGCAAGCCACGGTTCAATCTTGGAGATTCCTTCGTGGCCGAGAATCGCAAGAATCACAACGATGCTCTGGCAGAGCACGGAGAACAAGATGGGGTTGGAGTATCCCGTCGCGCTCTGAACCAAGAAGTTGACGGTAACGCCCGCGAGCATCGCCTGCACCCAGCTCCAGCCCATGAGCACGATCACGTTGGCGGCGACCGGCAAGAGGCTTCCGCGAGTACCGAAGGCGCCCCGGGTGATGGCCATGGTCGGTAGTCCCGTGCGGGTGCCGATCGCGCCAATGGAAGTGAGCACCACGGCGCCACCGAGGGTTCCGAGAATGATCATGAGGAACGCGGTCGCGAAGTCGACGCCAGGAACGAAGAGAGTTCCCGTAAGCAGGGTCGTGACGACAAGGTTGGCTGCGAGCCAGATCATTCCGATGCGCAGCAGTGAGTAGGTGCCCTTGACGGGCTTGCCTCCATCGGACTGATCTTGGGTGTGTTTGCTTAGACGGGAATAGAGCGACATTGCTGCAGTCTCCTCAGTAGGGTGCGGTTTGGGGTGAGCGTTCGGGTAGTTAGTGAGCTATTCCGCGGCAAAGGCGGCGTCGTCGGGCACGGGCGACAAGTGCTCGTGCACGGCCAGCAGCTGGTCACCGTCGAGGCGGAACACGATGGTTTCGCGCTCGCGGTAGGAGTCCTCACCGCCGCCGGTGTCGACGCGAGTGGCAACGTTGTGGCTGAAGACCGCGCCGCCGGGGAACGACTGCACTGCGGCATCCGATGATTCGCACTCGAGTACTTTCCAGCCGTTCTCAACCCAGCTGGCCCACAGGCGCTCGTATTCGGCGCGGTCGTTCAGGCGAGCGGGTTCGGTGTGAAAGATGAAGGTCGCTTCGGGCGCGAAGCCGCGAAAGTAGCGATCGCCGTCGGTGGCCGTGAAGGCGTCAACGATGGCGGATGCTGCGCTGAGCACGTCATCCTCGTGCGGTGTTGTCGTGCTCATGGTGCTCTCCTCTAGCTCTCGGTGGTGGTGCCGGCGGGTGTTGCGTTTGAGTGCTTGCCGTCGCGCGGAGCCATGGCGCTCAGCAGTTCGTAGGCGACGTGGCTAGCGGCGACCGCCGTGAGCTGCGCGTGGTCGTAGGCGGGGGCGACTTCGACGACGTCGGCGCCGACGATGTTCTTGTCGGCGAGAGCGCGAAGAATGCGCAGCAGTTCGCGGCTCGTGAGACCGCCGGCTTCGGGAGTTCCGGTTCCGGGTGCGTGCGCGGGGTCGAGCACGTCGATGTCGATGGAGATGTAGAGCGGCTTGTCGCCGATGCGGTCGCGGATGCGTTCGATCGCGACGGCTACTCCGTCTTCTTCGATGTTCTCGCTCGTGACCACCGCAAACCCGAGGCGCTTATCGTCGGTGAGATCTTCGGCGCTGTAGAGCGGCCCGCGGGTGCCGACGTGCATGCTCGCGGTGAGGTCGATGAGACCCTCTTCGGATGCCCGGCGGAACGGGGTGCCGTGAGTGACGGGCGCACCAAAGTAGGTGTCCCACGTGTCGAGGTGGGCGTCGAAGTGGAGCACAGCGACGGGGCCGTGCTTCTTGGTGACGGCACGCAAGAGGGGGAGCGCGATGGTGTGGTCGCCGCCGATGGTGAGGATGCGGTCGGCGCGGGTCGCGAGGTCGAGGGCGGCCGCCTCGATTTCGAGGATGGCGTCGTCGATGCTGAAGGGGTTCGCGGCGATGTCGCCGGCATCCGACACTTGCTGAGCGGCGAAGGGAGAGACGTCTTGCGCGGGGTTGTAGGGGCGCAGCAGGCGCGATGCTTCCCGCACGTGGGCCGGGCCGAAACGGGCTCCGGGGCGGTAGCTCACTCCGCTATCGAAGGGGATACCGACGATCGCGATGTCGGTGTGCTCAACATCTTCGATGCGCGGCAGACGAGCGAATGTGGCAATACCGGCAAAGCGAGGGACAATACTTGCATCGACCGGGCCAACAATAGGTTTCGTCATAGTAAACTTTCGATAATCAGTAGTAAACGTGAACTCACAGTAAACCCCGAGGTGCGCGTCGTCAACCCTGATTAGTGATGGAGTAGAGCCATGAGACCGTTGTCGCCCTCACCCAGTGCCGAAGCGCTCGCCATCGGAGCGCGCATCCGCAGTGCTCGCAAAGCGCAAGGGTTCACGCTCGAGCAAATCGCGACTTCTGCGGGGCTAACTAAGGGTTTTTTGAGCCGCCTCGAGCGCGACGAGACCTCGCCCAGTGTCGCCACTCTCGTGCAGCTCTGCCAGGTTCTGTCACTCGAAATCGGGTCGCTTTTCGCTGAGCCCGAAGCGGTAAAAATTTCTTTAGCGGATGCCCCGCACATCAATCTCGGCGGCCAAGGAGTGGATGAGCGGCTCATCTCTCCGCGGAACGAATCTCGTGTTCAAGTCATTCGCACCGCCATGCAGCCCGGTGCTAACGGTGGCGACGCCTTCTACACAATCAGTTGCGAAGTAGAGGTGCTGCACGTGATCTCAGGTGCCGTCACCGCGCGTTTCGTGGATCGCGAGATTCCCCTCGCCGAGGGTGACTCGCTCACGTTCCCTGGCCGCGAACCTCACAACTGGGAAGCGGATGCTGAGCTCGGCGCCGAAGTCATCTGGACGATCGTGCCGGCTACCTGGCGCGGGGAGTAGGCGCACAGACTCTGTGGCGTTGAACGGCTGATCTAGTGCGTGGATGCTTCGAAGGAACCCGCTAGCCAGCGCTCGATTTCGCGCTGCGAGCGCAATCGCACAATTACCAGATCCGGATGCTGTGCCTCGAGCGGTGGAACCTCGAGCGTGTACTTGTGGCGGGTTGTTATCGCCCATTTCACGACGTGCTCACGATCAGTGAAGAAGGTGTGCAGCGGCGCTTCGAGGTTGCCATTCCACAGTTCCTCCCGGTGCACAGCGCGACGGATCGTACGACGGATGACGCGCGGAAGTGTCGTTCGAAAGAACGGCAGATCGAGCCACACGAGTAGGTCGGCGTGCGCGGCAAGAGTCGGCCGGGCGGAGTCGTATTGCCACTCTGTTACCCACGACGGGGTCTCGACGAGTGCTCGCACGTCTTCAAGAAACTCTGGTCGGGGCGTCCACTCTGGTCCGTGAAACAGCGCGTCAATCTCGGTGTGAGGGCTGCCGATGATGGCCGTCAGCCGCCGAGCAAGCGTCGTCTTTCCTGAGCCCGAAACCCCGGCGACCAGCACCCGGCGGGGCTGCTGCGGGAGTGAATCGTCGGGTGTCAGCACGGCCTCAGTCTAAAGACGGGCGATCAGCAGACGGAGCACGATTTTTCTGAGCTATGTCGTGAGCGGCAACAAGCGCACAGGCGCCTCTCTGTCGGTGCGCAATCGTGCATGCAGTTCCACGTCGAAGCGCTCACTGCCGTAGCGCAGCTTCTGTCGTTCAATGCCCTCTGGGGCGAATCCTGCTCGAGTGGCAACGCCGCACGACTCAGGATTGTTGACTCGGTGACCTAACTCGAGGCGAAATAACCCCTCATCAAAAGCCCACTCGCAAACCGTAGCGAGCGCACGAGTAGCCAACCCTCTCCCGCGAGCGGAAGCAGCGAGCCAGTAGTACAGCCACGCAGTGTCGTGTCGTCGGTCGATGCTCGAAATTCCCACATTGCCGACAGCGAGAGTGCCATCCACGATCGCCCAATTGCGGTGCGTCTCGCTATGCCCGAAATTGGCAGCGATGAAGTCCCGCGCGTGCGCTTCTGACGACCACGTCGGCGAACCCAATTGGATGCCTAAGTCGGGCGTCGAGCGATAGGCGTCGAGGAGCGCGGCGGCGTCGCCGAGCTGCCAAGGGCGAAGCGAACACCGAACCGGCTGCGCGGCGACGTGATCGGGAAGATCTTCTTCACCGATGCCACCCAGAGCGGAGAAGCCGAGGTCATCCATCCGGTGATTGTAGCGCCGCCTGAAGCAACGCAGCGGGCAGCGCACGACTCGCGACGGGTTCGCCAACGGGCTATGCGATCGGCTGTGGAAAGATTCAGGTATGACTGAGCGCTCACCTTCTTCGATCCCTGATCTTTCGGCAACGGAGATGGCGAAACTGATTCGCACGGGGGAGCTTTCGGCCCGCGAAGCAGTGCAGTCGCACTTTGATCAGATCGACCTAGTGAATCCGTCGATCAACGCCATCATCCTGCAGGATCGCGAGGGAGCATTTCGGGCTGCCGATCGTGCGGATGAGTTGACCGCGGCGGGCGGCGAGCTGGCTCCGCTGCATGGCGTACCCATGACCCACAAAGATACGAACAACACCCAGGGCATGCGCACCACTCAGGGCTCGGTCGTATTGAAGGACTTTGTGCCTGACCACGATGACGTCGTTATTGCACGGTTTAAAGAGGCCGGAGTCATCAGCACCGGAAAGTCGAATGTTCCCGAGTTTGCGGCGGGCGCGCACACGTTCAACGACCTCTTCGGTATTACGACTAACCCGTTCGATCCGACGCTGAGTGCGGGTGGCAGCAGCGGGGGAGTCGCCGCGGCGCTCGCCGCCCGCATCCAGAACTTGGGTGATGGTTCCGATATCGGAGGCTCGCTGCGCGTGCCGGCGTCGTTCTGCAACGTGGTGGGCCTTCGGCCGTCACGCGGGCGCATCCCTATGACTGGCCGAAACTCATGGGCGTGGCTTGGTCGCACCGGGCCAATGGCGCGCGAGGTGTCCGATATTGCTCTGGCGATGTCTGTGCTGTCCGGGCCCGACGCTCGGGCGCCGCTATCCATCGCTGAGGGCGGCGAGCAGTTCACTCAGCCTCTTGAGCGAGACATCCGCGGGTTGCGCATCGGCTGGTCGAGAGACTTCGGACTGGGCATCCCGGTCGCCCCCGAGGTCATCGCCGTTCTCGAACGGGCGATGGCCGTTTTCGAAGACCTTGGTGCGATTGTCGAAGAAGCTGAGCCCAATCTGAGCGACGCGGATGAGGTATTCAGCACCACAAGGGCGTTTGACTTTTCGATGCTGTTGAGCAATTTCGTGAAGCAGCACCGCGATTTCGTGAAGCCTGAGCTTCAGGGGAACGTAGCACTGGGCGAGGCGCTCACCGCCGCCGATCTCGCGTCAGCGGCTCTGGCACGCACGCGTGTGGAACGCGCGATGGCGGCATTCCATGAGCGGTTCGATGTGTTCGCCTCGCCTGTTACGCAGCTCCTACCTTTCGACGCTACGCAACGATTCCCCACCTCGATCAACGACGTTGAGTTCGACAACTATCTAGGCTGGCTCCGGTCGGTCACGCTGATGTCCGCGGCAGATGTTCCTGCCATCTCGGTGCCCGCCGGCTTCAGCAACACAGGGCTTCCGGTGGGGCTCCAACTCACCATGCCTCACGGCAAAGATTTCGATCTCCTCCAGGTCGCTTTCGCTTTTGAGCAGTCGACACATTTCGCTCTCACTAAGCCTTCAATGCTCGCGTCAGCCGAGCGTCGGGAAGAAGGAAGACGATTCCACGAGTCCGCGACGGTGCGCGGGTTCTTCGCCGAGAAATGACTTCGCGACCAGGGTCCGGCAACCCCTCCGCCCCGCCGGTTATCGGCGTATGATCGCAGGAGGCCGGTCTTATCCGGCCTCATAACAGTCCAGCGTTGGGCAGGGAGGAAGAACCATATGAGTGGTCAGTCTGTCGACATTGAGCCGTCAGATTTCTCACAGCACAGGTTCTTGACCAATCTGCTCGAAGACAAGGCGCTCGGCGAGCTCGTCACGCTTCTGTTGGCTAAAGAACCTGGTCAGCAAATCCCCAGCGAACGTGAGCTCGCAGAGACTCTGAGCATCAGCCGCACCGCGTTGCGCGACCGCATCAGTCGTCTCGTTTCGCTCGGCATCCTTCAACGCCGTGAACGCGAAGGAACCTTCCTCACGGGCATCCAGCCAGACAGCATCAGTGACACTCTCATTCTGAGCCTGATGTCGTCCCAGCTAACGATCGATTCTCTGATCTCGGTGCGGTACGCCCTTGAGCGCCACGCTGGCATGGCGGCGTGCGATACCCGCGATGAGCAAGCCCTCGAAGATCTTGCGAAAGCCGTGCAGCGGATGCGCGACTCCGATGATGGGCGAGAACTTTTCGAGGCAGACAACGCCTTTCACCATGCGCTTTTTCGTGCCTCGGGTCAGCCTGGGTTGATTTTCTTTTCCCAGATGCTGCATTCCGTTCTGCGGGGCACCGTGCGCTACATCGCCCTTGAACACGACCGTGGCACCCTGCGTAAGGTTCACGGAGACGTGCTGAACGCCGTGCTTCGACAAGACCGTGATGCCGCGGGCGTTGCGATCGATGAGCACTTCGCCTGGCTCGAAACGTTGAGGGCCAACGACACCAGCGGCCCGTCCGACAGCTGGTTGCCGAAAGCGATCGATTCGCGAGACTAGACGGCGGCGGCCGACTGCTGAGTAAGACCACCATCCACGGGCAAGCACACGCCGTTCACGTACTTCGCTTCATCCGAGGCAAGAAAGAGTGACGCATACGCCACGTCGAAGCAGTCGCCCATTTTTCCGGTGGGGGAGAGCTCGTTCCTGGCGGCAACCATCTCTTCGACCGAATTGAAATTGCCGCTGATCTGTTTGTACATCATGGGCGATTCGATATAGCCCGGAGCTACGCAATTCGCGCGGATGCCGTTACGGGCATATTGCAGCGCGATGTTGGTCGTGAACTGAATCATGCCGCCCTTGGTGGCGGAGTAGCTCGGGTAGTTGTAGCCGATGTACCTCATGCCGCCGATGGAGGAGACGTTCACGATCGAACCGGAGCCCTGCTCCAGCATGTGGGGCAGCACGAACTTGCAGGTGAGGAACGCGCTCGTGAGGTTGATGCGCATCACGAGTTCCCACTCGTCGAGGCTCATCTCGAGGGGGCCTCCCATGCGAGCGATTCCCACGTTGTTGTGCAGGATGTCGATGCGACCGTAGCGGGCGATCACTTGGTCTACGACCGACGACACAGACTCTTCGGAGGTGACGTCGCCAACGAGGCCCGTTCCCTCGAAGGGGATGCCGATCTCGTCGCACTCGGCCGTGAGGCGGGCGATGCCGCTCTTGACGGCTTCCTCATTCACGTCGACGATCACCACGTGCGCTCCTGCTTGCGCGTACACAATGCTCGTCGCGAGGCCATTGTTGATTTCGCCTCCGGCTGATCCTCCGCCGAAAACGAGGGCTACCTTATTGCTGAGTCGTTGCATGGTGTTGAGACTTTCTGGCTCGTGCCGGTGGGGGTATCCGTTCGGACACCCCCACCCAATTCGATGGTGCTTTACGCGAGGGTGCGTCGCACAGCGGCGACGATCTTGTCGACGGTGGGGATGACCGCCGCTTCGAGTTCTTCGCTGTAGGGGATAGGCGTGCGAGCAGCCCCGAGGCGCACGGGTGCGGCATCGAGTTTGTCCCACGAGTTCTCGACAACCTGGGCCACAAACTCTGCGCCCCAGCCGTAGTCCCGAACGGCCTCGTGACCCACTACGAGGTGTCCCGTCTTCGCTACGGACTTGTAGACCGAGTCCATATCGAAGGGAAACAGTGTGCGGGGGTCGATGACCTCGGCGCTGATTCCGTCTTCGGCAAGAATCTCGGCGGCCACAAGCGAGCGCGCGAGAATCTGCTGAGTGGCCACGATCGTCACGTCGGTACCGACGCGCGCTATGCGGGCCTGACCGAATGGAAGTGGCTCAAAGTCAACGAGCCCCTTGTCGTAGTACTGATTCTTGTGCTCCAAGAAGATCGTCGGGTTGTTCGTTGTGACCGCATGGCGCAGCAGCCCATACGCATCCCCTGGTGTTCCGGGCACAGCGACCTCAAGGCCGGGGATGTGCGCGAACAGAGTCTCGAGCGACTGCGAGTGCTGAGCAGCCTTGCCGATTCCCGAACCACCGTTGGTGCGAATGACCAGCGGAACATCGAACTGTCCACCGAACATGTAGCGCGACTTCGCGGCCTGGTTGATGATGCCGTCAAAGCCGAGGAAGGCGAAGTCGGAATACATGATTTCCAGGATCGGGCGAGTTCCACGCGATGCCGCTGCGGTCGCCGCAGAGATCAGTACTTCTTCACTGATCGGGGTGTCCATAACGCGGTTCTTGCCATAGACATCCGCGAGCTTGCGGGTGACGCCGTAGATGCCGCCACCGGTGCCCCACGTCGTGATGTCCTCGCCGAGAACGAACGCCTCGGGAGTGTCTTCAAGAATGTCGTGCAGCGCGGCGTTGAGGGCACGCCACGTGCTCATGCTCTTGGGTGCTTTACTCATCGCGAGACCTCTTCTTCCTTGGCGTATACATCGGTGAATGCGGTGGAGACATCCGGGAACGGCGAGTTGCGAGCGAAGTCTTCTGCCGCCTGCACCTCGGTGGTGAGCTCGGCCTGCATTGTGGTCCAGCGTTCGTTGTCGAGCACGCCGGCATCGATCAGGGCGGATGCCAAGAAGGCGATCGGATCCTTGTCGTGCCACTGCTTTACCTCGTCGGCATCGCGGTAGATCTCGGTGTCGCCGGCCATGTGGCCGAGGTAGCGGTACGTGTCAGCGACGATCAACGTAGGGCCGTCACCGGCGCGAGCCTTGTCGACGGCCTCACGGGCGGCAAGGTAAACGTCGCGCATGTCCATTCCGTTGACCGCAACAGATTTCACGCCGTACGCGGTGCCGCGCTGGGTGAAGTCGGGTTGAGCCACCATTTCTTCGATGGATGCCGACTGGGCGTAGTGGTTGTTCTCCAGTACGAAAATGACCGGAAGGTTCCAGATCGCGGCAAGGTTGAATGCCTCAGCGAGTACGCCCTGGTTCGAGGCGCCGTCGCCAAAGTAGGCCACGGCGACACTTCCATCGCCACTGACCTTGGCAGCCAATGCCGAACCGGTCGCGATGCCGATTCCGGCTCCCACGATGCCGTTCGTGCCGAGCACGCCAATTTCTTTGACGCCGATGTGCATCGAGCCGCCTTTGCCGCCGCAATATCCGTCGGCGCGGCCGAGGATCTCCGCCATGGTGCGACCGAAGTCGGCACCCTTAGCGAGCGTGTGGGCGTGACCGCGGTGGTTGCTGGCAACAGCGTCTCCGGTTTCGAGAGCCAGTGAGACTCCAACCGCGACAGCTTCCATGCCCACCGAGGGGTGCGTCGAACCACGGATGAGTCCCTCTTCGGAGAGCAGCGGCATCCGGCGTTCGAACTCGCGGATTTTTGCCATGAGGCGCAATCCGGTGATTCCTTGTTTTTCGTTATCAAAGTCAGGCATGAGCCGCTCCTATTCGATAGTGGCGATGACGTCGTCAACAGAGACAACGTCGCCAACTTCAACCTTGAAAGTGATGACGCCCGCTGCGGGAGCCTCGAAGTCGTTGACCAGTTTCGAGGTCTCGACCTGGGCGATGGGGGCGCCCTTCGCTACGGTTGCTCCGTCGGCCACTAGCCATTCCACGAGGTCTGCTTCGTCTTCTTCGCCGAGAAAGTCTTTTCCGAGTGTTACGTCCATGAGTGCTCCTTGTGTGTGTGGTTAAACAGGTGAGTTATGCAGTGAGTGGTTAAACAGGTGAGTGGTTATGAGATTTTCTGGATGACGAGTTCGAACGTCACGGCGACGGCGTTCTCGCCCGGTACGAGTTCTCCGGCATGAACGACACCGTGACGATCTACGAGGGTGCAACTGATCGTCGTTTCGTAGTGACCATCGACGAGTGTTACGCCACCGGTGATTGAGATCACCTCGGTACCGGGACCATCAACGTGCTTAACGCCTCCGTTGACACGGTCATAAAAAGTGCCACCGACGAGGCTGCCAAGCCCGCCACGCAGCACGGCCGATGTGAAGCCGTTCTCGCGGCACACTGTCTCGATGGCCGCGGTCAGCTCTTCATTGGGGCGGATTCTCGCGACAACCGTTTCGAGGTAGCCGGTCGCATCTGTCTGGTTGAGCATGGGGTCCCTCTCATCGATGGATGGCGTGAATACGGGCATCCGTGTTTCTGGATCGTCGGCGCTGGTCCACCGTGCGCCGTAAATTCCGTAGATGGCGGCGCGCGGCGCGGGATCGCCAGAGACCGTCTCTGGCCACAGGTGGCCGCCGAGTAGTTGCTGCGTCTCATCGATCCACAGACAGTGGCTGTGGATGTACGGCTTGCTGTCCCGTAGGCCAACAGTGACGGCGCCATAGACCAGTTCGGCTCGCGCTACAGTGCGCGGCTCAGAGAAGCTCATAGCTCGTTCGGAATCCGCACCGGCGGGGATGCAATAGTCGACCGGGTTATAGCTCCCGGAGAAGAGCTCTACGTAACCACTGTCGGTACCCATCTCGCGCAGCTTCTCGGTCAGTTCTTCGAGAACATTTCGCCCGGGAGTCAGGGTGGTGAGCACTCCGCGCGAGCGGGTGGGAACTGAGATGATGCGAGGGCCTAGCGCTTCGCCGTGGTGCTTGAGTACTTTCATTGATGCCGCCTTGTCAGCTTGTGGCTTCGGTGTCTCCGTTTCCTGGGTGAGGACAGGGGACACTCTTTGGTAATACCAGCAGTTGTCCTGCTGGTTTCCGTGACTTTTTAGTTGTGTGATTAGCCGATTGCAGTTCCGCCGTCGACCTTCAGGGTGTCCCCTGTGACGAAGCCGGAGTGAGGTGATGCAAGGAAGGCAACCGCCGTAG
Organism: Salinibacterium sp. SWN1162; assembly: GCF_015864675.1. Taxonomy (NCBI): domain Bacteria; kingdom Bacillati; phylum Actinomycetota; class Actinomycetes; order Micrococcales; family Microbacteriaceae; genus Salinibacterium; species Salinibacterium sp. SWN1162. The sequence goes on from NZ_JADYWT010000002.1 coordinate 162,411, forward strand.
CAATGTCTTCAGAGGTGCCCATGCGTTTTATCGCGTGGGTGTCGAGTGAGTAATTCATGTTCTCGGTCATCGGGGTAGCTATCGGCCCAGGGGCAACTGTGTTGCTCGTAATTCCGTACACCCCAACCTCTTTGGCTACCCACTTCGTGAAGGCGATTATTCCGCCCTTAGAAGCGGCGTAGGCCGGGCCGGATCGGCTCGCTCCGTCACCAGTGGCGAAAGGGCCGCCCATGATCCCGGAGATCGAGCTGATGTTGATAATTCGACCAAATCCCTGTTGTTTCATAAAGGGGTAGATTGCGGCCTGAGTGAAGAGGAAGGTGCCGCGCAGGTTCGTTGCGATGTCACGCTCCCACGTTTCGTCATCCATCGACTCGAGATCAATGCGGCCGCACGTGCCAGCATTGTTGACCAGAATGTCGAGCGACCCGAACTCTTCAACAACAGCATTAACGCACGCTCGAACTTGCGCTCGGTCTCGAACGTCCACAATGGAGCTCGCAATCCGAACCGTGCCATCAACGGCAGCGGAGATCTCTTCCACTGCCTCGGCCCCGTCGATCACATCGACCAGCATCACGTGTGAGCCGCGTTCGGCGAGCGTCTGCGCAATCGCTCGACCAATACCGCGGGCGGCACCAGTGACGAGGCTTACGCGACCTTCTAGATCTTTGATCATCTGTCGTGGCCTCTCGTTACAGACCCATGAGGTCAGGTAGACCGGTGCTGAGCACCGGTATGAACGTCAGCAGCATGAGAACAGTCAGGCTCGCGACCAAGAAAGGCCAGATACCCTTCACTGCTTCACCGAACGGAACCTGCGCGATTCCGGCGGCAACGAAGAGGTCGATGCCCACCGGTGGTGTGACAAGCCCGATTGCCAGGTTGATTGTCATGACGACACCAATGGTGGTGATGTCCATTCCGAGTTCCAGCATGACCGGAACGAACAGCGGGATAAAGAGATAGAACGCGGAGACAGCATCGAGGAACATTCCCGCGATGAGCAACATGATGTTGATCAACAGGATGATGATCACCACATTGTCTGTGAGGGAAAGCAGTGCGTCTGTTACCTGGCTGGCGATCTGATTACGCGTGATCACGTAGGCGAAAATTGTTGCCGCCGAGATGATCAACATAATGCGGCCCGCTTGGATGCCAGCGGTGGTGAACACTCGGAAGATCCCGCTGAAGTTGAGCTTTCGGGTAACAAAAATCCCAACCAAGAGGGCATAGACAGAGGCAACAGCGGCGGATTCCGTGGGCGTGAAGATTCCGCCGTAGATTCCACCCAGGATGATAACGGGAACGAGAAGGCCCGGAATGGCCCGAACGAACGCACGACCGATGACCGGCCACGATGCTCGCGTTCGGCGTTGCCCCACCTGTACATCGTCGGGATCAACATCAGCGGTCATGAGTACCGTTGGATTGGCCGTCGTGTAGGTAGTGGCGCCCGTTGCGGTGAGCAAGAGCTTCTTGTTCTTGCGTCCGAGAGCTTTATCGATGTGGTTCTTGGCGTTTGCTTTCGCCATTTCTGTCTCGACGGGGAGAAGGCGCGCCACGATGTAGAACGCGATCGCCATGAGAATTCCGGGCACGATACCCGCGAGGAAAAGACGCCCGATCGAGATGCGTTCGTAGTCACTCGCCACCACGGCGAAGACGATGAACGCGATGCTGGGAGGAATGACGATTCCCATTTCGCCTGCGCTGGCAACCAACGCTGCTGCGTGACGTTTCTTGTAGCCGTGCTTCGCGAGCGCCGGAATCAAGATCGCTCCGAGCGCCGCCACGGTGGCGGGGCCCGAGCCCGAAATGGCCGAGAACAAGAGTGCCGCGAGGATGGTGGTGAGTGCGAGCCCACCCTTTTGGTGCCCCACCATCGCGTCGGCAAGTTCGATGAGCCTGCCTGAGATGCCGGTGATCTCCATGATCACGCCGGCGAGGATAAAGAACGGAATCGCCAGAAGTGTCTCGGACGATAGAGAGGCGTACATGATTCCCGCGGTGGGGAACAGTGCGTTGACGCCGTCGGCAATAACGATCGTTAGGAAGGCTGAGCCTCCCATTGCGAAGGCAACGGGGACGCCGAGGAGCAGGAGAACTAAGAATGAGCCAAAGAGTACGAATTCAACCATGGGGTCAGACTCCCTTGAGTTCGAGTGGCGCTTCGGTCTGTTTGTTGAGAAGCTCGCGCATGACAACCTGAACGGTCCGTAGCGCGCCGAGGGCAGCGCCGAATGGCAGCGACATCGAGAAGATCCATTGTGGAACCCCGAGCGCGAACGTGAGTCGACCAGATTCCAGCTGCTTCATTGCCATGTCAAAGCCCAACCAGAGCAGCAATAGATAGAACGCCAGCATTGCCAGCGCAATGATCACAATGACCACCTTGCGCGGGATGCCGTGGGTTGAGTCCTTGAGGAGCGTGAAACCCGGGTGGGTGCCGAGACGCACTGCTGCGGCGGCCCCCACCAGGGTGAGCAGAACGGCCAGGTTCACGACCAGCTCTGCTGTGTACGCGATCGATGCGTGCAGCAAATAGCGGCTGACTACATTGAAAAACGCGAGGAGGGTGATGGCTGAGAACGCGACCGCAATGATCGTGTTCTCAGCCCCCGTGAGGATTTTGTCGAACATGAGTGGAAGGAACTATTCCGGGCGAACCGCAGCGAGCAGTTCGGGAGTCCACGCATCTGTGAATTCGTCGTAGACCGGAGCCATTGCGTCCGTGAAGACGGCGAGCTGCGAGGCGGAGAGTTCCGAAACCGTCATAATTTCAGACATTTCAGCAAGCTGCTCGGCTTCGCGGGCACGGTTTTCGCTCTTCTGAACTTCGTTTGCCTCGGCAGCAGCCATTTCGACCAGCGCCTTGTCGTCGTCGCTCAAAGCGTCGTACATGTCCTTGTTCATACCGAGCATGAGCGGGTCGTAGATGTAGTTCCACACTGACATGTAGTCCTGAACCTCGGTGAGGCCGTTGGAGTAGATGACGTCGTAGGGGTTCTCTTGACCATCGATCGTTCCGGTCTGCAGCGAGGTGAATACCTCGCTGAAGTTCATGGAGACGGGGTCGGCGCCGAGTTCCTTGAAGATGCTGAGGAAGAGGCTTGAGCCGGGCACGCGGAACTTCAGGCCGTCAAGGTCGTCGGGAGCGAGGATCTCGTGCTTGCTGTTGGTGATCTGGCGGAAGCCGGATTCACCAAAACCGAGCAGCTGCACGTTGAACTCTGCAGAAAGCTCCTTATACGCGTCGAGGGCACCGGCTTCGATCGCGGCATCTGCAGTTTCGTAGCTGTCGTAAAGGAAGGGAGCGTTGATCGTGCCGAAGCGAGGGTCAATTCCCGAGTAGATGATCGTGGAGTTGTAGGAGAACGCCTTGTCGCCGTTCATGAGCTGTTCGACGCCGGCCGCAGAATCTCCACCCGAAAGTTGTTCGTTGGTGAAGATGTTGACCTTGATGCGTCCGTCGCTCTCCTCGTCGAGGACTTCGGCGAAACGTTCGGCGCCGGCATTCCAGCTGGACTTGTCGCTGACGGTGATGGTGAAGTCCCAGTCGTACGACGGCAAACCTGAGTCGCTGCCCGAGTCAGACGACCCGGTGCTGCAGCCGGTAAGAACCAGGGCTAGCCCCAGTGTCGAAGCGGCGATTTTGACAAACTTCATTTCTCCTCCTTGAGTGTTGAAGCCAACCTGACCGACCTCACTTTTGAGGAGGGCCCGTGGTGGGGCGCCCGCTATTCATCAGTTCGATGGTTTCCGGTGCGCTGCGAACCATTATGCACGAATCTGGTAATACCAGTGACATCCGACCTAAAAAATCTCCACCGTAATACCAACGGGGGCCGGGCAAGTCTCCTCGTTGCGGGGGCGGATCGGGGCCTGCCGTTCGAAGAAATGTCGGGGGTCACGAGTAGATTTAAATAAAGTTGGCCGACACGCCGCGACACTACATCTGGGGTAATGACATGGGTGTCATTACCCATATATAGTGAAATCTCCGACAAACCGCCGGTAAACTTCGAGAAGACTTTAAGGAGGTTCGAATGGATAACGAAAACGACACTGTTGGCGGATACGCAATTCCCGTCGACCCAATGGATCTTCTGCAGTGCGACAGCTGCCAGTAAAAATTTACTGAGCTAACGCCTCACAGAACTCCTGAAGCCCCGGCAGACCTTACGGTCTCCCGGGGCTTCACTCTTTAACGTGCAGAACGCTCAACACTGCCTAAACTGGTACCCGTGCCAGTGAATAAAGAACTAGAAGGTCGGGTCTTCCCGCCCACCACGCCATATCTTGTCGGGCGCGAAAAAGTACGCGAGTTTGCTCGTGCAGTTTTCGCCCAAAGCCCCCTCAATCACGATCCTGAGGCGGCCGAAGCAGCAGGTTATGCGGATGTCGTCGCACCGCCCACCTTCGCCGTCGTCATCCAAGAAGCAGGCCTTGCCCTCATGCTGGCCGCCCCCGACACCGGCATCGACTTCTCCCGCATCGTGCACGGAGAACAGAAATTTCGCTACACGCGGCCGATCGTCGCCGGTGACGAGCTCACCGCCATCCTCACTGTCACGAGCATCAAATCGCTCGGTGGCAACGATATGATCACCGCCGACACCGCCATTAGTGATGCCGAAGGCAACCACGTCGTCACCGCAACCTCCGTACTCGTCATGAGAGGCACAGAATGAGCGACCTCACCGTCGGGCAAGAACTCATCACCGGCAAAGTCACCCTCACCCGCTTCTCGCTCGTGCGCTACGCGGGAGCATCCGGAGACTTCAACCCCATCCACTACCGTGACGACGTCGCGAAGTCAGTCGGTCTGCCCGGCGTCCTCGCCCACGGCATGCTCACGATGGGTCTCGCCGTTCAGCCCGTCATCGATTGGATGGATGGCCGCGGCGAAGTTGTCGAATACGGTGTGCGCTTCACGCGCCCCGTCGTCGTTGACGGCAACGGTGGAATCACTGTCAGCGTCACCGCCAAAGTCGGCGCCATCGAAGACGATGTAACTCGCATCGACCTCACCGTCAGTGCCGCCAACCAGACCGTGCTCGGAAAATCACAAGTGAGGGTCAAACTCAACAAATGACCGAAACCGCCCCCAGCGAAAGTAGCGCGCCGCAGTACAACGTGTCGCTCGCCGACCTCACCACCATCAAGGTAGGAGGGCCGGCGCACACGTTGCTTCGTCCCGCCTCCGAGAAAGAGTTGCTCGCGACTATGCGAGACGTGTGGGCCCGAGGTGACGAATGGCTGCTCATTGGGGGCGGCTCCAACATGGTCATTAGCGATGAAGGATTCGACGGCACCGTCATCCAGATCGCCACCCGCGGCATCCAGCTCGTCTCCCAGACCGAGACCTCGCTCACCCTTCGCGTGCAAGCCGGAGAGCCGTGGGACGGCCTGGTCGCGCGCCTCGTTTCGCGTGGCTGGGCAGGACTCGAAGCGCTCAGTGGCATTCCCGGATCGGTGGGCGCTGCGCCCATTCAGAACATCGGCGCCTACGGCCAAGAAGTTGCCAGTGTGCTCGACGGCATCGACTTTCTCGACTACGACAACAGCGAATTCGTGCACCTCTCGACGGCCGAACTCGAGCTGGGGTACCGCAACTCAGTGATCAAAGAGGGGCGCGCCGGGGTCGTCCTCGCCGTGTATCTGACCCTCACGGCCTCGCCCGAAAGCACCGTGCAGTATCAACAGCTCGCCACCGCGCTCGGCGTGAACGTCGGAGACCGCGTACCCGTGCAACAGGTGCGCGACACCGTGCTCGCCCTCCGAGCCTCCAAAGCCATGGTGCTCGACCCCAACGAGCCAGACTCAGCCAGTTGCGGCTCGTTCTTCACCAACCCGATCGTGCCCGAACATATCGCCCGAGCTCTTCCGGCGGATGCCCCCCGCTGGGTCATCGACGATGAACCGGTTACCGACGTTGTGGTTCCGCTCGGCCAAGAACCAGCACCGCCGCCCGCACCCAAGCCGCGCCTCGTCAAACTCAGCGCAGCCTGGCTCATCGAGAATGCTGGCGTCAAGAAGGGCTTTAGATTGCCCGGCTCACGCGCGGCCGTCTCCACTAAGCACAGCTTGGCGATCGTCAACCGCACCGGTGCCGACGCCGCAGAGGTAGCAGAGCTCGCCCGCTATATCGGGGCGTGCGTGCTTAGCCGCTACGGCATCCACTTGCAGCCCGAGCCTGTCGCTGTTGGAGTTGAGCTGGCTTAGCGGCCACACTGGTCTAGCGGCCACATTGGCCTAGTGGGTGCGGGGCAGCAGCCCCAACTCCATCGCCTTCGTCACGGCCCGCGTGCGGTCTTTCACGTCGAGCTTCTCGAACACGTGGATGAGGTGGGTCTTCACGGTCGCCTCGCTCACGAACAAAGCGGCGGCGACCTTTCGGTTGCTGTTGCCCGCTGCCACGAGAGCGAGCACTTGAGTTTCACGATCGCTCAGCGACACCTTCGCGGGTTCGCGCATGCGGTTCACGAGCAGCGCCGCAATAGAGGGGGCGAGCGCAACCTCGCCGCGGGCGACTGAACGCAGCCCCGCCAAAATCTCGTCCTCGGGTGCCGCCTTCAGCAGGTAGCCACTCGCGCCCGCCTCAATCGCAGTCAGAATGTTCTCGTCTGATTCGTAGGTCGTGAGAATGAGCACGCGCACGTCGGGGCGTGCGGCGACGAGCTGCGCGGTCGCCTCGGCGCCTCCGAGGCCGGGCATGCGCAAATCCATGAGCACGACGTCGGGGGAGAGCTGCGTGGCCAAGGTGACCGCCTGGGTGCCGTCGCTGGCTTCGCCGACGACTTCGATATCATCCGCTGAGCTCAGTAGCCCAACGATTCCACTGCGAACGATCGGATGATCGTCGGCCACAACAACACGGATCATGCGAAAACTTCCTTCGGGATGGTGGCGCGCACGGTGGTGCCGGCGGGCGAACTATTAACGTCAAGACGACCATGCACGAGTGCCAAGCGTTCGCTCATTCCTTCGAGCCCGAAGCCGGTGTGAGCGGTGGAGGGGGCGAAGCCAGTGCCATCGTCCGTCACGGTAACCGCGAGCCCAGCCTCGTCAGCAGTGACCAGAATCGTCGCGCGAGTGGCGTTCGCGTGCTTGCGCACATTGGCGAGGGCTTCTTGAGCGCACCGCAGCACGACTACTTCAGTTTCGCGGGCGATCGCGGGCAACCCCGCGGCATCCACGGTCACGGTCAGATGAGTTTCGCGGCTGTAGCGCTCAGCAAGCCGGGTCAACGCGCTCGTGATGCCGTCGCCCGTCAGCCCCACGGGAGCGGATGCCGTAACTAGTGCGCGCGCCTCCGCGAGTGCTGCGCGGGCGCTGTCTTCAATCAGCTCAAGCTGTTCGGCTGCGCCGGCAGCATTGTTGTTGTCCAGTTCGCGCTGAGCTCTTTGGGCAACGAGTACTAGCCCGGTGAGGTCTTGCGCGATGGTGTCGTGGATTTCGCGGGCAAGCCGCTCTCGTTCGCTGGAGATGCCGGCATCCCGACTGATAGCAGCGAGTTCGTCGCGCGTGGATTGTAGTTCGAGCACAAGGTCGTGGCGTTGGTCGCTGAGTTTCGAGATTTGGGTGATCCAGAGGCCGAGCGCAAGGCTGAAGATGAGGGAGAGCGCGGTGACCGTGCCGCTGTAGAGGAGGGCTTCAACGCTGAGCCCCATGTTGATGACTGAGCCAGCTCCCACCGAGAGAGCGAGCGCAACGTTGCTGATAATCGCGTTGCGGGTGCGTTCGGAGATCACCCACACGAGCGGATACGCGAGAGCTTGCAGCGTTGCCATCACGGGCATGAACGCTACGGCCACACCGACCGTGATGACGAGCGCGGTCACGAAAGCGAAGGCGGCCAGACGGCTAGTCTGCGACCGAATGCCGAGCGTGAACCAGGCGAGCGCGAAAGCTGCCAACGCAATCCCGGCGCCCGTCTTGGTCCCCGAGCTATAGCCGCCGGAGCCGATGATGAGCACTGCCATGACCGCCGTAGTGACGGTCACCGCAATGCTCATCCAGCGAACGAAACCCATTTAGCTATCCTTGCGGATCCAGCGGAAGGTCAGGCGCGTCACGATCAGGCCGAACACGAGCCAGATTCCGGTTGCGATGGCGACGCCGGGCAGGTTCCAGCTTTCGGACTGCTCCATTACTTCGAAGCTCGCGGGGAGGAACACTTCGCGCATTCCCTGCGCCATCCACTTGAGCGGGAAGATGCTCGCGAAGTTCTGCAGCCAGGTGGGCAGCAGTGAGAACCCGAGGTAGACGCCCGAGATGAATTGCAGCACGAGAGCAATGGGGATCACGACGGCGGTGGCGCTCTTGCCCGAGCGGGGAAGCGCGCTCAGCGCGATTCCGAGCACGGCGGATGTCGTGACACCGAGCACAAAGACCCACACGAAGGTCAGCCACTTGCTTGCTTCGCTCGGCAGTTCCACGCCGAACGCGACGCTCGCAACCACGATCACGAGGGTGGCTTGCAGCACGCCCGTTACGAAGACTTGGCCGATCTTGCCGATGAAGTAGCTCATGATCGGGAGCGGTGTTCCGGCGAATCGTTTGAGCGTTCCGTCACTGCGTTCCATTGCGATGTCGATGGCCATGTTCTGCAGGCCGCTCAGGAGCAGGCCGGCGGCGAGCATCCCGGGCAGGTAGAAGGCAGCGGCGGTGAGGGGCTCGTCTTCGGTGCCAAAGTTCTGCTCGCTGAAGGCGAGGGCGAAGATCGTGAGCATGACGACGGGAAAGAGGAAGGTAAAGAAAACCGAGTCACCCTGGCGAAAGTAGGCCCGCACTTCGTACTTGATGCGGCTGAAGCCGAGCGTCAGGTTGCGGCTGAGACTCGTAGCGAGACTGCTCTTCTGAACGGCCCGTGGTGCAGGAGAGGCAGCGTTGGGGGTGGGCGCGGGGGTTGTAGTGCTCATCGTGCGTTCTCCTCTGCGCGAGTGTGCGCGTGGTCTGAGACCAACTGCAGATAAATGTCTTCGAGGCTCGGGCGGATGATCTCTAGCCCGGCCGGTTCGGAGCCGTCAGCGGTAAGGGCGGCCACCACCGCTCCGGGGGTGTTGGTGCGTTCTTCGCGTCGCACGCCGTTCTCGCGCCAGCGCACGATCGGTACGCGCGCTTCGGCCCCGCCGAGCTCGTCGATCGCACCAATGTCAATCATCTTGCCGCCCGCAATGACTCCGGCCCGGTCGCCCAACTGGGCAGCCTCGTCGAGGTAATGGGTGGTGAGCAGGATGCTCGTCCCCTCCGCCTTGAGCGAGCGAATCAATTGCCAGAACTGCTGACGGGCCTCGGGGTCGAAGCCCGTAGTGGGTTCGTCGAGAAAGAGCAGCTCGGGGTTGCCAATGATGCCGAGCGCGACATCCACTCGTCGGCGTTGCCCGCCCGAGAGCTTACGGATCAGGGTGCTGGCCTTGGTTTCAAGACCCACCGACGCGATGACCTCGTCAACGCTGCGCGGATTCGGGTAGTAACCAGCAAAGTGGGTAAGTTGTTCGCGCACTGTCACGTTGCCGCTCTCGCCGGTGGACTGCAGCACAATGCCGAGCCGTGCTTTCCAGTCGAGACCGCCCTTGCCGGGATCGACGCCGAGCACGCTCGCGCTGCCGCCAGTTCGATCCCGATAGCCTTCCAAGATCTCGATCGTGGTCGACTTGCCTGCCCCATTCGGGCCGAGCAGGGCAAAGGTTTCGCCGCGTTGAATCTCAAAACTGACCGAGTCAACAGCGGCAAAAGAACCGTAAGTTTTGCGCAGATTCTCGACCTGCACGACGGGAGCGGTAGTGTTCATGCTTCTATCGTCGCTTGTCTGGAGCGCTCGCGACAGGGGCAGACGGTTAGAGCGTCATCAACCAATCGGTTGATGCGCCACAACGGCGCAGTTTCGATTGCGGGGCTGTTGGGGACTGCCGCGCGCTTCCCTATGCCGCGGGCACTCAGCCTTCGCCGCTACGGTCGAACCATGATCTCGTCGGCCGGCACCCGTTCTACCGCTCTTGCGGCGCTCGCGCTTGCGCTCACATTCGTGGTCACGGGATGCTCTTCGCCGAGCACCTCGAATAACACGAGTGAACTCAGCACAACACCGCCGGCCAGCTCAAGCCCTGACGCGGCCACGTTCTTCCCCGATGTGGAGGAGGTGACGGTCACCCCTGCGGGTACCAACCTCTTTGACTTCGCGGTCACCATCAGTTCGGCGTATGACACTCCGGAACAGTACGCCGACGGCTGGCACGTGCTCGCGCCCGACGGCACAGTGCTTGGCGAGCACACTCTCTCGCACGATCACGCGAGCGAGCAGCCGTTCACGCGCACCCAACTGGGCGTGGAAATTCCCCCCGGCATCACCGAAGTCACAATCGAGGGTCGCGATCAGGCCAACGGCTACGGCGGAACCACCATCACCGTCGAATTGCCGGGCCGCTAGCGGCTACTCGTCGTCTTCGCTGCTGTCGTCAGCGTTGTCGGTCGCATCAGCGTCCGCAGTCGCGTCCGCGCCGGCGCCAGCATCCAAGCCTTCGGGCGCCGCGGCATCCGCGAGCAGCAACCGAAGCTCCGCATCAAAGAGCGCAGCTTCGTAGCCGTCGTCGGGGGATTGCCGCAGCAATACGGTGGTCAGGGCGTGCAGTCGTGCATCCCCGGATCCATTGTCGGCGACCTCCTCGAGCAGCACAGCAGCATGATCACCGAGCGTCACCAGTGACCGACTGAGGCTCATCCTGGCGTCGTGCCCGCCGCTCCCAAGATGCGTCACGAGCAGCGCCGCCAACTCCGTTTCACTTCCCTCGGGAACGAGCACCGTTGCCACTCGCCAGGCGGTGCGCGCGACATTCTCGTCGGAGTCGTTCAGCACCTCGGCAGTGATCGCTTCCCAGCCGGCGGGGTCGCCGATTTTCGACAGCGTGTGGAGTGCTTGGCTGCGCGCCTGCGCGGTTCCCGATCGGGTCTCCGACACCAGTAGTGGCACAGTCACCGACGAGGGATGCCGCATCAACGCCCACGTCAGCGTCTCCCGAACGTTGAGATCAGGTTCGATCGCGCACCGCTCGAGCAGCACGCGAACGAATTCGTCTCGCGGGTGGGTTCCGGCCGACATGGCAGCCTGAAGCCGCTGCGATGGCAGGGTGTCAGTCAACGCCGTGGTCAACCGGTCAGCAGCACTGGCAGCAGCATCCATAAATTCCTCCACCGCAACGGAGGCGGTATGTGGTTCTAGCTAAAGAGTTTCTGAAGGCGCTGTACGCCTTCGAGAAGTGCGTCGTCGCCGAGGGCGTACGAGAGGCGAAGGTAGCCGCTCGGGCCGAAGGCTTCTCCGGGGATGACCGCAACTTCAGCCTTCTCGAGGATGAGGTCGGCGAGTTCGAGGCTCGTGGTCGGGGTGACTCCAGCCCATTCGCGGTTCAGCAGGCCCGAGACATCCGGGTAGACGTAGAACGCACCCTGCGGCGTCGGGCAATTGATGCCCTCGATCTTGTTGAGCTCGGAGACCATGAGCTTGCGGCGACGGTCGAAAGCCAGGCGCATTTCTTCCACAGCATCCTGCGGGCCAGTCAATGCTTCGATCGCGGCGCGCTGCGAAATGTTGGAGACGTTGCTCGTGAGGTGCGACTGCAGGTTCGCAGCGCCCTTCATCGCGTCGACCGGGCCGACCATCCAGCCAAGACGCCAGCCAGTCATCGAGTAGCTCTTGGCGACACCGTTTACGAGGATGGTGGTGTCGGCGAGCGCCGGAACAACTTCCACGATCGAGACTGCGCGCACTCCGTCGTAGACCAGGTTTTGGTAGATGTCATCGCTGATCACCCAGATGCCGTGCTCGAGCGCCCATTCGCCGATCGCCTTGGTTTGTTCGGGGGTGTAGACGGCACCGGTGGGGTTCGAGGGCGAAACGAAGAGCAGCACCTTGGTGTTCTCCGTGCGAGCGGCTTCAAGCTGCTCCACGGTCACGAGGTAACCCTGGTCGGCACCGGCGAAGACTTCGACCATGGTGCCACCAGCGAGCTTGATCGCTTCGGGGTAGGTGGTCCAGTACGGGGTAGGAACGATGACTTCATCGCCCTGGTCAACGAGAGTTGCGAAGGCTTGGTACACGGCCTGCTTGCCACCATTGGTGACAACAACCTGGTTGATTCCCACCTCGAGGCCGCTGTCACGCAGCGTCTTGGCGGCGATTGCCTCACGCAGTTCGGGCAGTCCGGCTGCGGGCGTGTAGCGGTGGTTCTTGGGGTCGAGCACCGCAGCGGATGCCGCAGCCACAATGTTCGCGGGAGTCGCGAAGTCAGGCTCGCCCGCCGCATAGCTGATGATGGGCCGCCCGGCCGCAAGAAGCGACTTGGCCTTGGCATCCACCTTGAGGGTGGCTGACTCAGCGATGGCGGAAATTCTGGCAGAGAGGCGAGGTGAGGTCACCCCTCAAGTGTATGGCTTTGCCCGTGTGGATGCCCAGAAATTACCCGCCGTCGAGAGTGGCGCTCACACAGAAAACTGCCCCCACCGCGCGAACGCGATAGGGGCAGAGAGAAGCGGCCGGAGCAGTAATCCTGGGGGGACTGACCAGCTCCGGCCGCTGTAGGTTATCTACGCCGTCCTAGAGCTCGGACGTGGGGTGTGTACGTAGGTAACCTTGACGCGCGAAGTAGGCACCCGCTGCCAACAACGCGACGATGAGGGCGATGAGAGTCGCAACACCGGCTCCGGTATATGCGAGCTGCCCACCGAGGGCATAGGTCGGAAGATCGAGGAGATCCTCCGAGCCGCTGACGAGGCAGGAACCAACGCAGGCGGCGGTGGGTGAGCCACAGTTTTCGGTGCAGTCAGGATCTTCGGTCCCTCCGCCGGTTCCGGGGCCACAGTTCTGCGTGCATCCGGGATCAACCACGGTCTGAACGTTCGGTCCGACCACGGCGCGAGCAACGTTCACAGTGGCAACGTTTCCGCTGCCGACTGCCACGCGCACGGCGGTCTCGCTAAACATCTCACCCTTGACAGTGCCGGTGGAGGTCAAGCGTTCTTGCACGTTGATCTTGATCGATACCAGGTTGCGAAGAACGGTCGCAACGCTCGAATCTCCGAGAAGACCGGTCACAGCCGGGTTCACGAGGCCCGTGTTGAGGCTGTTAACCAGCGACGTCACGACGCCACCGTTCGAGAAGAGCGAAGTGTTGAGGCTCTTGCCGAGGCTGCTGATCAGCGCGTCAACGGTGAGGTTGGTCTTGACCGTTCCGCCGAGAAGCGAAATGTTGGCTTTCGCCGTGGTTGCCGTGCCGTTGATCAGTCCGTCGACGGTTCCGACGATGCTGACGTCGACGGTGCTGCGCAGGTCGGGCAACGCAGACTTCACAATGCTGCACACCGTTTTGGTGGTGTGCCCGATGACGCCCTGGGTGACGACCTTCTGGAGTACTTGCTTTGTGCCGCCGGTAGCTCCACCGGTGACGCCGCCGACCACGCCGCCGAGCAAACCACCGAGCAAGCCCTCGTCGCCCACAACCTCATCGAGGATGTCTACCGTGACGAGCTTTTCGGTGATGATGTCGCCGATGATCGGGATCTTCGTGTCAACACATTCCTTCTTCTCTGAATCTTTCTGAGCGGTGAGCAGATTGAGCTTTGCCGAGACGCTCACGCGAGAGTTGCGCAGGGCAACTTCTACCCGGTCGACGATGTCGTCAGCGAGATCGGCGACAGTTTCAGTGATGCCGTTGAGGATCTTGTTGATCACGGCATCCGTCAGTAGCTCGGTGTTGGGAGCCAGGTTGTTCAGTTCGCCGCCGAGAAGAGCCTCGAGATCGACGACGACCGAACCTGTCTCGAGATCGAAGCGCACCGCCCCGCTGCCGTACTTGCTGGTGAGAAGTGAGTCGACTGCACCCTGAAGATCGGCGTCAATCACTACCTTGACGTCGGCCGACGAGCCCACGACTCCGAGAACGGGGTCGAGTACGTCATCAATGGAATTGCCGAGCACGCCATTGTCGGTGCCTAAGTTCGCCAGCTTGCCGTCGACGCTACTGAGCGCGTTGTTTACCTTGCTGGTGAGCTTGCTGATCGCGGGGCTGGAGAAGCTCAGTGTCGCATCCGCGAGGGTGTAGTCGCCGGATGCCGACGTCATGTTTCCGTCAGCGCGAGCGGCAACAGCGCCGAGCTCGAGCGTGAGATCGGTAAGCACCGACGCGAACTCGTTGGTGAGCAGGCGATCGAGATCGAGCGTGAGATCGCCAGCGGGGCCAGAGCCGACGCTGCCGACACCGATACCGCCGTCATCCTGGATGGCGCCGGTAGCGGCGAATGATTCACCGTTCTTGTCTGCCTGAGCGTATTGATTGACGACCCCAGCATCCACAACATCGAGCAGGGGAAGCTGCACACCGCCAGGCTGGTGGAGCACCGTAGCGCCGAGAACATCAACGGTCAGCGGATCGCGCTGAACCTGTCGCGGCTGGCTACCGTCGTTGCTGGCGACTACCTGGCCGAGGCCGGCGACGTCGCCAAGATTCGTTCCCAGCACGTTGCCGGAAAGGAATTCTGCGTAAGCGTACGAGGCTCCGTTGGACTCTTCTGCGCTGGCAGCAACGGGTGCAATGAATGTGATGCCCGAAATAAGGGCCATGGTTCCGAGAGCCGCTCCGAAACGGACTCCTGCGGTGTGGTTGCTTTTCCCGACTGGCTTCCCAGTGCGCGGGATGTGTTGTGTAAACACGACTGGTACCTTCCTGATCCTGTGTGGATAAGGAAGCTGTCTCGACGGTGAGGCCAACTTGAGGGTTGTGCCACGAACTACTGCCTGATCTCAGCTTCGCTTGCCCATGTGGTGGTGCTGGTTTTTTAGTTGTGCGGCGAGATGGTTATGTCTCGCGTGGTGTTGCCCGAATGGTGTTGCTGGTTATGCCCGAATAAGAAGGGTTGGTTCGCCCCGCTTGTATAGAGAGACTGGGACCCCCCTCGGTTATGACGCGGGTTTATGAACTTTCTTGAAAACTTTTTCTGAGCCCGACCATGAGCCGTTTTCTGCGGGTTTTCTGTATTGGGCGCTCGCGCGGGGAGTGCGAACTGCGAGACGGCTCAGGATGACGTACACTTATTCAGGTAGTTGATAACTGCGATACTTTCGCGCGCCTGCTCCTCAATTCACAATGTGGATGTTGCGGTGTGTTTGTGCGAAAGTGTGGGTAAGAGATTTACGTCTCTTGCAAAGGGTGGTGGCTCAATTGGTAGAGCAGCGGTCTCCAAAACCGCAGGTTGCAGGTTCGAGTCCTGTCCGCCCTGCAAGTCCCGGTCCGTGTTTCGCGGAATGGGTCGAGCAAGCCGAAGTATCGGAAGGTATCTAAGAGTGGCCAAGAAAGACGTAGACGAGCCCAGCGAGGACGTCGTCGCCAAGGCGAAGAAGGAGAGCGCGCAACGTCGTGGACCCTTCGGCCGCATGGCACTCTTCATTCGCCAAGTAATCAACGAACTCAAGAAGGTTGTGACTCCGACCCGGCGCGAGCTGGTCAGCTTCACTCTCGTTGTTCTTATCTTCGTGATCATCATGATGGGCATCGTTTCCGCCCTCGACTTTGGGTTCAGCGCCTTGGTGAACTTCTTGTTCGGCGATCCCAACCTTGTGGTCTAGGCCCTTCACAAACCGCAGCGGCTACGGCCGCACTGCAGAGTAACGAAAAGAGATTTAGTGTCCGAGAACCACCACGAAGACTCCGAGCTTGCTACGGCAGCAGAGCAGTCCTCCGAGGAGGATGAGGCGCAGACGGGCAACACCCTGGCTGAGGCAGAGCGTTCAGAAGACTCCGCCGAGCACCAGGCAATGCACATCGAGAGCGACTCGGCTGATGTCGACGCCGACCTTGCTGGGCTTCTTGAGGCTCTGGATGCCGCAGTCGACCCTGAAGCTGACGCTGAAGTAGACGACGCGCTCGATATCGATAACGCTGCCGAGGCCGACGCTTCCGTTGCCGCGACTGATGACGAAGCAACCGACGACGCTGAAGCCCACGCCACTGAGGGTGCTGCTGCACCTGAGGACGAGGTAGAGGTTGATCCCTACGCCGAGTTCCGTATGGATCTACGCCTGCAGCCTGGCAAGTGGTACGTCATCCACTCCTACGCCGGCTTCGAAAAGCGCGTCAAGCACAACATCGAAAACCGCAAGGTTTCCATGGCCATGGAAGATTACGTCTTCCAGGTCGAGGTGCCGATGGAAGATGTCGTTGAGATCAAGAACGGCCAGCGCAAGCTCGTAAACCGCGTTCGCATTCCCGGTTATGTTCTGGTTCGCATGGACTTGAACGAAGACAGCTGGTCAGTTGTTCGTCACACCCCTGGTGTTACGGGCTTCGTGGGCAACGCTCACAACCCTGTTCCGCTTCGTTTTGAAGAGGCGTTCAACATGTTGAAGAGCCTCGTAGAGATCGTTGAAGCTCCGCTTCCTAAGGGTGCATCGCAGAAGAGCAAGACCGCTGCACGCTCCATTCCGGCAGAGATCGACTTCGAGATCGGCGAGACCATCACCATCAAGGAAGGTTCCTTCGCAGGCCTTCCCGGTTCGATCAGCGAGATCAAGGCGGAGAGCGGAAAGCTCATCGTTCTGGTTTCCCTCTTCGAGCGTGAGACTCCGGTCGAGCTCAGCTTCGACCAAGTCACCAAGCTTTAAGGGCTTCGGCCCCTAAAAAACCACCGCGCCCTCCGGGTGCGGGAGAGCTGGCCACACGGGTCAGTTCGTACTGAAAAGGAAACACAATGGCACCGAAAAAGAAGGTTACAGGTCTGATTAAGCTTCAGATCCAAGCCGGCGCCGCTAACCCCGCACCGCCCATCGGGCCTGCGCTGGGACAGCACGGCGTTAACATCATGGAGTTCTGCAAGGCGTACAACGCCGCAACCGAGGCACAGCGTGGAAACGTTATCCCGGTTGAGATCACCGTGTACGAGGACCGTTCATTCACGTTCATCCTCAAGACCCCGCCGGCAGCAGAGCTCATCAAGAAGGCTGCTGGAGTTGCAAAGGGTTCGGGCACGCCGCACACCGTCAAGGTTGCGCAGCTCACTAAAGACCAGGTTCGTACGATCGCCGAGCAGAAGATGGCTGACCTCAACGCCAACGACATCGACGGCGCAATGAAGATCATCGCGGGCACCGCTCGCTCGATGGGAATCACGGTGGAGGCATAATGTCCAAGAATTCCAAGGCATACAAGGCCGCCGCTGAAAAGATCGAAGAGGGCAAGTTCTACACGCCCACTGAGGCTGTATCAGTTGCTCGCGAGACGGCTTCGAAGAAGTTCGACTCCACCGTTGAGGTTGCTCTCCGCTTGGGTGTAGACCCTCGCAAGGCTGACCAGATGGTTCGTGGCACCGTTATCCTGCCTCACGGCACGGGTAAGACTGCTCGCGTTATTGTTTTCGCAACCGGTCCCGCAGCAGAGGCAGCTATCGCTGCTGGCGCTGACGAGGTCGGTGGCTCGGAGCTCATCGAGAAGGTAGCCGCTGGTTACACCAGCTTCGACGCCGCAGTTTCGACTCCTGAGCTCATGGGCCAGGTTGGTCGTTTGGGTAAGGTTCTTGGTCCCCGTGGCCTCATGCCTAACCCGAAGACCGGCACGGTTACTCCTGACACCGCAAAGGCTGTCTCGGAGATCAAGGGCGGAAAGATCGAATTCCGCGTTGACAAGCACTCCAACGTTCACTTCATCGTGGGCAAGGCTGCTTTCACCGCTGAGCAGCTTGACGAGAACATCAAGGCAGCTCTCGACGAGGTTCTTCGCGCTAAGCCCAGCTCCTCGAAGGGCCGCTACATCACGAAGGCTACGGTTTCGACCACCTTCGGTCCTGGCATTCCGGTCGACGTAAACTCGATCTAATACTGCTTATGAAAACGGGGGTCGGCTTCTGCCGATCCCCGTTTTTGCATTCCCCCGCAAGGAGAGCGCTGTGACCACTCTGATTCGACGCGCGTTTGAGGCGGATGCTGAGTTGCTGCATGAACTCGCACGACAGACCTTTCCGCTGGCCTGCCCTCCGGGCACGACCGCCGAGGGCATCGCCGCGTTCATCTCTGAACACCTCTCGGCGAACTCCTTCACGCAGTATCTGAACGACTCTTCTCGCGAAATTCTGATCTCCGAGGTCGATGGCGAAGCATCGGGGTACGTGATGTTCTGCGTAGATGAACCCACAGATCCCGATGTCGCGGCTGCGCTCACCGTTCGGCCAACCGTCGAACTGAGCAAGTGCTACGTCCTGGGTCAATTTCACGGCTCGGGGTCAGCGGCTGCACTCGTCTCCGCGGGCATTGACTGGGCGCGTGACCGTGAATTTGCGGCGGTGTGGCTCGGGGTCAATCAAGAGAATGCGCGAGCCAACCGCTTTTACGAAAAGATGGGGTTCGAGCTCGTCGGCACCAAGAAGTTTCTCGTTGGTGGGCGCTGGGAAGACGATTTTGTGCGCCAGCTCACTCTGTCAGCTGATTCCGTCATGACCTCATGACGACTCTCGCTTCGCCGCGCATCGCGCAGCAGATGCTGGAGGGCCTCACTGCGGTGGTGGGCAGCATCGCAGTGGGCGTTGCATTGATTCTCATCTGGGCATCACGGCTCACGATTCCGCGTGAGCTTTATGTCAGTGAGCTGGGGGCAGAGGGCGAGCCCACGGCCGCCATCTTCGAGGTAGCGCTGTTGCTTATTGTGTTCGGCGGTTCCGCTGTGGCCTGGGCCGCGCGCCGTGTTCGATCCTGGCCGCCGGTGTTGTCCTTCGGCTCACCCGCGCTATCGCTCTGGGTGGGATGCGGCTTCTTCCTCGTGGCATCGCAAGTGACCTGCACGTCGGGCTGTCCGCTGCCGTATGGACCGAGCTTTACATGGCAAGATTTCAGCCATACCCTCGCAGCGGTGCTCGCTTTCGCGGCGGCCTGCTGGGCCATGATCCAAACCTCCTTCGCTCGCGAACACAAGGTGCTCGCTCGGCTGTCGATTGGTACCGCGATCGCCGTCGCTGTGATTGCCGGAACGGGCGGGCTCTTCTCGCTCTTCCGCTTCCAAGTCGGGCTAGGCAGCAGGCTTGAGTTTGTCGCCACCACGATCGCCATCGCGTGGCTCATGATGCTCGGAACAGTCATCGCCGCACGGGCACTGAGGCGGCCTCCGCAGTCGTGAGAACGGGAGCGTTCGCGATTGCGGTGCGTGAGACTGCGGTGCGTGAGACTACGGCGCGCGCATGAGGTCGAGCAGGCGATCGGCGAGCCCCACCAGCGTGTGAATCTGGTTCTCATCGCGATCTACCCACTGGCACTTTGGTGCGGCGTAGGTCGGCACAAAGTCAGTGTGCTGTTCCCACACCACGAGGGTGCGGTCCGCGCCGAGCACGTATTGCTGCCACCACACTTGCCGAAGATAAGAACGTGGAATACTGCGCCAAGCTTTCGCCGTTGTCTTGATCTCAGACAGAATCAGCGAGCCATCGATCATCGAGACGCCATCCGGGGTCGCGAGATGGAGGGGCTCATCGTGCGCGTGATACAGCGCGGAGCTTGACTGGATGCCGTGTTCGCCAAGAACCCAGCGCGCGATTTCTGGTTCCCGCGCGCGACCATGATCAGTGAACGCGTTTCCCGAGAAACCTGAGCCGAGCAACTTACTTTCTGCCACGGAGCGTAACGATTGCTCCGTGGCGAGGCGCGCGGCATCCGTGGCAGTCACACCGCGACTGCGGGCGCGGAGCCAAGCAACGCGATCTTCGGAGCGGGCGACAATGCGGTCACGATGATTGGGCGCTATCGGCTCCCAGAGATCGAGTTCCGGTTGCATAGTCACGGTTCCATTCTCCCTCTTTAGGGCGGAACCGTGGTCGCCCCGTGCGCAAGACGGGGGAACCGCCGTGACCAACCGGCTCGGGGCGGCCGGTTGGGGCAGGAATTGCCGGTGTGAACTGGCAGACTAGGCGAATGCGAGCCGCGCCCCTCCCTTCAGCATCGTCGCCCCGACTCCGTCGGTGGCTGACCGGTGCGGCTGCGCTGGCGATCGCACTGATGACCATCGTTCCTGCCGCGGAAGCGTCGGCATCTACGGGCTCGATTCCGCCCGATGTATCGGCGTTCGCCACGGATGACGATGGCTTGCTTCAGAGCCTCGAAGAGTTTTTCGGAGTTGATCAGCGTGGTACCGGGCTCGACTTCTCCGAAGGAATTGAGCTGGGAGAAATCGACCGCGTCTTCTTGTGGTCACAAGATTTTCACTCGGGCATCGCCACCGACACTCCTGTTCAGTACGTCAATCGGTGGAAGGTCCCCGTGATGATCGGCGACGAGCCTGTCGGGGTTGCTCTTATCGGATTCGACCCCGCAACGGTTGAGCCGGAGATGATCGACTTCATCCGCAGTCCCGGTACTGCGCTGGCTCTCGACGACGTAGATAGTGACGCCACTCTCATCCACGAGCCCGAAACGGGCGCCTGGTTCAGCCTCGTTGATGGAGTAATCACTCCTCTGGTGCGAGGGTCAAGCGAGGTCGCGGGGGAGACCAGCTTGACGGCGTATCAGCCCATCGTGTCGTCGCGTGTCATCACTGTCGTGGACGAGACCCCGCAACCCAATCGGGGTGCAGTGCAATCGGTGGTGCTGATTGTGACGACCGTGATCGTCGTCTTGTTGGCGCTGCTCGTTCCGACCATTCTCGGTAAACGGAGCGAACGTCGAGAGCGTCGCGCTGAAGCTGAAGCTGAAGCTGGAGCCGGTGACAGCCAGATCGCTTCGGTCGTCACGAATGCCGCTCCCGTCGCGGTCGAGGCGGATGCGGATGCAGATGCGGACGCGGAGGCGGAGGCGGATGCGGACGCCGGGCCAGAGGCGGGCGAAGCGACTGTTGCCGTCGAGCAGGAGCGTCCAGCGACGACTCCAGCGCCGGCGAAGGCAACGGTGAAGAAGACTCCCACTCCGAGGAGCCCGGCGGCGAAGAAGACTCCGGCGGCGAAGAAGCCGGCCGCGAAAAAGCCGGCCGCGAAGAAACCAGCCGCGAAGAAACCAGCCGCGAAGAAACCAACGGCGCTGAAGACCTCCCCGGCCGCTCCGCCCTCGCCTGATGCGAGCGATAGTTCGGCAGCTCAGTAGGCCGTGTCGCTTCTCCGCTCTCCACTCGACCGAGACATCCGCCGTCTCGCCGTTCCCGCGCTCGGCGCTCTCGTTGCAGAGCCCATCTTTCTCCTCACTGACACTGCCCTCGTGGGGCATCTCGGTAGTGCGCAACTCGGCGGGTTGAGCGTCGCGAGCGCGGTGCTGCAAACGGCGGTCGGTCTGCTCATTTTCTTGGCGTACTCCACCACGCCCGCCGTTGCCCGCTGGTTGGGGGTGGGCAATCGCGCGCGTGCTGTCGCTGCCGGAGTCGACGGAGTCTGGCTCGCGGTGGTGCTCGGCGTCATCCTGGTGGCAGTGGGGATCCCCGCCGCGCCGTGGTTGATCAGTCTGTTCAACCCTGACCCCAGCATTGTCGGTTACGCCACCGAGTACTTGACTATCTCGATTCTCGGCTTGCCGGCCATGCTCATTACCTTTGCCGCCTCGGGACTCCTTCGCGGACTGCAAGACACCCGCACTCCGCTGATCGTGGCGGTCGCGGGGTTCATCTCCAACGCCCTGCTCAATACCCTGTTCATCTACGGCTTCGGTTGGGGCGTCGCGGGTTCTGCCATCGGCACGGTCGTCGCGAGCTGGGGAATGGCCGCCGCCTACCTCGTGATGCTCGTCACGCTAGCGCGCCGTGAAGATGCCCGTGTGCGGCCGCACGGTCGCGGGATGCTGCTGGCAGGGCACGCCGGAGCGTGGCTGTTGCTGCGCACTGCTTCGTTGCGCGCGGCGATGCTCGCGACTATCGCGGTTGCCACCAGCATCGGTGTTCCCGAACTTGCGACCGTGCAGATCACTCTGACAATCTTTGCGACGCTCGCTTTTGTCTTGGATGCGTTGGCGATCGCCGGTCAGGCCATGATCGGCAAAGAGCTGGGCGCGAGTGATCTCGTCAAGGCCCGCGCCATTACTCGCCGACTCGTCGAGCTCGGTATCGGCAGCGGAGTGGTGCTCGGGCTTGTCATGCTCGTGGTGTCGCCGTGGGCCGGTTTCGCCTTCAGTTCAGACCCTGTCGTGCGCAGCGGGCTGGCCGCACTCCTGCCGGTGCTGGCCCTCGGCATCCCGATCGCTGGCTTCGTGTTTGTTCTCGACGGTGTGTTGATCGGGGCGGGGGATGCCCGCTACCTCGCTCTCACTGGGCTTGTAAACCTTGCGGTGTACGTGCCGCTGTTGTGGTGGGTTTACTCCTCGAACCTCACCGGAACCGCCGCCATCGTTGCCCTCTGGTTCGCTTTCGGCCTCGGCTACATCGGAGCCCGTGCCGTCACCCTCGGCATCCGTGCTCGTGGCGACCAGTGGCTCGTACCGGGGGCGACGCGCTAAACCTCACGCGCCGCCCGCAGCGGAATGCTGTTGCGCTACTTCTTCTCTGTGACGCCACCGTGCTTCAAGTGCAACCGTCGCTCGGCACGCTTCGCGACCGCCGAGTCGTGGGTCACGATAATCAGCGTCAGCCCGTCGTCGCGCCACAATCCCTCGAGCAGGTCCATAATCTCGTCGCGCGTTTGTTCGTCGAGGTTTCCGGTGGGCTCGTCTGCCAGAAGCACCTTGGGCTCTTTCACGAGCGCGCGAGCGATGGCTACGCGCTGCTGTTGACCGCCCGAGAGTTCAGAGGGGTGGTGCGTCAGCCGCTCGCCGAGCCCGACCTTTTCCAGCGCGGCGCGAGCTCGGAGACGGCGGTCGAGGTTCGATAGCCCGAGCGGGGCCAGCGCTGTCTCCACATTCTCCTGCGCCGTGAGCGTCGGGATGAGGTTGAATCCTTGAAAGACGAAGCCAATGGTGCGCGCACGAATTTCTGCCAGTCGCGAGTCGGGCATCGCGGAGAGTTCCTCGCCGCCGAGGGTGACGGTGCCGCTCGTGGGGCGCTCGAGAGCTCCGAGCATCTGCAGCAGGGTTGACTTGCCGCCTCCGGTTGGTCCCTGAATGGCGACCATCTGGCCGGTGGGGATGCTCAAGCTCACCTTGTTCAGGGCGCTAATCGGGCCGCGTTTCGTTTCGTACTTTTTGGTGAGTTCGCTGAGTTCGTACATTAAAAGTCTCCTTGAGGTCTAGGGGGTTCAGGCGTTAGGCAACGCTGCGGAGAGCTTCAGCGGGGCGCAGTCGTGCTGCACGCCAGCCGCCGAACGCACCGGCAATGAGTCCACCGAGAATGGCGAGAGCAACGGCGATGCCGATGATGCCGAAGGTCACGGGAATCTGTAGAGCGATATCGGTCGTCGCCGCGGCGGTGGTTGCAGCGTCGCCAAAGCGGCTGCCTCCGCCTCCGCCACCTGCGCCAGGACCTTGGCCCGTGGTCGCGGTCGCGGTAGCGCTCGCGCTGAGTACAGGAGCAGCGATATTAATGGCGAGGATGCCGAGAAGTCCGGTCGCAACACCGATCACTCCACCGATGGCACCTTGCACAAGCGACTCGCCGGCGACCTGACGAACGACAGCGCCATTGCTCCAGCCGATGGCTTTCAGTGTTCCGAACTCACGGGTGCGGCGGGCTACGCCAGAGGTGGTGAGCAGTACCGAGATGAGGAACGCGGCGGCCAAGACGATGATCGAGAGCCACGTTCCGAGCTTTCCGACGAGGTCAGAAGCGGTAGAGAGCGAGCCGGAAACGCTCGAGGCGAGATCCTCCTGCGTCTTCACCGAGGCATCCGGCAATTCCGTTTGCAGCGCAGCTTGAACCGAAGCGATGTCGGTTGAACTCGCGGCCTGAACATAAACGGTTGAAATCTGGTTCTCCAGCTCGGCAACGCGCTGGGCGGTGTCGAGCGGAATGTAGGTATTGGATGCCGTAGTCGCGTCAGCGGAGGTCGAGGTGACGGTTCCGATTACTTCGAATTCTTCGCCACCAATCTCCAGACTGTCGCCGACGGCAAGTGAGCTCGTGGTGGCGTAGCTCGTGTCGAGGACCACGACGTCGCTGTCGCTGTCGCTCGATTCGAAGGCGCGGCCATCTACGAGCTCGACGGAAGTGAGTGGGCCCACGCTTTCGCCCGCTACATCGATGCCGGTCACGGTGAAGGTATCGACGTTGAAGGCGCTTCCGCCAGCTCCATCGGGACCGCCGCGGCCACCCTGTTGGGCTCCTCCGCCGGGTGCGGTTTCGCCGGTGTCCGTCGTGGTCGGCGCAGCAACTTCACCGCTGAAGCTCACGTTGGTGAGCGCGAGAGTGGCGGTGGCTGTGGCAACGGAGTCGAGGCTCAAAGCTGTGGTGAGAGCATCCGCGTCAAAGGTGATGCTGGCAATGCCGCTGGTGAGGCTGGACTGGCTGAGCGCCGTCGTGCCATCGGTGGTTTCGCCGTCCTCGGCTCCGAATTCGAATCGAGGTTGGGTGCGGGCTTGGTCGCCCTGAGCGGCGCCCGGAGCTCCGTCGTTTCCTTCGATGCCTTGGGCAGGCTCCTGCGTAATCGTGATGTCGGTTCCCACTCCGTAGACCGAGGCCAACACGGTCGATTGCGCGTCGCGAACGCCTGCTGCGACGCCGTTGACAATCATGACGAGTGCGATAGCTAATGCCATGCCGGCGGCGATAATTGCTGTTTGTTTGCGTCGATTGCTGAGCTCTCGATACAGATAGGTTCCGAACATGGGTCTCCTCGGGTGGTGCGCGGTGATGCAAGTGGTCGAGACAAAGCTAGGAACGGTCTCTATCAGCGGACTATG
This sequence comes from Salinibacterium sp. SWN1162, assembly GCF_015864675.1. Taxonomy (NCBI): domain Bacteria; kingdom Bacillati; phylum Actinomycetota; class Actinomycetes; order Micrococcales; family Microbacteriaceae; genus Salinibacterium; species Salinibacterium sp. SWN1162. The sequence continues at coordinate 187,183 of NZ_JADYWT010000002.1, forward strand.
GCGATCCTGTGATTCCGCTGAGAAGGTCCAGTAATCACAATGAATGTGGCCACACGTACGCACATTCAGAAATTTCATAGGAAACTCCGAATAACTAGACCCATGACCCAGTCACACCACCTCCCCGCGGTTCAGGCGCAACCGCGACTCAGTCGCGCCGACGGAACTGCCATCCGTGCGGTGGTAGTTGACGATGAAGATTCGCTTACCGACCTCCTCTCCATGGCGCTGCGCTACGAGGGGTGGGATGTGCGACTCGCATCCGACGGACCGTCCGCTCTGTCGACCATCCGCGAGTTCAAACCCGACGTCGTGGTGCTCGACATCATGCTTCCTGGCCTTGACGGCCTCTCTGTCTTGTCTCGCCTGCGAGCGGATGGCATCCAGACTCCAATCCTTTTTCTCACGGCCAAAGACTCCGTCGACGATCGCATCGCCGGCCTCACGGTGGGCGGTGACGACTACGTGACGAAGCCGTTCAGTTTGGAAGAATTGGTAGCTCGGCTGCGGGCACTCTTGCGCCGCTCGACGCTGACGATCGCGGGGGAGTCGAACCCCATCATTGAGGTCGGCGACCTCACGCTCGACGAGAGCACCTACGAAGTTAGCCGCGCTGGCACTCCCGTAGAGCTCACCGCCACCGAGTTCGAGTTGTTGCGCTACCTCATGCGCAACCCACGCCGCGTTCTCAGCCGAGCCCAAATTCTTGACCGAGTGTGGAGCTACGACTTCGGGGGTAAAGCCAGCGTCGTCGAGATCTACATCTCCTACCTCCGTAAGAAAGTGGATGTACTCGGACCGCCCATGATCCAGACCGTGCGCGGTGTCGGTTACATGTTGCGGGCGCCCGAATGACTCGGCCGCGCGAGGTGAAGGCCCCCGGAATCGGGCGGCGACCCCTTAGTCTGCGCACACGACTTGTCTTAGGAAGTGCCGCGCTCATTGCGCTTGCCGCCATTCTCATTGGTGTCGTGAGCGTCATTGCGCTGCAAGGTTTTCTCGTTGACCGGCTCGACGCTCAGCTGCCGTCAGCCGCCAATCGTTCTCAAGGTGCGCTCGATAAGAGCGATGGCCAAGTTGGCCAGCAGCGTCCGCCCGCGCGAGAGTTTCTGGCGCTTCCTGGACAGAGCGCTGGCACCATCGCGGGGCTCATCAGCAGCTCGGGAGACGTGATCGCCGGAGTTCTCGGCGATAAAGGCGCGTCCAGCCCGCTGACCGAAGAACAGCGTGCAACGCTCGCTGCCCTTCCCGTCACCGACGAGCCAGTGACGGTATCGCTGGGTGGTGACCTTGGCGACTACCGGATAATCGTGTCGAGTGACCCGACGACGGGCGACTCGCTCCTCGTCGGCCTTCCCCTCTCCGACGTGCGGGCTACTGTTTTTCAACTCACCATGCTCGTAGTGGGGATCGGCCTCCTCGCGATCGCCGTGGCCGCCGTGGCCGGTGCGATCGCCGTGCGGTTCGCTCTGCGACCCCTTGAGCGTGTAGCGAGCACCGCGACACGGGTATCCGAGCTCCAACTCGACCGGGGAGCAGTAGCGCTCGCCGAACGAGTTTCCCTTGATGACGCCGACCCGCGAACCGAAGTCGGGCAGATGGGCTCGGCCCTCAACCGCTTGCTCGAGCACGTGGCATCCGCGCTCACTGCTCGTCAAGCAAGCGAAGACAAGGTGCGGTCGTTCGTTGCGGATGCGAGCCACGAGCTGCGCACCCCTCTCGCCTCGATTCGTGGGTATGCCGAACTGACGCGACGGGGGGGCCATGAGATTCCGGATGATGTCGCTCACGCCATTGGGCGCATTGAATCCGAATCGGTGCGCATGACCGGGCTGGTAGAAAGTTTGCTGCTCTTGGCTCGCCTCGACGAGTCGGCTCCGGTTGAGCACCGCGCAGTTGACCTCTCACGGCTCCTGATCGAAGCCGTCGGGGATGCCCATGTTGCGGGGCCCGATCATGAGTGGGAGCTTGAACTTCCGGATGACGCGGTCATCGTCAACGGCGATAGTGCTCGACTTCACCAGGTGGTCGCCAATCTTCTCGCGAACGCGCGCATCCACACTCCGGCGGGCACGAGCGTGACCGCGAGCCTCTCCACCACGGGGGATCGCGCCATCATCGAGGTGCGAGACACGGGCCCCGGAATTGCGGAGGAGTTGCAGGCGAAGGTCTTCGAACGTTTCGTACGTGGTGATAGTTCCCGCTCGCGCGCCGCCGGCAGCACCGGGCTCGGCCTGGCCATCGTCTCGGCAGTTGTCGAGTCGTTGGGGGGAACGAGTTCAGTCTCGAGCGAACCCGGTGACACCGTGTTTCGCGTGGAACTGCCGACGGTCGCACGGCAGTAACGGGATGCGGCGGGGACGGTCGTCTGAGCGCTGCCCCTGCGAAGTTGCAGCCGGGCCCTCAATCACGTACTCTTACGGAAGCCAAAGACCGCAGGTCGTTTGCGTGCATGAAAATGCGTGTGATCGAAGTTCGTGAAAACGAAGGCCAGCGCAGGTGTATGAAGTAGTTTTCCGGCCAGCTCTGGCCGTAACTCAGCTCCGTGCCTCTGCGCTAGTGCAGAAGGGCCGGAGCTTTTTGTTTTAAAGCCCCGTGCTCCTGACGACATCTTTCTGCGGTTCTGAGGCAGACACACATCAATCATTAGGGAGCACCATGGCGAACAAGGAAGCATCGGTCGCCGAGCTTACGGATCTTTTCCGCAACTCGACCGCCGTCCTGCTAACCGAGTATCGCGGACTCACTGTTGCCCAGCTTAAGACGCTGCGCAAGTCAATCAGTGAGCACGCAACATACGCCGTGGTGAAGAACACGCTGACAAAGATCGCAGCGAACAACGCTGGCATTTCGTCGTTCGACGAAGAGCTCGTTGGTCCGTCTGCAATCGCATTCGTACACGGAGACCCTGTCACCGTTGCGAAGGCTATGCGTGACTTTGCCAAGGCAAACCCTCTCCTCGTGGTGAAGGGCGGTTACTTTGACGGTAACGCGCTCACCGCAGCAGAGGTCACCAAGCTCGCCGATCTTGAAACCCGGGAGGTGCTCCTCGCGAAGTTTGCAGGAGCCGCCAAGGCTTCGCTGTTCGGCGCCGCTTATCTGTTCAACGCACCGCTCGCTCAGGCCGTTCGCACGGTCGACGCGCTGCGCGAGAAGCAGGATTCCGCGCAGTAACGCGCGGGTTAATTAGCTTAAGAAATATAGGAGAAAATCATGGCGAAAATGTCAAGCGACGACCTCATCGAGGCCTTCAAGGAACTGACCCTCATCGAGCTCAGCGACTTCGTTAAGAAGTTCGAAGAGGTCTTCGAAGTTACCGCTGCTGCTCCCGTTGCTGTTGCAGCTGCTGGCGCACCTGCTGCCGCTGAAGAAGTTGAAGAGAAGGACTCCTTCGACGTCGTTCTCGAGGCTGCTGGCGAGAAGAAGATCCAGGTTATCAAGGAGGTGCGCGCCCTTACGAGCCTCGGTCTCGGAGAGGCAAAGGCAGTCGTTGATGGCGCTCCCAGCGTTGTACTCGAGGGTGCAAACAAGGAAGCTGCTGAGAAGGCAAAGGCTTCGCTCGAAGAAGCTGGCGCAACCGTAACCCTTAAGTAGTCGATTCCTCTCACGAGGATTCCGCCTCTCTAGAGGCATGCTTAGCCAGAAAGGCGTCACCCTTCGGGGTGGCGCCTTTCTGCGGTTAAGGAGCAAGCAGCTCAGAGCATCGCTCGATACGGGGCTGCACGGGTCGGCAACTGCTGCTGTGAGCGCTCACAGGGCACCCAGGGGGCCGGCAGGGCCGCAGCGGGCGGGAACTTGCACGAGGTGAAATCGACGGCGCTCGGGGGCCGCTGGCAAGACCGACCGCACATGTTCGCGTGGGCCGACGAGAGTGAGAGGGGGTGGGGCGCCTGGTAACCAGCCGAGCGCCCCACCAACGTGCCGAATCCGTTGACACCAGGGATCAGGTTCCGGAGGCGGATATTTCGGCACGGAACCGCTAGGCGCGCAAAGAAAGCGGGGCTAGCGGAAGCAGTTCCACTAATGTACCGAGGCTCCACTGGCGTAGCAACACCCCCGAGGGTGAATGGAGGGTTAGTTGGGGGTGATATCCACTTGCAGCCCTAATTCACGGGACTTGTGAATTGCGTCGACTCGCGAGGTCACGCCGAGCTTGCGATAAATGCTCTTGAGGTGAGACTTGACGGTGTTGACGGAGATGAACAGCGTCTCGGCAATTTCTGCGGAGTTGCTGCCACGCACCAGCTCGCGAGCAATAGCGCGCTCGCGATCGCTCAGTGTCTGTGAGTCTCGCGTGGGCAACACAACGGTGAGTCCGTCGAGTCGCTTGATGAGCGCTTGCACTTCGAGTGGTTGGCTGCGAGAAGCCGCACGCGTGAGCATGTCTTGTACTGCTTCACTCGGAACAAGTCGAAATGGGCTGTGCATCCGGTTGCGCGCAGCGAGACGAAGGGCTCGATCAAAAGCGATGTCGGATTGATCTTCGGTTCCGAGCGCGAGGTGCGCTGCACCCTTGAGGAGGAAAACATCGGCGAGATTCCGGCTGGAATGCGCGTCGCCAAGTATTTCGCACTCGCGGATGGCGTCGAGAGCTCCGCGTGCGTCGCCCGTGACGAAGCGCAAGTGAGCCACGAGCCGGCCCGGGCACACCGTGTGATGCTGAGTCGGGCTGAAGTCAGCGAGGATGTCCCACGCTGCACCGCTGTCTCCCAGCTGCAGGAAGGCAGCAGCGCGAAGCCCGCGAATCTCGGAGTCGACAAAGCCCACCGGATCCCAGCCATCGAGGGCAAGCAAGGCCCGTCGCAGGTGTTCGAGGCCTTCATGGGCGTGCGCATCAAAGAGGTCGACAAACGCTTGGGCATACAAGCCCAGGGGCTGCCAATCGCTGTCGACTGTCGCCTCGCGAAGTGTGCTCACTAGCGGTGCGATGGTCTCGCCACCGCGCTGCATGATCGTGACCAGAAGTTCGGTGATGAGGGCGGGAGCGTTGAAGCGGCTGTTGCGCAACGTAGGGCTTGCGCCGGTCGATTTAGCCCGCGCCACGTAGCTCAGCGCATGCTCGAAGTCGCCCATAAATAACTGAATGAGTGCAAGGCAGCCAAAGACTTCAAGCTGGTTTGCAACGCTCAAGTTGGTCTCGGCTAAAGAGCCGGCAAGCCGAAAGTCGGCTTTCGCGCGATCGAAATCTCCGCCGTGGAGGGCAATCGCTCCGCGGTGCAACGCAATTTCAGCCGTCAGCGGGATGCGGCGAGCAAGCGGGATGACATCGTGACTGTCCGCGATAGCACTCGCTGTCGCGACTGCGGCGAGAGCGTCGTTCAGACGGCCTAGGGAGCGTAGCGCCGCCGCATAACGCACGTAGAGAGTAGCGCGAACGAATGCCGGGGTTTCGGGCTTCAGTAGCGCGAACGCTGCCTCGAAATAGGGCAGCGCGGATGTGCGGTCGGCTGTATCGGAAGCTCGAAAGCTGGCTGCATAGCAGGTGACGAGCCACGGCTCGCTATGCCAGAGGGCGGCCGGCGTGGAGTCGAGCATGCGGCGAACGGGGACGCCAGCTGTGCTGACGATCTGCGGCCACGTCTCGTGGAGCTCTTGGATGGCGAGAGTGAAATTTCCTGAAACGCGAGCCGCGTCGAAGGCGCGTTCAAGCGCACTCACGTCAGCAATGGCCATTCTTTGCATTCCCCCCTTTGAGCCGATTGGCTCGCTGAGTTCGTAGTTCTCGCCTAGTCGGGTGGGTGACGCGAGAGTATTACCATACTCTCTCTGCGTGTTGGGGTTGCGTTATCTCACAGGTGGCCCCCATAATAGGCACGTCGCATTATTGACCCCCGAACGTGTGACAATCCCGATAGAGCTACCCGGAATTCCCCGCCGGCCTAACGCGCCCCCAGCGTTTTAGTTCGAACTGTTCCAGGATGCTCGCTACCCGAGAGCGAAACCCGAAGTGAATAACTTTTTGGCGCGCCTGCGCGCCGCAAATCGAAGCCCCCGATTCGATCAGTCCACAGGCCAGAAGCGAAAGCGATTCTCGCTGCGCGACACCCGAGGCATTGCGGCGATTGTCGCCCTCGCCCTCGTTGTGGGTTCTGGACTAGCGGTTGTATCTGTTTCTTCCGCAGCTGAAGCGCACACGCCGAAGATCTCCGTAACGTGTGAGGGCGTAACCCTCACCGGTTCCTACTACGCAGAGGCCGGCAAGGGCGAAGGCCAAAAGAACCTGCTCACGTTCCAGCTCAAAGGCGGAGAGAAGCAGGTCGTTGAATTCGGTCGCAACGGCACCGCGAAGTTCGACTTCCCCAACTCGACTGAGGCACACACCTTCACCGCCTCGGTGACCGCGTGGAACGACCCTCACAACTCGAGCTGGAACCGCACGTGGACCCAGACCTCCACTCCTTGTGTTTCGCAGAGCATCATCGACCTCTCCGCTTCGAGCTGCGACGTTGTTGGCGGCACCACTGACCTCTCCGCTAAGTTCGCGGACCTTGTTGCTGGTCGTTCATACGACGTAACGCTCAAGAGCAGCACCGGTGACTCGGTCACGAAGTCCTTCACCGCTAAGCAGACGGTTCAGAGCTACACCTGGCCGACCGCTGTAACCGCGGGTCTCACCTACACGATGACGATCGTTGACACGAAGAACCCCGGCCTCACGGCAAGCAAGATCGTTCACTCGGTCGCTTGCCCCGAGGTTGGTGGCATCGCGATCACGGCGAACGAGTGCACTGTTCCTGGTGAATTTGCCGGACTCAAGGTTGAACTCAGCGACTTGGTCATCGGTCGCGAATACAAGGTTGAGGTATTCAACGCAGCAGACAGCAGCACCAGCGTTGGCGGAACGACGTTCACCGCAAATGCCGCCATCGGAACCTACAACTACGCAGATGCGACCCCCTCAGGTAGCTACTTCGCAACCATCCTCGATGTGAAGAAGGGCGGAGAGCCGCTCACGAGCAGCACCCGCACGCTTCTTCCTTGCCCCGATGAGATCGCGCAGCCTGTATTGACAGCAACCCAGTGTGACGTTGTGTCTTCTGAGGCTGAAGGCGAGATGGCTGTAGCTATCGATGGCCTCGTTCCTGGCCGTGCGTACGACATCGTCGTTACGAACGCCTCGGGCGCTTCCGTTCTGACCAAGAGCGCGTTCGTCGCCACGGCGTCGAGTGTGAACGAAACTCTCACGGGTCTTGCTGACGGTGTCTACACCGCAACGGTGACCGACGTTCTCGTACCGAGCTTCACGAACACCGCATCGGTGACGCTGCTGCCCTGTGCAACGAACGAGACGACTGTTGTCCTGAGCGCTGAACAGTGCACCGTACCCGGGGGCGACGCATCGATCACCGCCACGGTGGAGAACTACGCAGTGGGTCGCGACTACACGGTTGCACTCATGCTCAACAACGTAGTAGTTGGCGAGCCGCGTGCGCTCGACTCCAGCACGGGAGCCGCTCAAGAGTTCACGTTTGACGGTCTCGAAACTGAGAACGCTTACCGCGTCGTCGTAACGGACACAGCGTCTAACCCGACTGTGACCGCGGCAGCCGACATGTACTTGGACGCTTGTCCCGAGACCCCTGCGGTTCTCGGATCGCAGGTTGAGTGCAGTGTTGACGGCGCATCCACCCTTGAAATCTCCGCTGGAAATCTCTTCGCTGGCGAGACCTACACGGTCACCGTAGTCACCAAGTCGACCGGCGAGCCGGTTGACGGTGTGGAGCCTGTTGTCTTCGTCGCTGACATGCCGACCCGTACGGTCATGATCGAGAACGTACCCAACGGTGACACCTACACGGTTACCGTCGAGAGCATGAACATGGAACTGGTCAGCGTCAACGAGTTCACGCTCGAAGTGTGTGATCTTCCGACGCTCCCGCTTGCCCCCGAAGAGCCGGCAACAACGATTCCTTCAACCGTTGACCTGCCGACTCTGGCATACACAGGCTCGAGCACAATCGCTCCGACACTCGCTGGACTCGGGTTCCTGCAGCTCGGATTGGTGCTCGTAGGGTTCAGCGTTGCCCGACGACGTTCGGTAGTTCGCGGCAGCTGATCCTGACTGTTCGGTGGGTAACCCTAGTTACCCACCGAACTCCCTTCTAAGGTTTCTCGCACAGCGCACTCGGGCGCTGTGCGATTGGCCGTTAACAAGAGTTCAGCGAACTAGTCTCGAAGAATGAGTTCAGCAGCTGGCGGCCCCCGACGCGGAGGCCGAGTGAGCGGTGGCGATTACTCTGCCCAGAAAGCAGAAAACGCCGCAGCCCCTAAGATTCCCAATCTTCTCCGTCGCATTGCGACACTGTTTGAACCGCACCGCGCAACACTCATCCTCACCATAACTCTGGTGCTCATCGGTGCCGCGATCGGTGTGCTGCCGCCCCTGCTCACCAAACAGGCGTTCGATGAAGGACTTTTCCCGGCATCCGGAACTCCCAACATCCCGGTACTCACTCAGCTCGTGAGCTTAATGGTGGGGCTGTGGATCGCGTCTGCGGCCTTAGGTGTGTGGCAGACCTTCCTCACCGCGACCGTCGGCAACAAAGTGATGGGTGCGCTCCGCGTACGGCTTTTCGACCAATTGCAGCGCATGGAACTTGCCTTCTTCACTCGAACCAAAACGGGAGTGATTCAGTCTCGGCTGCAGAATGACGTCGGTGGGGTGGCAGGGGTCCTCAACAACACGGTGTCGAGCATTATTGGCAACACGGTCACCGTCATCGCTGCTTTCATCAGCATGCTCGTGTTGAGTTGGCAACTCACCATCGTGGCCATCATCGTGCTTCCGGGGATCGTGATTGCCCAGCGCCGAGTAGGCCAGGTTCGTGCACGCATTGCGACGAAGACCCAAGAGTCTCTGAGCAATATGACCGCCATTACTCAAGAATCCTTGAGCGTCTCGGGCATCTTGTTATCGAAGAGTTTCAATCAGCAGGAGGTTGAGACCCAGCGTTACTCTGACGAGAACGAGTTGCAGGTCGATCTGCAGGTTCGTCAGCAGATGAGCGGCCAGTGGTTCTTTGCGACGGTCAACATCTTCCTCTCGGTCATTCCGGCGATTGTCTACATGGTCGCTGCGTACCTTATTACTGGGGGCGTCGATGTGACCGCAGGAACGATCGTGGCATTCACCACTGTTCAGGCGCGACTCATGTTCCCGCTTCTCGGTCTGATGCGCGTAGCTCTCGACCTCCAAACCTCGTCCGCGCTCTTTGCGCGCATCTTCGAGTACCTCGACCTCACGCCCGCCATCACCGATAAACCGGATGCGCACGCAGTGCGGGACGAGGCACTGGGAGCAGTTGAGTTCGACAACGTGACGTTCCGGTATCCCGATGCCGACGCATCCACCAAGGCAACGCTAGACTCCGTGAGCTTCAGGATTGAGCCTGGCCAGTACGCGGCATTCGTGGGTCCCTCCGGTGCCGGAAAGACTACGGTCTCCTACCTGATCCCACGGTTGCACGAAGCGAGCGGCGGTCGAGTGTTGTTCGCCGGCGACGACGTTCGCGATCTCACGCAAGACTCGCTGATTCGCAATATCGGCATCGTGAGCCAAGAGACCTACCTCTTTCACGCCACCATCGCTGAGAACCTCTCTTATGCGCGCCCGGATGCCACGACCGAGCAAGTGGAGGCTGCGGCTCGAGCCGCCAACATCCACGACACCATCATGTCGTTTCCGGCGGGCTATGGCACCGTCGTGGGGGAGCGAGGCTACCGACTTTCCGGCGGCGAAAAGCAGCGAATCGCGATTGCTCGTGTGCTGCTCAAAGACCCGAGCGTGCTGATCCTCGACGAAGCGACGAGCGCGTTGGATTCCATCTCGGAACGCACGGTGCAGGGGGCGCTCGACACGGCATCGAGGGGGCGCACCACTATTGCAGTGGCGCATCGGCTCTCCACAGTGCGTTCGGCCGATGTCATCTTCGTAGTTGAGGGCGGCGCCATAGTTGAGCGGGGAACCCATAGTGAGCTCATCGCGAGCGGCGGAACGTACTCGCGCCTGTACGCGGAGCAAAACCGCACAGACTAAAAACGGCAGTAGCGGGCGTTGGGATAGTTAACCGTCCGACCGGCCCGCCGAGGCGCCGAGACCAGTCGCGGCCGACGGGGCGGCGCAGGTCGCCCGGGGGCTTAGGCTGGGGGAGTCCTCGGCGCTGCGGGCACTTGACCTTTACCGTGGCCGCACTGGGCCTCTCTTCAGCTAGGAATCGCTTGACTACCGTTGTTCATCCGGGTGACTCTCTTTCTGCGCGCCAGCGTCTCGTCTACGTTCTCGTACTCGGAGCGCTGACCGCGCTCGGTCCTTTCACCGTTGATCTCTACCTGCCGGCGTTCCCGTTGATCGAAGCCGATCTCGATACGACGGCCGCCATTGTTCAACTCACCCTCACTGCCACAACGCTCGGTTTTGCTCTGGGGCAGCTCATCGTAGGGCCGCTCAGTGACCGTCTCGGCCGTCGCCTGCCGCTCATCGTCGCTACCTCGGTGCACCTCGTCGCAAGCCTCGGCGTCGCCCTCGCTGCCAATATTGAGCTACTTTTCGTCTTTCGTTTGATCCAGGGTATGGGGGCCGCCGCCGGTGCTGTTGTCGCGATGGCAGTTGTGCGAGACCTGTTCGGCGGGCTACCCCTCGTGCGGATGCTCTCTCGACTCGCCCTCGTGCAAGGTCTCGCGCCGATCCTCGCTCCCCTCATCGGCTCGCAACTGCTGCTCATCACTCCGTGGCGCGGAATGTTCGTGTTCCTTGCTATTTACGGCGCACTGGTTTTGCTTGCCGCGTGGTTCTTTATCGTTGAGACTTTGCCTCCCGCACGTCGCCGAGATCTTGGGCACGCGACCGCGCGCCAGCGGTACAAATCGCTCTTTACCGACCGGGTTTTCGTCGGCACTGCGGTGATAGCGGGCATGACCTTCTCGGGCCTCTTTGCCTACCTCGCGTCATCCCCGTTCCTCTTGCAGAACGTTTATGGGCTTGACCCGCAGGCCTTCGGGCTCGTCTTCGCGGTCAACTCAATCGGCGTTGTGATCGGCGTGCAAACAGCGGCTTTCCTCATGCGCTATATCGGGCCACAGTGGATCCTCGCGGGCTCGGGGGTCATGCTGCTGCTTTCGGCGTCCACGATCGTCTTCCTCGACATCGTTAATGGCGACCTCATCACCGTGCTCATACCGCTGTTCGTATTTGTCATGTCGTGTGGTTTCTCGTTCCCCTGTACTCAGGTGCTCGCGCTCGCCAACCACGGGGGAGAGGCGGCGACCGCGGCTTCGGTTCTCGGCGCCGTGAACTTCGGTCTCGCGGGCCTCACATCACCGATTGTGGGTGCGTTCGGCATCACTAACGCCATCCCAATGGGCATCGTGATGGGGTGCACGGCGATCATTTCGATCATCGTCATGTGGACCGTGGTACGCCCGCGCACCGTGCCGGCGCTCTCGCGCTAGCGAAAGCGCGGCGGCATCGAGAGGGTAGGAATGGGCAACACGCTCTCGGCAATCGCTGAGGTCGAACGACTAACGTAAGCTTGTGAAAACTGAGATCTCGCAGTCCGATGCGCGCCGCATCTCCCGTCGTTGGCCACTCATTAGCGGTCTGGGAGCTGTCGTACTGGCTGTAAGCCTCGGGCTCCTTATCGGCATTCGGAGCGGCCCTTTTAGCGTCGACCAACTCCTGTTAGACGATTTTCTCAGCATCCGCGCTGACGTTTTCACGGTGCCAGCGCTTGCGATGAACTTCTTGGGTGGCGGCTGGTTTGGGGTTTTCCTCGTTCCGCTCGGCGGTGCGCTCGCGTTCTTTTTGCTCAAGCGTCGCTGGGCCGCACTGTACTTCTTGATGGCTTCTGCGCTGAGCGCTGGCGTCGTTCAACTTCTCAAGACGCTGTTCAGCCGAGCGCGTCCCGAAGAGATTCTCGTCACTGCCGACTTTGGTTCATTCCCCTCAGGGCATGTAGCCAACGCTGCCACCCTCACTGTCGTGCTCATCCTGCTGCTGCAACGCCGGTGGATCATCGTTGTCGGGGTGATTTATACGATCCTTATGATCCTCAGCCGCACCTACTTGGGCGCACACTGGCTCAGCGACACCGTTGGTGGGGCCCTCGTGGGCATCGGCGTTGCGGTTATTCTCTGGGCTCCGCTCGCGCGCAAACTCTCGGCAGAAACAAGCCGCTAGTTCGCGCGCAGTTCAGCGAATCGATGGTCGTGACTGCCGCCACTCCGTAGGCTAGAACAATGACGGATGCCGCAGCCCAAGTAGAAGCAGCCAAGCAAGCCCTAGCCGAGGCTCAAGCCGCCCTCGCGGCCGCCGAACTCGCTTCTGCGGAGGCCGCGCTTGCCGCCGAGCAAGTCGCCGCTGCGACAGCGCTGGAGACACCCGCCCCAGAGCCTGAGCGGGATGCGGAGATCGAGGCAAGTGAGCCGCAGCTGAAAGTGGCAGCGGCAGCCGAATCCGTGCTGGCATCCGACTCCACCGATACCGATACCGATACCGATACCGACACCAACACTGGCGATGGCCCGCTGTCGCCCGAGGACGTCGCCGCAATTCGAGATGGGTACGCTTTTGAGGGCGAGGTGCTCGAGATGGGCGCGCTCGTCAATGGCGATGCTCTCGCCGGCGTGCCCGTGCGTATCCCGGTAGCCATGCTCAACCGTCACGGTCTGGTGGCTGGCGCTACCGGTACCGGAAAAACGAAAACCTTGCAGGTGCTCGCCGAGCAGCTCTCCGCCGCCGGAGTTCCCGTCTTCGCCGCCGATATCAAGGGCGACCTGTCGGGAATCGCGACGGCAGGCACGTCGAGCGAAAAGCTGCTGGAACGCACCAACTCGATCGGTCAGGACTGGAAGCCCGCGGCGTCCCCGACCGAGTACTTCACTCTGGGCGGGATGGGCACGGGCGTACCTATTCGCGCTACCGTGTCGAGCTTCGGCCCGCTATTGCTGTCGAAGGTGTTGGGGCTGAACGATACGCAAGAATCAAGCCTCGGGCTGATCTTCCACTACGCCGATAAAGCTGGGCTGCCTCTCGTCGATTTGAGCGACCTCCGCGCTGTCGTGCAGTGGCTCTTGAGCGACGAGGGCAAGGTTGAACTGAAGACTCTGGGTGGGCTCTCTTCAGCGACCGCAGGCGTCATCCTGCGTGAGCTGGTGAGTTTTGCCAATGAGGGAGCTGAAGACTTCTTCGGGGAGCCCGAGATTGACACTTCGCTCTTCCTGCGCACCAACGCCGACGGTACGGGGATGGTGAGCCTGCTCGAGATCCCGGGTGTCAGCGACAAGCCCGCCTTGTTCTCGACCTTCCTTATGTGGCTTTTGGCCGACCTCTTCAACGATTTGCCCGAGGTGGGCGACATCGATAAGCCCAAGCTGGTGTTCTTCTTTGATGAAGCGCATTTGCTGTTCAAGGATGCCTCGAAAGACTTCATCGCCTCCATCACTCAGACGGTGCGCTTGATCCGGTCGAAGGGCGTCGGCGTGGTCTTTGTGACTCAGACCCCCAAGGATGTACCGAGCGACGTTCTGGCGCAGATCGGTTCACGATTCCAGCACCAGCTGCGGGCGCACACTCCCGATTCAGCAAAAGCGCTGAAGGCTACGGTCTCGACCTACCCCACGTCGGGATACGACCTGGGCGAAGTGCTCACGACGCTCGCGACCGGCGAAGCGATCATCACAGTGATGAACGAGAAGGGGGCGCCGACTCCGGTGGCCTGGACTCGACTTCGTGCGCCGCAAGGCTCGATGTCTCCCACGGATGCCGCGGTAATGGAGGCGGCTGTTGCAGCGTCCCCGCTCATGGCGACCTACGGTACCGCTGTCGATCGCGAATCGGCGAGAGAAATTCTCGCCGTGAAGATGAACGCGGCAGCAGAAGCGGATGCCGCTGCCGAGGCCGCAGAGGCTGCGGAAGACGCGGCGAAAGACGCTGAGAAGCTCGCGAAGGCGAAGGCAAAAGAGCAGGCGAAGGTGCAGGCTGAGTACGAGCGCGCGCTTAAAGATATGAACAAAAAGCCGACATCGTCGGGCTCGAGCCGCACTACTACGCGCACCTCAACGCGCAAGGATACGAACGTTCTGGGCGACGTCTTGGGTTCACGAACTGGACAAACCGTCGTTAGAGAAGTGTTGCGCGGCATTTTTTCGACGCTCAAACGACGGTAGCCCAGCAATCCTCGTGCGCGCCGGAGTCAAGAGCTGAAGCCGGCGCTCTTCGCCACCATTTCCCTGTATCTATAGGGTTTTATGGTGCTCGCTAGGGGCGAGGAATGGCCGAGGGCGCCACGTTATATTGCCGCTGTTGCCAAATCGTGACCAACAAATTCTGAAGAATTCTGCTGCGTTCACTTGTCAAACCCAACGGTGACGCGCTTTACTGTTGATCGTCCGATTCACTTCTTGAACGGAACAGCACTCACTTTCCAATGGAGGAACACAGAATGCGTAAGCCACTTTCCATTATTGCCGGGGCGGTGGCCTTAGGCCTCGTTCTGGCAGGCTGCTCGAGCACCCCTAGCTCAGACCCCGAGAACGCTGACCAGGTTGAGGTATTCACCTGGTGGGCATCCGGCTCCGAGAAGGTCGGCCTCGACGCTCTCGTCAAAGTATTCGAAGAGCAGAACCCTGACATTGAGTTCATCAACGCGTCAGTAGCTGGCGGCGCCGGCTCCAACGCCAAGGCAGCACTCGCGTCTCGCCTCGAGTCCAATGACCCGCCGGACACGTTCCAGGCTCACGCCGGAGCCGAGCTCACCGACTACATCAACGCTGGTCAGCTTCAAGACCTCAGCTCGTTCTACCAAGAGAACGGCCTGACTGACGTCTTCCCCGAGAGCCTGATCGAGCGCATCACTGTTGATGGCGCCATCTACTCGGTACCCAGCAACATCCACCGTGCCAACGTCGTCTGGGCCAACACTCAGGTGCTCAAGGATGCCGGAATCGACCCGAAGGCCGCTCCCGCGGACATCGACGCCTGGCTCGTTGACCTGAAGAAGCTCAAGGACGCTGGAGTCGAGACTCCTCTCGCGCTCGGCACCGAGTGGACTCAGATGCAGCTCTTCGAAAACGTTCTCATCGCTGACCTTGGCGCTGAGGGCTACTCGGGACTCTGGACCGGCGACACCGCGTGGGATGACGCTGGCGTCGAAACCGCCATCGGCCACTACGGCGAGCTGCTCGAATACACCAACAGCGACTTTGCTGGCCTCGACTGGGATGCTGCGACGCAGATCGTTCTCGATGGCAACGCTGCCTACAACGTCATGGGTGACTGGGCTGAGTCTGCATTCCAGCAGGCCGGTTGGACCTACGACAACGAGTACACCACTTGGGCAACGCCCGGCACTGACGGAGTCTTCGACTTCCTCGCTGACTCGTTCACCCTCTCGGTTGGCGCTCCTCACGAAGCAGCTGCGATTGACTGGCTGACGACCATCAGCTCGGCTGAAGGCCAGAAGGCATTCAACCTCGCTAAGGGTTCGATCCCGGCTCGCACCGACACGGTTGCCGCTGACTACCCCGCGTACCAGCAGACCGCCATCACCTCCTTCGGTGAAGACACCGTAGTGAGCTCGCTCGCTCACGGCGCAGCAGCCAGCATTGCCTGGTCGGGAGACATCTCCTCGGCTATCGGTAAGTTCGGCGCTGACCGCGATGCAGCATCGTTGCTCTCCGGCCTCGTTGCTGCCGCTGACAAGGCTCAGGGCTAACTAGCACTACGAGACACAGTGGGTGGGGGCGGAGACGTCTCCACCCACTACCGTGCAAACCGAGGAGCTCGCGCGTGAAAAAAGGATACAAAAACTGGGGCCCACCGCTCCTCTTAATATCTCCGACGATTATCGTTCTCGGGATATTTGTTTATGGCTTGATCGGCGCCAACATCTCGGTGTCGCTCAGCAACCGGAACAGTCTTGTTCCCGCTACTGAGTTCGTTGGACTTGATAACTACATCGCTCTGTTTGGCGAAGAGCGCTTTATCCACTCGCTTCAGAACCTGGGTATCTTTACCCTCTTCTTTATCGGTGGCACCATGATCTTCGGATTCTTGTGGGCGTGGATGCTCGACAAGGGCGTCACCGCAGAGGGCGTTTTCCGCTCGGTGTTCCTCTTCCCCATGGCGATTTCGTTCGTGGCATCCGGTGTTGTCTGGCGCTGGTTGCTCAACAGCGCTGAGGGCGACCGTGCATCTGGACTCAACCGGGTCTTCGAGAACCTCGGGCTCGACTTTCTCCAGAACTCGTGGTGGAACGATCCGACCTGGGGCATGGCGGCCATTGCATTGCCCGCTATCTGGCAGCTCGCCGGCTACGTCATGGCGCTCTTCCTTTCGGGCTTCCGTGGCATCCCTGAAGAGCTGCGTGAAGCAGCCCGCATGGATGGTGCGACCGAGTGGAAGCTCTACCGCTACGTGATCTTCCCCCAGCTCAGCCCCGTCGCACTCTCCGCTCTCATCATCGTGGGCCACATGTCGCTCAAGGTCTTCGACCTCATCATGGCGATCACCAAGTCGATCTACCAGACCGAGGTTCCCGCAACCTACCTGTGGGTCGCCTTGACCTCGAACGACTACGCCAAGTCGGCCACGATCGCGACAATTCTGTTGCTCTTCGTTGCCGTCGTGATCGTTCCCTACCTGATCTACACCGCTCGCGCAGAGAAGAGGCAAGGATGAGTGTCGCAACCGGACTCGACAAGAAGCCAAGCGAACCCACTACCGAGTCGCACATGCCGCAGAGTTCGGCGATCCGTGCGCGCGTTGGGTTGAGTCGCACCGCGAAGTACGTGCTGCTGGTGTTCTTCCTGGTCATTGTGCTGATGCCCGTGTACGTGCTTATCGTCACGAGCCTCAAGCCGCCGCAGGACGTCAACCCCGCCACCTCGTGGGGGCTGCCGGTTCGCTGGCCGTGGGAGCCCGCCTTTGAGGGCGGACCCACCGGCTTCGACAACTGGGCGCTCGCGTGGAACGCGCTGTCGGCATCCATCGGTCGCACGTTCTTGCTGGCGATTCCCGCGGCACTGATCGCGTCGTTCCTCGGAGCAATGAACGGTTTCGTTCTCGCCCGCTGGCGCTTCCCGTACGCCGATGTCGTCTTCACGTTCATCCTGTTCGGAATGTTCATTCCGTACCAGGCGATCATGACGCCGCTCGTGCAGATGAAGACAAGCCTCGGGTTGCCGAGCGATGTCTCCACGCTGTTGGTTGTGCACGTGATCTACGGTTTGCCGATCTGTACGTTGATCTTCCGCAACTACTACGCCGGCATCCCTCACGAGTTGATGGAAGCAGCCCGTATGGATGGTTCGGGGATGCTGCGCACCTTCCGCAGCATCGTCTTGCCGCTGTCGCTTCCCGGCTTTGTGGTCACGATCATCTGGCAGTTCACGTCGGCCTGGAACGACTTCCTGTTCGCGCTGTTCTTGTCGAACCAGAACGAGGGGCCGGTGTCGCTCGCGCTCAACAACCTCGCTCAGGGAGCCCAGCTGGCGAACTACGGTGCAGCGATGGCCGGAGCGTTGCTGGCCTCGCTGCCGACCCTTGTCGTGTACATCGTGCTCGGCAAGTACTTCATCGGAGGCCTGATGAGCGGCTCGGTCAAGAGCTAAAGCACTCCGTACGGCACTGAGCCGCGTCATCCTGTTCCGCTTCGGCAGGGCGGATGGCGCGGCTTTTGTCGTGCGGTCCGGCGCTGGCGGCGGACGCGAGCGGCACGCGCTGGGCGCTGGGCGGGACGCGCTGGGATCCGAGCTGGGAGCTGAAAGCTAGGAGCTGAGCGTGCGCAAGTACGCGAGCGCAGCCATGAGGATAGCGGCGGTAGCGGCGGTTGCGCCGATCGCGACAGCGATAAAGGCCGTCGGATGCCGTTCAAAGAAGTACAACGACTCCGGGTAATCTTCCCGAATTTCGCCTGTCGAGACGGTGCCGGCAATGCGCGTCGTGGGAACAGAGAACGCTGCGGCGACGAGATCGAAGTGTTCGGGAGCCCAGTACTGACCACGCATTCGCAGCAGGCGGCGCTTATTGGGCCCCATCACAGCGAGCGTCGGCCGCGACTCTAATCCGTCGCTCGTGTAGACCTCGGCGACAAGCATGTGTTCGGCATCCGCCTTGTTGAAATGTACGGTACGGCCAAAGAAGCCGCGTTCGCTCACCACGGGGGCCTCGGCGGAGAACCAGATCCCGATCCGGAAGTACGCGACTATCGCGACGACGGCGACGAGAATTGCGACGACCTGGGTGATCACCACCGCGAGCCACGGTCCGTCGGGGAGCACGATGATATACAGCACGCCGAAGACCGGGCCCAAGAATGCCAGCCCGGCGATGAGCCCGCGGTGATAGAGGCTGCGCGGAGGAACGATTCGCTGGCGCGGATCGCGAGAAGATAAATCGTAAGGATTGCTGTTTCGTGACAACGGCAATCCCTTTCGTCAGTTCGCGCCGCGCGACTTCAGCCTTATAGAGCGGAGAATGGGGGATTCGAACCCCCGAGGGCTTGCACCCAACACGCTTTCCAAGCGTGCGCCATAGGCCACTAGGCGAATTCTCCTGGCAAGTTGAACACGCCTAAGCGAAAACAACCTCATGTGATCATAACGGGGTCGAGGGCCGAGCGGTAATCGACGCGGCAAACACGTCGAATGCGGCAGCGGAGGGCGCGCGCAACGACGTCTCAAATTTGGGTAGACTGAGGGCGGCTCCTCGCGTGGCGCCATCCAGGCCAACTCCCCCAGGACGGAAACGTAGCAAGGGTAACCGGGCTCTGGCGGGTGCGCGAGGGGTCTTTTCTTTTGTGCTGATCAGCAGGTGCGGCGCGTAGGCTGAAGCCGTGACGCGAAACATTTACATCACTTCCATTGAGGGCCACGCCGGCAAGTCCACGATCGCCCTCGGTCTGCTTGACACGCTTAGTCGTGAAGCTAAACGGTTGGGGGTGTTTCGGCCCGTTGCTCGCACGAGTGACGAACGCGACTACGTCTTAGAGATGTTGCTCGGCCACGAGGCTGTGAACCTCAGCTATGACGATGCGGTTGGCGTGGGGTATGACGACGTCCACTCTGATCCCGAGCTCGCTCTCAGCCGTATTATCGAGCGATTCAAAGCGGTTGAAGCCCAGTGCGATGTCGTTGTTATCGTCGGCTCGGACTACACGGATGTCGGCAGCCCCACCGAGCTGTCGTATAACGCTCGCGTCGCGGCGAATCTCGGTGCGCCGGTGCTTCTGGTGTTGGGCGGTCAGTCTGAGGATGGCGAGAGCCGCAGCCCCGCCGACATGGCTCAGGTCTATTCCATCGCTCATCAAGAGCTGGATGCCGCGCATGCGCAACTGGTCGGCGTTGTCGTCAATAGGTCTGACCCCGATCACCTCGACAACATCATCGCCGGGGTGAGCGCCGCGGTCGGCGACGATACTCCCGTCTGGGCTATTCCCGAAGACCCGTTCCTTATTGCCCCCAGCCTTGGGTCCCTGCTCACTGCTGTTGACGGTGAGCTGTTGCGCGGTGACCCCGATCTGCTGCAGCGCGAAGCGCTCGGTGTAGTCGTTGCCGGCATGACGATGGAGAACGTGCTGCTGCGTCTCATCGAGGGTTCGGTTGTGGTGGTTGCCGGCGACCGGTCGGATGTGTTGCTGGCGACACTGATGGCGCACGCATCAGAGACGTTCCCGTCGCTGGCGGGCATCATCCTGAACGGTGGCTTCGATCTTTCGCCGCAAATAGAGCGGCTGATCGAGGGCCTCGACGTTGCGTTGCCCGTGATCCGTACATCGTTTGGTACTTATGACACCGCGCGCACGATCACGAAGACGCGCGGTCGTTTGGCTGCGGAGTCTCCGCGTAAGTTCGACACTGCGCTCGCGCTCTTCGAACAGCATGTGGATGCCGCTGAGCTCATGCGCCGCCTCGATCTGCATCCGGCCACGGTCGTCACGCCACTCATGTTCGAATACGGGCTTCTTGATCGCGCCCGCCAGCGCCCGCAGCACATCGTGCTGCCCGAGGGCAGCGACGACCGCATTCTTCGCGCCTCCAGCACGCTGCTACGCCGAGGCGTTGCTCAGCTCACGATTCTCGGCGACGAGGGCGAAGTGCGGGGACGTGCCGCTGAGCTCGGTCTCGATATCTCGGGCGCGCGCATCCTGAGTCCTTTTGATGAAGAGCTGCGCAATCGTTTCGCGACGGAGTACGTGAAGCTGCGCGCCCACAAGGGGATGACGATGGAGGTCGCCCGCGACACGGTGACCGACGTGTCGTACTTTGGCACGATGATGGTGCACTTGGGCCTTGCCGACGGCATGGTCTCGGGTGCTGCGCACACTACGGCGCACACGATCCGGCCCAGCTTTGAGATCATCAAGACAAAGCCCGATGTGTCGATCGTGTCGAGCGTGTTTTTGATGTGCCTCGAAGACCGCGTGCTGGTCTACGGCGACTGTGCCGTGAACCCTGATCCGGATGCTGCCCAGCTTGCTGACATCGCGATCTCGTCGGCCGCGACCGCAGCCCAGTTCGGAATCGACCAGCGCATTGCGATGCTCTCGTACTCCACCGGCACCTCGGGCAGCGGAGCGGATGTCGACAAGGTGCGCGCTGCAACCGCTCTCGTGAGTGAACGTCGCCCCGACCTCGCGGTCGACGGCCCCATCCAATACGACGCCGCAGTGGATGCCGCTGTCGGCAAGTCCAAAATGCCCGACTCCGAGGTGGCTGGCCGGGCCACAGTGTTTGTGTTCCCTGACCTCAACACCGGAAACAACACGTACAAGGCCGTGCAGCGCAGCGCGGGCGCTGTGGCGATCGGGCCTGTGCTTCAGGGTCTTCGCAAACCGATCAATGACCTCTCGCGCGGTGCCCTCGTGCAAGACATTGTGAACACGGTCGCGATCACCGCGATTCAGGCTCAATCGGTGGCTGCTGAGGCCGCCGCTCTACGGGGCATCGCCGCCGATGCCTCCGCCAAGGAGTAATAATGACAACTGTTTTCGTGGTGAACTCGGGATCGTCGTCGATCAAATGGGAGCTGCTCGATGCCGAGTCCGGTTCCGTCTTTAGCGGCGGCATCGTGGAACGCATCGGAGAACCCGGCGGAGGCGCCGCGGACCACGACGACGGCATGCGTCAGATTCTGGCGGAGCTGGGGGACGAGCATCCGGCCATCGTCGGTCACCGCGTGGTTCATGGGGGAGCGGAGTTCACCGCTGCGACCGTGATTACCGATGAGGTCGAGGATCGTCTCGAAGAGATTTCAGTTCTGGCGCCGCTGCATAACCCGGCCAACCTCAAAGGCATTCGAGCGGCCCGGGCCACCTTCGCTACGGTGCCTCACGTGGCGATCTTCGACACCGCCTTTCACGGAACGTTGCCACCCGAGGCGTACACCTACGCGATCAACACTGAGTTGGCGCGAACGCACGGCATCCGTCGCTACGGCTTTCATGGCACCTCGTATCGCTACGTTGCGGAACGAACCGCGGCCGTGCTCGGCACAGAGCTCGCTGACCTCAAGTTGATCGTTTTCCACCTCGGCAATGGCGCCTCGGCCTGCGCCATCGATGGCGGTCGCAGCGTAGAAACGTCGATGGGGATGACGCCGCTGGAGGGCCTTGTCATGGGAACTCGCTCGGGCGACATTGATCCCGGAGCGCTATTTCACCTCGGTCGTTCCGGAATGGACCTTCCCGGTTTAGACCACTTGCTCAATCGTGAGAGTGGTCTGCTGGGCATGACGGGCACTGGCGACATGCGTGACGTTCAATCCAAGGCGGATGCAGGCGACGAGCGCGCCCAGGCGGCGCTCGCGGTTTACTACCATCGCCTTCGTCACTACCTGGGGGCTTACCTCGTGGCGTTGGGCGGAGCGGACGCGGTTGTCTTCACTGCCGGGGTGGGGGAAAACAATGCGAACACCCGCTTGGCCACCGTTCAGGGGCTCGAGTCGTTCGGCATTGTGATGGATGTCGCAGCCAACTCCGAAGCGCGCCGAGACGAACGAATCGTGTCGGCATCCGATTCGACGGTGAAGGTTCTCGTGATTCCGACCAACGAGGAACTGCAGATAGCACGGGAGTCGGTCGAGGCTGTAACCCGGTAGACCACTCTTTGTCCCCCGTTTTGGTCTCTTGTAGTGGTCCACTCTGAGCTTTTATTATTTACGCGAGGCCGAATTCGGGCGGACTCAGCGTGGGGCCAACCACCCCGCGAGTAGCTCACCACTACTCGAGCTGAGTGCGGGCGCAGAGTGCGCAGGCCTCGGATCAGGGGGCAGCTGTGGTTTTCAGGGAACCAATTTTCGGGACGCGCGGGCACACGAGGGGTCTATCGCGATCGCGTCGCGCGGGCGTCGCGACGTTCGCCGCAGCAGGGCTAGTGACGCTGTCGGTCTTTTCCGCCGGCGCTCCAGCGCAAGCCGCGGCGGGCGATGATTCCACGGCGGACGCCACGTTCTTGTCAGGAACCCTTCTCGCAGGGCTTCTCCCGGCGCAGATCGCTCTACTCGGCGCGTCCGATGCGAGCAATGACGGCACTCAGGCGTTGCAGACCGATACCTCGGGGGTGGGTGTACTCGCCGCGGTGACGGCTACCGCCGGTGGCATCGGAGTTCCCCTTGCGCTGGCGGATGCTGGGGTGCTCGGCACCTTTGCCCAGGCGGCGAATAACGGCAGTTCCATCGCCGCAACAGGTTTGGCCTCCGCTACCGGCGATATCGGGGCAGCGCTAGTCACTCCGGCAGATCTGCCCTCTGCCCTCTCTCTTGATCTTGCCGAAGCGTTGAGCGCCGGCTTGGCTTCGGAGCTCACGCAGCTTCAGCTCGATATCGGCGCAGCCAGTTCACGCGCTGCCCAAGTGGCACCGGCTGCCGCCACCGGCAGCTACGAAATCGTGGGAGCCGAATTGCGGCTCACGAGCGACACTGTCGCGGGAGTAACAGCAACCGTTGATGGACTCGCGGGAACGCTGTCGGGTGCGGTTGACGCCGTTGCCGGGCCGAGCGGTTCGCTCGTGAGTGGTGTGTCCGGTGTTGCGCTGAGCACTCTCAGCAGCTTGGGGGTGCTCTCGGTCGGAGACACCTCAGCCAGTGTGACGCTCGATCTACCCGCCGCCCTTTCGCCGGTGTACGCGCCACTGACATCCGATGCCGTCACTATCGATTTCGGCACTGGTGAAGTCATCGTGGACCTGGCCGAGCTAAAGGGCGGTTCGCTGACGGGGCTGCCGGTCAATACGTCGGTCCTGACGTCTGCCGAACTCGCAGAGATAACAGGATCGGTCACCATCCTTGTCGGTCAGTTTGCTGACAACGTCGAGGATGCGGTCACCGCTGCGCTGACGGCGGCTGAAGTGAGTATCACCGTTGAGATTGGTCTTAACGTTGCCTTTGTCGGTGTCGTGCCGGTTGTGAGAGTTGCTGTTGATGGCACGCTTGGCGAAATCGCAACTTCCGCAGCAACGATCCAGCTTTCCGCACTCTACGGCCTCGTTAATGTCTCGGCGCTCACGACGGCGATCATCGGCGCTGCAATCGCTCCGATCGCCTCTGACCTGCTTGACCCCGATACGACCGCGCTCACAGTCTTCGTTGACGGTCTTCAGACCGGTGTTGTCACCCCTGTGGTGATGACGCTCAATCCGGTTCTCGAAGTCCTCGACACGGTCCTTGCGCTCACGGTCAACAACCAGCAACTACTCGGCGTAGCCCCGAACCAAGAGTTCGTGGAGACGGCGCTTCGCATTGGCCTGCTAGAGCAGGGACCAGTCACCGGCCTCGTCGAATTGGATGTTGCCCGTTCGGCTGTCGGCCCCAATAGCGCCGGCGTTCGCCCCTCGATTTCCGAAATCTCGCCCGCGAGTGGACCGGCAACCGGCGGTACAGCCGTGACGATCACGGGAACCGATTTTGGTGGCTCGACCGGCGTCACTTTTGACGGCGTCGCTGCCACCGACTTCACCGTTGTCAGCGATACAGAGATCACCGTCACGAGCCCGGCGCACGCAGCGGGCGGCGTTGAGGTCATTATTCAACATCCGGCTGGCGCTTCAGATGATGCTGAATTTACCTACACGCCGGTACCTGTCATCTCGTCACTCGACCCGGACTTCGGCCCGATCGCAGGCGGCACCGTGGTGACGATCACCGGCTCCGACTTCACGGATGCCACGGCTGTCACGTTCGACGGAACTGAGGGCACAATCTTTGCCGTCGTCAGCGACACTCAGATCACGGTGACAAGCCCGGCTCACGCTCTGGGTGCAGTTGACCTGATCATTGAGCGCGACTCTGGAGACTCAGCTCCCGAAACCTTCACCTATCGCGGAGCTCCGACAGTGTCGGACATGACTCCGGTCGAGGGACCACTTGCGGGCGGCACTGAAGTGACGATCACGGGAACCGGCTTCACCGGCTCCACGGGAGTCACCTTCGACGGCGCCGACGGAACATCGTTCACCGTAGTGAGCGACACCGAGATCACCGTCTCGAGCCCCGCTCACGCTGCGGAAACGATTGACGTAATCGTGGTGCATCCGATTGGGAATGCAGACGCCGGTGAATTCACCTACACGGCTGCCCCCATCATCTCGTCGCTCTCGCCGAACATCGGCCCCGTCGATGGCGGCACTGCTGTGACAATTACCGGCTCGGGTTTCACCGGGTCAACGGGCGTCACTTTTGATGGGGATGACGGAACGTTGCTCACGGTCGTGAGCGATACCGAGATCACCGTCACCACCCCGGCGCATGAAGTCGCCGTAGTCGACGTCGTTGTGCTCAACACTCCGGCCGATTCGACCCCTGGTGCATTCAGCTACCAAGAGGCTCCTACCGTGTCAGGGATCGCTCCTGACGAGGGACCGCTTGCTGGTGGCACCGAAGTGACGATCACAGGCACCGGCTTTACCGGAGCCACGGGCGTCACTTTCGATGGGGAGGACGGAACCTCGTTCACCGTCGTGAGCGACACCGAGATCACCGTTACCACTCCGGCGGGCGTCGAAGGCGCAGCCGCCGTGGTGGTCGAGCACCCCGCTGGTGACGCCAGCGCCGGTGACTTCACCTACGTAGCCGCACCGACCATCTCAGCGATGGACCCTGACCTGGGGCCGATTGCGGGTGGCACCGAGGTCACGATCACGGGAACCGGCTTTACCGACGCGACCGGTGTGACTTTCGACGGGGATGACGGAACGTCGTTCACTGTCGTCAGCGACACTGAGATTACTGTCTCCAGCCCGGCTCACGCCGCGGGCGCTGTGGCCGTTGTCGTGGAGCACGTGGGCGGAGACACCGCTGCCGGAGACTTCACCTACCTCGCCAACCCGAGCGTCACTGATCTGGCTCCCACCTCTGGACCGCTGGCTGGTGGCACCGAAGTCACCATCACGGGCACCGGCTTTACCGGGGCAACGGGAGTCACGTTCGACGGAGACGCTGGAACGTCGTTCACCGTCGTGAGCGACACCGAGATCACCGTCTCGAGCCCGGCGCACGGCGCCGGCGCTGCGGCAGTCGTCGTCGAGCATCCGATCGTCGACGCCGCTGCTGGTGACTTCACCTACACCGACGGACCAGCGATCGCTTCGCTCACTCCCGACATTGGCCCGGTCGCGGGAGGGACAGTCGTGACGATTACGGGCACCGGCTTCACCGGAGCAACGGGGGTGACCTTTGATGGAGAGGACGGAACATCGTTCGATCTGGTGAGTGACACTGAAATTACGGTGAGCAGCCCGGAGCACGATGCCGGGGCAGTAAACGTGGTCATCACGCACCCCGGTGGGGACTCAGCGCCCGAGCCGTTCACCTACCTCGCGACCCCCGCAGTGACCCTCGTGTCGCCCAACGCGGGACCGCTAGAAGGCGGCACCGAAGTCACGATCACAGGAACCGGTTTCACCGGGGCAACGGGAGTCACGTTCGATGGAGAGGACGGAACATCGTTCACTGTTGTCAGTGACACGGAGATCACGGTGACGAGCCCCGCGCACGATGCGGGTATCGCCGAGATCGTCATCCAGCATCCGCTCGCCGACACGGTTGCAGGAGGCTTCACCTACGCCGCTTCAGGAATCCCGATCGTCAATTCCATGTCGCCGCTCCAAGGCCCGGACACGGGAGGCACGCTAGTGACTCTTCGCGGTAGCGGGTTCCTGGGGGCCAACGGCGCTCGATTCGGTGCACTGTGGGGAACCAACTTCACCGTACTGAGCGACACCATGGCAACAGTGATGACGCCGGAGCACGAAGCAATGTGGGTACCCGCAGTGCTGTCCTCGGGCGCCGTAATGGCGGCCACGCCCGGCTTCACCTTCGAGCCGACCACATTGGCGCTAGCCGATACGGATCCGGATACGGGTGACGGCCTCGCCTACACCGGATCATCTGGAATCCACGGTGCCTGGCTCGCACTGGCGCTCATCGCCGCTGGTGCGCTGCTCCTGATTTCTCGACGCCCCGCCGGTCGCCACCGAGCCTGACTAACGGTGGCAGCGCGTTGAACCGCTGCCACCGCGTCGCTCGCCTCGAGAACGAAGCGCGTGCAGGATTCTCCATCCCCCCCCAGGGGAATCCTGCACGTCTGTTCGAGCGATGCCTTGGTGATCCGAGCGCGTTGGGATCGTCAGCGGGCACGACTACGCTAGGGATCGTGGTTGCTGCCCTATATCGCCGATACCGGCCCGAGACTTTTGCTGAACTCATCGGCCAGTCTCAAGTGACCGATCCGCTGCGCACAGCGTTGCGCACCGATCGCGTCAATCACGCCTATCTCTTTAGCGGTCCGCGTGGGTGTGGCAAGACCACATCCGCTCGCATTCTTGCTCGCTGCCTTAACTGTGCCGAGGGCCCGACCGACACTCCTTGCGGCGTGTGCGCCTCGTGTGTCGAACTGTCGCGTGATGGTGGCGGTTCGCTCGACGTCGTCGAGATTGACGCGGCAAGCCACAACGGTGTTGAGGATGCCCGTGACCTGCGTGAGCGTGCTGTGTTTGCACCGGCCCGCGACCGTTTCAAGATCTTCATTCTCGACGAAGCGCACATGGTGACGCCTCAGGGCTTCAACGCGATGCTCAAGATCGTTGAAGAGCCGCCGGAGCACGTGAAGTTCATCTTCGCCACTACCGAGCCAGACAAGGTGATTGGCACGATTCGTTCGCGCACTCATCACTACCCCTTCCGCCTCGTGCCGCCTGCTCAGATGCTGGATTACGTTCAGCAGCTGTGTGAGAGCGAAAGCGTTACGGTCGAGCCCGGAGTGCTGCCGCTTGTCGTGCGCGCCGGTGGCGGATCAGTGCGTGACACCCTGTCGCTACTCGACCAGCTCATTGCCGGCTCCGAAACTCAGACCGTCATCTATGAGCGCGCCGTTGCTTTGCTCGGCTACACGCACGCAGAACTACTCGATGAAGTCATTGACGCTCTCGGCTCCGGTAACGCCGGTGCCGCGTTCTCGTCGGTCGACCGGGTTGTGCAGACGGGTCAAGACCCTCGGCGCTTTGTCGAAGACTTGCTTGAGCGGATGCGCGACCTCATCGTTGTGGCCGCCACCGCCGGTAGCGCGGCAGAAGTGCTTCGCGGCATCCCGCAAGACCAGCTCGAACGTATGGGGCAGCAGGCGCACACTCTGGGCGCTGCGGAACTCTCACGAGCTGCGGACATTATCAACGCCGCTCTGTCTGAAATGACCGGCGCGACCTCACCGCGACTGCACCTCGAGCTGATGGTGGCTCGCATCATGGTGCCTGCCAGCGATGACACTCAACGCGGTGCTCTCGCTCGCGTCGAGCGTTTGGAGCGTCGCATCGGTATCGACGGCGACGGATCAGCTTCCGCCGCCTCAACGACACCTCCCGCTCCGCGTGCTGCTGTCGCGCCTGCAGCGCGTGCGGCGACTCCGGCTCCGGCAGCAGCGCCGTCTTCCGCTTCCGCCGCCGAGCCGGCTCCGGCCAGTGACCGCGACGCGGTTGCGGCGCCGGCCGCTGCGCCTGCCGCCGAACCTGCACCGGCTGCTACTGCCGCCGGCTCAGGCCTGCGGGCACCAGCCGCACCGCGCACGACCCCGATCTCGATCCAGCAGGTGAGAGACGCGTGGCCCGAGATTCTTGAAGTTGTTCAGGAGCTCAAACGCACCGCGTGGATGGTCGTCTTCACGGCCAAGCCGCTCGAGCTGCGCGACGACAAAATTCTGGTGCTGTCGTTCCCGAGTGAGCGGGATGTCGAAGCCCTGAAGCAGCGCAGCGTGCCTGGCGAAGGCGTCGGCGACTACCTCAAAAAGGCATTTGTGCACGTGCTCGGATTCGAGCCGGCGTTCATTGCCAAGGTTGAGGGAGCACCATCCGCTCCTCCCGCCAGCCCGCCCGCGGCCACCGCTGCTGCTCCAGCAGCACCGAGCCAGGAATCGCGCTCGCAGGCAACGGCGCCCGCCCAGCCTTCGGCTCCGTCGCGCGCGCCCCAGCCGGAGGCTCCCGCTGTTGACGAGGGCCCCGAGCCCGAGGAGCCTGCACCGGCCGAAGATCGTGAACCCGGGGGATGGGCCGTAGCCGCGATTCCGGAATCAGAGCCTGAACCCGAGACCGACCCTTCAGCGCCGCGTGGTGCCGCAGCAGCCCAAGAAACAGTCAGGCAGCAGGCACAGCGCGCTCAGCAGAAGGGCGACGGCCCCGCAGTCGATCGCCTAGCAGCGGCAGCCGCAGCAGCACCGCCAGCACCGCCCGAGTCGCAAGCACGGGTCGCGATGTCGGCAACCGCGGCACGCATGGACCGTTCGCGCTATGGCGAGGCAGTGGTGCGCGAATTGCTCAACGCCACTTTTATTGAAGAACAGCAAGTGGAGCCCCGCGTGGTTCCGCAGCCGAGAGACGAGTAACCCGTGTACGACGGAATTGTGCAAGAACTGATCGACGAACTCGGTCGGCTCCCCGGCATCGGGCCAAAATCGGCGCAGCGTATCGCCTTCCACATTCTGCAGACCGAGAGCTTTGACGTGCGCCGCCTGGCAGAGCTGCTCAACGACATCCGCGACAAGGTGCACTTCTGTGCCATCTGCGGCAACGTTACTGAGCAAGAGACGTGCTCGATCTGTCGGGATCCTCGCCGTTCGCCAGCGACAATCTGTGTCGTTGAGGAAGCGAAGGATGTCGTCGCGGTCGAGCGCACTCGTGAATTCCGTGGCCTGTATCATGTACTGGGTGGGGCCATCAGCCCTATCGACGGAATCGGTCCTGACCAGTTGCGCATCAAACAACTGCTGGGCCGGTTGGCTGACGGTGTCGTCACAGAAGTCATCATCGCGACCGACCCCAATCTCGAAGGTGAAGCAACCGCGACCTACCTCACGCGGCTTCTCGTTCAACCGAACCTTCGAATCTCGCGCCTCGCCTCCGGTCTCCCGGTTGGTGGAGATCTGGAATACGCCGATGAGGTAACTCTGGGTCGTGCATTTGAGGGTCGTCGAACGATCGACAACTAGCACTCCCGTAACGAACTTCGACGGGTGTGCGTGCACCGTTAGACTCGCACTTCGGGCAGCAATTGCCCGCAAACGCAAGCTTCAGGAGAACAATGAGCCTCATCGTTCAGAAGTTCGGTGGCTCGTCCGTTGCCGACGCTGAGAGTATCAAGCGCGTCGCCAAGCGAATCGTCGAGACCCGCAAAGCGGGAAACGACGTCGTAGTAGTGGTCTCTGCCATGGGCGACACCACCGACGAGCTCTTCGACCTCGCCGCGCAGGTTGTACCGGTGCCGAGCGGCCGCGAGCTCGACATGCTGCTCACTGCCGGTGAACGAATTTCGATGGCGCTTCTGGCGATGTCGATCAAAAGTTTGGGCGTCGATGCCCGCAGCTACACCGGCAGCCAGGCTGGAATGGTCACGGATGCCCAGCACGGCGCCGCTCGCATCGTGGAGGTTTCACCCCGCCGCGTCCGGGAGGCCCTTGATGATGGCGCTATCGCGATCGTCGCCGGCTTCCAAGGGTTCAACCGCGGCACCGGGGACATCACGACCCTCGGGCGCGGCGGTTCAGACACCACGGCCGTAGCGCTTGCCGCCGCCCTCGGCGCTGAAACCTGCGAGATCTACACCGACGTTGACGGAATCTTCACGGCGGATCCCCGCATCGTGAAGTCTGCCGGCAAAGTCGATGTCGTCACGAGCGAAGAGATGCTCGAGCTTGCTGCGGCGGGCGCCAAAGTTCTCGACGTGCGTGCTGTCGAATATGCGCGCCGTCACGGCGTCACAATTCATGTGCGGTCGTCGTTCAACAACAACACGGGCACGTTAGTGGTCAATCCGAAGGATGGAGAGAGCGTGGAAGAAGCAATCATCACAGGTGTTGCCTCCGATCTGAGCGAAGCGAAGATCACGGTGGTGGGAGTTCCTGACGTTCCCGGTAAGGCTGCGCAGATCTTCACGATCGTGGCGTCAGCCAATGCCAACATCGACATGATCGTTCAGAACGTTTCGCTGGCATCCACGGGTCGCACCGACATCTCCTTCACTCTGAAGAAGTCGGATGCCGAAGACGTGTTGCGCGCGCTGACCTTCCGTCAAGAAGAAGTTGGCTTTGAGTCGCTGCAGCACGACGACCAGATCGGCAAGCTGTCGGTTGTTGGTGGCGGTATGCGTACCAACGCGGGAGTTTCCGCTCGCCTCTTCACGGCGCTCTTCGAGGCCGGTATCAACATGGAAATGATCTCGACGAGTGAGATTCGTATCTCTGTGGTGACGCGCGCCGACACCGTTGCTGAGGCTGTTCGCGTGGTTCACACCGCGTTCGGGCTCGATGGCGACGAAGAAGCTGTCGTTCACGCGGGCACGGGGCGCTAATTCCCGGTCGGCCGCGAGGTCATCGCTTGTCGTAGATTGGGTTGTTCGGCGCTAGTGTTGCCGAACACAGACTGTAGGTAGAGGTTTTCATGGGTAATGCAGGCATCCGTATTGGTGTTGTTGGTGCAACGGGTCAGGTCGGTGCTGTTGTGCGCCGTCTGCTCGAAGAGCGTGATTTTCCGGTAGCGGAGATTCGCTACTTCGCGTCATCGCGCAGCGCTGGAACTACTCTGCCGTTCAAGGGCGAGCAGATCACCGTTGAAGACGCCGCCATTGCAGACCCCACCGGGCTCGATGTGGCGATCTTCTCTGCTGGTGCAACTACGTCGCTCGCTCAGGCACCGCGCTTCGCTGCTGCCGGTGTCACGGTCATCGACAACTCCTCGGGCTGGCGCATGGACCCCGAGGTTCCCTTGGTGGTCAGCGAGGTCAATCCGCACGCGATTGACCAGGCCGTGAAGGGCATCATCGCGAACCCAAACTGCACCACGATGGCGGCCATGCCCGTGTTGAAGGTGTTGCATGCCGAAGCAGGCCTTGAGCGTCTGATCGTCAGCACCTACCAGGCGGTATCGGGCGCTGGCCTCGCCGGTGGCGAAGAGCTACTCGAGCAGGCTGCGGCTGCTGTTGCCCAAAACACGATGGGGCTCGTCGAAGACGGTGCTGCTGTCACGATGCCCGCGCCGAACAAGTTTCCCAAGAACATAGCCTTCAACGTGGTTCCCCTTGCCGGCAGCATTGTCGACGACGGTCTCAACGAGACGGACGAAGAGAAGAAGCTGCGCAACGAGAGCCGCAAGATTCTCGAACTGCCGAACCTTCTGGTGAGCGGCACGTGCGTTCGCGTCCCGGTGTTCACCGGTCACTCGCTGTCGATCAACGCGGAATTCAGCAAGCCCCTGAGCCCCGAGCGTGCCATGGAACTGCTGGCGGATGCTCCGGGCGTGAGCCTCAGCGACATCCCGACGCCTCTCGAAGCCGCCGGTGCCGATCCCAGCTTCGTCGGTCGCATCCGCACCGACGAAGGCGTGCCGAACGGTCGCGGCCTTGCTCTGTTCATCAGTAACGACAACCTGCGCAAGGGTGCCGCGCTCAACGCGGTGCAAATCGCGGAACTGGTCGCAGCGAACGTCATCGCAAAGGTCTCGGTCTAGCGGGAGCAATCCCTCTCTTCGTTTGCCCCGAACAATCCTTATGAGATCCGGATTCGCACTTCGCGCTCTAGC
The DNA here is from genome assembly GCF_015864675.1 of Salinibacterium sp. SWN1162. Taxonomy (NCBI): domain Bacteria; kingdom Bacillati; phylum Actinomycetota; class Actinomycetes; order Micrococcales; family Microbacteriaceae; genus Salinibacterium; species Salinibacterium sp. SWN1162. The sequence goes on from NZ_JADYWT010000002.1 coordinate 219,229, forward strand.
GCTCGCTGTCACGGCAGCTGTCGCGTTAGGTCTGTCGTCGTGCGCTGCGGTGCCGGAGGAAACCACGGCGGTAACGGCGTTCGTAGCCGAACCAGAACCGTTGCGTGTGGCCTTCTACGGAGACTCGTACACCAAGGGCGTCGGAGCCTCAGAGGAGGCCCTGCGCTGGTCGACGCTCGTGAGCCAGAAGCTCGGGTGGGAAGAGGTCAACCCGAGCGTGAGTGGCTTGGGGTTCATGAGAAAACGCGAGCTCTTCAGCACCGGCGACGTGCCCAGCATCATTCTTGCGGCTGATCCCGACGTTGTGCTTGTCACTCTGGGGCTGAACGATAATTTCACCTACGACGAGTTTGCAGACGAACTGCCGGGGCAGATTCTGAGTGACTTTCAGCGGCTCTCGATCGGGCTACCCAACGCTCGATTGATCGTGGTCGAACCCTTTTGGTACAAGAGCGAACGGCCTGAATCGGTCGAGATCATCATTTCGTGGGTGCATGACGCCGCGGTTGCTGTCGACGCTGAATACATTGCGGGTGCTTCGCACTGGTTAGATTTGCATCCGGAGTGGATGGCGCTTGACGACCTGCACCCGAACGATGCCGGTCATGCTGCCATTGCGGCGCGGATGACGCGCGAGCTGCGCATTATCGGCTTCTAACGCCCGACGCTGCTGCGAGTCGCTGGGCACGCCCATCGTTATCGTTGCCCGCGCCGAACTCTTGGTATGAAGTTCGATTCTGTAGCTCGTACCATCGCGGCCACCGTTGTCGTGGCCGCATCCTTTGGCCTTGCCGCGTGCACCGCAACCGAGCCGGTGGAAGAGCGTGACCCGAGCGCCGTGCGCGTCGCTTTCTACGGCGACTCGTACACGCTCGGCACGGGAGCCTCGGCATCGGAGAAGCGGTGGTCAACCGTGGTGAGTGAACAGCGCGACTGGAGTGAGTTCAACCCCAGCGTGAATGGTCTGGGTTTCGTGAACAACCGAAGCACTGTCGGCGATGGCGACCTGCCGAGCCTAATCATTGCGGACGACCCCGACATCGTCTTCGTGACTATGGGCCTCAACGACAACTTCAGTTTCGGCTCGCGAGCACGTGACATTCAGGCCCAGATCACGGACGATCTCGACCGCCTGACCACGGAGTTACCGGAGGCGCGCTTCATCGTCGTCGAACCTTTCTGGTACACGGATGAACGCCCGGATTCGGTTGACACCATCATTTCGTGGGTCGAAGAAGCGGCCGCCGATCAGGGTACTGACTACATCGCCGGCGCCTCGCGCTGGATCGAAGGGCATCCCGAGTGGATGGCGAGCGACGGACTGCACCCCAATGATGATGGCTATGCCGCGATGGCGACCCAGATGGATCAGGCTCTTCGCACCTTGGGGCTCTAACAGAAGGCTAAAGTGGAGTTGTGAAAAAAACCGTCGACGTCGCGCTTATCGGCGGCGGAATCATGAGTGCCACCCTCGGAATGCTGTTGAAGCAGTTGCAGCCTGACTGGGAGATCCAGATTTTCGAGCGCTTGGGCGATCTGGCCCAAGAGAGCTCGAACCCGTGGAACAACGCTGGTACCGGACATTCCGCGCTGTGCGAGCTGAACTACACCCCGCAAAAGAGCGATGGCTCTATCGAGATTTCGAGCGCGGTGAAGGTCAATGAGCAGTTCCAGGTATCGCGCCAGTTCTGGTCATATCTGGTCGACGAGGGCGCCCTGCCCGAGCCAAGCTCGTTCATCAACGCCACACCACACATGAGCTTCGTGTGGGGCGAAACCAACGTCGAGTACTTGCGCAAGCGTTTCGATGCGCTCAAGGACCACCCGTTGTTTGCGGGTATGGAGTACAGCGAAGACCCCGCCGTCATTCACGGCTGGGCGCCGCTCATGATGCCGGGCCGCCGCAAGTCAGAGCCGGTCGCAGCCACCCACATTCCCTCCGGAACAGACGTTGATTTCGGCGCTCTCTCGAACTATCTCATCGACAACCTCGTGGAGTCCGGTACAGAGCTGAACACGGGCATCGTGGTCAAGAATCTCAAGCGCCAGCGTGATGGTTCGTGGGATCTCAAGCTTCGCCACGACATCGGCGGCACTCCGGTCGACACGATCAATGCACGCTTCGTCTTTGTGGGCGCTGGTGGCTACGCGCTCAACCTGCTGCAGAAGTCGGGAATCAAAGAGATTCGCGGCTTCGGCGGCTTCCCCGTTAGTGGCGAGTTCTTGCGCACCGACAATCCCGAGATCGTCGCGGCTCATAGCGCCAAGGTGTATGGCAAAGCGGCCGTTGGCTCTCCTCCCATGTCTGTTCCGCACCTCGACCTGCGCGTCGTTGACGGCACCGGCAGTCTCATGTTCGGGCCGTATGCGGGATTCAGCCCCAAGTTCTTGAAGACTGGTTCTGTTCTCGACCTGTTCGCTTCCATCCGCTGGCACAACTTGCTGCCGATGGTTGCCGCCGGCATCAGCAACCTTTCTCTCGTCAAATATCTGGTGAGCCAGCTCATGGCGAGCCCCGAGACCAAGTTCGAAGAACTCAAGCAGTTCGTGCCGAATGCGAAGCCAGAAGACTGGTACAGCATCACCGCTGGACAGCGCGTGCAGGTCATGAAGAAAGACCCGAAGAAGATCGGTGTCTTGCAGTTCGGTACCGAGGTAGTGTCGTCGGCTGACGGAACGATCGCGGGTCTTCTCGGGGCATCGCCCGGAGCGTCGACCGCTGTGCCGATCATGCTCGGTCTTGTCGAGAAGTGCTTCCCTGACCGCATGGATGACTGGCGTCCCAAGATCGCGAAGATGATTCCGACCTTCGGGCAGCAGCTTTCCGATTCGCCCGCGCTTGCTCAGGCAACGCTAGAGCGCACCGCGAACACTCTGCACATCAACCCCTAATCTGGGCACATCGAGCTATTTGTACCCCGTTTAGCCCGATTTCGCGCAAGATGTACCCCAAGTGCGGGGTACACGATGTACCCCGCGCGGTGTCATACTGGAGCAGTTGCGACTGCAACGGCGACACGGCGAACGGGAGCATGCATGTCTATCGGCCTGCCTGCTCACCTGCGAAAAGAGAGTGTGAGCCGAGCGCTCGCGCGAACGATCAATACGATCGCCTTTGTGTGTTTCAGCATCGCATTGCTCGCGGTACTGAGTTTGCAAGCCAGCGACATGAGCCTGAATATTTGGCCGGCAGCGCTCGCCCTTGTTCCCATGCTCGTGACAGTGAGCCTCGTCAACCGCTTTCGTACCCCCTACTTCACCGTCGCTCATCTGGTCATCGGTGCTCCGGCGATCTATTGGTTCACGCTGATCGTGGTCTCGGAGCTCAGCCCGCTGGGGCCCATTAGCGAGTACCTCCTCAACTTGCCGACCATCGGTCTGATGCTGGTGGGCGGAGCTGCCAGCACTGTGGGGTGGAGCTTGCTCTGGATCACGCTCGGGCTTATCGCGTCGCAGGGCGCTTTCGCGTTGGCGGCCTGGCACCTGACCGGCGAGGTCCCATTAAACCCGGCGGCTTACATCGTTTTTGCGGCGGTGCTTGCCGTTATGTTCATTCTTCGCTCGAGCCAACGAGGCGTTCGGCGAGTGCAATCACATTTACATCGAGCGGCACGGGACGACGAATTCGCAAGCCTTCGCTACGGAATCGAAGCCACCTCCGCCGCGGTCATGCATGACACGGTGCTCAGCCACCTCGCCGCGATCGCCAACGCGCCTTACGGTGCGATGAACGAAAAACTGCAGCGAGAGATTAAAAGGGATCTTGAAGTACTGATCGGCGAAGAGTGGCTGTCGTCCGCGGCATCCGACGAGCCCGACGATGCTCGCTTCGATTGGCAGGGCAGCCCGCTTTACACCGCCGTCAGCGAAGCTCGCGCTCTCGAACTCGCCGTGGAAGTGACAGGGGACCTCGCGGCCCTGTCACGGTTGGACGCTCGCGGTTCGGCGGCGCTCGGCCCGGCAGTGAAGCAATGCCTCCTCAACGTGATCAAACACTCAGGCACGATGCAAGCAGAGGTCGCTGTCTTTGGATCTCCCGACGAGGTGAGCGTGCTCGTGGTCGACAGCGGTAAAGGCTTCCATGAGGCAGAGACCGGGGAAGACCGCCTGGGACTCCGGCAGTCCGTTCGCCGTCGCATCGAGCTTGTCTCCGGAACCGTTCAAGTGTGGTCGACCCCGGGGTTCGGCACTTCCGTGATGATCAGAGTGCCCACGTCGGAAAGCCAACCGGCACTCGCGGGAGGGGGAGTCGAATGAAGGCGATTGTCGATACCTCCACCGTTCAACAACTGGACCCGCTGGGTACCCTCGATGGCCGCCCGGCCGGTATCGTCGCTGTCGTCGGCTCTCTTGCATTCGGCATCGCGATCACGTGGAGCCGAGCGGCAGAGATTGAGTACCCCTTTCTGGCCAACGCCGCCCTATTTTTCATCGCGATCTCTGCGGCGTTCTATATTGCGAGTACGAGTGCTATCCGGCCTCCACTCGGCGGCGGCATGCATGCCCTCATCATCGGCATGCTCATCGTGGCGTTCGCCCTCAGTTCTGCCTCCGTCGGCAGCGGCGGCGAATCGTTGTCCGACGTGTGGGGCCCGATAACCATCGGTGTCGCGTGTATGGCTCTCGCGCCGTATCGCCCCATCGCTGAGTTGGTGACACTGGGCATTGTCGCGTCGATTTTCACGGGCTTCATCGGCCTGGTGCAGTCGTCAGTGGCGGATTTCGCCGCGCCGCCCATGATCGTCGTGTTGTATACGATGACCCCGGTACTCACGATGTCGCTGGGCGGAGCTGCATTCGCGCGTTCTTTAGCGAGCACTCACAAGCGATGGGAAGCTAGGGCGCGTCGTGCTGCCCGTCGGCAGCTAGACCGCGAGCACGACAGCGTTGCTCGGTCGGTGCAGCAGGACCGCGTGACCATCCTCAACCGCGACGTCGTTCCGCTGTTCACAGAACTGGCGCAACGCAGAATTGTTACCCCAGAGGACCGCGCTCGCGCCGCTCAATACTCTGATTCCATTCGCGGTCTCATGGTGAGCGAAGTCAATCGCAGTTGGCTCGAATCCGTTGTGGCAATGTCGTTTGGCGCGCTTGACGATGGGCGCCGCGTGCAGGACCCACATCGCCTCGCGACCGCGATGACACCGCACCAACGCACCGCGCTCAGAGCAGCCGTGCTCGCTGTTGCCTCGGGCACCGACTTGGTCGCCGAGAGTGTGCGGCTGCGAATTGAAAAGACTCCCACGGGCGCTCTCATCACCGTGAGTGGCAGCGTCGGCTCCAACGAATTGTCATGGCGTTCGTCGCTGGCACCCTATCTCGCTGTTCTTCGCGTAGTTTTTACTGGACTGCGCATCTCCTATCGCTCACCCTCTCTCACTGTTAGGTTCACGTATGACACCCCCTGAGAATCAACTCAGCGCTCGTCTCGGAGATCGTCCGCCGATCCGACTAGCAATCTTGGATGACCACGAAGTGCTGCTCGACAGCCTCAATAGCTGGATCACCAACAACGCACCGGACTTCGATGTCGTGCTCACCGCCAGCACCTGGCTCGAGCTTGTGCACAGCGACAAGTTTCCGACCGAACTGGTGTTCCTCGACTTTCAGCTCAAAGAGCCGGTCTCGATCGAAGCGCGCGTGCGTACCTGCCGTGCAGCAGGAGCCAAAGTCATCGTGCTCTCTAGCCTCGACAGCCGCGAAGCGCGGGATCGGGCGCTCGCCGCGGGTGCTGCGACCTTCCTCTCCAAGTCGCTTCCCATGCATGAAGTGATGGATTCCGCTCGTCAGATCATGGGCGTCGAAGCCGAGGGCGCGCAGCAACACGACTGGCGTCCGCTGCCCTCGGGCTCGGCCGATCAGTCCAAACCTAAGCTGAGTGCCGGTGAAGCGGATGCTCTCACCCTGTACGCTTCTGGACTAAGCACCCCGCAGGTCGCCGAGCGCATGAACGTTCAGTACGAGACCGCAAAAACGTACCTGCGGCGCGTGCGGGAAAAGTACGCAAAGGCCAATCGGCCGGCTAGCAAAAAGGCTGACCTGATTCGTCGGGCCGCTGAGGATGGATTTCTACGCTGATGAGCAAACTGTATTTTCGCTACGGAGCAATGAACAGTGGCAAGAGCACCGCGTTGCTGCAGGCGGCCTACAACTATGAAGAGCGTGGCCAGCAGGTATTGCTCGCCAAGCCGCACATCGATACCAAGGGCGACAGCGCGATCGTCTCGCGTTTGGGCGTCACTCGCCAAGTAGATTTCACTATCTCGCCGACCGACGAGGTCTACGACGTCTTCGCGCGCGAGCGGGCGAAGGTCTTCGAGGCAACTGGCCTGCCGGTGAGCTGCTTGCTCGTGGATGAAGCGCAGTTCTTTACCGAGGCGCAGGTCGATGACTTACTGCGGATCGCTATCGTCGAGAAGGTTCCGGTGCTGGCCTACGGCATCCGTACCGATTTTCAGACAGTGGCATTCCCGGGAAGTCGTCGCTTGCTCGAAATCGCGCACTCGCTCGAAGAGCTCAAGACCATCTGTCGGTGTGGCCGTAAAGCGGTATTCAACGCGCGCACCGTCGGCGACCAGTTCATCTTCGACGGCGACCAGGTCGCTATCGATGGTGTGGATGTCGGATACCAGTCACTGTGCGGAGCCTGCTACCTCGAAGAGAGCGGTGGCGTTCTCAACAGCGGATGGCGCCCCAAGATCGAGTTCAGCTACGGAAGCGCGCCCGACGCCGACTTCTCGTAGGCAGTGTTCGCCGACTCCTAGGCCTGTGGTCGTGCGGGAGTGCGGGAGTTCGGGCGATGCTCGCACTTAGTGGCGAACGCGCGAGAGAAACTGCTGAGTCTCAGGCTCGTGAGGCGAGTCGAAGATCTGTGCCGGGGTTCCCTGCTCGACGATGCGGCCGCCCTGCATGAACACGATACGGTCGGCGACTTCGCGCGCGAATGACATCTCGTGGGTCGCCATGAGAATCGTCGAACCGTCGGTCTTCAGTCGCCGTACGAGGTCGAGAACCTCGCCGACGAGCTGAGGGTCCAAAGCGCTAGTGATCTCGTCGAGAAGCAGCAACTCAGGGTCAGTCAGCACCGCACGGATGATGGCCACACGCTGCTGTTGACCGCCGGAAAGGCGATCGGGGTAATCCCGCGCCTTGTCGCCGAGGCCCAGAGAGACGAGCAGTGTCATCGCTCGCTCCGTGGCATCCGCCTTTGACATTCCGTGCACCTCGCGCGCGGCCAGCGTGATGTTGTCAATCACGCGCAAGTGCGGAAAGAGGTTGAAGTGTTGAAAGACCACGCCGATGCGGCTGCGCGCTGAGTCTGCGTTCATGCCCGGGTCGGTGATGTCATCACCGTTGAGCAGAATCTGGCCGTCATCCACACGCTCGATGAGGTTGATCGTTCGCAGCAGCGTCGATTTTCCCGAGCCCGAGGCTCCGATGAGAACGACGACCTCGTGCTTGTTGATCGAGAGGTCGACCCCGCGCAAGACCTCCTGGTCACCAAACTGTTTGCGCACTCCGCGCACGTCGAGAACGGTCATACGACACCTCCGATCTGCTCGCGCTTGGCGAGTCGTGCAGTCAGCCAATCAGTGAGCCGAATCATGGGCCAACTCATGGCAACAAAGAGCAGGGCCGCAATCACGTACGGGGTGAAGTTGTAGACCTGGGCGACCTGAATTTGGGCAGCTCGCACAGCATCCACTGCACCCAAAATTGAGATGAGACCCACGTCTTTTTGCATGGAGACGAAGTCATTCATGAGGGCGGGAACGACCTTGCGAACGCCCTGTGGGATGACGACGATGCGCAGGGTCTTGGCGTGACTGAGACCCAGCGATCGGGCGGCCATGCGCTGCGAAGGATGCACCGCTTCCATACCCGCTCGCAGTACCTCTGCGACGTAGGCCGAGTAGGTCAGGATGAGGGCAATCGTGCCCCAGAACATGGCGGGCATGCGCGGGAAAATATCGAGGGCAGGTAACCCGAAACCGACCAGATAGAGAACGATCAGCAGCGGCATCCCGCGAAAGAGGTCGGTGTAGATCGTTGCCGCTGCGCGAAGCGGAAAGAAGACCGCCCCGCGCAACGACCGCGTCACGGCAAGCAGGGTGCCGAAGAGGGCAACGCCGATCGCCGAGATAAACAGAACCTGAATGTTGAGCCATAGCCCCACGAGGATCGACGGAATACTGGCCGCCCCGACCTCGAGGTTGAAGAACGACGCTTTGACGCTCTCCCAGCCGGGCGTGTTCACGATGAGCGCTCCGACAATTACAGCGAACGCGATCGTACTCACGATGGCGATGAGTACCGAACGGCCGGTGGCGCGCCGCCGCACGTTCTGGCGCGACAGCTCAAGTTCGCTTGGCTGCCACGATGGCGTACTGGTGGAGGAACTCATCGACGTGTTCTTACTTCAGGACGGGAACGTCGACGGCAGCGCTGAGCCACTCGTCTTGAATGGACTGAAGGGTTCCGTCAGCGGCGAGCGCATCCAGTGCGTCACTCACCGGGGAGGTCAGCTCGGAATCCTTGGGGAGCACGAAGGCGAATTCGTCTCCTCCAGCGGAGGACTCGAACTGGCCAAGAATAACGCCGCCGTCGATTTCAACCGTGGCGAGGTAGAACGCGCTGGGCAGGTCGATGACGAAAGCATCGATCTGGCCGCTGGTCAGTGCGAGAACGCCGTCTTCGTTGGAGTTGAAGACCGAGAGGTCGTCCCCCAGAGCTTCAGTGGCGATTGTGTAGCTGGTGCTGCCACTGGCTACGCCGACGACGACGTTCTTGAGGTCAGCGATCGAGGTGGCACCGGCTGCGGCCGAGCTCTCGGTGGCGATGACGGCCTGAGTGGTCGTGTAGTACGGGCTGGAGAAGTCGACGGCTTGCTTGCGGTCTTCGGTAATCGAGAATTGCTGCATGTTGAGGTCCCAGTCCTTGGGGCCCGGTGCGATCGCACTGTCGAAGCTCGAGCGAACCCAGACAACGTCATCCGCGGTGAAGCCGAGTTCGTCGGCCAAGGCGTAGGCCACGGCAGCTTCGAAGCCTTCGCCGTTCGAGGGCTCGTTGTCGACGACCCAGGGCGCGTAGGCGGGCTCGCCGGTGGCAATGGTGAGCTTGCCCGCGGTGAGGGTGGGCAGCGATCCGTCGTCGACGGTCGTGCTGCTGTCAGTGGTGGTGTCTGCGGTGCAGGCGGTTAAAGCCAGAACAGCTGCTGCTGCGGTGGCGACGAGGGCCCGACGAAAATGCCGTGATGAGGTCATGGAAGTCTCCTGTTGCTGTGCGTGAGGTGGTTGAACAAACGTCACCCGAGTAGTGCTGTACTCGGGCGGAGAAAGGGGGTGCAGACTTGCTAGTTTACAAGTCGCCAGTCGGCGAAGTCGAAACCGGGCGACACAAAGCAACTCACCAGCACCTCGGTGTCCGCGGTCAGGCGACCGGCCTGCCAGACGCCAGCCGGAACGACGACTTGGGCGACGTGCCCGTTGGCGAGATCAGGGCCGAGCACGAGACGCTCGGCGTGTGCTTCGTCGGGCAGATCACCGTTGCCACCGAGCGAAAGCTCCAGCGTTCCGGGGCCGTGCCACAGCCAGATTTCATCGTTGGCTACGACGTGCCAGTCACTGTGCTCGCCGGGAACCAGCAGGTAGTGGATGCAGGTGGCTGACGGGCGTGCGCCATTCGGAGTCTCGACCGGGCTGGTGCCCGCCCAGGTGCGGCGGAACCAACCGCCCTCGGGATGCGACTCGAGGTTGAGAAGCTGCGCGGTTACCGGGCGGGTATCGCCGGCAACGTTAGCGGCATCGGAAGAAACAGTGGGATCAGTCATGAGCGGTCACTCCGGTCTTGTTCGTGAAGTTGGTGCTGGCAAATCTGACGCGCCCGGAGACGAGCGTGGCGGCGGCGCGCCCAGCGCCTGATTCGACGAGCGTAGCGATCGTGTCGTCGATGGTGGTGACGGGGATGTCGAAGAAAGCGAGGTCAGCGAGCGCCCCAACGGCGAGGTGACCCGTGCGGTCGGGGCCGACGTCGATCCCCATCGCGTGCGCGCCGCCGAGTGTGGCCGCGCGCAGCAGTCGCTCGGGTAAATCGCGCATCGTGTGGCCCTGAGAATGAGCGATGCGCGAAAGCTCAGCGACATCCGCCATGAGGTCGAGCGAGGGGCTCGATGACAGCGAGTCGGTGCCGATGGCCAGCGCGTTGCCCTCGGCCAGATACGCGGCCACGGGAGGCTCGTCAAGACCGATAACGGCGTTGGAGCGGGGGCAGAGCGCCACGCTTGTGCCGCGAGCCCGCAGAAGGGCGCGATCACGCGCGGTCATGTAGATTCCATGGGCGATATGGCAGTCGGGCCCGAGCACGCCAAGCTGGTCGACGAATTCGGTGGCGCCGGTGCCGAAACCCGCGGCGCGCAGTTCACGAAAGCTGCCCAGTTCGCGGCCGTGCCACGGGTCGCCGTGCTCGTGGTGAAACTCGCGCTCGAACGCTGCTTCGCCCAGGTGCAGGTGAAGACGGCTTCCGCGCTCACGAACGATGTCGGGGATTTCGAGCAGAGGCACGACCTCGAGCGAGTACGGTGCGTGCGGCGACAGCCCGGTTCCGGGAGGGGACGGCAGGGCATCCAGAGCAGCCTCAACCTGCTGGCGCCCGGTGCGGGCCCAGTCGTCATTGGTCCAGCTCATCACTTCCCAGTACGTGATGCCGTGTAATCCCGCATTGTGCAGCGCAGCGGATGCCTCACCGTCGGTCACGATGTCGGCGACGGCGGTGGTGCCGGCTTCGATCATGAGCTGAGCGCCTGCCGCGGCATCCGCAGCCCAGTCGTGGGGTTGCTCGTACACGGGGTTGAACGCGGTGGACCAGTCGTCGAAGCCCTCGTACTGCCCGCGGCCGACCTCGGCCATGCCGGTGTACTGCAGGTGGGTGTGCGCGTTCACGAGGCCGGGCATGAGAACACCGGGCCAGTGGATCTCGCGCGCACCGATCCCACGATCGGCGAGAGAACGGCGAACCCAATCGCGCTCGCCGACGTGCAGAATGCGACCGTCGCGCACGGCAATGGCGCCGTTCAGCAGTGGGGGAGCGGTGATGGGAATAACGAGATTGGCGGTGTACAACACCACCGGGTGGTCGGCATCGGTCGAGGTGAGCATGGATGCCGCGGTATGGAGGTTACTCATCGGGTTTCCTGATTCGGTGAAGAGCTGAGGTAGCGGCGGGAGCGCCAGTCGTGGGCTGCCGCGATTTGCGCGTCGGCGGGAGTGTCGATGCGCTCACCGCGAGCAGCGAGGGCAGCGCGAGCGACGGTGTCATCAATGTTTGACGGGAGTTCGTGGACCCCAACGGGTGGTCGCGTGACAACAAGTTCTTCAACAGCGGCAAGTTGAACGGCGAACGAGAGATCCATGATCTCAATCGGGTTGCCTTCGGCCGCGGTGATGTTGATGCAGCCGCCGCGGTCGAGCACGAGGGTGCCCGCGGGATCGGCGCGTTCAACGTGCGCGGCGAGAGAAGTCAGCTGTTCCACGGGGTCACCCGTGAGCAGTCCATCGAGATCGAGCTCTCCGGGCACGCCACCCGCCACTGCCACCGCCCGTGCGGCGCGAGCCAGGTCAGCGCTGATCGTGTGGGCAACACCGGTACTGGAGACGATGAGGGCGCCGGCGCCGAGCAGGGCAGCCTCGCCGATCTCGTAACCATCATGGGCGGCGCGAAGAGCGAGCACGGGGTCGACTTCGGCCACGCGCACCGTGGCTCCGAGTGCCGCCAAGTGAGCGGCGACACCCTCACCCACGGGGCCATAACCGATCACGAGAGCGGGCTGATCGCGCACCGTCACCCCCACTCGGTCGAGAGCATCCGCGATCGCGAACACACACGACTGGCCCGTGCCGTAACGGTTATCGAAACGCGTTTTCATGTGAGCGTCATTGACCGCAAACACGGCGGTGCCGAGGATGCCCAGAGCACTCATCTGACGAAGTGGCGTCAAACCGCTCGTCGTCTCCTCATTGGTGCCGATCCAGTTCTTCACCAGGTGCGGAGCATCTTCGTGAGCGAGGCGGATGAGGTGTGAACCATCGTCGAGCAGGATGTCGAAGCCGCGTTCAAGGAAAGCCAGCGCAGCAGCGCGCTCGGCCTGCCCGCTCAGTGTCTCGGAGCCATCGACCGCGACGCCGCGCGCCCGCAGCGCCTCGGCAACCGAAGCGTCGATTTCATCCGGATGCGCATAGACCGCCACGTCGGCACCCGCAGCAGCAAGCAAGAGCGCCAATTGGGCTGTCTTGGGCTCGAGCACCATCGCGATACCGATGCGGAGGCCCTGCACCGAGCCGCGCTCGCCGAGGCCTTCTGCCACGAGTCGCGAAACGGGCATGTGTTCCCCGGCGAAATCGATGCGGCCGTCGGCATCGCCGCGAGCGGGCAGGGGAGCGCCGCCGAGGCGGAACAGGGCGGTGATCTCCGAGTCGGGGCCAGCGGCTTCCAACTGGATGTCGAGGAGCTGGGCGGAGGCAGCGGCGGCATCGTCACGGCCAGCGTGCACAACGTGGGCACCCAGCGCACTGAGCATTCGCGTTAGTTCGCGAGAAGCGGCGATGAGCTGAGAAGCCTCGGGCGGAGACGCGCTGATGCGCACGCTACGGCCAGCGACCAAGAGGTTGGTGTCGCGGGCAAAACGGCGAATGATTCGCTCGGCTATTAGTGTTACGTCGGCCACTTGTCAAGAGTAGGGCACCATTCGGGGGACCACTGAACGACGCTTCTTCGCCGGAACCAACATCGCACGGCGGATCCCGTACTGCACCACGGAGCGCGCCGCGCCACGGAGTGCAGCGCTGAAAACACAAATCGCCCTCCCGAAGGAGAGCGATTAGTGGACTGCCTCTGAGAATCGCAGTTCTGCGGCTCAAAGCCAGTGGTTTGTCGGGGTAGCGGGATTTGAACCCACGACCTCTTCGTCCCGAACGAAGCGCGCTACCAAGCTGCGCCACACCCCGATCACCCGTCACTTACGCGACGAACAAATCAAGAATAGCCGATATCTCCGGCAGTGAGCGTCACTACCACCGCTTCGGGCTTGCAGGCGAAGCGAACGGGCGCATAAATCGACGTTCCGAGGCCCGCGCTGACGTTCAGGAACGCCGCCCGACGCAGGTGATGCCAGATGCTGAGACCGCGTGCTTGCTCCCGCGGAATGTCACAATTCGCGACGAGCGCGGCCGCCATTCCGGGGATTCGAACTTGGCCACCGTGAGTGTGGCCCGCGAAAATTGCGTCGGCGCCATTGTTGACGAGGGCATCGAGCACGCGGCGGTAAGGGGCGTGTGTGACGCCGATCGCCACAGTTTCGGGGCCGTGCGGGTCATCCGCCCAGCCCACATTCTCACGCATCTCCTCGACGTTGGCGGGGAGGCGATCGAGTCGCTCCCAGCCGCGGTGCGCATCAGCCGTGCCGAAGAGCTCTAGTCGCGAACCACGCAATTCGATGGCACGCGCGTGGTTATTGAGCGACAGCCAGCCGAGATCGTCTTCGAAGAATGCGTTGAGGGCGTCGGTGTCGAGGTGTTCAACCGGAGTGTGCCCCGATGACGGGCCCGTGAAATACGTGAAGGGATTCTTGAACTGGGGGCCGTAGTAGTCGTTCGATCCGTGTACGAAAACACCAGGAATGCCTTCGAAGGGCTCGAAGGCACGTTTGATGCCAAGCAGGCCATCGGTGTGCCCGAGGTTGTCACCCGTGTTGATTATGAGGTCAGGTTCGTACATCGCAAGCGATCGAACCCAGTCTTGTTTGCGTGTTTGCCACGGGGCCATATGCAGATCGGAGAAATGCAACACGGTGATATCGCGAGCGCTGGGATCGAGAATCGGCAGAGTCTCGTGCCGCACGGTGAACGCATTGCGTTCCACAAGAGCGCCCCACGCGAACGCGGCGACCCCTGCCGCAGCTACCGCACCAAGTGCGGTAGCTGCGGGAGAGATTGCTTTACTCATGGGCACGGTGTGGACTGCGCGACCGTGACGGTCACTGTGGCGTCTGGCTTAGCGAATGAGCCGGCACCCGGATTCATCGCGGTGACAAAGCCGTCGCGGGGGTCACCCGGAGGAACCGCTTCACATGCCTGATTCAGATTATTGAAACCGGCGTTATTGAGGATGCTCTGGGCTGTCGCCACGTCAGTCGACTTGCCGTCTCCGACCACATCGGGAACCTCGACCTTGTTTCCCTTGCTGGTGTAGACCGTAACCGTGGCGCCAAATGCAGACTGCGTTCCGGCACTAGGGTTCGTGTTCACGACTTGACCCGCCGGCAATTCGGAGTCAACTTGGCCGCCGTCGGCGAAACTGAATCCCAGACTGGTCAGCACCGAACGTGCCTGCTCCAACGACTGCAGGCTCACATCGGGAACGTCAGTTCCAGAACCAGTGAGCAACTTCGAATCGGGCTCTGGCAGCGCCTTACCCGGGTACTTCTTGTTAAGCGCTGTATCGGTGGCGTTCGTGATGTAGTGACGCAGCTTATAACCGTCGACATCGGCGTAGTAGACATCGCTGATGTCCTGGAATCCCGAGATGTTACCTACCCAGGTTGCCGTGCCGTATCGAGTAGTACCACTGGCCATCCAGGTGTGCACAGCGCCGTCGGTGGTACCCGTCTTACCAAAGATCGGGATTCCGTCGTTGGGGTCGGAGTACGCAGCGTTTCCGCGCTTGAGTACCTCTGTGAGCACGAAGGCGGTGGTTGCTGCAACCTCGGGCGAAATGGCCTGACGGCAGTTCTTCTCTTGGCCGCCCAGATCGTTGTTCTTGGCGTCGATGGCCTTATCGATGATGATCGGCTCGCACCAGAGCCCGCCCGCACCGATCGCAGCGTAGGCAGAGGCCATGCTCAGCGGTGTGACGTCGTTAGTTCCGATGATTGATGACGGATAGCTCTGGAGCTCGTCACCGTCGGCGCGCTCGACGCCCATGCTGGCCGCAACGTTTCGAATGTTGCACTGATCGAGTTGGCTTGCCATCGAGAAGAACACACCGTTAACCGATTCGGCGGTACCTTCAGCGACTGTGTACGTTCCGGTTTCGTTAGCGTTGTTGCCGAATACGACAGGGCCGGAATAGGGTCCATTGCACGAGTCGACGAATTGAGAGCCGTCCATCGTGCGAGCAGTACCTTCGAGACGGTCGTAGATGCCCTTACCCTGGTTGAGCCACTCGATCAGAGTGAACACCTTGTATGTCGATCCGGGCTGGAAGCCGCTGGACCCGCCGTAGTCGTAGCTCGTGTTGTAGTTGACCGCGGTGCTGGTCTTGCCGCCGCCTTCTGCGGTGTCATTGAAGAGTTTGTTCTCCGCCATGACGAGCACTCGACCGGTTCCCGCTTCTACCGTGGATGTCGCGCTTCCGAGCTGGAACGAGGTGACGTCGTTGGGTGCGTACTTCCATGTCGCCTGCTGGGCGGCAATCTGCGCGTTGAGATCGAGCGTCGTGTAGAGCTTGTACCCGCCCTTTTCCCAGTTACTTTCGCGTTCCTCGACCGTGGCTCCTAAGAACTCAAAGTCGGGCACGCTCTTGACGACGTAATCACAGAACCATTTAGAGAACTGGTTTGCTGCGATGCAGCCGTTGTTCGGCGAGGAAGGAATGACGGTCTCTTCATCAACCGGGATCGCTACTGCCTCGTCGTACTCTGCACGATCGATGGACCCAACGTCGAGCATCGCCGAGAGAATCACGTCACGACGGTCTTGGTTGGCCGCGAAGTATTCGGGGTCTGACAGGTTGCGGATGCTCGGCTCCTGCACGATGGCAATGAGACTCGCGGACTGCTCAAGGTTCAGATCTTTCGCATCGACGCTGTAATAGCGCTGCGCAGCGGCCTGGATTCCGTAAGTAGCGTTACCGAAGTTCGCGATGTTCAAGTACGCGGTGAGGATTTCCTTCTTCGTGTATCGCTTCTCGAGACCGATCGCGAGCTTCATTTCTTTGAGCTTGCGGTCGAACGACGTACGAATCGCGTTCTCGTAGGCAGCGGCACGATCGTCTTCGTTGGGCAGAGATTCGGCGGCCGAGATGAAAGTATTTTTGACGAGCTGCATAGTGAGGGTGGATGCACCACTCTCGATGCCCGAGGACACGACGTTGCCGACTGCGGCACGAAGGAGCGAGGTGAGGTCAACGCCACCGTGCTCGAAGAAACGTCGGTCTTCACCAGCAACTACCGCTTCGACGGCGTAGGGCGAAATTTCGTCGAAGCTGACTTCTTGACGGTTCTGGTCGTAGATCGTGGCGATCTGGTAGTAACCATCGACACTGCCGCGACCGGTGTACTTCGCGTAGATCGCGTTGCGTTCAGGCTGCTGATCAATTTCGAGGTAATCGGGGAGTCCATCGAAGATGCCGATGGTGCTTGAAGCAGTGATGCCGGTCACGGCGAGCGCGGGCGCAACCATGGCGGTCACAAGCACACCAGAGAGGGCGCTGAAGCCGATCAGTCCGGCAATAGCCGAAAGGATGCCGCGACGCGGAGTTTTTAGGGCAGACATATGATCAACAGTAGGGGATTATTGATAACGCCATGCTGAACGGGAGCCGCAAATATGCCTAAATGGGAGTACCTCACGACACCACTGATGGTGCACAATTCCACCGCGATCCTCAACAATTGGGGTTCCGAGGGTTGGGAACTTGTGCAAGTCGGTACTGGCCCTGAAGGGGGCCCGGTCGCTTATTTCAAACGGATCAAGGAAGAGAGCAACTAGATGTCGCAGCTCGATGCACGGCTCGCAGAATTGGGTTTGAGCGTTCCAGAAACTTCCAAGCCTCTTGCTGCCTACTTGCCAGCAATGGTGTCAGGAAACCTCGTCTACACGGCGGGCCAGCTCCCGATGGTCGATGGTGCTCTGCCCGCCACCGGCAAGGTCGGTGCTGAAGTGGATGCTTCGGCAGCCCACGAATACGCCAAGACCTGCGTCTTGAACGGCCTCGCTGCCGCCAAGGGCGCTATCGGATCACTCGACCGCATCACGCGCGTCGTTAAAGTCGTCGGCTTTGTCGCCTCCGACCCCAGCTTCACGGGTCAGCC
This sequence comes from Salinibacterium sp. SWN1162, assembly GCF_015864675.1. Lineage (NCBI taxonomy): Bacteria > Bacillati > Actinomycetota > Actinomycetes > Micrococcales > Microbacteriaceae > Salinibacterium > Salinibacterium sp. SWN1162. The sequence goes on from NZ_JADYWT010000002.1 coordinate 236,312, forward strand.
CGGCGTAATCAACGGAGCTTCTGAGCTTCTCGTCGAAATTTTCGGCGAGATCGGTAAGCACGCTCGAAGCGCTGTTGGTGTTGCTGTTTTGCCTCTCGACGCTCCGGTTGAAGTCGAGTTCGTTTTCGAGTTCGCGTGATCGAAGTGTGGTTCCCCGGCCAGGCCGGGGAGAATGCGCCGCTGCGATCACTAGACCTCGGTCTGTGGGACCCAGCGCACAGCGGAGTCGTTCTTGAGGCTCGACGACTCGTGCAAGACAGCCGAGAGGCGGGCGCGGATGACGTGTTCGTTGCCATTGGCACGAGCGCATCATCGGCTCTGCCGTACATTGACGCCGCTCTAGCCCAGGGTGCTGTTGCAGTTCTTGTGGACGCGAAGGCGGCGGAGGGCGTTGCCCTCGATAAACGTGTGTACGCGATCGCGAACCTGCGCGACGTGGTCGGTACTCAGGCGGATGTCTTTCTGGGGCATCCATCTGCAGCCATGGTGATGGTGGGCATTACCGGCACCAACGGTAAGACTTCGACTGCGCACTTGTTGACGCAGGCGTGGGCCCAGCTCGGCACGCCGTCGGCCACGATCGGAACTCTCGGCGCTGGCATCACCGGTTCGCGTCGCATCAACATGGGCATGACGACTCCGCAGGTGACGGCTGTTCACCAGTTCTTGGATGACTTCACCCGAGCCGGCGTACAGAACGTTGCCATGGAGGTCAGCTCTCATGCGCTCGAACAGCGCCGGGTTGATGGTGTGGCCTTTGACATCGTGGCGTTCACGAACTTCACGCGCGACCACCTCGACTACCACGGGTCGATGGAGGAGTACGCGGCTCAGAAGGCCAAGATTTTCACGTTGCCGGGCATCCAGACGGCGCTGTTGAACCTTGACGACGACGCTGCGCTCGACCACTTTCACCACACGGTTCCGGCCGGGGTGCGCGCGATCGGAATGACCTCGCGCGGCCACGCCGAAGCGAGTGTTCGTGCGGACAACGTGCAGCTTACGACCGAGGGACTCGAATTCGATCTCGTGATCGAGGGCGAAAGCCACCACGTCGCCAGCGGTCTCATCGGCCGCTTCAACGTAGACAACCTGCTCACGTGCGCGACGGTGCTGTGGGCCCAGGGCATCGCGCCGCAAGCGATCGCCGAGGCTTTGGCTCCGCTACAGCCGGTGCTGGGACGCATGACCCGTCTCCGCGAGAACGATCAACTTCCTTTGGTCGTCGTGGATGCTGGCCACACCCCCGACGCGGTGCAGCAAGCAGTGACGGCGCTACGCGAATCGGGTCACGCCCGCATCGTGACGGTCTTCGGCGCCACCGGCGACCGCGACCCGGGTAAGCGCCCGGTCATGGCGCGCATCGTTGAAGAGGCCTCCGACCTGATCGTGGTCACCGACGACGACGTGCATAACGAAGATGGCGACCAGATCGTGGCGCACATTCGGGCCGGGTTCGAGCATCCGGAACGTGTCGTAGAAATTCGCGACCGGGCGACTGCCATCGCCTACGCGATTGACGCCGCGAATCCGGATGACGTGGTGCTCTTGCAGGGCAAGGGTCACGAACCGTATCAAATCATCGGTGATGAGCGTGTGCCGTTCAGCGACATCGACACCGCCATTCGCTTGCTCAAGGAGCGCGCGAAGTAGCAGAACGCAGGAGTGATGCGTACCAACGTCGAAGGCCGGGTCCCGTGAGGGAGCCCGGCCTTCAGCGTTAGCGCGAGGGCTACTTGAGCTTGTCGGAGATGATCTGCATCACCGTGGTGTCAGCGAGCGTGGTGGTGTCACCGATTTCGCGACCCTCCGCGACATCCTGAAGCAGGCGGCGCATGATCTTGCCTGACCGCGTCTTGGGCAGCTCCGAGACGATGAAGATTTCGCGCGGACGTGCGATCGCGCCGATCTCCTTCGCGACGTGCTGGCGCAGGAGCGAGCTTGCTTCGGCGGCGGTCTGAGCGTGCTCTTGGTTCGACTTGAGAATCACGAAGGCCACGACAGCCTGACCGGTGGCCTCATCCGCCGCTCCGACTACGGCGGCTTCGGCCACGATCGGGTTGGAGACGAGAGCGGACTCGATTTCAGTCGTCGAGAGGCGGTGACCGGAGACATTCATGACGTCATCCACGCGGCCGAGCAGCCAAATGTCGCCGTCTTCATCAACGTGAGCGCCGTCGCCCGCGAAGTACCGATCGCCATCGAGCTGGGGGAACTTCGACCAGTACGTTTCCTTGAAGCGTTCAGGGTCACCCCAGATGCCGCGCAACATGGCGGGCCAGGGCTCGGAAACGACGAGCAAGCCACCATTGGGCGGGTCAACGCGCGTGCCGTCTTCACCGAGGATGTCGATCTTGATTCCCGGGATCGGAACCTGCGCTGAACCCGGCTTGAGCGTCGTCAGCCCGGGCAGAGCGGAGACCATAATCGCGCCCGTTTCGGTCTGCCACCAGGTGTCGACGATCGGAGTCTTTCCGGCGCCGATCACGTCGCGATACCAAATCCACGCCTCGGGGTTGATGGGCTCGCCCACCGAACCCAGAACGCGAATCGAGGTGAGGTCGTACTTCTCGGGGATCTGGCGGCCTGCTTTCATGCAGGAACGGATGGCGGTGGGCGCCGTGTAGAAAATGCTTACGCGATACTTCTCGATGATCTCCCACCAGCGACCGGGGTTCGGGCTATCGGGCGTGCCCTCGTAGAGCACCTGTGTAGCACCGTTCGCGAGGGGGCCGTACGTGACGTAGGTGTGGCCGGTGATCCAGCCGACATCGGCCGTGCACCAGTACACGTCGGTTTCCGGCTTGAGGTCGAAGACGTTCTTGTGCGTGAATGCTGCCTGGGTGAGGTAACCGCCACTGGTGTGCAGGATGCCCTTCGGTTTGCCGGTGGTGCCCGAGGTGTAGAGCACGAAGAGAGGGTTCTCGGCGGGGAATCCCTGAGCCTCGTGCTCGGGCTCGGCTGCCTCAATCTGATCGTGCCACCACAGGTCGCGGCCCTCGGTCCACTCGACCTCGTTGTCGCCGCGCTTGACGACCAACACATTCGTGACGCTGGATTCCCCGTTGGCGAGTGCGGCATCCACTGCCGCTTTGAGGGGGAACACCTTGCCCTTGCGCCAGCCGCCATCGGCCGTGACAACAAGTTTGGCGCTCGCATCGTCGATGCGACTGCGCAGGCTCTCGGCGCTGAAGCCGCCGAAGACAACAGAGTGGGCTGCGCCAAGGCGAACCGTGGCGAGCATCGCGATGACAGCCTCGGGAACGAGGGGCATATAGATGGCGACGACGTCACCCTGGCTGACGCCAAGAGCGGCCATGGCGTTGGCGGCACGTTTTACTTCTGCCGTCAGTTCGGCATACGTAATGCTGCGGCTGTCGCCGGGCTCGCCCTCCCAGTGGATGGCGATGCGGTCACCGTTGCCGGCGAGCACATGGCGGTCGAGGCAGTTGTACGCGACGTTGAGTTCACCATCGGCGAACCACTTGGCAAAGGGAGGGGTAGACCAATCGAGTGTTTCTGTGAATGGCTTGTGCCAGTGCACGTACTCCCGTGCCTGGTCGGCCCAAAACTCAACTCGGTCAGCCTTGGCCGAGGAGTAGAGGTCAGCGCTCGCTTCTGAAGCGGCAGAAAAGGCCTCTGACGGGGCAAAACGTCGTGATTCGTGTAAGAGACTGTCAATAGAATTACTCGTCATGTGATCCTCTTCGATCGTGTGATTGCGGTTCTCGACCACGTTCTTTCTGAAAGTATTCCACCGATTCTAAATCCTCCGTTGCGGGCACATACCGTTGCGTTACACTGAAAGTCGCTGGGCGCGAGTCCAGCGAAGCGGCCCATGCGATTCCCCCCAATCGTCGGCCGCTGTGGCGGCGCCCTTTCCCCCCACTGGGCGCCGCCCCTCTCTCTTTAAGCGATGCCTGTTGCTCTCTAAGCGATGCCCGCTGAGTGGTCGCTACTTCAGCCGATGCTGCTTCGCGTTTTAACGCAAAAAAGGGGACGCCCGAAGGCGCCCCCTTTTAGTACGTTCTCGTGATTAGACGATGGCGGCTTTCAACTCTGCGGCTGCGGCTGCGGGGTCAGAAGCTCCGTAAATTGATCCGCCAGCCACCGCAACGGTCGCTCCCGCGCGCTGTACTGAGGCAATTGTGCTGGCGTTGATGCCGCCGGCAACCGAGAACGGCACCTTGGCGACTTCGCCGTCGTTGAGGAGGGTCTGGAAGGTGAATCCAGGTTCAGCCTGCTCGTCGAGACCGGCATGCATCTCGACGAATACGGCGCCGAGTGCTGTGACCTCTTGGGCGCGAGTCACCTTGTCGGCGACGCCGATCAGGTCGACGACGATGCCCTTGTTGTGAGCCTTCGCCGCTGTGACGGCACCGCTGATGGTGCTGTCTCCGGCCGCACCAAGAACGGTGACGTAGTCGGCGCCGGCGGCAAATGCCATGTCCGCTTCGAGCTCACCGGCATCCATGGTCTTGAGGTCGGCGAAGACGAGCTTGTCGGGGTGAGCATCCTTGATGGCGCGAATCGCGCTCACGCCTTCGTGCTTGATGAGCGGGGTGCCCAGCTCGAGAATGTCGACGTGCGGGGCCACTTGGGCCGCCAGTGTGAGGGCAGCCTCGGTGGTGAGTACATCCATTGCAACTTGAAGCTTCATGTTTTTCTCTTTCTTTAGGGGAGGTTGATGAGGGGAAAGGGAGGTGGCGAGTCGAGCGATTACTCGAGGTTGGCGTGGCGGGGCCACAGTTCCTCGGCTGTGGCGCCGGAGTTCTTCCACATCACGTGGAACATCGAGTCGCCGAGCAGGAGCACGGCTTGCTCGAAGAGGCCGCCGGAGTACTGAGCAGTCAGAGTGGCTGCGTGATCTTGTTTCTGCGCGGCAGGAATCGTGATGCTGATGGTGGCGATGGTGGCCAGAGCGGATGTCGGGTCTGTAGTGACCGCGATCACCTGCGCTCCTTCGGCGATGGCAGTGGTTGCAGAACGGACGACGCCGGCGGTGGTGCCAGAGCCGCTCGCGGTGAACAGTACGTCACCGGCGGCGATCGCCGGGGTCGTCACCTCGCCAACAACATGCACGGTGAGTCCGAGGTGCATAAGGCGCATCGCAAACATTCGAAGAGCAAGGCCGGAGCGGCCCGCGCCGAGCACGAACACTCGATTGGCGGAGCTCATCAGCGCGATAGCAGAGTCGACCGCAGGCGCGCTGTCATTGATAATCGCCGTGCCCATTGCGGCATTTTCGGCAAGAACCAAGGGGAGGGCGTCGGAGATGGTGGAGGGGGAACTGTCGCTGGCCATTACTCCACCGTGCCACTCTTCGGGATGGCAACTAGCCCACCTTTTGGCCGGTTTGTGCTATCCGAACGGGTAGGGCGTGCCTAAAATGAGGGATGACCTCCGCTGCTCCGGCGCACTCCGTTCCCCTTATCGACGCGGTTCATTCAGTGGTGTCGAGTCCGCTGCTGCAGATCGCCAGCAGCTTCTCGGCGGTACTAGCGCCGCTCGTGACCCACACCTCGCTGTTGATCTTCACGGAAGACTGCACGGGGCGCCCACAAAAGAAAGCGGGAGACCCCACGATCACCGACCACGTGAGTATTGCCGAACTCGATAGCGTGCGAGCGGTGGTCGCCGAACTCGGGCATCCGGCTTGGGATCTCACTGTCACCGTGGCGCGTCAGGAGCGGCCAGCAGCGGTGTGGATTGCTCCCACCGGTGCCCTGCTCGTGCTGACGGACCCCGTTCTCGTCGACAGTTCGGTGGGGCAGGATGAAGCGCTCGCTACGATCGGTTCGCTGTGGCGACTCGTTGCGGTGAGCATCCAGCAGCAGGTTGCGGTGGCAAGCCCCGACTATTTGCGGGACTCGCGAATGGCGTCGCAGGACCGTGCTCAAGTGATTGCCGATCTCACCGATGCTCACTCCACGACGTTGGAACAACTGCTGACGACGTTGCGCTCACGGGATGCCGCGGATGCCACTGCCCGCCAAGAAGCGACCGAACTTGCCGTCGGTGCATTGGTGCGTTTGCGCGCGGTCTCCGAGCGGGATCGGCGGTTGGCAGAAGAGCCGGTGGCGAAAGCGTTCGAACGGCTGAAAGCCGATTTGCGCCCCCTCGTTCGATTCGGAGAGTGTGACGTTCAGTTTGTTGATCCTCCCGAAAACGGGCGTGCCTTGCCCGGTGAAGTTGCGCATGCGGGCCGGGCGATCGTCCGCGGCGCCGTTCAGTCCTTGGTCAATCAACCGGGAGTCGCCCGACTGCGGGTTCAGTGGGATTGCGATGGAGAGAATTTGCTCATTGGAATTCGGGATGACGGGCCCGGCACGGTTTCTCTTGACGATCCGGCGGTGCGGCAGCTCAGTGAGCGCGCGATTGCCCTCAACGGGCGGCTCACTGTCAGCGGTACAGCGGGCTGGGGGTCGGAGCTGGCCGTCGTGCTCCCGCTCAGCGCGGAAGGGCTCGACCGTTCTCCCCAGGCGCAGTGGCAGGTGACGGAACGCGAGAACGACGTTCTTGAGTTGCTCGCATCCGGCGCTCGCAACAAAACGATCGCTCACTCGCTTTCGATCAGCGAGAACACGGTGAAGTTTCACGTGGCAAATCTGCTGCGCAAAGCGGGGGTCTCGAATCGAGCGGAGCTGGTTTCGGCCTATCGCTGAGGGGTGCAGGGGAGTCAGGCTGGGAATGCGCTGCGCACCACAGGTTTTACTTTGTGCACAAATTATTTGTGTGCGAGGCTTATGGAATGGATGACGAACAGAGCGGGAACGAGGCGGAGTCGTCTGCCCTCGACAGCATGCTCTGCTTCGGGCTCTACGCGGCCGCGCGGGCGATGAATCGTCGCTACACCGCGCTGCTCGCGCCCTGGGGGCTCACCTACCCCCAATACTTGGTGCTCATTGTGCTCTGGGAACAGCGGTCGGTCACCATCAGCGAACTTGCCGAAGAACTGATGCTCGATCTTGGGACAACCTCGCCGCTTGTTAAGCGACTCGAAGAACGCGGCTTTCTCTCGCGTGAGCGATCTGTGGCGGATGAGCGCCGTGTCGTCGTGACCGCTACGGCACAGGGCCTCGCCATGCGGGAGCAATTGGCGCACATCCCCGAATGCATTGCGGATGCCACGAACATCACCTTCCCCGAATTTACCGCCACCCTGTCGACGCTCCACGCCGTCACCTCCCACCTCTCCACCGCATCCGCTGGTGGAGTTCATGTCATCGAAAGGCAGAACTAATGGACGCTCTTTACACCGCAGAAGCACTCTCGACCGGCGCCGGCCGCAACGGTCACGTCAAGACAACATCCGGCAACGTCGACCTCGATCTCGCCATGCCCACGGCGATGGGCGGATCGGGCAACGGATCGAACCCCGAAGAACTCTTCGCCGCCGGTTATGCCGCGTGCTTCCACTCGGCACTGCAACTGGTCGCCCGCAACCAGAAAGTTGCCATCGAGCACTCTTCCGTCGGCAGCGCAGTTCACCTTCTTTCCACCGAAGACGGCGGCTTCAAACTCGCCGTCACCCTCGAAGTGATCATTCCGAACGTCGCAGCCGACCAGGCCCAGGCGCTCGCGGATGCCGCCCACCAGGTGTGCCCGTACTCCAACGCAACGCGCGGCAACATTGAGGTCACCATCACGGTCGCTCAGGACTAATCTGCGCTGATCTTCGTGTGACGTGCCCCTGCCCGCTGAGCGGTTACGGGGTCTCGAGTCTGACCTGAAGCACTCCTCCTCCCCAACGGCGAGGGGGAGTGTTTTGTTTCGGGCGAGCGGTGTTCACCGATTCTGGTCGCGTGAGATCTCTACCGTGGCGGAGTGACTGATTCTTCGCGCCTCTCTGACCCTGTTCCTTTCGTTGCCCGCCGGCGGCTCACCGCCGAACCTGATGCCCCTCAGGGGCTGCGGCTGGGCAATCGCGGTGGCGTGGGTGTCGGGGCTGCGGCCGTGCGTTCGGCAATAGCCTCTGGATCAGTCTCTGCTTCTGCCGGCGCTCTACACGATTTCGGCCCACTCGCACCGTACGTGGGGCGCCCGAACACCACCGATGTGTTCGTCAACGGCGCCCAGAACATGTGGATCGACCGCGGTGGGGGCCTCGAACCCATCGGCGATGTCGGCATGACTGAGGGTGACCTCCGGGCGCTTGCCGTGCGTCTCATCAGCCTCGGCGGCAGGCACATCGACGAAGCAACTCCGTGCGTGGATGTTCGGCTCACCGGCGGGGTGCGCGTCCATGCCGTCCTGCCACCGATCTCTGCCAGCGGAACACTGCTCTCGATTCGAGTGCCCAGCCGAGAACCGTTGGGGCTCGCTGAGTTGGACTTCGCGGGATTCTTCAATGACGTGCCTCGCGAGCGCATTCAGGCGCTCATTGAACAGCGTGAGAATGTCTTGATCTCCGGCGCTTCCGGTGCCGGAAAGACGACCTTTCTTGGCGCCTTTCTAGCTGCCGCGTCAGAAAGCGAACGGATCGTGGCCATCGAAGACGTTGCGGAGCTGCGTGTCGAACACCCCCACTTCGTCTCCCTCGAAGCCCGGCAAGCCAACCTCGAAGGCGCCGGGGGATACGGACTCTCCGCGCTCGTACGCGAAGCCCTTCGGATGCGCCCCGACCGGCTCGTCGTCGGCGAATGTCGCGGCGCCGAAATTCGCGAACTCCTGAGCGCCCTCAACACCGGTCACGACGGTGGAGCCGGAACACTGCACGCCAATTCACTCCGCGACGTGCCCAGCCGCCTCGAAGCGCTTGGTGCGCTCGCCGGCCTCGACGCAACCGCTATCGCCCGTCAAGCCGTTAGCGCGATCGGAGCCGTTCTCCACATCGATCGCGTCGACGGCCGCCGCAGACTTACCCACCTTGGCCGCCTCGAACTCGACGCCAACGACCGGCTCACGGTCGCCGAAATCGAATGAAAGCCGTGCCGAGTCAACTGCCCGATGTTGCCAGCACAACCCAGCGACTGGCCGTCCTGCTGCACGCAGGGTTGACTCCCACTTCGGCCTGGCAGCACGTTGCGCGCGGCCGCGCCGAGAGCACCGTTGCCGCGGCGGTAGCGGTGGAGAGCGGCGAACCGGGAGGGGCACCAGAACGTATCTTTCGGGCATCCGCGGGGTTGGCAGTATTGGATCGGCAAGCGTGGAACTCTCTCGCCGCAGCGTGGTTCGTGGCGGGCCAAGTGGGAGCGCCGCTGGCGGGAGCGCTGCGTACCCATGCGAGGGCGTTGCGGATGCTCGTGCACAGCCAGCGCGAAGTCGCCACCGCCTTAGCGGCTCCGGTGTCGACCGCGCGTATGGTGCTGGCGCTGCCCGCTGTGGGGCTCATCTTCGGGGCGCTGCTGGGGTTCGACACCCTCGGGGTGCTGTTCACGACGCCTATCGGGTGGGGCTGTCTCGTGGTGGGTGGCGGGCTGATCCTGACCGCGGTGCGGTGGAATCGGCGGCTCGTGCGTTCCGCCACCCCGAAGCGGGCAGCGCCAGGGTTGGAGTGCGAGCTTATGGCTGTCGCGGTCTCGGGCGGGGGCTCGCTGGTTCCGGCGCGCGCCATCGTGACGGAGGCGCTCGAGCGTTTCTCGTTGCCCGGTGATGGCGATCACCTCGACGAGGTGCTGCAGCTTTCCCACGAGGCGGGCGTGCCCGCGGCTGAACTGCTGCGGGCCGAAGCTGATGAGCTCAGGCTGACTGCCGATGCGGATGCTCGCACCGCCGCCGCTGCACTCTCGGTGCAACTCATGCTCCCGCTCGGGCTGTGCGTGCTGCCCGCGTTCATGGTGCTCGGAGTGCTGCCGCTCATGGTCGCGGTTATCTCCTCCACTGTCGAAGGGTTCTAGCGGTGTTCCACACATCAGTCGCCGCTGCGCCATCCGGGTGCTGTTCGCGGCAGGCTTGAATCACTCGGCCGCAGACTGCGTACAGCGCATGAAGGAGTACCTCATGAACGACCCACACCTCATCCACTTTCCCGCCCTCGAACCGGGGCGCGCACAGCGCTCGCGACTCAGCGGAGTAACCGCGCTCTCGCGGCGGCTGCAGGGTCGTCTCCGCTCTGAGCGCGGTGCCGCCACCGCCGAATATGCCATCACGACGCTTGCCGCGGTTGGCTTTGCTGGCTTGCTCGTGGTCGTATTGCGCTCGGGAGAAGTGCGCGGCATGCTCACCGACATTGTGCGCAGTGCTCTTTCCATCCCCGCGTAAGCGCAGGCGCTACCGCACACGTCAGCGAGTGACGGAGCACAGGCGGACGTCGTCACTCGCGCTGAACGGGGAGCGCGGCAGCGTCACGGCGGAATTCGCATTGGCGATGCCCGCTGTGGCGCTGGTTCTGGTCTGCTGCCTCAACGGAGTGCAACTTGCCGGGCTGCAAGTGCGCCTGCAGGATGCGGCAGCCGCGTCGGCACGCAGCCTGGCCCGAGACGAAAGCTCCGGCACCGTCGCAGCCACCGCATCCGCTCTCGTCGCGTCAGCACGGCTCAGCTCTCACCAGCGCGACAACCTTGTGTGCGCCACTGTCACGGCTCCTGCGCGCAACGCGCTGCTTGGACTCTTGCCGATTACGTTGAGCGCCAGCAGCTGTGCGCTCGCGGGAGGTAAATAGTGTGCCCGGCCAGTGAGAGTGGAGGTGTGGCCAAGGGGCAGCTGCGGTGGAGAAGTGGTCTAGCCGCGCGAACAGGCGGCGAACGCGGCGCAGGAACACTGCTCATGGTCGGCCTTGTCGCGACCGTGATTGTGATCACCGCACTCGTTGTTCCCCTCTATTGGGCGCTCAGCGTTCGACACGCGCTCGCCGCAGCAACGGATGCCGCGGCGCTCGCCGCAGCCGACACCGCGAGTGGGTTGGTGGCTGGCTACCCCTGCGACAACGCAGAGCTACTCGCAGGCGTAAATGACGCCCATATAAAGGAGTGCGTCGTAGATGGGCGTATCGTGACAGTTACCGCAAGTCGCCGCATCCTCGGCATACTGGTCACAACGAGCGCCACAGCAGGCCCACCCCCAACCGGGGCGAATTAGGCAAGTGAGCGGTCGGTGTGTGTATTGTGTCGCTGACAGTGGCGCTGCCACCGGTCAAGTGCGTCATCATCCAAGGAGTCCCGTGTCTGGCACCAAAAAACTTGTCATTGTCGAGTCGCCCACTAAGGCCAAGACGATAGCCAAGTACCTCGGTGACGACTACGACGTGCTCTCTTCTGTCGGTCACATCCGCGACCTCGTCGAGCCTCGCAACCTGCCACCCGAGCTCAAAAAGGGTTCGCTCGGCAAGTTCTCGGTCGACGTCGACAACGGCTTCGAGCCGTACTACGTCGTCTCCGACGCTAAGAAGAAAACCGTCAGCGAACTCAAGAAAGCGCTCAGCGGAGCGAACGAACTCTTCCTCGCAACTGATGAGGACCGCGAGGGTGAAGCCATCGCGTGGCACCTCCTTCAAGTGCTGAAGCCCAAAGTTCCCGTGAAGCGCATGGTGTTTCACGAGATCACCGAAGACGCCATCGAAGCGGCCATCAACAACACCCGCGACGTCGACACGGCCCTCGTTGATGCTCAAGAAACCCGCCGCATCCTCGACCGCCTCTACGGTTACGAAATCTCTCCCGTGCTCTGGCGCAAAGTTGGCCCCGGGCTCTCCGCCGGCCGCGTGCAGTCCGCCGCTACTCGTCTCGTCGTTGAGCGCGAACGCGAACGACTCGCTTTCATCACCGCCAACTACTGGGACCTCATCGCCCAACTCTCGCCCGACAGCGAAACCAACGGCTTCGAATCCAAGCTCGTGCGCCTCGATGGCAAGCGCGTTGCCGCTGGCCGCGACTTCGATGACCGCGGAAACCTCAAGGGCGAAGCCGTAGCCCTCGACGAAAAGGCCGCTCAAACGCTTGCAGACGCGCTGCGGATGCCGAGCACCACCATCACCGTAAAAACGGTCGAGACCAAGCCATACACGCGTCGCCCCGCAGCACCCTTCACCACCTCAACGCTGCAGCAGGAGGCCGGCCGCAAGCTGCGCTACTCCGCTCGCCAGACCATGAGCGTTGCCCAGTCGCTGTACGAAAACGGCTACATCACCTATATGCGAACCGACTCCTCGTCTCTCTCGCAGCAGGCCATCACCGCCGCTCGCACCCAGGCTGTCGCCCTTTACGGTGCCGACGCTGTTCCCGACAAGCCCCGCGTGTACGCCAGCAAGAGCAAGAACGCTCAAGAGGCCCACGAAGCTATTCGCCCCTCGGGAGACACCTTCCGCACGCCGAGCGAACTTCAATCGACACTGCGCGGAAACGACTTCAAGCTCTACGAACTGATCTGGAAGCGCACCGTCGCCTCGCAGATGGCCGACGCTAAGGGATCAACCGCATCCATCACGATCGCTGCCGGTGAAGCTCCCGTTGCCGAATTCTCGGCCAGCGGTACCATCATCACCTTCCGCGGTTTCATGCAGGCCTACGAAGAAGGCCAAGACGAAGAGCGCAACGCCACCGCCGAGCCCAAAGAAGCGAAACTGCCTCCGCTCAAGGAAGGCCAAACGCTCACGCTTCTCGACGTCGAAGCCAAGGGCCACGAGACCAGCCCGCCCCCGCGCTACACCGAAGCCAGCCTCGTCAAGAAGCTTGAAGAACTCGGTATCGGTCGCCCGTCGACCTACGCGTCGATCATTTCTACGATCATCGACCGCGGGTACATCACGCCGCGCGGCCAGGCTCTCGTGCCCAACTGGATCGCGTTCTCCGTGATCCGTTTGCTCGAAGAGTACTTTGGCGATCTCGTGCAGTACGACTTCACGGCCGGCATGGAAGACGACCTCGACCGCATTGCGGGCGGAACCCAGAACCGCGTGGAGTGGCTGCAGTCGTTCTACTTCGGCGACGACAAGTACCGGGGCCTTCGCACCGTCATCGACAACCTCGGCGAGATTGATGCCAAGGAAATCAACTCGATGAAACTGTCGGATGACGTGACCCTGCGCATCGGAAAGTACGGCCCCTACCTAGAGACCCCCAGTGACGACCCGGAGAAGCCGCGCCGCGTTAACATTCCCGAAGCTCTTGCGCCCGATGAACTCACGCTCGCCAAGGCGATCGAACTCATCGAAGCACCCGTTATCGGCGACCGCGTCATCGGTGTCAACCCGGAAAACGGCAAAGAGATCGTTGCGAAGGATGGCCGCTTCGGCCCCTACGTGACTGAGCTTGAGCCAGAACCCGAGCCCGTTCCGGAGCCCGTCGAAGAGATCGACCCCAAGACCGGCGAAGTGAAAAAGGCCAAGAAGCCAAAGAAGGTCGCCGCGGTGAAGCCGCGCACGGCATCCATCTTCAAGACGATGGACCTCGACACCGTCGACCTCGACACCGCGCTCAAGCTGCTCAGCCTTCCGCGCGTTGTCGGCCTCGACCCCGAGTCAGGCGCCGAAATCACGGCTCAGAACGGCCGCTACGGCCCGTACCTCAAGAAGGGCGTCGAAACACGATCCCTCACGAGTGAAGACCTCATCTTCGACATCGATGTAGCCGGAGCAGTCGAGCTCTACGCCCAGCCCAAGTACGGCAACCGCGCAGCATCCAGTGCTCTCAAAGAGTTCGACGCTGACCCGGTGAGCGAAAAGCCGATCAAGATCAAGGACGGCCGCTTCGGGGCTTACGTGACCGACGGCACTACTAACGCCACCATCCCGCGCGGCGAGACTGTGGAAGACGTGGACTTCGAGCGCGCCGTTCAACTGCTCGCCGACAAGCGTGCCAAGGGACCGGTCAAGCGCAAAACGGCAGCGAAGAAACCCGCCGCGAAGAAGCCAGCGGCCAAGAAGCCGGCGGCTAAGAAGCCGGCAGCCAAGAAACCTGCGGCAAAGAAGCCTGCCGCTAAGACCACGGCAACGAAGACCACGGCAGCGAAAACGACAGCGGCGAAGGCGACGGCTACCAAGGCCGCGGCGACAAAGACTGCCGCCACAAAGCCCGCAGCGAAAAAGCCTGCAGCGAAGAAGCCGGCCGCAGCAAAGCCAGCCGCAAAGCCTGCGGCGTCGGCTGCTCCCGAAACGGAGTAGCGTGCCCGGTCTTTTCATCACCCTCGAGGGCGGCGACGGCGTGGGTAAGACCACGCAAGCGCAGCTTCTCGTCGATTGGCTCACGCAGGCCGGTCACACCGTGGTTGTTACTCGCGAGCCCGGCGGCACCGACCTCGGCCTCGAACTTCGCGAGATTGTGCTCCACCGCCGTGGGGCAATGGACCCGCGCGCTGAGGCACTCATCTACGCCGCCGATCGCGCCCACCACATCGCTACCGTTGTGCGCCCCGCGCTCGAACGCGGCGAGATCGTCGTGCAGGATCGCTATATCGACTCCTCGGAGGCTTATCAGGGGGCGGGGCGAGTGCTCGGCTCCGACGAAGTACGGGAGCTCTCCCTGTGGGCCACGGAGGGTCTTCTGCCCGATGTAACGGTGTTGCTCGACCTCGACCCGGCCGACTCTCGAAAGCGCCTCGATAGCGCGCGCACTCGCTACGATCGCCTCGAAGCGGAGAAGCAAGAATTTCACACTCGAGTGCGCGACGCGTTCCTCGAACGAGCGGCGAAAGAACCCGAACGTATCCTGGTGATGGATGCCGCCCTCGAGATCTCTGAGATCGCGACGGCCATCCGGGAGCGCATCCAGAATCACCTCCCGCAACCCGCCTAGACTGAGCGCATGTCGTTGTGGGAAGGCCTGACGGGCCAAGCTGAAGCGATCGCCGTTCTTGAGGCTGCGGCCTCATCGTCGGCGTTGGGCAGTTCAGGCCAATCGTCTATGACGCACTCGTGGTTGATCACGGGGCCGCCCGGTTCGGGCCGCTCCAATATCGCCTACGCTTTCGCCGCTGCTCTGCTGGGCACGCGGGGCGATGAAACCGAAGAGTCGGTCTACAAGCAAGTTCTCGCCCGTACGCATCCCGATCTGGGGGTGCTCAGCACCGAACGCGTCATTATCTCGATCGATGAGGTGCGCAAGCTCGTGGCATCATCGCAGTTTTCGCCGTCGGTCGGCCACTACCGCGTGATGATTATTGAGGATGCCGACCGCATGGTCGAGCGCACCTCGAACGTTCTCCTGAAGGCGCTCGAAGAACCGCCGCCGCGAACCGTCTGGATTCTGTGCGCGCCGAGCGAAGCAGACCTCATCCCCACGATCCGCTCGCGCGTACGCAGCGTTCGCCTGCGCACGCCCGCCATCGAAGATGTGGCCCAGCTGCTGCAGGATCGCGATGGCGTTGCACCCGACATTGCGTTGCGGGCCGCGCGAGAAGCACAAAGCCACATCGGCATGGCGCACCGTCTTGCCACCAATGCGGAGGCCCGCGAACGACGCGAACGGGCGCTCACGACCGTGCTCAACATCCGCACCGTTTCTGACGCCGTGATCGCGGCAACGTCGCTTCTCGATCTCGCGAAGGCGGATGCCGCTGCTATCACCGAAGAGAAAGATGCGAGCGAACGTGAAAGCGCTCTGCGCTCGCTCGGTGTCGCTCCCGGCGGAACAGTTCCTCCCGCTCTTCGCGTTCAGCTCAAGAACCTCGAAGAAGACCAGAAGCGGCGCGCAACACGAAGCTTGCGCGACGGCATCGACCGCATCATGGTCGACCTGTTGTCGCTGTATCGCGACATTCTTTTGACCCAGATCGGCGCCCCAGGAGAACTCATTAACCTCAGCATCGTCAACAACCTCACTGCGGTAGCGAACCGCACCACAGCACCCGCGACGCTGGCCATCATGGACGGCATCGCTGAGGCTCGTCGCCGTATCGAGAGCAATGTCGCCCCGGCGCTCGCGCTCGAGGCGATGCTCGTGAAGGTGGCAGTGTCGGGGCGTGGAGCATGAGCCGTCGCCGCACTCGCGCTAGCGCCGTAACAGCCGTTGCGGTGGCAACCTCGTTGCTGCTGAGCGGCTGCGTGTCATGGTTTATGCCTCCGGAATCCTCGACTACGTCGACGCCCACCGAAGAGGGTGTTGGTTCGGGGCTCGAAAAGTTTTACGAACAGGTTCTTGAGTGGAACAGTTGCGGCGACGAGTTGCAGTGCGCGACCGCGATCGCTCCCGTCGACTGGGATGCGCCCGAGGGCGACACAATCGATTTGGCGCTCGTGCGTCAGACGGCGCGCGGCAACGACCGCATCGGTTCTTTGCTCGTGAACCCCGGCGGCCCCGGCGGTTCCGGTTTCGATTTCATCGCTGACAGTGTGGATTACGCGACGAGTGAGGCGCTGCAGTCGCGCTTCGATGTGGTCGGTTTCGATCCTCGCGGGGTTAACCGCTCGACGCCCGTGTCCTGTTACTCCGATCCGGCTGAGCTCGATGACTACATTTATGGAATCACTCCGGGGGAGAAGGGCAGCGACGAGTGGATTGCCGCCGCTACCGACGCTTCGGCTCAGTTCGCTCAGCGCTGCAGCGAAGAGACAGGCCCGCTTCTCGGTTTCGTCGATACTCTGAGCGCTGCCCGCGACCTCGACATGTTGCGCGCTGCGCTTGGCGACGACACGCTCAACTATTTGGGCTACTCGTACGGAACGCTTCTCGGTCAGGTCTATGCCGAGTTGTTCCCCGACAAGACCGGGCGACTCGTTCTCGACGGAGCGGTTGATCCCGCGGCATCCGAATTCGAGGCGACCAAGGCGCAAGCTCAAGGCTTCGAGGGGGCGTTGGATGCCTTTCTCGTCGATTGCGCTGGAGCCAGCGATTGCCCGTTCACGGGGTCTGTTGATCAGGCTCGCGCGACGGTTCGCACGCTGCTTGACCGGCTCGATCAGAGCCCGCTCTCGAATGCCGATGGCCGCAAGCTCGGCAGCAGCACGATGTTTACGGCGATCATCCTGCCGCTGTATAGCCCGGACAACTGGGCCTACCTGCGTCAGCTTTTCGCGACCGTCATGAAGGGTGATGCCTCGATCGCCTTCGATCTGGCAGACAACTACAACGGTCGCAGCGCGGATGGCACGTATGCCGAGAACCAGACGGAAGCGTTCATCGCCATCAATTGTCTGGATGCCCGCGAGCCCGCTGACAACGAACGCATGCGTGAGCAGGCTGCCGCTCTGGCAGCCGCGGCTCCCATTTTCGGGCCGCAGATGTCATACGGCGACCCCGGTTGCGCCAACTGGCCGGTCGAGGCCAAGCGGGACCGCGCTGCGATCACAGCGCCGGGTGCCGCCGACATGCTCGTGATTGGCACAACGAACGATCCGGCGACGCCGTACTCCTGGGCGGTCACGGTCGCGGACAACCTCGAAACCGGGCACTTGATCACGTATAACGGCGAGGGCCACACGGCCTACAACAAGTCGAACGAGTGCGTGAATGGTGCCGTGGAAGACTTTCTCCTCAGGGGAGAGGTTCCGGCCACCGACCCGAACTGCTAGCGGCTAGGCTCGGGCCGTGAACTTCAACGCTGCTGCCCCCGCCTCCCGCGCTCGCAGGCTCGCCCTCGTGGTGCCGGCTCTCGCTCTCACCCTGCTGCTCAGCGGTTGCACCAATATTCTCGCCAACTTTCTTGGCGAGCAATCGGAGCCCACCGGCGAAACGGTCTCAGAGGAGCTCGCCCCCTACTACTCGCAAGTTCTCTCGTGGGTGGATTGCGACAACGGCGCTCAGTGCGCCACGGCGACGGCACCGATGGATTGGGCCAATCCCTCCCCAGAGACCGACATCGAGATCGTCATGGCTCGTCACGAGGCGACCGGCGAGAGCATGGGCTCGCTTTTCGTCAATCCGGGTGGGCCAGGCGCATCGGGCTTCGACCTCATCCACGACGACGTTGACTTTGCTGTCAGCGCGAACCTGCGCGAAAACTATGACGTTATCGGTTGGGATCCACGCGGCGTTGGTCGTTCGACACCCGTAACCTGTCTAGACGATGAAGGCCTCGACGACTTCATCTTTGGCATCTCCGATTCCGCGATCGGCAGTGACGCTTGGCTTGCGGAGAGCGAACAGTCAGCCATCGACTTTGGCCAGGCGTGCCTCGACAACACCGGCCCGATCCTGCAGTTCATCGATACCCAGAGCACAGTGCACGACCTCGACATGCTGCGCGCCATTGTGGGCGACGAGAAGCTGCAATATCTCGGCTACTCCTACGGCAGCGATATCGGTTCTTACTACATCGAAAACTTTCCCCAGAACGTTGGCCGCATTGTGCTCGACGGCGCTACGGACTCCTCGATCTCAGTATTTGATGTTGGTTTAGTGCAGACGGCGGGGTTCCAGCGCGCTCTGGAGAACTACCTCGCGGCGTGCCCCGAGATGTTCGATGACTGTCCGTTCACTGGCGGTGTGGATGCAGCTCTCACGACCATCCGAGAACTTTATGATCGCTACGACGCAAACCCGGTGGCGGCCGCCGACGGACGAATGATGGATGCCGGTGTGCTCGATATTGCAATGAGCACCGCTCTTTACTCCCAAGATTCGTGGCAGTTCCTCAACGACCTGTACTCCGAGGCAGCGCGTGGGGAGACAGACACCGCATTCTTCCTCGCGGATTTCTACTACAGTCGCGATCTCGACGGGTCGTACACCGACAACTCGCTTGAGGCATTCATCGCGATTTACTGCGTCGACTATCCGGTAGAGACCGATCCTGCGGTGCTCGTGCAACAACAGGAGCTCATGCGTCAAGCCTCGCCTACGACGTACCGAGACTTTCCACCGACCGGCGACCTCACCTGTCTCAACTGGCCGTACCAATACATTGGGCCGGAAATCACCGAGCTGACGGGGGAGGGCGCCCCGCCCGTGCTCATCATCTCCACTACCGGTGACCCTGCAACGCCCTACGAGTGGGGCGTAGCGCTTAGCGAGCAGCTGCAGAGCGCTCAGCTGATCACCTACAACGGTGAGGGGCACACTGCGTACAACGGCGGTGTGGGCTGTGTAGATGGGGCTGTTGACGCCTATTTCATCAACGGAGTAGTGCCGAAGGCCGACCCGAATTGTGGCGCGTAGGGTCAAGTTTGCTGGGTCGGTCATAGAAGCCTGAAACTTCGGCTAAGCTTTCTTGCTGTGCCTCATGAAAATGTGGCCGGCCGCCTTAGCTCAGTCGGTAGAGCATCTCACTCGTAATGAGAAGGTCATCAGTTCGATTCTGATAGGCGGCTCCGTTCTCCGCACGCGTTTCGCCAACGCATTCTTCCCAGCCTCGATTTAATCGCGGCGGGTTCGACGCCCCAGCTAGACAGGGTTCGTCGCGTCTGCTTATTCCTCGGGGCCGAGGGCGCGCTTGTTCAGAAGAACTATCGTCAGAAAGCCCAGACCGAAGACACCGAGTGCGATCCCGAAAACGAGCACTATGCCCGCGCCGATGACGTGAGCGACGGTCGCGGCGGTGACCGACAGCACAAAGAGGGTGCTGTACTGGTCGCTCGTCAATTGCGGCACAGCATCCCCCCAACTTCTGGTATTTGCTCAAGTATCAAGGACATGAGGATGTATAGCAAACGTCAGTCGTGGCGGCTGCGATTGACGACGCGGCCGGCGTTCACAAGAGCCCTTTCAATCGACATTTCGGGCCACGGCGGTGTCCCCTAAACAGAGGATAGACCCGTCACCCAGACCCCCCTTTAACGGGTATTTCCGCGTGTTCCCGGGGGTTTTCCCTTGTTTAACTGTGATTTCGCCCCTAGTTTTGGCAACAGGAAGCAGAGGGGTCTGCTTCCTGTTTATTCGTCTGGGGGGCGATTTTTTATGGGGAGAGTTCCGTTCTTAACGGCGTTAGTCACTGTCGTGATTGTCGGCGTTGTACCGTTCGTCGGGGGAGGCGGACCAGGACTCACCGAAAGCGCAACCGCTAACGCGACCGCTCGTTCACCGTTGTTCGCATCGACGGCCACCGGCCCGATCGAAGAAGAGCCCCAAATCGTGGCCGTAGCCAGTGTCGAGCGCATCACCGAGGAATCCCTCGCTGCCGAACTGAAGGCCGAAGCAAAGTCGCTCACCTCTGACTCCGAGCACTTGGCTCAGAAGGCCGTGCCCAAGCCGAAGCCGATCGTTGTCGAATCGGTTACCGGCGGTTCAGCATCCGTCGCTCAAATCCGCACCGCGTATGCGGCTGCCGGGCAAGCGTGCCCGAGCAACGTCGGCGGTGGCGTATCCGGTGCGCCTAGCCGCAGTTCATCGCAGGGCGTTGCCGGAACTACCTCGGGTGACCTTTCATCGTTCGCCTACGCGTACAACTCAATCCGCGTCGCCAACTGCTTGCAGCCGATTCCGCTCTCAAACTTTCGCTACGACTCCTGCATGGAGGAGCGTTTGTTCTGGATGGCCGAATCACCCAGCTCGAACCCGCTCGACGGCTGGGGCCACAACGGCACCACTCGCTCTGACGGAGTCGCTGCTCGCGGTTGCGACGGAAACCTCGCAGGAGGTTCGGGAAACAGCGGAGCCACCGTCGCTTCCAAGTGGTGGGAATCCAGTGCACATCGTGCATCGCTCTACCAGCCCGGTGCCAGCACCGGCGGCGTATGCATCGCCTTTGCCATGACCCACGGCGGAATCGATGAGCCCTACAGTTTCACCCGCGCAGCAGCACGATGGACGTACTGCTAAGCCGCGCGCAGGCACCGAGTCCGTGCATCCGGGTACTATAACCGGGTGACTGATTCAGCCAGCAGCGAGCCGAAAGCGCCAGGAGGAATACGCGCGTTTATTGCCGAGCACCCCACCGCATCCACGGTGACGGTGGCCGCCGTACTATTCGCCCTACTCGCAGGAGTAGCAGTATTCGCCGGAATTTCGGTTGGCTCTGTTGACTCGGCAGTTGATGTCACCCCAGACGAAGTCACTGTCGAACAGCGGAGCCAACCGGATGTTACCCCCGACGCTGTCGGGATTCGTACCTGTTCGGTCGATGCATTTGCCAGCGTCGACACCTTCCCTTCCTTGGCAGGAGTGGTGACGGATGCCGCCTCCGGTGAGGTGCTGTGGGATCGTTCGGCAGAAGATGCTGCGAGCCCCGCTCACATCGTGACCGCGTTCACTGCTGCTGCCGCGCTCCAGACTTTGGGTGCGGATGCTCGCATCAGCACCACCGTGATCGATGGCTCGCAACCAGGCGTGATCGTGTTGGTCGGCGGCGGCGATCCCACCCTCGCGACGACAAACGCTTCGTACTATCGTGATGCCCCGCAAATTTCTGATCTCGCCTCGCAGGCGATGACTCGTTACGAAGAACTGCACCCTGGCGTACCGATCACCGAGATCGTGCTCGATGCCTCTCTCTGGAACGTCTCCGATGCTTGGGACTCGAATTGGCCTGAGCGTGAGCGCACCGGCGGTTACCACTCGTCCGTGACGGCCCTGATGGTAGACGGCGATCGTGCCGACGCCACCATTGCGGTCAGCCCGCGTGGCACCGATCCGGTGAAGACCGCCGGGGAAGCCTTCGCTCAAGCTGCCGGGCTTCCCGCTGTCACGTTCTCCACGGGAGCTGCCGTCGGTACCACTGTTCTTGCCGAAGTGAAATCTCAGCCCGTGGACGTGCTGGTGGAACAGATGCTGATTAGCGGCGACGATTCGCTTGCAGAGGCATTGGCTCGTCTTGTTTCTAAGAAACTGGGCTTGAGCGGTGCTGCAAACACACTCGACCAGGCGATTCAAAGTTCGTTGACGGATGCCGGACTCGAGGATGCCGCCACGATCACGATTACTGATGGCTCAGGGCTGAGCCCGAAGAACCAGGTGCCGCCTCTGTTCGTCGCCCAGTTCATGGCTAAGGGTTCGGAAGATAGCGGAGCGCTCGGAGCTGCGTTTTCGATGCTCCCGATCGGCGGCAAGAGCGGGGACCTTTATAACCGCTTCGAAGGCGATGCTGCTGCGGTGGAGGGGCAAGTCGTCGCAAAGTCAGGCTGGACCAACCAAGAGCACTCTCTTGGCGGGGTGCTCACAGCCAAAGACGGCACGGAACTCGCCTTTGCGTTCTACGCCATCGGAGAGGGCATCTCCAACGATGCCCGCACAGCGATCGATAACCTTGTCGCTGGCGTCTACGCCTGCGGCAATGGTCTCTCTGACTACTAGCGCTGTTCTCTCGGCGCTCGCGACTTAGACTGGCAGCGTGGTTGCTGCGCTATTCGTTATTGATGTCCAGAATGATTTCACCGAAGGCGGCGCTTTAGGCGTCGAAGGCGGTGCCGCTGTTGCGGCCGGAATCACCGATTACCTGCGGGCGAATCCTGACCGCTACGACGTAGTCATTGCCTCCCGCGACTGGCATGACGCCGACAACAGCAACGGTGGTCATTTCGCGACGGATGCCGAACCCAACTTTGTCGACACGTGGCCGGTCCACTGCGTAGCGGGCACGCCCGGCGCTGACTACCACGCTGCCCTCGATACCTCTCTAGTGAACGTGCACGTTCGCAAAGGGCAGGGCGTTCCGGCGTATTCGATCTTTGAGGGCACGACCGACGACGGCGAAACCGTCCCCGCGCTGCTGACCCGCCTTGGCATCGACACCATCGATGTAGCCGGGATAGCCACCGATTACTGCGTTCTTGCCTCTGCTCTGGATGCGGCGGGCAGCGGCCGCGACGTGTCAGTATTGACCGGCCTCGTCGCCGGCGTTGCCCCCGACTCGAGCGCAGCGGCTCTCGCGACGATGGCAGAGACGGGCATCGCACTGGTCTCGAGCGACGCGTGATCAGCTCGTCCGCGCCGGAGCCCAGCGCCGGTGTCGATGGCAGCGATGACAGCGCCGACGGCGACGAGCTTCACCTTCCCGGTTTTGTCGCCGAGTCTGATGTTCTTCCGCCCAGCAAGGGGCTGGGTTTGCGGCTTCTTGCCCTCCTCGTGGGTATTGGGCTAGTAATCGGGCTGGCGTTTGTGGGCGGTGCCGTGCTCTTCACATCGTTGTGGCCGACGAACGATCTGCTGTGCGACGCCTCGGAGGGTACCTGCAGTGATGTCTCCCCCGAGCAAATTGCAGAATTTTCCAGCATCGCTCTGCCCGAGGGCGTCGAGGTAGAGAGTGTTCAGTTCGCCACCGTAGAGGATGTCGCGGGTCTGTTGCACGCCACGGTGGTTTTGCCCGATGGCGCTGCTGATCCCTTGCGCTCCGGTGACTACCGGGTGGCTCCCACGCTCTCGTGGGCTGCGGAAGCCGATGCGCTGGGGCTCGACAACCTCCTGCTCTACGAGGGTATTGAATCGGTTACCGGCCCCGGCTTCGAGGCGGCGAGTGGGCAGCGTGCCGATGGCCGTACTGTGATTCTTATTCGCGTGAGTCGGGCGCTGTAGCGTGCCCGTCATCCCCGTCACCGAGCTCAGCGACCCGCGTCTGGCTGACTACTCCCATCAGACGGACGTCGCGCTGCGCAAAGCTCAAGGCACCGAGCACGGGCTCTACCTCGCCGAGTCGACACTCGTGCTGCAGCGCGCTCTGCGCTCCGGTCACCACGTGCGTTCGGTGCTCGCGCTCGGTACTTCGGTGGACGAGATCGTTGAGCTCGTGGGCGACGACGTTCCCATCTTCACGGGGGACGGGTCGCTGCTCGCCGAGCTGACCGGCTACGTGCTGCACCGCGGTGTTATCGCGTCGATGCACCGCCCGCCGCTTCCTGCTCCGAGCGAGTTGCTGGCGGATGCTCGCCGCATCGTCATTCTCGAAAACGTCGTTGATCCCACCAACGTCGGCGCGATCTTCCGGTCCGTCGCCGGGATCGGGGCGGATGCCGTACTCGTCACCGAGCAGTGCTCCGACCCGTTCTACCGCCGCGCGATCCGCGTCTCGATGGGAACCGTGCTGCAGGTGCCGTGGACACGCATCGGCAACTGGACAGACACTCGGGCGCTGCTCACGGCATCCGGCTTTCAGATTGCGGCGCTCGCTCTCGAGGATGGTGCGGTGTCGCTGCGCGATTATGCGGCGGATGCTCCCGAGAAGGTCGCGCTCGTGCTCGGCACCGAGGGCCACGGTCTTACCCGCGACGCGATCGATGCTGCCGACACGATCGTGCAGATTCCGATGCGGCACGGCATCGACTCGCTCAACGTTGCGGCGACCGCCGCGGTCGCGATGTTCGCGCTCGCGGTGGAATAGCGGCAGCGCACCCGCTCAGTAGCGGAGAGCCGAGCGGCAGCAGCGACAGCGCGTTAGCGGGCGGGCGCACTGCCGAAGCAGCGCACCCGCGAGCCGCTAAACGAGCAGCTGGTGCTTGGCGAGGTCCTTGTAGAGCGGGGTCGACTTCACGAGCTCGGAGTGGGTTCCGACGCCCACAACCTTGCCCTTGTCGAGCACGACGATCTGGTCGGAGTCGACGACGGTGGAGAGACGGTGCGCGATCACGATGAGGGTGCGGTTCTCGGCCACAGCGTCGATGGCTTCGCGGAGCATTTGCTCGTTGAGGCCGTCCAAGCTGGAGGTCGATTCGTCGAGCAGCAGAATCGGGGGAGCGGCGAGCAGCGTGCGGGCGATCGCGAGACGCTGACGCTCACCACCGGAGAGCATCACTCCGTCTTCGCCGACGGCAGCATCCAAACCGGCAGGGTTGCGGTCGAGCACGCCGGTGAGGTTCACAGCCGCGATGACCTTGGTGCATTCCTCGTCGGTGGCATTGGGGGCCCCGATGAGAAGGTTCTGGCGGATGGTGCCAGCGAGCACGGGCGCATCTTGCTCGACGTAGCCGATCTGGGCGCGCAACTCTTCACGGTTGAGGGCACGGAGGTCGTCGCCGCCGAGGCGTACAACACCACCGGTCGGGTCGTAGAAGCGCTCGACGAGGGCCAGAATGGTGCTCTTGCCGGCGCCGGAGGGGCCAACAATGGCGGTACGTTCGCCGCGCTTCACGGTGAAGCTGACTCCACGCAGAACGGTGAGGTCGATTTCTTTGGCATCGGATTCGGTGCCGGCGTGCTTGAGCGCGGCCAGTTCCGTTTCGGCTTGCACGAGCACCGAGTCGCGGGGGTACGAGAACTCGACATTGTCGAAAGTGATTGCGGCATCTGATTCGATGCTGGCAACGGAAACAACATTGGCATCGGACTCGAGCTCGCTGGGCAGCTTGATGATCTCTTGGATGCGGCCGAGCGCACCGAGTGCCTGGTTGACGGCGGTGACGGCGCCGAAGGCTTGGCCGAGCGGCATGATCATGAGGAAGAGGAAGAGGATGAACGCGACGAGGTCGGCGATCTCGATGGCGCCACTGGCCACGCGGTAGCCACCGACACCGAGGACGACGAGGAACGAGACCTGCAGGGCGATTCCGGCGATCGGAACAACAAGCGCTGAGATCTTGGCGACGCTGATGCCCATCTTCCAGGCGCCGAGGGCGTCTTCGTTCACGGCTTCGATTTCACGCTCGGTGGCGTTGGACGCTCGCAGTGTGCGCACGGCGGAGATCGCACGTTCCACGGCGGCGGCCAGGTCGCCAACCTTGCGCTGAGCGCGCTGGCTGGCCACACGGATGCGCTTCGACAGGGTTGTGACGGTGACGACCGCGATGGCGATCACGAGCACGGTGAGGCCGAGCAGCACGGGGTCGATGATGAGCATCGCGATGAGCGCACCGATGAAAGTGATCGAACCACCGATGGCTTCGACGAGTCCCTGCGTGAGCACCGCGCGCAGCAGAGTCGTGTCGCTGCCGACACGGGAGACGAGGTCACCGGTGCGGCGACGGTCGAACTCCGAGATGGGGAGGTTGAGCATCCGGCTCACCAGTCGACGTCGGCTGGAGAGTACGACGCCCTCGCCGGTGCGCTGCAGAAGGTAGTGCTGGTAGCCGCTGATGAGGCCCGAGATTACGACGAGGCCGATGAGTAGCCACACGAGAGTGCCGAGCGATTCGCCGGCCTCAACGATCGTGATGACCTGGCTGACGAGTAGGGGCTGGGCGAGCGAAGCGCCAGCGCCGAGGATGCTGAGGATGATCACGAAGATCATGACCTTGCGGTGCTCGAAGAGGTAGGGGAGCAGTTCGCTGAACTTGGCGCGGGGGCCGTCGTCGGGGTTGTCGCGTGATCCAGAACGTCCGCGACGCGGTGCAGCGGTGTGTGAAGTCGAGCTCATGAAGTTTCTCGTTGTCCCAAAACTGGAGGGCGAAGGTGCCGCGAGTGTTCAGCGGCATCGGCATCAGCAATCAGCCTCTAAAACACTAAGCCTTCTGTCTGGGCGCTGCGTACAACATCCGGTGTAACCGTGTTGCGGGAGCTGCTGCGCGGGGAGGTCGCCGGGGAGTCCGGAACGAGCACAAAGCTCTTAGCCGCAGCTACAGGGATTGAACAGTCGGGACCATACCGAGTGCAGCGAATACCGCGCCGACGACGGCGAGCACGAAGACGGCAAGCGCCCAGAGGAAGAGCGGCGCCGCACTCGTGAGGCGAATGCGATCGGTGGATGCCTGGACGAGCTTCGTATGCACGGTGCGGTATCTACGATGCCCCACCCAGAACAGCACGGCGGTCATGATGAGGCCAAGAGCGGCCACGGCGTAGCTGCCGATGCTGACAGTGTTGAGCAGCAGTCGTGCGGAGACGAGCGCGGCGATGGCAAACGACAACACGGTGCGCTGCCAGGCGAGGGCGGTGCGTTCTGCTTGCAGGCCGGCATCGAATGGACGGTCGAAGGCGCGCGTCACTGGAGGAGGATACCGATCGCAAGCAGCAGCCCGGCCACAACAACGCCGCCACCGATGGGGCCAGCAAGGTTAGGGGAGGGCAACGGGCGCCCGAGTCGCAGCGACTGCTCGGCCTTCATCCAGCCAAACCAGGCCTGAATCGGCGCGAGAACGCCCAACAAAATCAGCAACACGGATGCCCCGATCCGGAATCCCGGAGCGATCGGCAACACGAATGCCTCGAGCGCGACACCCGCAGCGATCAGCGCGAGGGCGGTGCGGATCCACGCCAAAAACGTGCGCTCGTTTGCCAAGCTGAAGCGGGCATCCGGCTCAGTGCCGACGCCGTAGACACGACGCGGAAAGCGGCGAGGAGGTGGCTGTACTGGTTCGGTCACGAGCGATCCTTCATGCCCCGATTCTAGCGTTGGCGGCCGACTCCGATTGTTTCGGCGTCGATCGTGCAGTTCTTAAAGATGCCCACAACGCTCCAACGGCCACAAGCACGACGATATGCACCGCCGGCGTGGAGCTGCCCTCCGCCAGCCAGCCAAGCCATCCCGGCTCGATTCCTATCGACAGACCGGCCTTCGGTCCTCTCAGCGGAGCGAGAATGAAGGAGGCCGCCAGCAACACGATGGTCGCAGCACTGAACCCCACCACTAAGGCCACCCGAAATTTCCGGAGCCTGTTTCGCACTGCCACGGTCAGCGCGAACACCATGAGAGCGCTCAGTAGCGCTATCGCGATCATCGGCAGGTATCCCACAGTTGACGAGGCAATGGCGGTCACCATGTTGTTGAGATCGAGGACAACGCCCAATCTGCGTGCTGCGACTTGAGCACTCAGCATGCCGATGACGGAGATGAACAGCACTCCCATCAGCATCCCCAGCAGTCCCCACACTGCACTTCTCAGCAGAGTGTTCACACGTTGTGGTGGCGATGCTGTTGCGTCGTGAGGTGCGCGTTGGGGTTTTCGCGACCGCATCCAGAGCAGTCCAACAGCGAGGAGGAATACCAAGTGAACAGCGGAGCTACTCCCGCCGCGATTGAGCCAGCCTTGCCATCCGGGTGCTACACCAATCATTGGAGTCGCCGGCGTCATGCCCGTGGCGCCGAGAGCGAAGGACGCAATGACGAGCAGCAGCGTCGCAGCGCTGAAACTGCTGGCAAACGCCAACTGCGAAGCTCGCGAACGGTGGCGCATCGCGACGGTGAGGGCAAAGATAGCGGCCAGACCCAGTAGCGCTAGGGCGCCCATCATCAGGTACGGCACGCGTGGGGTGATGATCGACTGCACGGAATTGTTGAGGGCGTACTGCGCCCCAGCTGCAAGCCCCGACGCTTGGATCGTGAGGATGCCGGCGACGAATACGAACACCGCGCCGCTTGCCGCTCCGCAAAGTGCCCACATCGTACTTTTGGTCAAGTGACCCCCTCAGATACACGCCCGCTTTGGCGCAGCAGCTCGCTGCGCCCTCTTTGCCCGACCGATGGATACTAAAGCTTTCATCAATTTCTGGTGATCGCAAGTGTGCGGGCCAGTTCTACGTTTGCGTTCAATCGCGATAGCGAGAACGCGGGGTGTGCGCCGAAGTCGCCGCCGAGGAAACTCGTCGCGTAACTACTCCGTCGGCCGCACAAACTT
Source organism: Salinibacterium sp. SWN1162 (assembly GCF_015864675.1). Lineage (NCBI taxonomy): Bacteria > Bacillati > Actinomycetota > Actinomycetes > Micrococcales > Microbacteriaceae > Salinibacterium > Salinibacterium sp. SWN1162. The sequence goes on from NZ_JADYWT010000002.1 coordinate 264,534, forward strand.
CTCGTCGAAGTCGTAATCGTCCCAGTTGCCGTTGACGAGGATGCTGCCGTATTCGCCAGCGGGCAATGAATCGACTGCGGCGAGCGGCACCCCCATCCGAATTTCAAGGATCACGATGCCGGTATCGGGGCCACCGCCGAGAACTTCAAGTCCATCACCCGCCCGAAAGACACCGGTGAGGGCTTTGCCTGTGAGCACTACGGTGCCTGGTCCGTCCTCATACAGGGTGAACTTGTCGACCATTTGGAACGCGACTTCGCTGCCGGGTGCCGTACTTTCGATCGGATCGCTCGTGGGATCCGCCGAAGCTGACGCGCTCGCCTCATCCGGGATGAACGTCGGCGTCGGAGTGGAATCTGCGTCGGTGGGGCTTCCGGGCGTGCATCCGGAAACCGCAATCGCGACGCCGAGAATCACCAGCGCGGCGAGGGATCGAGCAGACTGCGTCATTCGTGGTGAGTTTCGCATACCGCCAGCCTAGGCCGGGTTTTGAGGCAGCGGCTAGGGATTCTGAAACAGTTTCATCCCGATAGCGCTCGTTGTAGGAGTTTTCTCGCTCGTACGCTCTACGCTCGCGGGATGGAACAAGTGCGGGAGGTCATCCTGGTGCATGGTCTGTGGCACCAGCCAGCGCACCTGTCGCTCGTCACGCGCGAACTTCGGGAGAATGGCATCCGAGTCGTTGCACCGCAGCTGCACCGTGGGTCGCTTGGGGCCGATACCGCGGTTGTTCAGGACGCAGTCGATGCCTGTGCGAGTGCGCCGGTTGTTATGGGACATTCCTATGGTGGATCGGTGATCACCGGGCTGCGGGGCGTGCATCACCTCGTATTCGTGGCGGCGTTCGTGCCGGACAGCGGAGAGAGCAGCGCTTCGCTTGGTGGCCCGGAGCCGCTGATAAAGACGGCTCTCATCACCGCTAGTGACGGTTCTACCCGGGTCGATCCGTCGAAGGCGGGGGAGTACCTCTACGGAGATTGTTCGGAAGAGGTCAGCGAGTGGGCGACAACCCTGCTGCGCCGTCAAGCTCCGGGGCACGGTCGCGGAGTCCCCAGCCACATTGGCTGGCATTCCACTCGGTCGACCTACGTCGTCTGCACCCGGGACCGCGCTCTTGACCCTGAGCTTCAGCGGGAGATGGCGCATCGTTGCGACGACGCCGTCGAAATCACGACGAGCCATTCGCCGTTTATCAGTGAGCCGAAGACGGTGGCGAGTCTTCTGGCTCGTGCGGTTTAGAACTGACGAGTGCGATACCGCTGATTCCCGGATGCGCTCGCGGGGAGCGTGCGGCGGTTACTCGCCGCGAAGCTGACGCAACAGCACCGCGGTCGCGATAGCGGCGTTGGCAGCCTCTTCGCCTTTGTCCTCTTTTGAGCCCTCTAGCCCGGCACGATCAAGGCCCTGCTGTTCGTCGTCGAGCGTGAGCACGCCAAAGCCCACTGGTTTGCCGGTCAGGATCGAGACCTGCGTGAGACCGCTGGTGGCGGCATCCGACACGTATTCAAAGTGGGGTGTTCCGCCACGGATGATGACGCCGAGAGCAACAACGGCATCCGCCCCAGCATCGAGGGCTGCTTTGCTCGCGACGGGCAGCTCGAAGCTGCCGGGAACCCGCACCTCGGTCACCTCGGCGTTGGCCGCATTGAGGGCGCGGTGGGCACCGGCGAGCAGACCATTGGTGATGACTTCATGCCACTGACCAGCGATGATCGTGACCTTCAGGCCAGTTGCATCGGTAACGATTTCGGGGGATCCTGCGCCACTCATCAGAGGCCTTTCGCGGTAAGTCGTGCTTCAGCGAGCACGGCGGTGGTGGGGAGTTGGTGACCCATACGGTCACGCTTGGTTTCGAGGTAACCCTCATTGCCGGCGCCAACGCCGACAACGAGCGGCACGAGATCGCCGACAATCACGCCGCGCTCTTCAAGCTGACGCTTCTTCTCGGGGTTGTTGCTGAGCAGGCTGACCGACGAGATTCCAAGATCCTTGAGGATGCCGACGGCAGCCCCATAATCGCGGGAGTCAGCGGGCAGGCCCAGGGCCAGGTTCGCATCCAGAGTGTCGAGCCCATCCTCTTGCAGGCGGTAGGCGCGCAGCTTGTTGATGAGGCCGATGCCACGACCTTCGTGGCCGCGCAAGTAAATCACAGCGCCACCTTCGCGTTGGATGGTCTCGAGCGCACTATCGAGCTGGGGGCCGCACTCGCACTTGAGCGAACCGAACGCTTCACCGGTGAGGCACTCCGAGTGCACGCGCACCAGAGTGGGGCCGTCGCCGATGCGCTCGAGGGTTCCGGGCGCGATGAACGCAACGTGGTCTGCACCCGTCGAGTTGTCGCGGTAGGCCCGCACGGTGAAGGACCCGTGCACGGTCGGGATGGTGGTTTCGACCTCGAACTGCACGCGACTCATCTCGGGGATCGGTTCGATCGGTGCCGGGATGGTGTCGCAACGGTTCTCTTCGAGCCAGTGCATGAGGTCCAGAATCGTGATGACGAGCACGTCTTCGCGCGCACCGAACTCGATCAGTTCGGGCAGCCGCATCATCTCGCCCGAGTCGAGCACTATCTCCGAGATCGCGGCGACGGGGCGTAACCCGGCAAGCTTCATCAGATCGACGGATGCCTCGGTGTGGCCGTCACGCTCGCGCACTCCACCATCGACCGCCCGCAGCGGCATGATGTGGCCGGGGCGATGCAGACTCGACGGCATCGAGAGGGGATCGGCGAGCACCCGCAGAGTGTGGGCCCGATCGGAGGCGCTGATGCCGGTGCTGAGACGGTTGGCGGCATCCACGGAGACGGTGTACGCCGTGCCGCGGGGGTCTTCGTTGTGAGCAACCATCGGCGGAAGCGCGAGGGCATCGGCGATTTCGTTGGTCATCGGGGCGCAGATGAAGCCGGACGAGTGGCGCACCATCCACGCGATCCACTCTTGGCTGGCGAGCTCGGCCGAGATGATGACATCGCCCTCATTCTCGCGACCCTCATCGTCGGCAACGATGACGGGGCGACCCGCGCGGATCGCCTCAATGGCATCGGGGATGGTGGCGAGACTCATGACTCGGTCCTTTCGTGGCGCTGATCAGCGTCGGTGAACTCGGCCATCCGGGCCACATGGCGGGCGAGGATGTCGGTTTCGATGTTGACGGAGTCGCCCACAGCGAGCGCTCCCAACGTTGTAGCGGTGAGGGTTTCGGGAATCAGCGAGACCTCAAACCAGTCGCGGCCCACAGCACTCACCGTGAGCGAGACGCCGTGCACCGCGATGGAACCCTTGCGGGCGACGAGCGGTGCGAGTTCTTCGGTGAGGCTGAAACGCAGGATGCTCCAGCTGCCCTCATCGGTGACGCTCAGAACTGTGCTCGTGCCGTCGATGTGACCCTGCACGATGTGACCGCCGAGACGATCGCCAACCTGCATAGCGCGCTCGATGTTCACCCGGGCGCCCGCAGCGAGCGAGCCGAGCGTGCTCATGTCGAGAGTGACGCCCATGACGTCGGCCGTGAACCAGTCGGCGCCCTGATCGACAACGGTGAGGCATACGCCGCTGACGCTGATCGAGTCACCGTGGCCGGCATCCGATACGGCCTGCGGAGCGCGCACCGTGAGGCGGGCGCCATCATCGGTCGCGGCCAGCTCGACGACATCGCCGAGCTCTTCAATGATTCCGGTAAACATGGTTACGCGTCCGTCTCTGTCGCCGGGGCGACCGTGTGCTGTGTTGCCGTGTGCTGTGTTGCCGGCTGGACGGCTGCGTTCGTGCTGGCCGCCGGGCGGGCGGCTGCTGTCATGCTGGCCGCCGGGCGGGCGACGATCAGCACGTCGTTGCCCAGTGGGCGAAGTTCAGTGATGCTGAGGTCTTTGGCCTCAGCCATGGTCGTGACCCCGAGTTCGCCGAGCGCCACCTTGGGGCCGCCCAACAGTTTCGGAGCCAGGTAGATGAGCAGTTCATCCGCAAGCCCCGCAGCGATGAAGGCGCTCGCGATAGTGGGGCCACCTTCTACGAAGACGCGCCGGATGCCCGCCTCGAACAGTTCGCTCAGCGCGGCGTCGAGGTCGCGCCCGTCAATCTGACGCAGTTTTGCGGGGTGTTGGCGCAGCTTCGCCGCCGCCGGAATCTCGCGCCGACCGAGCACCACCGGCTGCGGTTGCGACTCGAGTAGTTCGCCGGCGTCGCCCCGCGCGGTCAGGCTCGGGTCATCGGCGAGCACCGTGCCCGTGCCCACGACGATCGCATCGGCGCGCGCTCGTTGCTCGTGCACGTGCTGGCGGGCGGCGGTGCCGGTGATCCACTGGCTTGTGCCATCGGCGGCCGCAGCGCGACCGTCGAGAGTGGATGCCCACTTCACGGTGACATGCGGACGCTGCAGTCGCGCAGCCGTCAGCCACGAGTGCAGAAACTCCTCGGCCTCGGCCTGAGCGACGCCGGCGATCACTTCGACGCCACCAGCGCGGAGTCGTTCGGCGCCACCAGCGGAATGCGCCCCGGGATCAGGCACTGCGTAAACGACGCGGCTCACACCTGCAGCGAGCAGGGCTTGAGCGCAGGGACCGGTGCGGCCGTGGTGGTTGCAGGGCTCGAGGGTGACGATGGCGGTGAGGCCTGCGGCGATGCCATCGAGTTTGGCGAGAGCATCCACCTCGGCGTGCGGAGTGCCCGCCCCGTGGTGCCAACCCTCAGCCACTATCTGTCCGTCGGCATCCACGAGCACGCAACCCACTTGAGGGTTGCCGCCGGTGATCGGCCCGTGGTTCGCCAACGACAGCGCATGGCGCATCAGCTTCTCCAGCTGTGCCTGCTGTTGTGGTGTGGTCATCCGGGCTCTCGTCTCGTGGGACGCGCTCCGGGAAAGTGGGTTCGAAAAACCCGCCGGTCCATTCTGGGCGCCCATATTTCGGGCACTACAGATGGTTCGGCTCGTGCTTCCTCTTATCCGGACTGAGAAATCTTGCGATCTCATTACCGTCGGTCCCGGAGTTTCACCAGGTCAACCGTTTCGAAGTTTTCACTTCGGCGCGGGTCGCGGACTATAACCGCCGGTTCGGATTCTCACCGAGCCCCGGAGCACGTTTTGCTTTGCTTAGTCTACTCAACGCGTTTCGCCGCGAACTATTCCCGCCCCAACCTCTCAGTTTGTTACGCGAGGCGGGAGGGACTGGCGCGACTGTTTCGGGCGAGTCCTCGCGCTACGGCCGCAGCCGAAGCGTGCGGCCAGCTCAGTCGAGCAGCCCGTCCAATTCATCAAGCGAGTGGATGACACTAACGCCAGCCGCACGAGCTTCCTCACGCTGGTCGGTGGTCGCGCTGCGCTCGCGGTCGAGCCACACTCCGGTGAGTCCGGCATTCGCGGCTCCCAGCGCATCCGTCGCTAGCCGGTCGCCGATGTAGACCGCGTTGGCGGGCTCGACGCCGAAGAGTTCGCAGGTGTGGTGAAAGATGCGCGGGTCGGGCTTGGTGTGTCCGAATTCGCCGCTGGCGACAAGGTGCTCGATGCGGTCGGTGAGGCCGACGGTCTCGACCTTGCGGGTCTGAAAGTCGAGTTCGCCGTTGGTGATGATGCCGAGGCGGGTGGCGGGGGAGCGGGCCTCCAGCGAGTCGAGGCAGGCGAGGGCGTCGTCGTGCAGGTGCCACGCGTCGCGGTACGCCTCGAAGTAGGTGTCGAACCAGACGCTGGACTCGGCATCGGTGAGGGGCATGCCATAGGGCTCGACGAACCCGCGGGCGCGGGCTTGGCGTTGGCCTTCGAAGGTCAGTTCGCCACTGAGGTAGCGGTGGTAATGAAACTCCTCAAGCGCCGTCCAACGCACACTCTCCGACGCATCGTCGGGCCACACCGTGCTGCCGTCGGCGCTGGGACCGGCAGCGAATGCAGCCCCCAGCGAGCGTCGGTGGTTACGAATGCCGAGATCCACGGATGCCCGGTGAGCAAACAGGGTGTCGTCAAGGTCAAAGAGGGCAACGGTGATGGTCATTCAGCCATTCCCGTAGGCGCTAAACCGGCCAGGGCTGGCCGGACTCGACCTCATACGTGGGGTTCTCATCCGGAGCAGTGAGCGTTGCCCACCACGACGGCGGATGCGTGCCACCGCGATACTCGCTCGAGGCGGGTTCGATGCCGGTGTAGATGAAGCCGAGGCTCTTCGCGATGGCAGCGGAGGCTTTGTTGCCCACGAGGGCTTCCCAGCGCACTTCGGGGCGACCGGTCGAGAATACCCAGCGGCTGACCTCGGCGACGGCTTCTTTCATGAAGCCCTTGCCGCGGTGGGGTTCGCCCATCCAATAGCCGATGGTGTCGTTGTAGAGGCGAAAGCTGATGACGCCGAGCAGTTCGGGCTTGCCGGTTTCGCGGATCGCCCAGGTGTATTCGTCGTCGTCTTCCCACCACTGCGTCACGAGGTTGTTGATGAAGAATTCGGCATCCGATGCAACGTACGGCCACGGGATCGTGAGCGTGTGCTCAAAGATCGGGTCTTGGCAGTAGGCGGTCATGAGTTCGACATCGTCGCCAGTGAGGGCATCCAACGTCAGGCGTTCGCTCGACAGATTAAAGACCTGCATTAGCGCACCCGCGGCAAGAAGCCGATGCGGTCATAGACGCGGTCGAGCGTCTTCTGAGCCATCTCGTTCGCGCGCTCAGCGTTCTTGCTGAGCATGCGGTCGAGCTCGGCGGGGTCAGCGAGCAGTTCGAGGGTGCGCTCACGCACCGGCGCGAACTCGGCCACCACGACCTCGGCAACTTCCTTCTTGAGGTCGCCATAGCCTTTGCCCGCGAAGTGCTCTTCGAGGTCGGCCACGGATGTTCCGCTGAACGTGGAGTGCAGCGTGAGCAGGTTCGAGACGCCCGGCTTTGCTTCGCGGTCGAAGCGAATCTCGCGCTCATCATCGGTCACGGCCGACTTGATCTTCTTAGCCGTCTTATTCGGCTCATCGAGCAACCACAGCACGCCCGCATCCGTCGTCGCTGACTTGCTCATCTTCGACTCGGGGTTCTGCAGGTCATAAATCTTGGCCGTGGCCTTCTGAATCTGCGGTTCTGGCATCACAAAGGTGTCGCCGAATCGAGAGTTGAAGCGTGCGGCCAGGTCGCGCGTGAGCTCGATGTGCTGACGCTGATCTTCGCCGACCGGCACGATGGCGGTGTCGTAGAGCAGAATGTCGGCGGCCATCAGGATGGGGTAGGTGAAGAGGCCAACCGAAGCGGCATCCGATCCCTGCTTGGCGGACTTGTCTTTGTACTGCGTCATGCGCGAAGCCTCACCGAAGCCGGTGATGGTGTTCAGCACCCACGCAAGTTCAGCGTGCGCGGGAACCTGCGACTGCACGAACAACACAGAGCTTTCAGGGTCGATGCCGCCGGCGATATATTGCGCGGCGGTGCGACGGGTTTGAGCGCGTAGCAGCGCGGGGTCTTGCGGAACGGTGATGGCGTGCATGTCGACAACGCAGAACACGGCGTCGTAGTTCTGCTGCATCTCGCGCCATTGCAGGAGCGCGCCAATGTAGTTGCCCACGTGGAGCGAATCGGCAGACGGCTGCATGCCTGAAAACAGGCGAGGTGTGGTGCTCATGGGCTAATTCTTTCAGATCGAATAGTCAACAACGACGGGAGCGTGGTCGCTCCAGCGCTCATCCCAGGCGCCGGCCTTGTCGATGCGGTAATCCGCAACGGTGGCTGCAAGCGCGGGGGTGGCGACGTGGTAGTCGATACGCCAACCGGTGTCGTTGTCAAAAGCTTGGCCGCGCTGCGACCACCAGGTGTACGGGCCTTCGACTTCGCCGGCGAACTGGCGGCCGACATCCACCCAGCCGAGGCCGGGGCCGGCGGTGCCGTCGACGCATTCGATGGTCTCGCCAGCAGCGCCGAAGAAGCGGTCGAAGTAGGCGCGCTCCTCTAGGAGGAAGCCCGCCTTTTTGCGGTTGCCGCGCCAGTTCTTGATGTCGAGTTCGCGGTGACCGACGTTGAGGTCGCCGACGATCAGGGCGTGGTCGCTGTGGGCGGCAAGCTCGGGCAGGCGCACGAGCATGGCCTCTAAGAACTTGTACTTCTCGACTTGCTTGGGGGTATCAACGACGCCCGAGTGAACGTAAGTGCTGACGACAGTGACGGTCGTGCCGTTGACATCGAAGTCGGCTTCGAGCCAACGACCGGCACTATCGAAATCGTCGGCGCCGAGCGCAACGCGGTGAGCAAGAGGGGCGGATGCCGCCGATCCCTTGCGTGAGGCCACAGCGACGCCCGCGCGACCCTTTGCCGTCGCGGCATCGTGCAGGATGTTCCAGCCATCGCCGAGCAACCCTTCGATGTCAGCGTCAGCGGCCCGAACCTCTTGCAGCGCCAGAATGTCGATGTCCCGGGCATCCAGCCAGTCGCCCATGCCCTTGCGGTAGGCGGCGCGAACACCATTGACGTTGACGGATGCGATGCGAAGACGTGTTGCCATGCCACAAGACTACCGAGGCCCACCGACCGTGTCGTCACTGAGTAGCGACTCTGGCGCACGCCTGTGCTCGCCGATGCCTAGCGCTTGTTGTTGCGTTTCATCATCCGCTTGAAAGTGCGCTTGAACTTCACTTCGTTGGCCTTGTCGAGTTCGCCCTGTTCCTCGGGCGTCGCCTCGGGCGATCGGCTCGATTTCTTGCTGGCCTTCTGCCCACTCTTCGCGGCCTTGTTGGCCTTAGCGTCATCCGCAGCCTTTGTCGCGGTGACGGCACGCGGCGCATCCTCTGCACGCTTCTCACCGCTGATGTCAAGGTCGGCGTCGTCGGCGGCAACGGCAATCCATGCTGCGCCAATCAGGATGATCTGGCAGATGAAGTTGAACCAGATCAGCAAACCGATGATGACGGCAAAGGAGGCGAGAAGCGGGTTGCGGGTGGCGCCTTCGAGAAGGAAGCCACCACCGAATTTGAGGGCGCCGAGCGCAACAGCGGCGATGATCGTGCCCTGAGCGAGTATCCGGAACGGAATCTTGATGCCGGAGATGACGCGATAGAAGATGCCGAGTGTCGCCGTATCCAAAATGAGTACGATCACGAGGGCGACACCACGGGTGGCGATGAGGCCGGCCGTCGAATCCTCGCCGATCGACACGAGACCGAGAATCCAATTCAACGCGGCAGAGCTGAGCACCGAGACGCCCGCCGATACAAGCACGGCGAGACCAAAACCGATCGCGAGCCCGGCATCCTTGAGTTTCAAGATGAGAAAGTTCGTCTCCGAGCTCTCGAGGCCGAACATCGACCGAACCGCGCTTCGTCCAGAGGCGATCCACCCCAAGGCCGTAAATGCCAAACCAAATGCCGCTATGACACCTGTGATGCCCAGAATGTTGGTGTCAGCAAGCGTCTCACGGGTGATTGCGCCATTACCGCTGCCATCACCGATGAGCCCCGGGATGTTGGTCGAGATGAAGTTGTAGACGGCTTCCAGCAGTACCGGGTCGCCCTGCACGATGAATCCGGCGACCGCGAAACCGACCCAGATCGCGGCAAACACGGCGAAGATCGCCTGATACGAAAGCCCTGACGAGAGAAGCGGCCCGAGCTTCTCGGCATAGTGCATAAATACCCGTACCGGGCGGAGCTGGAGTACCCACTCAATGGCTGGTTTGAGTCGTTGCGCAAGCTGCATTCATCAAGAATAGCTAGGCTGACAGTGCGTTCTGCAGAGGAGAGGTCACATCACATGGAACTTCAAGGTGTCGGAGTTGGACGATCGGTAGCCATCGGGAAGGTCGTGCGCATGCCTGACCCTCTTCCGGAACCGAAAGATGCTCGCCATTCCGGCGATGCTGCCGCTGAGAAAGAGGCCGCAGCATCAGCGCTTACTTTTGTCGCTGCTGACCTGCGCGCTCGCGCAGAGAAAGCGGATGCCGAAGCCAACGAGGTTCTCACCGCCACAGCTCTGATGGCTGAAGACCCCTCCATTCTCGACAGCGTGAACGAGTTGATTGACGGCGGCAAAGCTGCCGAGCGCGCTGTGTTCGAAGCGTTCGCTTCGTTCCGCGACATGCTGATCTCCTTGGGAGGCATGATGGCCGAACGTGCCACTGACCTCAGCGACGTCAGCCAGCGCGTCGTGGCTCGCCTCCGTGGCGTAGAAGCTCCGGGCGTTCCGCAGCGCGACGAGCCTTTCGTGCTCGTTGCCGACGACCTCGCTCCGGCCGACACTGCGCTGCTCGAGCTTGACAAGGTACTTGCGCTCGTCACCCGCCAGGGCGGCCCGACGAGCCACACCGCGATCCTCGCACGTTCGAAGGCAATTCCCGCGATCATGGGTGTTGCCGAAGCCCTTGATCTCGCTGATGACACCGAGGTAATCGTGGATGCCGGTGCCGGCACCATCACGACCGAACCGACCGCCGAGCAGGTTGCCGCCGCTGAGGCTCGCATCGCGGAGCTCGCCGCCGCAGCAAACGCACCCATCACTGATGGTGCGCTCGCGGACGGAACTCTCGTTCCTCTGCTCGCGAACTTGGGCACCCCGTCGGAAGCGGCTCAGGCTGTTGAGCTTGGCGCAGAAGGTGTCGGCCTGTTCCGCACCGAGCTCATGTTCCTCGATGCCAAGACCGCGCCGACGGTCGACGAGCAGACCAAGGAATACACCGAGATGTTGCAGCACTTCCCGGGTAAGAAGGTCGTCGTTCGCGCCCTCGATGCCGGTGCCGACAAGCCGCTGAGCTTCATGGACATGGGTGAAGAAGTGAACCCCGCCCTCGGTCAGCGCGGCCTTCGCTCGCTCCGTGTCAACGAGAACATCCTGCGCGACCAGCTCACTGCTCTCGTCAACGCGCAGAATGCCACCGACGCCGACCTCTGGGTCATGGCCCCGATGGTGTCGGATGCCGAAGAGACCGAATACTTCGTCGCCCTGGGCCGCGAACTGGGCCTCAACACCGTGGGAGTCATGGCCGAGGTTCCCTCGCTCGCCGTTCTCGCCGACCAGGTTGCCGAACGCAGCGACTTTGTATCAATCGGTTCCAACGACCTCACCCAGTACACGCTGGCTGCAGACCGGATGCTCGGCACCCTCGCCAAGTTCCAAGACCCGTGGCACCCTGCCGTGCTTCGCATGGTCAAGATGCTCGGAGATGCCGGCGCCGCTGCCGGAAAGCCCGTCGGCGTCTGTGGCGAAGCCGCAGCTGACCCGCAGCTCGCCATCGTGCTCGTGGGACTCGGAGTGACAAGTCTTTCGATGACGCCCGCTGCGCTCGCCGACGTACGTGCTGAGCTGCTGACAGTCACGCTCGAGCAGGCCAAGGCCCGCGCGGCTGCCGCCATCAACGCGACGACCGGGCCGACCGCTCGTGAGGCTGCGGCCAACGCTGCCTAACTCGTTCGTACCTCTTTGAAGTACTGCCACGATCCCCTCGGGAATCGTGGCAGTACGTCCTTAATGTGCGAAAGCACAGCGAAGTTTTCGCAGCAACGAAAGTTTTTTATTCATTGGCGGCTGGATTGCCACCGGGTGGCCGGAGGTCTCCGTCGAACGCTTACGCGTGATGGCGGTGTAAGTGGTCCAGTTTCCGGCCGACGAGTCAGAGTTTCTGGGAGCGTGCACGCTTTTTGCTGGATTGGGGCGCGACACACTCGTCGCCCTGACCGGGGTACACGAACTTCGCACTGCTGGTATCGCTAGAGCGTGTGATTTGTTGGGCGCACGACAGAAACTGGTTCGTGGGTGCACCCCTCACTGCGTCAACGTCGGAATCGTTTTACCGAGACCGCTGGGCTGAAAGCGGGTACCAGAGGGGGCGCAGGTGGTCTACAGCTCGCGCCGCGGCGACAACGGTCGACGCCGCCCGATAACGCGCTAGAACCCGGCGTTGTTAGGGCAAGAACGACCTGTTCCCCCCTAGTGGGGGCACAGTTTTCTGAGAAAATTCGATAGTCTGCGTCATAGAGAACGGGTAACTCGGTCTCTTTGGGTAAGAGGGTTGTTTGTCTACGACCTTCACTCCAAAGGGACAAAGAGAGGCCCGGGAAATGGATCAGGGGGATGAGCGGAATCGTGGCTTCGAAGCTAACCACTTCGGACGAGCAGCTGCTGGCACAGGCGCGTACGGGGGTACAAAACGCCTTTGCCGAGCTCTGGAGTCGCCACTACCGCTCGGGAATATGTGTTGCCCGTCAGTACACGTCGATAGACGCGGACGATCTCGTGTCTGAGTCGTTCGCGCGTATTTACCAGCGTGTGCTGGCGGGTGGCGGCCCGCAGGGAGCTTTTCGCCCCTACCTCTATACGACGATCCGCAACCTTGCGTCGACATGGGGCGCTGCCTCCCGTGAAGTTCAAGTGGATGAGATCGCCGACTTCGAAGATCCGAGCACTCTCGACGATCCCATTGCGATCGCCCTCGATCACAGCCTTACCGCGAAAGCCTTCCGTGAACTCCCGGAGCGCTGGCAGTCGGTGCTCTGGTACACCGAAGTGGAGGGCATGGACCCTCACGAAGTAGCTCCGCTACTCGGAATGAGCGCTAACAGCGTCGCTGCGCTGTCGTACCGTGCGCGAGAAGGCCTGCGCAAAGCATGGTTGCAGGCTCACATCAACGACGCGACAGCATCCGGCGACTGCCGCTGGGCGATGTCTAAGTTTGGCGAACATGCTCGCAAAAGCCTGAATGCCCGCGACGCCAAGAAGATTGGTAGTCATCTCGCGTCGTGCGCTCGCTGCGCGATTGTGTGTGAAGAAGTTGACGAAGTTGGTTCACGCCTAGCACTCGTGATGATCCCGATGCTGCTGGGCGGCGTTGCTGGAGGCGGTTTCCTGAGTGCCTTCGGGCACGGCGGCGCAGCGTCGCTCACCGCAGCAGCAGCGCCGGCCATGCCAGTAACCGTCGTTGCCGGTGCCGGAACGGCCGTCGTGGCCGGTAGTGTCGGCGTGAGCGCTGTTCCTGTGGCCATCGCAGGCTCACTCGCGGCAGTAATCGCGCTCACCGGATCGTTTGTGGCGCTGGCCCCGATTTCGCCGGAGTCCGCGAGCACCGACACCACGTCAACAAGCCAACTCGCCGATGACTCTCGAGCTGATGCTTCTGTCTCTACCGGGGTCGCGGATAACCTTGGCGGCGACCGCGACGACCCGAGCAATCTGGTTATTCCTACCGTGCCGGCCGTCGGAATCGGCGAAGCTGCTGAGGGCGGCGCGGGCGGAACTCAAGGCACGGGCGGCACCGCGGTAACGGATGGCAGCGACGGTGTCGCGCCAGGCGTTGGCGGTTCACAGGGTGGCGGCCTCGTGGGTGGCGTCGTCGACGGCGCTGTCGGTGGGCTCGTGGACTCGGTCGTCGGAACTGTCACCGGCGGAACACCTCCAGCGGGCCACACTGCACCCGGCGGGGTTGTAGCAGCTGACATCGATCTGAACCTCACCGGGACCGCAACGCCGGGCGCCCATCTCTCGCTCCAAGCGGGCGGTCTTGTCTACGCGACCACCACGGTGTCAAGCAACGGAAAGTTCACTCTGAACGTCACCGGCATTCCCGGCGGGCTATCCTCGCTCGATCTGGTGCAAACAGTGGACCGCGACTATCTTGGCGGCCTTGTCGGCACCGGCGGATTGTTGGGCGGCCTTCTCGGTTCGATCGATGGGCTCATCAACGACCTCATCAAACCACTCAGCCTGTCGTCGGGTAATAACCAGGGCGTGAACATCCGTCTGCTGAGTTAAACCCCATTTCGGGGGTGATCTGAGCTCTTCCACGTCATAATTCGCGAGTAGACCAGTCTCTTTGAGTGAGTAACCCGAATACTCAGCGTGGACGGTCGCCGTGGGTGACGGCCGCCCACAACAAATCGCCCCTGTTGCTACCGCGGTAGCAACAGGGGCGATCTTGTTTAAGACGAGTCGGCGCTTAGGCCTTGCCTCTAATGATGGCCTGCTTCACTTCAGCAATCGCCTGCGTAACTTGGATGCCGCGAGGGCAAGCGTCGGTGCAGTTGAAGGTGGTGCGGCAACGCCACACACCCTCTTTGTCGTTGAGGATGTCGAGGCGAACCTGCGAGCCCTCATCGCGCGAGTCGAAGATGAAGCGGTGAGCGTTCACGATGGCTGCCGGGCCGAAGTACTGGCCGTCAGTCCAGAACACGGGGCAGCTCGACGTGCACGCGGCGCACAGGATGCACTTGGTGGTGTCGTCGAAGCGAGCACGTTCTACGGGGCTCTGCTTGCGTTCCTTGCCACTCTTGGTGGCGCCTGCCATCAAGAACGGGTTGATCTCTTTGTAGGAGTCGAAGAACGGCTCCATGTCAACGATCAAGTCCTTCTCGAGCGGCAGACCCTTGATGGCTTCCACGTAGATCGGCTTGGTGATGTCGAGGTCCTTGACCAAGGTCTTGCAGGCCAGACGGTTGCGGCCGTTGATGCGCATGGCATCCGAACCACAAATACCGTGCGCGCACGAGCGACGGAAGGTCAGCGACCCATCCTGTTCCCACTTGATCTTGTGCAGAGCATCGAGAACACGGTCGGTCGCGAATAGCTCGACGTCAAAGTCTTCCCAACGCGGCTCTTCGTCAACATCCGGATCGAAACGACGGATGATGAGGGTCGCAGTGAAGGTAGGAATCTCTTCGGCTGCGGCAGGCTTCTTGTCAGCGACGGCAGTGCTCATTAGTACTTTCTCTCCATCGGCGGGTAGTTAGTGATCACTACCGGCTTCCAGTCGAGGCGGATGTGGTCACCCGCCTCCTCTGATTCTGGGTCGCCCGTGAGGTACGCCATCGTGTGCACGAGGAAGTTCTCGTCGTCACGATTGGGGTAGTCCTCACGCATGTGACCGCCGCGGCTTTCCTTGCGCGAACGCGCCGAGTACACGAGTACTTCGGCGAGGTCGAGCAGGAAGCCAAGCTCCACGGCTTCGAGCAGGTCGGTGTTGAACCGCTTGCCCTTGTCGTGCAGTTGAATGTTCTTGTAACGAGCGCGCAGCTTCTGGATGAGGTTGGTGACCTCTTCGAGGCTCTCATCCGTGCGGAAGATCTGCGCGTTGCGGTCCATCGAGTCTTGCAACTCTTTACGGATTACGGCAATGCGCTCGGTGCCATCACCGGCGCGAACCATGTCGAGGATGCGCTTGACGCCCCCGGCGGGGTCCTTCGGCAGCGGTACGAACTCAGCGGTCTTGGCGTACGCGACGGCCGACTTACCGGCTCGCTTTCCGAAGACGTTGATGTCGAGCAGCGAGTTGGTGCCCAAACGGTTGGAACCGTGAACCGAAACACACGCACACTCGCCAGCGGCGTAGAGACCCTTGACGACATCCGTGTTGTTGCGCAGAACTTCTGCTTGAACGTTGGTCGGGATGCCACCCATGGCGTAGTGCGCAGTCGGCAGTACGGGTACGGGTTCGGTGTACGGCTCAACACCCAGGTAGGTGCGAGCGAACTCCGTGATGTCCGGCAGCTTTTCGTCGATGACGGCAGGCTCGAGGTGGGTGATGTCAAGGAACAGGTAGTCCTTGTCAGGGCCAGCTCCGCGGCCTTCACGAATCTCGGTGGCCATGGAACGCGCAACGATGTCCCGCGGCGCGAGGTCCTTGAGCGTCGGCGTGTAGCGCTCCATGAAACGCTCGCCCTCGGCGTTACGCAAGATAGCGCCTTCGCCTCGAGCAGCTTCAGAGAGCAGAATGCCGAGCCCGGCCAACCCGGTGGGGTGGAACTGGAAGAACTCCATGTCTTCAAGGGGGAGACCCTTGCGCCAGATGATTCCGACGCCGTCACCGGTGAGGGTGTGGGCGTTGGATGTCGTCTTGAAGATCTTGCCGAATCCACCGGTGGCGAAGATGATCGCCTTCGACTGGAACACGTGCAGCTCGCCGGTGGCGAGTTCATACGCCACAACGCCAGAGGGCTGTTCGATGCCGTCGACCTCGGTCATGACCAGATCGAGAACATAGAACTCGTTGAAGAAGTTGATGCCGAGCTTGACGCAGTTTTGGTACAGCGTCTGAAGGATCATGTGACCGGTGCGGTCGGCCGCGTAGCAGGCACGACGAACAGGAGCCTTGCCGTGCTCGCGGGTGTGACCACCAAAACGACGCTGGTCGATCTTTCCGTCTTCGGTGCGGTTGAACGGGAGACCCATGTTCTCCAAGTCGATTACCGCGTCGATTGCCTCTTTGGCGAGGATCTCAGCAGCATCTTGATCGACGAGGTAGTCGCCACCCTTGACGGTGTCGTAGGTGTGCCATTCCCAGTTGTCGTCCTCAACGTTCGCGAGGGCAGCAGCCATACCGCCCTGCGCTGCACCAGTGTGCGAGCGAGTGGGGTAGAGCTTCGAAATCACTGCGGTCTTAGCGTGCGGGCCGGCTTCAATAGCGGCACGCATGCCGGCGCCACCGGCGCCCACAATGACGATGTCGAACTGGTGGTAATGGACTCCGTCAATGACGGTTCCGTCGGCGATATCGCCGGTGTTGATCGTAGACAATTAGCGTCCCTCACAGATGCTGGCAAGCAGGGCTGGGTCAGCACCGGCTGGGCAGGGGTCGAAGGTGGTGATCACGAGGGTTCCCAGCGTGATCAGGATGATGGTCGATGCGGCGATTCCAATGAGCAGAATCTTGCGAACCTTGGGATTGCTTGCATAGTCGTTGACCAGCGTGCGCATTCCGTTGCCGCCGTGAATGAGAGCAAGCCACAACATGAGGCCGTCCCAGACTCGCCAGAACGGGTCAGAGAGCTTGCCGCCGACGAATGCGAAGTCGATGGCCTTGACTCCCTCGCCCAAGAACATATTGACAAGAAGGTGGCCGAAGATGAGAACCACAAGAACGACGCCAGATGCGCGCATGTAGATCCATCCCCATTTTTCCCAGTTGATTCCGCCGGTACGACGGCCACGGGTTGGAGTGCGGGGGGCTTCGATGAGACTCATGCTCAACCTCCGAAGACGTGCATTAGCTGGCGGGGAATGAATCCGGCGAGCAGCACAAGCCAGATACCTACGACGACCCAGAACAGGGTGCGCTGGTGCTTGGCGCCGAAAGCCCAGAAGTCAATCAGGATGATGCGCAGGCCGTTGACCGCGTGGAAGCCGATCGCTGCCACAAGGCCGATCTCTGCAAGACCCATGAGCGGCGTCTTGTAGGACTCGATGACGATGTTGTAAGCCTCAGGGCTTACGCGGATGAGTGCAGTGTCCAAGATATGCACGAGGAGGAAGAAGTAAATGCCCACACCCGTAATACGGTGCAGCACCCACGACCACATGCCCTCTTTACCCCGGTACAGGGTGCCAGCAGGTCTCTTGGGTGAGCGAATCTTGGGCGGCGTCTGCGGCTCCGCCACTAGGTTGCTCGCCGACTTCTCTGGCACGAGGACCCTCCTTGCGGTCTTGGGTCGCGTCCACCGCGACCGATGAGTGTCCGCGAAGCGGACCTTCCCATTCTATTCCCGCTCACTGACGCCCGCTTCCCAGTCGACCCTAAATAGCAAGAAATCACGAAGGTTTTCGTGAATATTGCGGAACTTAAGAAGCACCGATGAGCGCGAACCATGCAATTTACGAAGAGGCCCCCGCGGTGAGGAGAGCTACATCGCGTCGCTCGTCGCTAGTGTCGTGCTCATTGAGAGCCGCACGGTACAAGCCAATTTTCGCGGTGATGCCAGCAAGGTGTCGTTCCTGCTCGGCCAATTCGCGGGCAACGTTGTCGCGATGCTGCTCGAGCAAGCGCATTCGTTCGGCAGCGGTGTCGTGATCGCTGCGCACGAGATCTGCGTATTCGAGGATCGAGCGGATGGGCATGCCGGTGCGGCGAAGGTGGCCGATGAACTCGACAGCTTTGACATCAATCTCGCGGTAGCGCCGTTGGCCATTAGAGAGGCGGGGTACTACTAGTAGTCCGGCCTTCTCGTAATAACGCAGCGTGTGCACCGTTACGCCGGTGTGCTCCGCGACTTCGCCGATGCTGAGGACTTGCTCCGTGTGGTTTGTCATTGCAGTGTTCATTGTTCTCCCTAGAGTGCACTCTAGGTCAAGATTTTGGCGCGAACACAGGCACCGCAGCGATCGTCGACTCGTAGTGCCCCATCAGCTCAGCGCAGATGCCGCTCCACGATTTGTTGAGCACAGTCCGTCGCCCGGCCTCACCCATGCGTGCCCGAAGTCCTGGGTCGATGGCGAGCGCCTCCACATAGGCGCGCAGCTCGCCATCGTTGTCGGCTTCGAACAGAAAGCCGTTGTTTCCGTGGTCGATCAAGTCGATCGGCCCGCCGGCGCGAGGGGCAACTACGGGCAAACCGGCAGCGTGAGCTTCCTGCAAAGTTTGGCCAAAGGTCTCCTCCGTGCCCGTGTGGGCGAAGATATCGAAGGCGGCGTAAGCCGTCGCCAGTTCCTCACCGCCGAGCTTGCCGAGCCAAGTAACGGGGATGCCAGCAAGTTCCTTTTTCACGAGCGCAGTCGAAGATCCGTCTCCTACGATCGCCACGCGCACTCCGGTCAGTCCGCGAAGAGTGCGAAGTCGCTCGACCTGCTTTTCCGGAGCGATGCGCCCGACGTAACCGATGACGACTTCGCCGTGAGGGGCGAGCCGCGTGCGCAATCGGGCGGTGGCGGGGGAGAGCTTTTTCGCGGGGTGGTACATCGCCAGGTCGACCCCGCGGCCCCAGCGCTCGAGCTTCGTGAGGCCGATTGCTTTCAGATCGGCCATGGCAGTGCTGGAGGGGGCGAGTGTCAGTTGCGCTCCATCGTGGATCCAGCGCACAATGCGCCAGGCCAATTTCGTCGCTTGCCCGAGACGGTGGCGGCGGGCGTACCCCGCCACATCCGTCTGAAAAATAGCCACGGTTGGAATGCCGAGGCGGTTAGCGGAGGAGATGGCCTGCGCGCCAAGCAGGAACGGTGCTGCCGCGTGAACGACGTCAGGCCGAAAGTCGGCTATGAGCTTGTGCACTTGCGGGTTCGGAAGTCCCACCGGGAACTGGCGGTACGCCAGCGCGGGAACAGCGTGAACAGCGAAGCCCGCGTACGATCGTGGCGCTCCGGCCGAGGGGCAAATGACGATTGCGTCGTGGCCCTCCGCGCTCAGGTAATCGAGCACTTTGAGCACGCTATTCGTGACTCCGTTGACGGTGGGGAGAAAGCTCTCACTCACAATGACGATTCGCACAATCAGCACCTCAGTTCGTCTCGTGATGCTCACGGTACGAGGCGCGGATATCCGGCGAGTTAACGGGCGCTGAAGTCTATGGTTGATACATGAACCAACATGAGGGATCGTTCGACAACTTCTACAGCGTGATCCCGGCCGGCGGCATTGGATCGCGTCTCTGGCCGCTGTCCCGCGCGGATGCCCCCAAGTTTCTGCATGACCTCACCGGGTCAGGCCAGACCCTGCTGCGTGACACATGGGATCGACTAGCTCCGCTTTCCGGTTCGGATCGCATCATGGTTGTCACGGGGCGTGCGCATCGTGCCGCTGTCGAGAAGCAGCTGCCAGAGCTCAGCGACCCCAACGTTGTGCTCGAAAGCGAACCGAAAGACTCGTCCGCAGCCATTGGGCTCGCGGCCGCGATCCTACTCAAACGCGAACCTAACGTGATTATCGGATCGTTTGCGGCCGATCATGTGATTCGCGACATCCGTGGGTTCAAGCGCAGCGTGCGCGAATCGATTGCAGTCGCGAACGCCGGGTTCATTGCGGCGATCGGCATCACCCCAACCGAGCCCGCCATCGGATTTGGCTACATCCACTGCGGAGACGCTCTGGAGATTGAGGGTGCGCCGAGCGCGATCAAGGCCAAGTCGTTTGTCGAAAAGCCCGACTTCGCTACGGCCCAGTCGTATGTCGCCAGCGGCGACTTTTTGTGGAACGGTGGCATGTTCATCTCGCGCGCCGACGTTCTGCTCGAACAACTCGGTAAAGCGCAGCCGGAGTTGCTCGAGGGCCTCACTGCGCTTGCCGAGGTGTGGGACACCCCTGAGCGGGGTGCTGTCGTCGATGCCGTTTGGCCACATCTCGCCAAGATCGCGATCGACTACACGGTGGCCGAGCCGGCAGCAGCAGAAGGCAAGCTCGTGGTGGTTCCCGGCGACTTCGATTGGGACGACGTGGGGGATTTCGCCTCGATCGCTAAATTGCACTCGGGGGGCCGCAAATCTGACTTGGCCATTCTCGGGGAGAACGCACGAGTTTTGGCTGATAAGTCGACCGGAGTTGTGATTAGCCAGACTGACCGGCTTATTTCCCTCATTGGGGTAAACAACATCGTCGTGGTCGATACACCGGACGCTTTGCTGGTTACTACAACTGCGAACGCTCAGAGAGTGAAATCTGTGGTGGATGCTCTAAAAATCTCCGGACGCAACGACGTCTTGTGACGTGGGGATTTCGCGTTTGTAACCATTCGGCTTCGGCGCTCATATTCGCACAATGGAACCGTTGATTCTTCGGTAGCGTAGGTTCACTATGTTTCGACAATTTCTGTCGGACAGCATCTTGGAGGACACCTTGAGAATCAGCACTCACGGCCGCGCACTCAGCGGCATGGCGCTCGTTGCGACTAGCGCACTCGTACTCGCCGGTTGCGCATCTGCACCGGAAGAGACCGAAGCAGGATCGGGCGAAATGCTTGATTTCCTTCCCTGCATGGTTTCCGACTCGGGCGGATTCGACGACAAGTCGTTCAACCAGCTCGGCTACGAAGGCATCGAAGCTGCAGCCGACGAGCTCGGTGTTACGTTCAACGCAGTCGAGTCGACCAGCGATGCAGACTATGCGCCCAACATCGAGAGCCTCATTGCCGAGGGTTGCGACCTGATCGTCACTGTTGGATTCAACCTCTCCGCAGCGACCGTTGAATTTGCTCAGGCAAACCCCGACGTCAACTTCGCCATCGTCGATGATGCAGCAGACAACGACTTCGACGGAATGACTGACTCCGACAACATCAAGCCCATCCTCTTCGACACCGCTGGCGCAGCGTTCCTCGCTGGCTACGCGTCGGCAAGCTACTCGAAGTCAGGCGTCGTAGGTACCTACGGCGGAATGAACTTCCCCACCGTCTCCATCTTCATGGATGGTGCAGCTCAGGGCGTCGAGTACTACAACGCTGAAAAGGGAACCGACGTTACGGTTCGTGGTTGGGACACTGCAGCTCAGGACGGAACGTTCATCGGTAGCTTCGCTCCCGGAACCGACTCGCGCGCCGCAGCTCAGAACCTGATCGACCAGGGTGCAGACGTTCTGCTTCCCGTCGGTGGACCCATCTTCCAGAGCGCGGTTGAGGCAATTCGCGACTCCGGCAAGGACGTCGCCATGATCGGCGTCGACGCTGACCTCACCGAGACCGAGACCGAGGCAGCAGACCTGTTCCTCACCTCGATCCTCAAGCAGATCAAGGTTGCTGTTGAAGAAGTAGTCACCGAGGCTTCGAGCGGATCGCTCGACACCACGCCGTACATCGGAACCCTCGAAAACGGTGGAGTTGGCATCGCGCCGTTCCACGACTTCGAATCGATGGTTGACGGAGGCCTCGAGGCTGAACTCGTTACGGTCAAGGACGGCATCATCTCCGGCGACATCGTCGTCAAGTCGTACCTCAACTAGTTAGATAGCACTACAGGGGGCTGGCTCGAGAGGGTCAGCCCCCTTCGTTTTCGATTAGCCTTCTGAGGCTAATTGTGTGAATCCCACGATGGCGAGGACGCCATCACAGCATTGAGGAGAGATTGTGAAGCTTGAGCTGCGAGGTATTACCAAGCGCTTCGGTGACCTAATCGCGAATGATCATATTGATCTCACTGTCGAAGAGGGCGAGATTCATTGTCTCCTCGGCGAGAATGGCGCGGGCAAGTCAACGTTGATGAATGTGCTTTACGGCCTGTATCAGGCTGAAGAGGGCGAGATTCTCATCGATGATGAGGTGCGCCACTTCGCTGGCCCCGGAGACGCGATGCGCTCTGGAATCGGTATGGTCCACCAGCACTTCATGCTGATCCCCGTCTTCACCGTGGCTGAAAACGTCGCTCTCGGGCACGAGCAGGTCTACGGCCCCGGCCTCCTGAACTTAGAAGCTGCTCGCACCCTCGTGCGTGAAATTTCCGCACGATTCGGCTTCGACATCGATCCCGATGCTCTCGTGGAAGACCTTCCCGTGGGCGTTCAGCAGCGAGTTGAGATCGTCAAGGCGCTCTCCCGCGAAGCCAAGGTTCTCGTTTTTGACGAGCCGACCGCTGTGCTTACCCCGCAGGAAACTGACGAGTTCATGGCGATCATGCGTCAGCTCAAGAGCGAGGGAACCTCTATCGTCTTCATCACGCACAAGCTGCGTGAGGTCCGCGAAGTAGCGGATCGGATCACCGTAATTCGCCTCGGAAAGGTCGTCGCCGAAGCCGACCCCAACGCGGGCAAGGAAGAACTCGCTTCGCTCATGGTTGGTCGTGCGGTTGACCTCACGATCGACAAGGCGCCGGCGCAACTCACCGACAACGCGTTGGTCATTGACAGCCTCACGATCGCTGACGAGCATGGTCATCGCGCGGTGAAAGATCTCACTGTCACGATCCGTGGCGGCGAAATTCTGGCAATCGCTGGAGTGCAAGGCAACGGTCAAACTGAGCTCGCTGAGGCGCTGCTCGGAATGCAATCGCGCGCCTCCGGATCCATCACGCTCAACGGACAAGAGCTTCTCGGGCTCAACCCGCGTCAGATTCTCGACTCTGGTGTCGGTTACGTACCCGAAGACCGCACCGTCGACGGCCTCGTTGGAGAATTCAGCGTTGCCGAAAACTTGATGCTCGACCGCAGCGACGGCGAGCCGTTCGTGAAGCTCGGAACTCTGCAAACTGAGGTTCTGAACGAGTTCGCGACTGAAAAGCTCGAGTCGTACGACATCCGTGCGCAGAGCATCCACGAGCACGTCTCAAAGCTTTCGGGTGGTAACCAGCAGAAGGTCGTTCTGGCGCGCGAAATGAGCCGCGAACTCTCGCTGCTCGTCGTCTCGCAGCCGACTCGTGGACTCGACGTCGGATCGATCGAGTTCGTGCATGAGCAAATCGTTGGAGTG
Organism: Salinibacterium sp. SWN1162; assembly: GCF_015864675.1. Lineage (NCBI taxonomy): Bacteria > Bacillati > Actinomycetota > Actinomycetes > Micrococcales > Microbacteriaceae > Salinibacterium > Salinibacterium sp. SWN1162. Next base: position 287,546 of record NZ_JADYWT010000002.1, read on the forward strand.
CGTGATCGCGGTGTTCCCGTGATCGTCGTCTCAACAGAACTCGACGAAGTTGTGTCTTTGGCAGACCGCATCGCGGTCATGTACAAGGGGCAAATCGTGGGAATTGTGCCTGCGGATACCCCCCGCGAAAAACTCGGCCTCATGATGGCTGGCGAACGTATTACGGAGGAGGCAGCATGAGCGAGCCAACACCCCAGAAGCCCGAAGAGCAGAAGCCGGAGGATGTCGTCTCGCTGAACAAAGCCGAGGGTTCGCAGATCAACCCTGACGGTGCGCGCTGGACTAACGCATTCCGCGAGATTGCGTCCGGAAGCGCCCTGCTGTCCGTGCTTGCTGTCGTGCTTGCCATCCTGATCGGTGGCGTACTCATCGCGTTTACCGATCCCGGAGTTCAAGAGGCGGCCGGTTACTTCTTCGCTCGCCCTGGAGACCTGTTCACGGCAATCGGCAGCGCTGTCGGCGGCGCGTACCTCGCGCTCTTTCAAGGATCGGTCTACGACTTCCGTCGCGATGACTTCCTGTCTGGCATCAAGCCGCTGACGCAGACTCTCGTGTTTGCGACGCCGCTGATCGCAGCCGGCCTCGGAGTTGCCATCGCTTTCCGCGTCGGACTCTTCAACATCGGTGGCCGCGGCCAGATCATCGTCGGTGCAGCTTTCGCCGGGTACGCCAGCTTTGCTTGGGACCTGCCGATCGTCATCCACGTCACCGTTGCGGTGATCATGGGCATCATCGGTGGTGCTCTCTGGGGTGCCATTGCGGGGCTCTTGAAAGCTCGTACCGGTGCCCACGAGGTAATCGTGACGATCATGCTGAACTACGTGGCGTACTACCTGATCAGCTTCTTGCTGCGCACGGATCTGCTCAAGAACCCCGGTTCGAACAACCCGAAGACTCCGCCAGCAGCAGAGAACGCCATCTTGCAACCGATTTTCGGTGATGGATTCAAGCTGCACTGGGGATTCATCCTCGTTGTCGCTGCGACAGTTCTGGCCTGGTGGCTTATTGATCGATCGAGCCTGGGCTTCAAGTTCCGCGCCGTCGGTCTTAACCCGCACGCGGCTCGGGTCGCTGGCGTCAAGGTTGAGCGCATCTACGTCTACGTCATGCTGATCGCGGGTGGCTATGCCGGTCTCGCGGCGAGCACCGAGGTGCTCGGAACGACTACCAGCGGGTTCACGTCTGGGGTGGATGCCGGCATCGGCTTCGATGCCATCACTGTGGCGCTCTTGGGGCGCTCGACTCCGTGGGGTACGTTCGCCGCCGGAATCCTCTTTGGTGCGTTCAAGGCCGGTGGCTTCACCATGCAGGCCTCACAGAGCATCCCGATTGACATCGTTCTCGTTGTGCAGTCGCTCATCGTTCTGTTTATCGCAGCACCGCCCCTCGTGCGTGCTGTGTTCCGATTGCCGCAGCCCGGCGCTCGCGCAAAGAAGGTGCTGAGCTAATGACTTTCACAAAAAACACTGAAAGCAAGACCACGGCCGCATCGAAGATTGATCGCCGTAGCTGGAAGATGCCAATTGCGTTTGCGATCGTCTCGCTGATCTCTGGCGTTCTCTTCATCGGTTTCGCTGAGGATGCTGCCACCGGCTTCAACCTCTCGACCGGTACCGACCTCATCCAGTTGCCGGTAATTCACCTGCCAGCCTTGGCGACGGGTATCGTCGTGACGATTCTGACCGCGCTCATTGCGGTCGGCTCAGCGTTCATGATTTCTCAGGATCGCCGTGTTCCCACGTGGATTCCTGCCGCCGGTGCGGTCTTCGCGCTCACGGGGTTCCTGACCTGGGCCGCTGCGGATGAGACTCTGCGCGTTCCTGAGTTGTTCGCTGGCTCGCTGGTTCTTGCAGTGCCTCTCGTGTTCGGTGCGCTCGGCGGCGTTATCTCCGAGCGTGTCGGAGTGGTCAACATTGCGATCGAAGCTCAGCTGCTGGCTGGTGCGTTCGTTTCCGCGGTTGTTGGCACCGTCACGGGATCGCCGTTTGCTGGTCTCTTCGCCGCTGCCGTGGCGGGAATGCTTGTCTCGTTCTTGCTCTCGGTGTTTGCGATCAAGTACCTCGTCAACCAGATCATCGTGGGTGTTGTCATCAACGTTCTGGTTTCGGGACTGACTGGCTTCCTGTACTCGCAGTGGCTCACGGAGAGCCCCGGGCAGCTGAACAACCCTGAAGGCTTCTCCACGCTACCGATCCCGATTCTCAGCGGCATCCCGATCATTGGGCCGGTGCTCTTCAAACAGACGATCATCGTGTACATGCTCTATGTGATCGTTGCTGCGGTTGCCTTCGCGATGTATCGCACGCGCTGGGGCCTGCGTCTTCGCGCTGTGGGAGAACACCCCAAGGCTGCAGACACCGTCGGTATCAACGTGACGTTGACGCGCTTCTGGAACGTTGCCCTCGCGGGCGCGATCGCCGGAATGGGTGGAGCGTTCATTACGCTGAGCCAGACGGGTCAGTTCGGCAAGGATGTCACGGCGGGCGCCGGCTTCATCGCCCTCGCCGCGGTGATCTTCGGTCGCTGGGATCCGATCAAGGCAACGCTCGCTGCATTGCTGTTCGGTTTCGCGAGCAACTTGCAGAACGCGCTGAGCGTTGTTGGTTCGCCGGTGCCGAGTGAGTTCATGCTCATGCTGCCGTACGTCGTGACGATCATCGCCGTGGCCGGTCTGGTCGGTAAGTCTCGACCGCCAGCAGCATCCGGAACACCATACATAAAGGGGTAACGCTATGACGATCGAGCCGCAATCAATCGACTGGGATGCGCTGAGGCTCGTCGCCAAAGATGCCCTCACCCACGCCTACGTTCCCTATTCGAAGTTCCCGGTCGGCGTCGCCGCAATTGTCGACGACGGCCGGGTAATTTCGGGCGCGAACGTAGAGAACGCCTCGTATGGTCTCACCCTGTGCGCCGAATGCTCCATGGTGTCGGCGCTACACATGTCGGGCGGCGGAAAGCTCGTTGCGTTCACGTGTGTCGACGGCAAGGGCAATGCCCTCATGCCGTGTGGCCGCTGCCGCCAGCTGCTCTTCGAGCACTCTGCCGAAGGCATGCTGCTCGAGACCGTGTCGGGCATCAAAACGATTGACGAAGTAATTCCCGACGCGTTCGGGCCACGAACCTTAGAGGAGTACCGCGGTGAATAACAGCGCAGCAGAATCCGGTATCGAACGTTTCGACGCCGTCGACCTTATCCACACCAAGCGTGACAAGGGTGTGCTGAGCACCGACCAGATCAACTGGCTTGTGGATGCGTACACTCGCGGTTACGTCGGCGATGAGCAGATGGCTGCCATGACAATGGCCATCTTCATCAACGGCATGGAGCGCGAAGAGATTCGCGACCTCACGCTCGCGATGATCGCCAGCGGCGAGACCCTGAGCTTTGAGGGACTGGGCAAGCCCACAACCGACAAGCACTCCACGGGTGGCGTCGGTGACAAGATCACCCTGCCGCTCGCCCCTCTGGTCGCGTCCTTCGGCGTTGCCGTTCCGCAGCTTTCGGGCCGCGGGCTCGGTCACACCGGCGGCACGCTCGACAAGCTCGAGAGCATTCCCGGCTGGCGCGCCGACCTCACCAACGAAGAGTTTTACGCGCAGTTGCGTGGCGTTGGTGGTGTCATCTGTGCCGCTGGTTCGGGCCTCGCTCCGGCCGACAAGAAGTTGTATGCCCTTCGCGACATCACCGGAACCGTCGAGGCGATCCCGCTGATCGCATCCTCGATTATGAGTAAGAAGATCGCAGAAGGTACTTCGGCGCTCGTGCTCGACGTGAAGTTCGGTTCGGGTGCCTTCATGAAAGATGCTGCCCGCAGCCGCGAGCTCGCCGAAACCATGGTTCGTTTGGGTAAGGATGCCGGCGTCAAGACGGTGGCTCTGCTCACGAACATGAACGTTCCCCTCGGCCTCGCTATCGGTAACGCGAACGAAGTACGTGAATCCGTGGAGGTACTCGCCGGTGGTGGCCCCGCTGATGTTCGTGAACTCACGATCGCTCTCGCTCGCGAGATGCTCGCCCAGGTCGGGCACGAGGACGCCGATGTTGAGGCTGCTCTCGACAACGGTCAAGCGATGGATGCCTGGCGCGGCATGATCAGCGCGCAAGGTGGCGACCCGGATGCCGCTCTACCGCAGCCGAAGGAAAGCCAGGTCGTTCTGGCTGACCGTGACGGTGTTCTCGTCGAACAAGAAGCGCTGCCGTTCGGTATCGCCGCCTGGCGCTTGGGTGCCGGTCGTGCCCGCAAGCAGGATCCCGTGCAGCACGCTGCCGGCATCGACCTGCACGCAAAGCCCGGAGATACCGTGCGCAAGGGCGAGCCGCTCTTTACGATGCACGCAGACGAACCAGCTCGCTTTGAACGCGCACTTGAGTCTCTCGAAGGCGCCTACCGCATCGGCGACGCCGGCGACACGGTGCACGATGGTGGTCCGCTGATCGCCGGACGCATCGACTAGCACGTCGGCTAAGAACGCAATTCTGAGGCTGAACGAGGGGTCTCATCCGCTGACGTACAGTTGTTGAAATGACGACAGCGGATGAGACCGTTCCCGGCGCTGAACCAGCGCAGAACGCTTCCGGGCGCACCACCGGATCGCCCAGTGAGACCGATAGCGACCACTCCACTAAATGGCGCGCCTTCTGGGTGTGCGTCGTGGTCGCAGCCATCACGATTCTCGACCTGTCGAAGGTCAACGTGGCGCTGCCCTCGATCGAAGACGCGCTCGGTGCGACTTCAACTCAACTGCAACTCATTGTCTCTGGCTACGTTCTGACCTTCGGTCTCGTGCTGGTGCCCGCAGGGCGTTTCGGCGACCAACGATCGCGTAAAACGCTGTTCCTCATCGGCCTCTCGGTGTTCACGCTGGCCAGCATTGCCTGTGCTCTCGCGCCGAATGCGGCTATGTTGCTCGTGTTCCGACTGCTGCAGGGCGTCGCGGCCGGCATCCAAATGCCTCAAGTGATCGGGCTAATTCAGCAGCTGTTCCAGGGCCCAGAGCGCGGGCGAGCGTTCGGCCTGTTCGGCGCCATGATCGGCATCTCGACCGCATTTGGCCCCACGCTGGGCGGTCTCATGATCGCCATCGGCGGCGCGCAGGATGGCTGGCGCTACATCTTCTGGATGAATGTTCCGCTCGGTATCATTGCGCTCATTCTTGCCTGGCGCATCCTGCCTTCGACGGCCAAGACCACCTACGCTCGCCTCGACCTTGATCCCGTCGGCATCGCGATTTTTGGTGTGACGGTGCTCGCTCTCATGTGGCCGTTCCTGTTTACGACGGGTGCACCGACGGATGATCCGAATCGATGGTGGCTTCTCGCGCTATTCGTCGTGGCTGCTGCGGCCTTCATCTGGTGGGAGCGCCGCTATGCGGAGAGCGGTCGTGCCCCGCTCGTGCCTCTCGGACTGTTTCGCATCAGCTCTTTTCGCAACGGCACTCTGCTTGCGACCGTCTACTTCGCCGCCATGCCCGCGATGTTCCTCCTCACGACGCTGTACCTGCAATTGGGGCTGGGACTCGAACCGGTGTTCGCCGGCATGGTGACGATCGGATTCGCTCTCACGAGTGCGTTCTCCTCGTGGCGCGGCGGCATTCTTGTTGAACGTTACGGACGCTCGCTCGTGGTGGTTGGGCTTGCGATTCTGATGGTCGGTATCGGCGTGCTCATGGCCGCAGCGATCCTTACCCCGCCGGCGATGACGCCGTTCGTCATGGCCGCGGCGATGTTTATCGGGGGTGCAGGCGGTGGGCTCGTCATCTCGCCCAATCAGACGCTCACTCTCCACGACATCCCGCCGCTCGAGGGTGGCCTCGCAGGCTCGGTGGGGCAGCTAGGGCAACGAATCGGCACAGCAATAGGAACAGCCGTCGCACTCTCCTTGTTCTACTCCACGCTCTACAACGAGCGCAACAGCGGTGAGAGCACGGTCGAGCTTTACCACCACGCCTATGGCATGGGAATGATCGCGACCACGGTGTTCTTCTCGATCGCCATTCTCATCGGAGTCGTCGATTTAGGGGCGCGCAAGCGGCGCGCCCGCGTTCCGGCGGCGGGCTAGCGGTCGGCCTAGCCGTCGCCCAACGGCCCAGCGGCGCAGCGGCGCAGCCGCAGCCGCGCCGCCAATCCGGCTAGAGCTGCGGGTCACCGATGCGCTCGAGAGCGTCGACAACCATTCCCCAGAACTTGCCATGGTCGAGCTTGCGGGCGACCTGAGTGGTGCAGTCGGCGGGGGCCGGGGCGCGAAAATCGGCCACGGTCATACCGAGCGTGAGCGTGCCGGCGAGTTCGACATCCAGCGGCACCTTGACGACCTCCATCACAGTGGGGTCGATGACGAAGGCGACGGCGCAGGGATCGTGCACCGGTGGGTGGTCGAAACCTTGCGCATCGCGGTAGGTCTCGCCAAAGAACTCAAGTAGTTCGCCGACGAAGCGAGCGGGGCCGGTGCCGACGGCTGCGATGGAAGCCGCGACCTCGTCTGTCGCGAGAGCTTCGTGGGTGAGGTCGAGGCCAACCATCGTGAGCGGCCAGCACTCGTTGAACACGATGTGCGCAGCTTCGGGGTCGATGACGATGTTGAATTCGCTCGTCGCGCTCCAGTTGCCGACGTTGACGCCGCCTCCCATAAGAACGACCTGCTTGACGCGCTCGGCGATGCGCGGCTCCTTGCGCACAGCGAGGGCAATGTTGGTGAGGGCACCGGTGGGCACGAGCGTTACGGTGCCAGGTTCGTGGCTCATGACGGTGTCAATGATGAAGTCGACGGCGTGCCGAGCATCCAATTCAATGGTGGGATCGGGCAGTACGGGCCCGTCGAGTCCTGACTCGCCGTGAATCGACTCGGCGACCTCAATCTGACGCACCAGCGGGCGGTGTGCTCCCCGAGCGAAGGGAACATCGGTGATGCCGGCGACTCGAGCGATGGCCAGAGCGTTGCGGGTGACTTTCTCGATGGTTTGGTTGCCCATGACGGTAGTGACGCCGAGGAGCTCGATCTCTGGATTGCCGTGCGCGAGCAGCAATGCAATCGCGTCGTCGTGTCCAGGGTCGCAGTCGAGAATAATTTTTTCGGTCATAACGAAAAGCATATATGAAAGCCATCTTCATATATGTAAGATCATGACATGACGAATAATCTTGTCGAGGCTGCCGCGGCGCGGTTGCTCTGGGTTAGATCGCGGATGCCGCTGCTGGCCGAGGTGCGCGAACGGTTCGAGCAGACGCAACCGTTCGCGGGGCACCGCATTGGAATGGCGATGCACCTCGAGCCGAAGACCGCAGTATTGCTCGAAACCTTGCGTGCCGGGGGAGCCGAAATCGTGGCGACCGGCAACCATGGGTCGACGCAAGACGATGTCGCGGCCTACTTGCGTGCGCAAGGAATGACGATTTTCGGTGCCCGTAGCGATTCGGAGCACGAATACGATGCTCATGTCTGGAGCGTGGTGGAGTCGAAGCCAGATATTCTCCTCGACAACGGAGCGGGCCTCGTCGCCCGTCTCGTAGAGCTCGGTCAGACCGACCATGTTGTCGGCGGCACCGAAGAAACCACCTCAGGGCGTTACCGGCTGCGAGACGAACTCGCCGCTCATATTCGTTTTCCCATCATCGTCATCGACGAAAACCCGCTGACGGTGATTAACGAGAACAAGCACGCGGCAGGCCAGTCGGTGGTCGAGAGCTTCATGCGCGTCACGAACGTGATGGTCTCTGGGCGGCGCTTTGTGGTGGCGGGCTACGGCTGGTGCGGTCGCGGAGTCGCACAGTATCTCCGCGCGCTGGGCGGCAAGGTCGCCATCGTAGAAGTGGACGAAATCAAGGCGCTTGAGGCTGCGCTCGATGGCTATCGAGTGGCGACGATGTTCGACCTTGCGGGATGGGGCGAGGTTTTCATTACCGCCACTGGGCATCCGCAAGTGCTCGCTACCGACTTCTTCGAGATCGTCGCCGACGGGGCGATGCTCGTCAACTGTGGTCACTTCGATTGGGAGATTGACGTCATGGCGCTTCGCGACTTGGCGACCAGTAGCACCATCATCGACGGTGCCATCGAGCGAATCGACCTTCCGGGAAATCGGCACGTGACGTTGCTCGCAGACGGCCGCATGATCAATCTTGCCGGGCGCGAGCCGCGCGGTAATTCCATCGACTCGATGGATCTCGGTTTCATGCTTCAGGCACTGTCGCTTGAACGCATCGCCACGGCGGCCAGCACGCTCGAGACTGGCGCGCAGCCGGTGCCGGACTCGATCAACCGCGAAGCGGCACGGCGGATGCTCGCCGCGATGAAAGCGGACCGCTGATGACGGGTGGCCCCGAGTACACTGCTCCCGCCCTCGATAAAGGGCTCGATATTCTCGAACTTCTGGCCGAGACTGCAGGCTCGCTCAGCCAATCGCAGATCGCAGAAGCCACCGGCCGCAGTACTGGTCAGATCTTTCGGGTCTTATCAACGCTGGAACGACGCGGCTACATTTTTCGAAACAAACAGTCGGGGCTGTACGAGCTTGCGATGAAACTGTTCGATCTCGCCCACCGTCATCCACCCCTTCGCAGCTTGGTGAGTGTGGCGCTTCCCGTCATGCAGCAGCTCGCCGAGCGCGCCAGGCAATCGTGCAACCTCGCCGTGCTCGATGGAGCCCTTGTGCGGGTGCTCGCGCAGGTCGAATCTCCCGCCGACTTTGGGTTCCGGGTGCGGGTCGGTGCAACATTCGACGTGCACACGACGGCGACCGGTGCCGTGCTGGCCGAGCGCGCCCCCACGGTCGATACTCCCGTCGGGGGCGTCGATACTCTCCACCCGGGAATTACCGACATCGTGGCTGCGATCCGCAGCGCGGATGGCGCGGTTCTCGCCGCAATCACAGTTCCCTATGTCGCTAGTGCGTTCAGCGATGTTCCCCCGGAGGCTGTGCGTGAACTTGTGGCTGACGCCGTGAAGCAAATCTCGAATCTTCTCAGCGAGGAAGCTTTCACGAGATCGTAACGTCATCCAGCGAAGCCACAGGGCGCTTTCAGCGATCGGCACGGTAGATTTGTAGATATGAACGCCGCTGTTGAGAATTTTGTAATGCCCGGAAGTGGCGCCAGCATCACGGCGCTTCCCAAAATCTCCTTGCATGACCACCTTGACGGCGGGCTTCGACCCCAAACGATCGTGGAGCTGGCCGACGAAATCGGCTACGAACTTCCCGAGACCGATGCGGGCAAACTCACCGAGTGGTTCTCGAGCCAGGCCGACTCGGGCTCTCTCGTTGACTACCTCAAGACGTTCGACGCGACGATCGCCGTGATGCAAACGACCGCCGGTCTCACGCGGGTCGCGAGCGAATTTGTTCACGACCTCGCCGCCGATGGCGTCATCTACGGAGAAATCCGTTGGGCACCCGAGCAGCACCTGCAGAAGGGCCTCGACCTGGATCAAGTTGTCGCCGCTGTGCAACAGGGACTCGAAGAAGGTGTGGATGCGGTGCGCTCGAGCGGCCGCAGCATCCGCGTTGGTCAGCTCTTGAGCTCCATGCGCCAGACCGACCGCGGCACCGACATCGCTGAGCTCGCCATCCGTCACCGCGACCGCGGCGTCATCGGCTTTGACATCGCCGGCCCCGAAGCAGGATTCCCACCGAGTCGCATGCGCGGAGCGTTTGATCTGCTCGCGCACAGCTACATGCCCACCACCATCCACGCGGGAGAAGCGGCTGGCCTCGACAGCATCCGTAGTGCTCTCTTTGACGGTCGCGCGCTTCGTCTCGGTCATGGTGTGCGCTTGGCCGAAGACATTACGATCGCCAACGAAGACGATGAGAACACGTACGTCACGCTGGGGGATGTGGCGCAGTGGGTGAAAGATCGCGAGATCGCGCTCGAACTCAGCCCCTCGTCGAACCTGCAGACCGGTGCCATCGAGCAGTGGGGTGACGAGATGGTCGACCACCCCTTCGACCTGCTCTACCAGCTCGGCTTCCGCGTGACGGTGAACACCGACAACCGTCTTATGAGTGCCACTACCCTCAGCCGCGAACTCGCGCTGCTCACGGAAGCGTTCGGGTACGACCTCACCGACCTTGAGGTATTTCAAATCAACGCCGCCGCGGCAGCGTTCTTGCCGATCGAAGACCGCGAAGAGCTTTCCGAAGCAATCAGCGTCGGTTTCGAGAGAGCGTAGCTATGTCGCTTCCTCCGCTGCCCGAATCAGCGATTGAAATTGCTGCCTTCGCGGCTGATTGGCGGTCCGCCGTCACACTATCCGGCGAAGCGTTGGCGCGTTCCGGAGCGGCTCATCCCGGTTACGCTCAGGAGATGATTCGCATGATTGAGGATCACGGCCCGTATGTGGTGATCGCGCCTGGCTTGGCGCTGGCTCATGCTCGCCCCGGCCCGCAAGTCATTTCCAACGGACTGTCGATCGTCACGCTCAAGGAGCCCGTACGCTTCGGGCACGCGCACAACGACCCCGTTCGAGTAGTGCTGGGCCTCGCCATCACGGAGGCGGGCGCTCACTTGGCCGCCGTTGCTGCGGTGGCGAACATCTTCAATGACTCCTCCGCCATAGATCAACTCGCTGCCGCCACGACCCCCGCCGAGGTACAACGCATCATGGGAGTGACCCCCGCATGAAGATCGTGACCATCTGTGGTGCTGGTATCGGCAGTTCCGGTGTTCTCAAAATCAACGCCGAGCGGGCGCTGAAGGCTCTCGATCTCGAAGCCACTGTGGTGGCCGCCGATGTCAGCACCGTGCGCACCGTCGCCGCTGACGCCCAGATCATTCTCACGAGCCAAGAATTCGTCGAAGCGATCGGCAAGACGAACGCCGACGTCATCGTGATCGTCAATCTCTTCGATACGTCAGAGCTCGCCCAAAAACTCGAGGACGCCCTCGGTTAAACCAAGGACGCCCTCTGAGAGTGTCTGTATGCGCGTGAGCGCTAGCTGAGAAGCTCGCGCATTCCTGTCTCGAGCTGACTCGCGACGGCCTCGGCGGCAGCCTGCCGTTCGGCGCCGTCACCGGCCGTGCTCGAGGCATCCACATAAAACTTCAGCTTGGGCTCAGTGCCGCTGGGGCGCACGATGACTCGAGCGCCGCCCGCAATCTGCAAGCGGATGATGTTGCTGGGCGCGAACCCGTCAACACCGTTCTCGAAGTCATCGAACGACTCGATCGCGAGGCCGCCCACGCTGCTGGGTGCCGCAGCACGCAAGCGCGTCATCGTCTCGCCGATCTCGGAGATTTGCGCGAAGCGCAGCGAGACCTGGCGCGAAGCGAAGGCGCCGAAGCGTGCGGTGAAAGCGTCGAGACGATCGAGGATCGTTGAGCCTTCGGCCTTGAGCTCAGCGGCCATCGACAGAAAGTCGACCGAGGCTGAGATGCCATCCTTGTCGCGAACCTTATCGGGGTCGACGAGGTACCCAAGGGCCTCTTCGTAGCCGAACACGAGTCCGTCGATGCGGGAGATCCACTTGAATCCGGTGAGGGTATCGGTGTATTCCATGCCGTAGTCGGCGGCAATCGTGCGCAGAGCCGGAGACGAGACAATGGATGCCGCGAGCACTCCCACGCCATGGGCGCGCTCCGCTGCACGCCAGCCGAGCAGCATGCCCACTTCGTTTCCGCTCAAGCGACGCCATTCACCGTCGCGGCCCGGAACGGCAACCGCAAGGCGGTCGGCATCAGGGTCGTGCGCGATAGCGAGGTCGGCGCCGACCTCGCGAGCTTTCGCGAAGCTGAGATCCATGGCGCCAGGCTCTTCCGGGTTGGGGAAGGCGACGGTCGGAAATGCAGCGTCGGGGTGAGCTTGCTCTTCGACCAGAGCGGGAGCCGGGAATCCGGCTTTCTCGTAGACCGCTTGGCTGGTCTCCCAGCCGACACCGTGCATGGCGGTGTACGTGTACACAACATCCTTGACCGGTCCGGCCAGAGCAGCCGTGCGTGCGATGTATTCGTCAACGACGCCGTCATCGGTCGTTACAAAGTCCGTCGATCGAGGCAGATCGGCAATCGACCCCTTAGCAACGATGTCGATCGCGTGGGCGATGTCGGCATCGGCGGGAGTCACGATCTGCGATCCGTGGTTGTCGCCGCCCAGATAAACCTTGTAACCGTTATCGATAGCCGGGTTGTGGCTTGCCGTGACCATCACGCCAGCACTGACGTTGAGATGGCGAACAGCGAAGGCGAGCACGGGAGTCGGCAGCAGGCGCGGCAACAGAATGGCGCGCACTCCGGCACCGGCCATAATGGTGGCGGTATCGCGGGCAAAGACCTCGGAGTTCACGCGACCGTCGTAGCCGATCACAATGCTGGGGCTCAGTTCGTGAGTGAGCAGGTAGGCGGCAAGTCCCGCAGCCGCCTGAGTGACCAACACTCGGTTCATGCGGTTAGGGCCGGCACCCAGTTCGCCGCGCAACCCGGCAGTGCCGAACGCGAGTCGCGTATCAAAGCGGTGATGGAGGCCAGCGATAGCGGCCTCGTCGCCTTTGGCGGCATCCGCAATCAACGCTTCGAGCTCGGTATGAGTAACGGCGTCGGGGTCTTGCTCGAGCCAGGCGCTGGCGGCGGTAATCAATTCGTCGGTGCTGAGGGGTGCTGCACTCATAGGGCGCTCACAATCTGGGCGAGAAGGCCGCTGATCTGTACTTCAGCGTCTTTGCCGGCTTGAATCACTTCTTCGTGGCTGAGGGGAGTGGACTGGATGCCGGCCGCCAAGTTCGTGATGAGCGACATTCCCAAGATTTCCATGCCGGCCTCACGCGCAGCGATCGCCTCGAGGGCCGTGGACATTCCCACGATGTGGCCACCCATGGTCTTGGCCATCTGAACTTCGGCCGGGGTCTCGTAGTGCGGGCCGCGGAACTGCGTGTACACGCCCTCGTCGAGGCTCGAGTCGATCGACTTCGCGATCTCGCGCAGGCGCTTGCTGTAGAGGTCGGTGAGGTCGATGAACGTCGCGCCTTCAAGGGGCGAGTCTGCCGTGAGGTTGAGGTGGTCGCTGATGAGTACGGGGGTTCCCGGCGTCCAGGTTTCCTTGATGCCGCCGGCGCCGTTCGTGAGAATCATGGTCGTGGCGCCGGTAGCGGCAGCAGTGCGTACCGAGTGAACAACGCGACGAACGCCGTGGTTCTCGTAGTAGTGGGTACGAGCTCCGATGACCAGGGCGCGCTTGCCGCTCGGCAACAGGATCGATCGCAGGGTACCGACGTGGCCTTCGAGGGCGGGCTTGGAGAAACCGGGGATGTCGGACGCAGGAATCGTTGCGGTGGTTTCACCGATCAGATCGGCGGCCTTACTCCAGCCGCTACCGAGCGTGAGGGCGATGTCGTGCTTCTCGACTCCGGTCGCAGCGGCGATTGCGGCAGCGGCTTCTTTCGCGACCTCAAACGGGTCTGCAGTGGGGTCGTCGAGGGGGTTTGTGAGGGGCGACTGTGACATGGCATCCACTCTAAACGCTGGGGCAGTGAACTGACCGAGCAGTGCGGCGCGAATGTGAGCAGTCGAGTGCGCGTGTCGCTGGCGTTCGAGCATCCAAGCGAAGCGGGACCGTGGCTGTACACGGGCGGTTTGTTGCTGGGCGAGAACCGCGCGAGAATAAGGGCATGGCCTATGAGTTTGAGCGCACCCAACGAATCGCAGTACTCGGTGGTGGCCCCGGTGGCTACGAAGCAGCCCTCGCGGGCGCACAACTGGGGGCCGAAGTGACCCTTGTTGAACGTGCCGGCGTCGGTGGCTCGGCTGTGCTCACCGACGTGGTGCCCTCGAAGACTCTGATCGCGACCGCCGAAGCGACAAACGCGATTCGGGATGCGGCCGATCTGGGCGTGCAGTTCTACTCCCGTTCTGACTCGGGCCGTGCCGTTCGCCCCGACATCACCGTCAATCTCGCCGCGGTCAATGCCCGCCTCATGCGGCTCGCTCAGCAGCAGTCAGACGACATGAAGTCGCAACTCATCAAGGCTGGGGTGCGCATCATCCATGGCGAGGGTCGCCTCGATGGTCCTCAGCGCCTGGTCGTGTCGACCGGTAAGGGCAAAGCGGCAACCGACTTTGATGAAGTGGATGCCGACACCATCATCGTCTCCGTCGGCGCCCGCCCGCGCGTGCTCGATTCCGCCATGCCTGACGGCAAGCGCATCCTCACCTGGACGCAGCTCTACACGCTGAAAGAGACCCCAGAGCACCTCATCGTCGTCGGTTCCGGTGTTACCGGTGCCGAGTTCGCTTCGGCCTACACTGCGCTCGGCGCCAAAGTCACTTTGATCTCGTCGCGTGACCGCGTGCTGCCGGGTGAAGACGAAGACGCTGCCCGCGTGATTGAAGATGTCTTCAAGCGCAACGGTATGACCGTGCTCTCCAAGTCCCGCGCCGAATCTGTCAAGACCACCGCGGATGGCGTGATCGCTACGCTCAGCGACGGCCGCACGGTCGAAGGCAGCCACTGCCTCATGGCCGTTGGCTCGCTGCCGAACACAGAAGATCTTGGACTCGAAGAGGCTGGCGTGCAGCTGACCGAATCTGGCCACATCCGCGTCAACCGCGTAGCACGCACGTCAATGCCGTCGATCTACGCGGCCGGAGACTGCTCCGACTTCTTCCCACTCGCCTCCGTCGCCTCGATGCAGGGTCGCACTGCGGTGTTCCATGCCATGGGCGACGGCGTGACGCCGATCGAACTGCGCAACGTGGCATCGAATATCTTCACTCAGCCTGAGATCGCTACGGTTGGTTGGTCGCAGAAGCAGATCGAAGAGGGGCTCGTTCAGGGCACCATCTACAAGTTGCCTCTCGCTTCGAACCCGCGCGCCAAGATGATGGGCATCAAGGACGGCTTCGTGAAACTCTTCGCCCGCACCGGCTCCGGCACCGTGATCGGTGGAGTCATCGTTGCCCCCAACGCCTCCGAGCTCATCATCTCGATCGCGCTCGCAGTAGAGCACCGCCTTACAGTTGACCAGATGGCTCGCGCCTTCTCCGTGTACCCGTCACTGACGGGCAGCATTACGGATGCCGCCCGCGCCATGCACGTCTCTCACTAGCGTTGCCAGCCCAGCGGGCTTAACTACGCCGCGGCCTCCGCGCTAGCGATTTCTAGGCCTGCCCCGCGGTGTTCTGGCCTTCATGGAAGGCGAGTTCGCCCGCGGATGCTGAGCCTTCTTTGAGATCCATGACGTGTTCGACGAGCGTGGTGGCGGTTTGTTCATCGATCACGAGGTCGGTGATGACGCCGGCGCGCAGAGCTGCCAGCAGTGGAACGACCTTGTTGTCACCGGCCACGCTGCAGATGCGGCGGGGGATTGCGCGCAATTCTGCAGGGGTCGGCCCGGTTGCACGTGCGTTCAGGGAAAGGTCTTCGTAGCTACCATCGGCGCGAAGAAATATGGTGCACACATCGCCCACAATGCCTTCGCTGTCGAGGGTTTCGATGTCGCTCGCTTCGAGGTAGCCGGCGGAGTAAACGTGGCTGGGCACTTCACCCGCGATGGCGCCGATGGAGAAGAGCGCGATGTCGGCCCGACGTTGATACTCGAGCACCCGTACGATTGACCGTTCCGACCACATGGCATTGCGCGTTTCGGCGTAATCGAAGAAGGCGGGCACCGGGAATAAGTGCACTTGAGCATCGAAAGCGTCGCCGAAGTTGGCGATGAGATTGCCGGCGTATTCCACGCCGGAGGTGCGCACGTTTGCGGCTCCGTTGAGTTGCACAACGGCGCTTCCGCGGGTGGGTTTCTTGCCCAAGTGGCGCGAAATTGCGGCCAAAGTGGTTCCCCAGGCGACCCCCATGATCATGTCGGAATCGAACCAGCCAGTGACCATGCGGGCGGTTGCTTTGGCTACTTGTTCGAGCTTCTCGGCTTCATCCGCGAGGTCGGCGACCGGCACCACATGAGTGGCGATACCGAAGCACGCTTCGATCTTCTTGCCCAAGCCCGGACCTCGGGTGGGTGTGGGGCGAAGCGTAATTTCGACGAGACCGCTCTCGCGGGCATCCCGCAGCAATCGCGACACGCTCGAGCGGGACATGTGCAGATGGTTGGCAATGGTGTCCATCTTGATGTCTTGCAGGTAATACATCGATGATGCGGCGAGCATCGCCTCTTCGCGTTCCATAACGTCCATCCTTGCACGTTCGTGCAGATGTGCTGCTCAGTTTGTCAGTAGACAGGTTCAGCGTAATACGCTGCTGAGCAGTGGATCATCCCAGAAGATTCACAGCCGCCTCGGCGGTAACCACCACCACACGATAGAAGAGCAGTGTTCATGGCTGATCAATCCCTCACCCGCGAAACCCGCGACAGCGCCATCCAGCGATTGATGGAGAGCGTACAACCAGGTCGTGAACTCGACGTTCTCGTCATTGGTGGTGGAATCACCGGCGCCGGAATTGCTCTGGATGCTGCAACGCGTGGTCTCGACACTGTCGTTGTCGAATCCCAAGACTGGGCTGCCGGTTCCTCCAGCCGCGCCAGCAAGCTCATCCACGGCGGACTCCGCTACTTGCAGATGCTCGACTTCAAGCTCGTGCACGAGGCACTCACCGAGCGCGACTTGTTGCTCAACAACGTGGCACCGCACCTCGTGCGCCCGCTGCCGTTCCTGTACCCCCTGCGTCACCACGTCTGGGAGCGCGCCTTCGTCGGCGCCGGCATTGCCCTCTACGACTTCCTCGCCTCCGTCACAGTCAAGAGCACATCGGGCAAGCGCAGCGTGCCGTGGCACCGCCACTTGTCGCGCAAGCAGCTCGCTGTTCGCTTCCCCGGTCTTGCTCACGACGCCGCGGTCGGCGCGATCGAATACTGGGATGCCAACGTCGATGATGCTCGGTACGTCGTCAGCGTCATCCGCACCGCTTCGGCTCACGGAGCCGGCGCTGCAACCCGGATGCAGGTTGTTGAGATCACCAAGAACGATGAGGGCGTCGTCAACGGCGCCGTCATGGTCGACCTCGAAACGGGAAAGAGCTTCCCGGTTCGCGCCAAGGCCGTCATCAACTCCACCGGCGTCTGGACTGGTGAGACTCAAGCTCTCGCCAACGAAAGCGGCGGGCTCAAGGTTCTGGCCTCGAAGGGCATCCACATTGTTGTTCCTCGCGAACGCATCAAGGGTGAAGCCGGCCTGATTCTACAAACTTCCAAGAGCGTGCTCTTCGTGATTCCCTGGTCACGCTATTGGGTCATCGGCACTACTGACACCCCGTGGAAAGAGAACCTTCTCAACCCCGCGGCCACTGCCGATGACATTGACTACGTCATTGCTGAAGCTAACGCCGTGCTCGCGAACCCCATCGATCGCACCGACGTGATCGGCACGTGGGCGGGCCTTCGCCCCCTACTGCAGCCGGGCACGATGGAGGGCACGAACTCTGCGAAGGTCTCGCGGGAGCACACTGTGGCATCCCCGATTCCCGGGCTCACCGTCATCGCCGGTGGAAAGTTCACCACCTACCGCGTGATGGCGAAGGATGCTGTTGACTTTGCGATCGGCAAGGAAGCGGCCAAGGCCAACCCCTCTACGACCGCCACCGTCGCGCTTCTCGGAGCTGAGGGCCTCGAGCAAGCAACCGCCGGTGCCGCTGCGCTCGGCGCAAAGTTCGGCTGGAGCGCCCAGATGGTCGACCACTTGCTGCACCGCTACGGCGCGAAAATCTCCGAGATCGCCGCCATCGCGGAGGAGGAGCCCGCCATGGGCAAGCCGCTCGCGCAGGCTTCCGCTTATCTCCGGGCCGAAATCGCGTACGCGATCACTCACGAAGGTGCCCTTCACCTCGAAGACCTCATGGTTCGCCGCACCCGCATGAACTACGAGTACCTCAACGAGGCCATGGCTGCCGTTCCCGAGGTGGCAGAAATTGCCGCAACGCTTCTCGGTTGGGATGAGCAAACCACCGCTCATGAAGTTGCTACCTATAGCCAGATGGCAGAAGCAGTCGCTGCTGCGGCGCTCACCCGCGACGACGAGAGCGCCTCCGACGTGCGCGAAGCAGCACCGCAAATCGTGCCGCTCGTCACTCCGGCAGCACCCGAAGCAAAATAACCGAACTACTGGAATGGGGTGCGCAAGCACCCTGCGAAGTACAGACGATCAATGGAGATACGCCGACGATGACACAGTACATACTGTCGATTGACCAAGGAACGACGAGCTCGCGCTCGATCATCTTTGATCACGACGCGCGTATCGTTTCGAGCGGTCAGCTTGAGCACGAACAGATTTTTCCTCGAGCCGGCTGGGTCGAACACGACCCGATGGAGATCTGGGACAACGTTCGGGAGACCGTGGGTCTCTCGCTCTCGCGGGCCAACCTGACTTATCAGGACATTGCCGCGGTTGGCATCACTAATCAGCGTGAAACCACGGTGGTGTGGAACAAGATCACCGGTGTCCCGGTCACGAATGCCATCGTCTGGCAAGACACTCGCACCCAGCACATCATCACGGAGCTTGCAGGCAACGACGGCCTTGAGAAGTACAAGGCCATTACGGGCTTGCCACTCGCGCCGTACTTTGCGGGCCCGAAGGTCACGTGGATTCTGCGCTACATCGATGGCGCCCAAGAGGCAGCGGACCGCGGCGAGCTACTGTTTGGAACGATCGACACCTGGTTGCTCTGGAACCTCACCGGTGGCATCGACGGGGGAGTGCACGCGACCGACGTGACCAACGCCTCCCGCACCATGCTCATGGATCTCGACACTCTCCAGTGGCGCGAAGATATCGCCGCAGACATGGGAATCCCGCTGTCGATGCTGCCCGAAATTCGTTCGTCCAGCGAGATCTTCGGCCACTGCCGCGACCACGGTTCGCTTCCCGGAGTGCCCATCGCGGGCATCCTCGGCGACCAACAAGCCGCGACGTTCGGCCAGGCCTGCTTCAGCGAAGGCATGGCGAAGAACACGTACGGCACCGGCAACTTCTTGCTGCTGAACACCGGTACGAAGCGTGTTCACAGCAACAACGGCTTGCTCACCACTGTCTGCTACAAGCTCGGAGACGCCGCTCCCGTGTACGCCCTCGAGGGATCGATCGCTGTCACGGGATCGCTCATCCAGTGGCTGCGGGACAACCTCGGCATGTTCTCTGACGCTCCTGACGTCGAGCGCCTCGCTCTCGAAGTCGAAGACAACGGTGGTGCCTACTTTGTGCCGGCTTTCTCCGGCCTTTTCGCCCCCTACTGGCGACCGGATGCTCGGGGAGCGCTGCTCGGCCTCACCCGTTACGTCACTAAGAACCACATCGCTCGTGCCGCTCTCGAAGCCACCGCGTACCAAACGCGCGAGGTCATGGACGCCATGAACGCGGATGCCGGAGTCGACCTTGCGGAACTCCGCGTCGATGGCGGCATGGTGGTCAACGAACTTCTCATGCAGTTTCAGGCTGACCAGCTGGGCGTGGATGTCATCCGCCCCCGCATCACCGAAACGACTGCTCTCGGAGCCGCCTTCGCGGCCGGGATCGCGATCGGTTTCTGGGAGAGCGAGCACGATGTGCTGTCGACCTGGAACGAAGACAAGAGGTGGAAGCCGCAAATGGCTCGCCTCGAGAGAGATCAGCTTTACCGCAATTGGAAAAAGGCGGTAACCAAGACCATGGGCTGGGTTGATGAGGACGTGGAGACCTAATCTGCCTGTTTTACCCATGACGAACGTGCTGTCAGTCACGTTCATAACCACACAGCAATCGATACCCACGAAGGGGTAGGGAATCAATGAAAACCTCGTTAGTAAAGAGGAACAGCTTCTGGCTCGTTCTCTCGCTAGTCATGATGTTGGTCGCATCCATCGGTGCGTCCATCGTTCAAACCGGTGCAGGCTCAATCAGCGTGAAGGACATGCGCTGGGAGACCTCATCGGGTCAGATGATGAGCGCGCTGCTCTTCAAGCCTGACACCGCAACCGTCGACAACAAGGCTCCGGTCATCGTGGTGAGCCACGGCTGGTGGAACAACCGCGAAATGCAAGACGCCAACTACGTCGAGCTTGCACGTCGCGGCTACGTTGTTGTGTCGATCGACATGTACGGTCACGGCAACTCCTCGCCGCTGCTGACGGACAACTTGACGCTCGGCGGAACCGGAATGTACGACGCTGTCAAGCTCGTCGCCGACTTCCCCTACGTCGACACCGACAAGATTGGTGTGAGCGGTCACTCGAACGGTGCGCGCGCAGCAAACTTCTCGACCGTGCTCGACAACGCCGCTGATGAACAGCTCATCTCGGCCATCCTGCTCGTCGACAATGACGCTGTCTACACGGATGCCGAAGCTGAGAACGCGTACTTCAACCTCTACGGTGCCCGCGATGTCGGAATCGTTGCTGACCAGTACGACGAGTTCTTCTTCCGCAGCTACAGCGCCGAGGGCGAAGTTCTCACCCCGCCGCGTGACTACATCGGAACCCCGAACGCCCAGTCGTTCCTCCACTTCGGTGCAAACCCTGAAGACGTGTCGTCTGATGTTCGCGGCGCGAGTGAGTTCTTCACCGACTCGGTCGACGGCCAGGACGCCCTGCGCGTTGTGTACACGCCGGCAGAGAACCACCCGTGGGGAACCATCTCCAAGACGACCGTTGCTAGCCAGATCGAGTTCTTCCAAGAAGCGTTTGGTGCCCCCAACGAGATCGCAGCAGGCTCGCAGGTGTGGCAGGTCAAGGAGACCTTCACGCTCTTCGGTCTGATCGGCTTTGGAATCTTCCTGCTCGCCTTCACGCGCGCCATGTTGTCGACCCGTGCCTTCGCTGGTCTGCGCGCTCCGGCTGCTGCCGTTGTTCCGGCTACCCGCAAGGGACTCGCCTGGTTCTGGGGCGGACTAGTCGTTTCGGCAATCATCTCCGGTTGGAGCTGGTTGATCCTTGCTAACACCCCGTGGGTGGGAGCGATCGCGTTCAACGCTGTTCCGTTCTTTATGCCTCAGGGCGCCGTGTTCTTCGTAGCCTTCTGGGCCGCGGTCAACGCGATCGCTGCGATCATCATCATGACGATCTCCTACCTCGTCTTCGGACGCAAGAACGGTCTTGACCTTCGCGCATCCGGAGTTCTGCCGGGCTGGAAGAAGTTCTTCCACGGAATCGGTCTCGCTCTGGTCGTCGTTGTGTCGGCCTACGCAATCGTCTTCGTGCTCGATTACTTCTTCAAGACCGACTTCCGCTGGTGGGTCATCGCCGTCAAGGCGTTCACCCCTGACAAGGTCGGCATTGCGCTCATGTACTTGCCGCTCTTCGCGATCTACTTCGTGGCGAACTCGGTCGCGGTCAACGCCTTCAACCGCTTCTCCATCCGCGGTAAGGAATGGATCAACACGGCACTGCTCGCGTTCTTCAACGCTCTGGCACCCATCGTTCTCGTCGTTGCTCAGTACACCAACTTCTTCACCACGGGGTACACGATCGACGGCTTCGGCGGAATCTTCAGTATCTGGCTCTACCCGGTCATTCTCATCCTGGCCGTCACCGCAGTCATCTCGCGCAAGATCTACCGTGAGACGAACAACCCGTACATCGCCGGCTTCATCAACGCGGCAATCGTTACCCTCATCTCGGTAACGAACACGCTCACCGCGGCGTAAGTACACCCTCTCCGATCAGCTGATCGGCTCCAGCAGCGCCCCGGTCACCATCTTGACCGGGGCGCTGTTGTGTGCGGAGCCCGCATACTCGTGGGACAAATACGGGCGGTGCGGCATCCGCTATTTCGGCGGGCGATGCTCGGTCGCCCGCCGAAAGCCAGGCGGCTTAGGTGACGACGGTGATATCGACGTTTCGGCTGTCGTCCGTCGTCACAGCATGAACCGGCCCCGTGATGGTGACCGTTCCGAGCGGCACCGCTTCGGTCTCGCAGTCGCTGCCGAGCCACAGCCGCACGTCGCCAGGTTCGACGATGCGCGTCAGGCTGCGGTCGCTGAACGCGATACGCGTGGTCGGGATGCTCATCGCGAGAGTGCGCGATTCTCCCGGCTGCAGCGTCACTCGCGTGAACGCCACCAACTGACGCGTGGGCCGGGTAACAGAGCTCACGACATCGTGTGCATAAACCTGAACGACCTCGTCACCTTCGAGGGTGCCCGTGTTGGTTACGGTGAGGTGGATGTCGAACCTACCGTCGGCAGCAATCGTCTCCGAGGCGATGCCCGCATCCGAATAGCGGAAGCTCGTGTAGCTGAGCCCGAAGCCGAAGGGGAAGGCGGGAGCGGTCGTGAGGTTGGATACTTCGCTCGGTTCGCCGAGGCGTGGGTGAAGGTACGAGTACGGTTGCGACCCTGCTGAGCGGGGCACCGAAACGGCGAGTCGGCCTGAGGGATTGATGCGGCCGGAGATCGCACCGCTGATTGCTTTCGCTCCCTCTTCGCCGGGGAAGAAGGCTTGAACGATGGCGGCGCCGCGAGCAGCAGCCCAGTCGATGGCATAGGGGCGTCCGGAAATGACTACGAGTACGACCGGGGTTCCGGTGTCGAGCACTGCTTCGACGAGCTGGCGTTGAACGCCGGGAAGCTCGAGCGAGTCGCGGTCGCAGCCTTCACCTGAGGTGCCGCGGCCGAAGAGGCCGGCGTGGTCACCGACGGCGACGACGGCAACCTCTGCAGTAGTGGCGAGCTCAACTGCCTCCGCGATTCTCGACGTGTCGTCGTCGTCTACAGCGCAGCCCTGCGCGTAGCCAAGCACCCCGCTGAAATCGTGGCTGAGGCTCTCGAGCACCGTCTCAACTTCAATGCCCATGGCGACATCCGGATGCTGTCCCAGCACGTGATTGGTGAAGGAGTAGCAGCCGAAGAGGGCAGCGGTGCGGTGCGCGTTGGGACCCACAACAGCGATACGAGCATCCGGAGCCAACGGCAGAATTCCCCCGTTGCTCAAGAGCGTGATGGACTTTTCGGCGATAGCCGCGGCGATCGCGCGGTGCTGCGGGGGATCGAGATCGATCTCGTCGTCAGTGGCATCGACCGAGAAAGCAGCCGATTCGGGGTCAAGCAAGCCGAGCTCTTGCTTCTGCGTGAGCACTCGGCGAAGAGCCCGATCGACGAGTGTAATATCGACCTCTCCGTTGTGGACCTTCGCAGCGAGCGGTGCCAAGTAGGCCTTACCCGTGGGCAACTCGACATCGACGCCCGCGGTCAAGGCTTGAGCGGCCGCATCGCCCAGATCGCTGGCAACCTGATGCAGCGATTCAAGAAAAGCGACGCCAAAGTAGTCGGCGACGACGGTTCCTTCGAAGCCCCAACGATCGCGCAAAAGGTCGGTCAACAGGGTGGGGTCGGATGCGACGGGCACGCCGTCAATTTCAGCGTACGAGTGCATGACCGAGCCCACGCCCGCATCCAGCACTGCCATCTCAAAGGGAACAAGCAGCACGTCGGCCACTTCGCGCGGGCCGGCATGCACGGGAGCCAGGTTGCGCCCCGCTCGCGAGTTCGAGTACCCGACGAAGTGCTTGAGGGTGGCGATGACGCCCGTGGATTGCAGTCCACGGACGTAGGCAGAACCGAGTTCCCCAACGACGAAAGGGTCTTCGGCAATGCACTCTTCGACCCGGCCCCAGCGCACGTCGCGGATAACATCGAGCACGGGAGCGAGGCCCTGGTGAACCCCGAGCTTGGCCATACTCTCGCCGATCGCGTGCCCCATCTCTTCGATGAGGGCCGGATCAAACGTTGCGCCCCACGCCAAGGGAGTGGGGAACGTGGTCGCTTGCCACGCCGCCAAACCGGTGAGGCACTCTTCGTGGGCAATCGCCGGGATTCCCAGCCGAGTGTTGTCACGCAACCACCGTTGGGTGCGGCCCAACGCGGAGCGACCAGCGGCGGGACTGACCGGAACCGTACCGAACACTCGAGTGAGGTGACCGAGTCCGTTCTTCGAGAATTCGTTGAAGTCGTCGACGCCGTCTTCCTGTGCACTCTGCATCGGAGCGACACTCTCGCCGTCGACGCCCGCGCCCACCCAAATGCCGACGAGCTGGGCGAGCTTTTCTTCGAGGGTCATCTGCGCGATGAGATTCTCGACCTGATCGTTGGTTTCGCTGGCGTCAGCGGGCGTGGTGATAGAGAGAGTCATGGTTTCTTTCTGGGGTGGAAGCGTGGGAGTGGCGTCGACAGGGAGGGTGATTACCCCTTGAAGGCGCCATCCATGACGCCGGCAACCATCTTGCGGCCGACGAAGATGAAGAGGATTAGCAGCGGAATCGTTGCGAGGAACGATCCCGACATCGCGAGACCGTAGTCAACGAAGTACTGCCGCTGCAGAGCCTTGATGGCCAATTGCACCGTGTAGTTTTCGGGCGACTGAATCACAATGAGCGGCCAAAGGAAGTCATTCCAGGCGGTGACGAACGCGAGGAGTCCGAGCACGAATCCAGCGGAGCGCACGAGGGGGAAGGCGATGCGCCAGTAGATCTGCCAGGTGCTGCAACCGTCGATTCTCGCCGCCTGCATGAGTTCGTTGTTGAGAACGGTCGAGAGGTGCTGGCGCATCCAGAAGATACCGAAGGCGCTGGCCATTCCCGGCACGATGAGCGCCTGCAGAGTATCGATCCACTCAAGGTTCGACATGATCATGTAGAGCGGGATTACGGCGAGCTGGGTGGGAACCATCATGGTGATGAGAACGACGATGAAGAGTGGGTCGCGCCCGCGAAACTCCAACTTTGCGAAAGCGAATCCGGCCAGAGTGCACAAGATCATTTGAGAAATTGCGATGCTGCCGGCAACGATGAACGAGTTCAGCAGGCTCTGCACGAACGGCACGGTGGTGAAGACCTGCTCCGCTAGAACGAAGAAGTTGCCGCCGGGCACGATAGTCGGAGGCGTTTGGGATACCGCAGCGGAATCGTTCGTCGAGACGACGAACATCCAATAGAGCGGAAATGCGCTCAAGAGCACCGAGCCAAAGAGGAACGCATAGGTCCACCAGCGCACGCGACCGGCGAAAGCACGTTTGAGGGGGCGATGTGGAGTGGTGGCGACAGAGTCGGGGGTGGAAGTAGTCATGATGGCGTCCTTATTCGTCTGAGGTGATGCGACGAGAGAGCAGATAGTTGATGACAGAGAACACGACGATCAGAGCGAACAATGTCACACCGATTGCGGAGCCATAGCCGAACTGGAAGTTGCCGAACCCTTGCTCGTACATGAACAGGCTGAGGGTCTGGAACTGGCGACCGGCACCGCCCGTGAGGCCAGGGGCGGAGAGCAGCAGAGGCTCAGTGAAGACCTGAAGTCCACCAATCGTTGAGACGATGATGGTGAAGATGATGACCGGACGAAGCGACGGAATCGTCACATAGAAGAACTGCTTGAACCCTCCAGCACCATCGATGGCGGCAGCCTCATAGATGTCCTTCGGGATCGCTTGGAGCGCCGCCAAATAGATCAGAGTGTTGTACCCGAACCAACGCCAGAGCACCATGGTCGAGACCATGATGTGGCTCGCAAAGGTATTCGCGGCGAAGTCAATGGATTGAACGCCGAAGAGGTTGAGGAAGCTGTTGATGAGGCCGTAGTCGCGACCAAAGAGCGACGCGAAAACGATCGTTGTCGCCACAACCGAGGTGATGTACGGAACGAGCATCGTCATCCGGAACAGGTTGGCGAATTTCAAGCGAACGTTGTTCAGTAGCTGCGCGAGAAAGAGGGCGAGCAATAGCTGTGGAACCGTCGAGAGAATCCAAATGCTGAAAGTGTTGCGCATCGCGTTCCAGAAACGCTCGTCGCCATAGAGGGTGACGAAGTTATCCAGGCCGATGAACGTCTGGCCGCCGATGGGGTTCCAGTCGAAGAGAGCGACATAGAACGTGAAGACGGTGGGGAACAGGCCGAACACTGCGAAGAGCGCGAAGAATGGCGCAATGTACATGTAGGGAGCAAAAGCATCCATGCGCGTCGCCGACTTGATGCGACGGCGAGGCTTGAGACCGGTGCTCTTAGTGCTCTTAGTGCTCTTGGGGCGCTGAGGCGCGGGGGCAGAACGGGGAGGGGCAGACAAAACCATGGCGAACTCCTTGACAGGGGATGGGAAGGGGCGGGCCCACGAGAGTGAGCCCGCCCCGGGAGCACTAGCCGCCTAGGGCAGTCTTAACATTCTTGAGTGCGTTGGACCAGGCATCGGCCGCAGGTTCTTCACCGTTCTCGACCTGCGAGAGCGAGTTCAAGATCGCGGTGTCGATGATGCGCTGCTGCGGACCTTCGAAGATCGGCTCGATGGATTCCACGCTGTTGGCGTAGATCGGTCCGACGGGGGCATCGTTGAAGAACTCACTGGTGAAGTTCTGGATGTCAGGGGTGTCGTAAAGTTCCGGGGTCGACGGGAAATTACCGTGGGCCTGGAAGATCTCGAGCTGACGCTCCGGCGACATGAGCCACTCGATGAAGGCGAATGCCTCTTCGGGGTGGTCCGACTTAGCGGGGATAGCGAGTTGACTACCGCCCCAGTTGCCGGCGTTCTCGGGAACCGCTGCGATATCCCACTTTCCTGAGGTGTCTGGCGCCTGCTGAGAAATGTAGGTCATCATCCACGCTGGAGCGGCGAGCACGGCGAAGTCACCGTTGTTCATGCCAGCATTCCACGCTTCACTCCATGATGGGGTGCGCGAGCTGATGTCCGAATCGATAGCCTCGAGCGCATAGCCAAACGCCTCTTGCACGTCAGGGTTGCTGTCGTAGATGAGGTCGTCGTCGCCGCCGGCGCCGTAGTACATTTCGCTGCCCTGGCGCACCGCGGGGTTGAAGATCGCGCTGTTAACGTTGTCGATCATGCCCTTGCCGGTGGCTGCGCGGTACTCTGCGCCGACCTCGATGAAGTCGTCCCACGTGGGCCAGAGTGCACTGACTTCGTCACGGTCGCTGGGGAGCCCGGCAGCTTCGAAGAGGTCGGTGCGGTAGGCCATTGCGAGCCCGCCCACGTCGGTCGGGATGCCGACTACCGATCCGTCAGCGGCAACGCCCTGCGACCAGCGCCAGTCGAGAAAGCTGCTCTCAATGTCATCCGAACCGAGAGTGCGCAGGTCGACGAAGTTTTGCGGTTGAGCCTTGAACTGAGACATGTAGCCGACTTCGATCGCCGCTACGTCTGGTCCCTTGCCGCCGGCGAGGGCGGTGGTCAGTGCCTGAGCTTGCTCGTCAGATCCTCCGGCATTGGTGACCTTGAGGATGATGTTGGGGTTTTCTTCTTGGTACGTTGCGAATGCTTCGTCGAGGCCCATGCCACCGAAGGTCCAGACGTCGAGTGTGATCTTGCCATCGGTGTCACCTCCGCCCGAGCATCCGGCGAGAAGCGCGAGAGCTGCGGCTCCGGCGATCACTGATTTGGCAAATTTTTTCGCTGTCATTGCGTCCTCCACATTGAGGTGTGATTGGGAATTACGGGGGCATTCGTCTCGGAGGCGATCGTCGAGGTTTGGTCGAGGAAGCGCTTCCTTGATGAGGTAGTGCAACCGTATAGGCTTATGTCGGGAATCACAACAAAAAGATTGCGCTTCCCTAAAACTCATACTTTTACGCGTTGCGGATTCCGCGAACTACGACCACGCAGGGGATGATGTGCACATGGTTACCCTCGACGACGTCGCGCGTGAAGCCGGTGTATCGCGCACTACGGCCTCTCGAGCGATCAACGGCAAGCTCACGGTTCACCCCGAACGCAGTGCTGCAGTGCAGCGCGCAGCCGAAAGGTTGGGCTTTCGGCCGAATCCGGCCGCCCGCTCGCTAGCGCGTGGGCGCCACGACTCTGTCGCTCTCATCGTCTCCGAAACCAACATCGAGCAAATGACGAACTCGTTCTTCGCCATGGTGCTGCACGGCGCTATCCGCGAAATCGCTAAGACCGAGCAACAACTTGTGATGCTGCTGCGCGCTAATGACGAGAGCGACGAGAAATTTCTCCGCTTTCTCGAAGCTAGCCACGTTGACGGGGCTATGGTGATTCTCGAATCTCACAACACCGAGCTTCCGCGCTTGCTCGCGCAATCTGCTCTCCCCGTCGTCTTTCTGGGTCGCCCCGTCGAGTCGGTGGACTCCGAATTGTCATACATCGACTCCGACAATGCTGGCGGCAGCATGCTCGCCGCAGAAGCCCTGATCGCTGCGGGCCGCCGTCGCATTGGGGTGATTGCTGGTCCGAGCGGAATGGGAGTCTCTCAAGACCGGCTTCGAGGATTTCAGCAGACGCTCGAGGCTCACGGCCTCGATAGTTCCCTTGTCGCCGAATCGAACTTTCAGACATCCGGGGGCGCGCAAGCGATGGAGACGCTGCTCGACCAGCATCCTGATCTCGATGGAGTGTTCGTGATGTCCGACCTCATGGCGGCGGGCGCAGTGGGAACGCTTAAAGCGCGGGGGCGTCGAGTGCCCGAAGACATTTCGCTTGTTTCGTTCGACGACACCGTGATCGCGACCACTCTTGAACCTCGGCTGACGACGGTGCGACAGCCGCTGAGCGAGCTCGGTGCGCGCATGGTCACGGCGCTCGCCGAACGGATCGCTGCTCCGACGGCGGCTCCGATCAGGGACACCTTGCCCACCACTCTCGTGCGGCGCGACTCGGTCTAAGGCACCGCGCTGGCGAGCCCGAGCATCCGGACACCGCCAGTTGGCGGGTGCCTGCTCCACAATCGTGGAATAGCGGATGCCCGGCTACGGTTTTGCCTACAGACGCGATCGGCGTCTCAGCGAAAGGGAGCTCGTGAATCAGCAGGTTCAGTTTGGACTCGGCACATTTGGCGACGTCACGGTAGACGAAAATGGTGCGCCGCTCAGTCAGGCGCAAGTCATCCGCAATGTCGTAGCCGAGGGAGTACTGGCCGACAAGCTCGGCGTTGACTACTTCGGTGTGGGCGAGCATCACCGCGATGACTTCGCGATCACTGCTCCGGAGACAGTCTTGGGCGCACTCGCCGCTGCCACCACGAATATCCAACTTGGCTCGGCCGTCACGGTCTTGAGCTCGGATGATCCCGTGCGCGTCTATGAACGCTTTGCCACGGTGGATGCTCTGTCGAACGGCCGCGCGGAGATCATTCTGGGCCGCGGCTCGTTCACCGAGTCCTTCCCGCTCTTCGGCTACAACCTCGCCGACTACGAAACGTTGTTCTCCGAGAAGCTCGACCTCTTTTCTGAGCTCATCAAAGAAGAGCCGGTGACGTGGTCGGGCACCCTGCGTGCGGGACTGAACAACCAAGAAGTCTTTCCGCGCACCGAATCCGGTTCGCTCAAGACCTGGATTGGCGTCGGAGGAAGCCCCGAATCTGTCGTTCGAGCCGCCCGCTACGGGATGCCGCTCGTGTTGGCCATCATCGGCGGCCAGCCCGAACGGTTCGCGCCCTACGCGCAGCTCTTTCACAACGCGCTCGCCGAGTTGGGGCAACCCGACCTGCCGATCGCCGTTCACTCGCCGGGCTACATCACCGACTCCGACGACAAAGTCGTCGAGGAGCTGTGGCCGCACTACAAGACGATGCGTGACCGCATCGGTCGCGACCGCGGCTGGCCCGAGTCGAGCGTTGATGAATTTATCGGCGAAGTGAAGCACGGCTCCATGTACGCCGGATCGCCGGAGACCGTGGCGCACAAGATAGCGAACACTATCTCTGCCCTCGGCATCCAGCGATTCGACATGAAGTACAGCGCAGGAACCCTGCCTCACGAACGCATGATGCGCAGTATTGAGTTGTATGCGACCGAGGTCATTCCTCGGGTGCGGGAACTGCTGGCCGAGAAGGCTTAGTCGGCCTTCGACTCCTCGGGGGTCGTGGCCGCGGCGTCAGTGTCGACCGTTTCGGCGGCTGCGGCTGCGGCTGCGGGTGCCGGTGCCGTCGCAGTTGTCGATCGTTGGTGGGAGCGAATGGATGCTCGCACGATCACCACAATGATGCCTGCGATGATCGCGAGGAAGACGATCCAGGGCAGCAGCACTCCAAGCAGCACGAGCAGTCCTGAGAAGAAGGCGACGAGTGCGGCCCAGCCAGCGGCGAGGCCGT
Source organism: Salinibacterium sp. SWN1162 (assembly GCF_015864675.1). NCBI lineage: Bacteria > Bacillati > Actinomycetota > Actinomycetes > Micrococcales > Microbacteriaceae > Salinibacterium > Salinibacterium sp. SWN1162. The sequence goes on from NZ_JADYWT010000002.1 coordinate 317,499, forward strand.
CCAAGAACGTGTTCGGCTCGGTGCTGGGGGCATCCGCTTCGGAGACGAGGCTCAGCGTGAGCGTCGACATGGCGACTTGGTCGTCGAAGTATCGTTTTTGCGACTTCAAGCTCTCGAGCTCACCTTGGCGATCGGAGATTGCGGTCTCCAGCTTAATGAGGGTGTCGGTGTCTTCGGCCTTCGTCAGCAAAGCGAGCAAGCGGTCGACGGAAGCGTCGAGAGCAGTGATGCGTGCCTCAAGATCGCGCGACTGCATCGTGACGTCTTGCGCGTTGATCGACACCTCTTGCAGCTCGCCCAATTCCTTGAATTTGTCGAGCGTGGCGGTGAGGTCGGATGCCGGAATGCGCAGCGTAAGCGTCGAACTGCCACGGTTGCCCTCCGAAGGCGCGTATTCGTTGCGGCCGTCAACGCGGCCGCCCACCGACTCCGTGATGCGGATCGCTTCGGCGGTTGATTCGTCGGGGCTCGTTACTGTCACGGCCATGTAGCCCGTCGTGATGACCTCGCGGCTGATATCAGACTCGTTCGCGAGTGCGCCGTCTGCGGCGGGTGCGGCGATTCCCTGATCATTGCCGGTGGTGCCCGAAAGTCCTTCGCCCGTCTCTTCCACGAGATAGTCGCCTGACTCGCTCGACGACATGTCGCTCATGCCCGCCGAGCAACCGGAGAGAACGAGGAGGGAAAGTACCAGTGCTGTAGTGATCTTTAGTGTGCGCCTCATGCTGTCAATCGTGGGCTGTCTGGTTCAGAAAAACTACCCAACGTTTGTCACGATTCGGTCGTCACCACCCGATCGTTATTGTTCGAAACCTCTCCGCGCGGTGGACGCGAGCTTCACGTTGTCTGAAAGCACTCTCGGTATTTCTTGAAAAATTGGATGCCGCTAGTGTCCGGCGGATATCGTGAAATAGTGCCTCAACGAGAGGCGCTGAACGACACGGATTACTTACATCGGAGGAATCATGGGTCTCATTGATAACGCGAAGGATGCCGGCGAAGCGACCGCAAAGAAGGTCGGAGAATTCGTCGACGACACCAAGGAACGCGTCAGCGACGCGGCCGATCAGGCAGGAGCAGATGCCGAGGTGAAGAAGGCGGAAGCCGACCTCGAGCGAGCGAAAGCCGAGAGCGAAGCGACGGAAGCGAAGAACGAGTACAAAGAGAACCTTCGCTAAAGTGGTTCGCTAACTCAGCATCCACCCGCCTGGGACTGGGATACTGAGCACATGGGTTTATGGACGGCGTTTCGACGGTGGGTTACTCCGTCGGGAGCGCCGCTGCTGAATATCGCTGCAGATGAGGGCGAAGGCCCCGTGATTATCTTTCTTCACGGGATCGCCTCATCTGCGGCGACGTTCGCCCACGTCATCCCGCAACTCTCCGACCGCTACCGCTGCATTTCTTTCGATCTGCTTGGCTTTGGTGAATCGCCGAGTCCGGCGGATGCCACCTTCACGATCGAAGAGCACGTTGATTCCATCCGTGCCACGATCAATTCGCTGAAGCTCGACGCCCCCTTCATTCTGGTGGGGCACTCCCTCGGCAGCTTGCTTTCAGCTCGCTACACCGCGATGCATCCCAGCAAGGTCAGTCGGCTCGTGCTGGTGAGCCCGCCCATTTATGTGCCGCCGAACCAGATCGGGGATCCGCTCGTGCGCGCGCGGGTCGGTGCGTACATGCGCGCTTACGAGTTCTTGCGAGACAACAAAGACTTCACGATGGCCACCGTCGACACCCTGCGGCGCCTGTTTCAGTTGGAGGACATTCTCGATGTCTCAGAACGCAACTGGCAGGCGTTCGTGATGAGCCTCAAAAACTGCATCGAAACCCAAACAACCGTGAGCGATATCGCTTCGGTGCGGGTGCCGATCGACGTGGTCTATGGGTCGCTCGATCAGTTCATTGCGCCGGGAACGATGCGCATCGTCGAGCAAATGCGGCAAGTGACGATGCATCGCGTCGAAGCGAACGACCACCTCGTACGCAAACGTCTGGCTAAGCGCCTTGTCTCCGTGATAGATAGCGGTCACGAACTGGCGGCGAAGCACGATTAGGTGTGGCTGGTCCCGCGCGGTCAGTACGTTTCGAGCACCATCGTGACGGCCCAGACGACGCTGGCGCCGATGAGGGCGGCGAAGACGAGGAGCCAGAACACCGAAGGAACACCGGTGCGCTTGAAGAGCAGGTAGGCGTCGGAGGTGCTCAGCTGGTCGCGGCGGCGGGTGTGCACGCCGATTACGGTGGCGAGGCCGCGCACGCTACCGACGAGCAGAGCGATCGCAATCACGAGCAGCACGTAGCTCTGCTGCTCAGGCGTTGCCCACACCCAGAGGGCGGCGCTCGCGGCGGCGGAGACGGCGACGACAAGGAAGCCGAAGAGGTTGCGAATCACGAGCAGCGTGAGCACGAGAATGATGCCGCCGATGAACAGGGCCATAGCGGTGTAGCCCTGGGTAACGCACCAGAGTTGCACGGCGCCGACGATGGCCGGCGCGGGGTAGCCGAGCGATCCGCTGATCACGGAGCCGAGTTTGCCGCGGCCGCTACTGACGGCCTCGCCGGAGTGGTTCATCCGAATTTTCATGCCGTGCACGAAGCGACCGGTGAGAATCGCGCCGACGGCATGGCCGAGTTCGTGCACGAGGGTCGTGAAGAGGCCGAACCATTTCCAGATGGGGTTCGGGATGCTCAGAACGGCCGCTGCCGCCACGATCACGATCAGCAGGGTCGGCGAAATGTCGACCGGGGTCGTGCGGGCGAGGGAGTCGAGAAGGGCGTCCATTCGGGAATTGTCTCACCTCGAACCCACGAGTGAGGTCTTTTGGGAACTCCCACGCCGCGTCGAGATCGTTCATAGAAAGTCCATAGAGTTCTCCGGCTCAATGGGGACCAGCGTGAAGAACACCACGCTTCGTAACAATTCAGGAGCCCCGCCATGAGCCAACTCACCATGATCGCCCTCGACCTTGTCGCCGTCGGTCTTCTCACTTTCGCTCTGTACTTTGCGCGCCACCGACGCCGCGACTTGGTCGTCGCTTATCTCATCGTCAACGTCGGGGTGATGGCAGTCACGGTCATGTTGGCCGATAGTGCCGTCGGTGTCGGCCTTGGTCTCGGCCTGTTCGGAGTTCTCTCGATCATCCGTCTTCGTTCGTCGGAGATCGCGCAGCACGAAGTCGCGTACTACTTCGCTTCCCTCGCTCTTGGCCTCATCGCGGGCCTCGGCGCTGCCGGCTTCGCGAGCGACACGACGTCGCTCGTCTCGGTCTACGTCGCACCAGCGTTGATGGCGATGATCCTGCTCGTGATCGCTTTTGGCGATAGCCCCCACCTGTTCCGGGCATACCGTCAACAGACGGTGACTCTGGATGCCGCCATTGCCGACGAGCCCGCCCTCCGGCTGCGTCTCGAGAACCTGTTGGGTGCCCGCGTGCACTCGCTCACCATCAACAAGCTTGACCTTGTCAACGACATCACGGTGGTGGATGTTCGCTACCGCCTTACCGCGCCAACCCGCGGTGTCGCGACGGCGATGCCGCGGACTCTCGATGACGCTCTGGAAGGATCACGTCGATGAGCACGCCATCCACGACACAGTTCGCGACGATCTCTTTAGAGGAACTGGCCGAACGTGCATCTCTGCTGACGCGGGTTGACCGCAAATATGTGGTGCCAGCCTCTGACCTCGTAGCGCTGCTGGCCGAGCTCGAGTCTCAAGCGCGGGTGCTCGAGATCGACGGGCGACAGCACTTCGACTACGAGTCGGTGTACTTCGATACTCCGGAGGCAGCGAGTTACCTGTTGGCCGCGCATCCGCGACGTCGTCGTTTTAAGGCTCGCACTCGCAGCTACCTCGATACCGGTGATTGCTACCTCGAGGTGAAAACGAAGGGCTCGCGCGGAACGACCGCGAAGCAGCGCCTTCCGTATAGCTTCGATGAGCGTAATAGCCTCACTGCCGAAGGCCGCGAGTACATCGACGAGCTGCTGCATGATGCGTCTGTCGGCGGTATCGACACGGGCAGCATGGAGCCCGTTCTGACCACCCGCTACACCCGCACGACCCTCTTCTTACCGGGAAGTGGCAGCCGGTGCACGATCGATAGCGAACTCGCGTGGGAGTGCGACGCAGACATGCTCCAGTTCAATGACACGGTGATCGTAGAGACGAAGTCGTCAGGCCAGGCCAGCGAAGTCGACCGACTGCTCTGGAGGATGGGGCACCGCCCCGATCGAATTTCTAAGTTCGCAACGGGCCTCGCCGCTCTTCGCCCGGAGCTGCCGCGCAACCGGTGGTCGCGCGTGTTGCGCCGCCACTTCATGCCTGCACTCGACAGCGTCGCAGCCTAAAAGTTGCTCTCTAAACTCGTCGCCAGTCCGTGACCGTCCCTTGCGGACTGGCGACGTTTATTGCGTGGTCGCTCTGTGTCGCCGGGGAGGCGTAGCGTTGGGGCATGGACATTCGCACTCTGGGCCGCACCGGCCGTTCTGTATCCGCTATCGGTTTGGGCACGTGGCAGCTGGGTGCCGACTGGGGTGACGTAAGCGAGGCGGATGCCCGCAGCGTGCTCGATACCGCGGCGGATGGCGGGGTCACCTTCTTCGACACTGCCGACGTCTACGGCGACGGTCGCAGCGAAAAGTTCATCGGCAGTTATCTTGCCGATCGCCCCGAGCTCGACATCACTGTCGCGACCAAGATGGGGCGCCGCGAAGCACAAGACCCCAGCAACTTCACCCTCGCGAAGTTCCGCGAATGGACGGATCGTTCACGCCAGAATCTCGGCGTAGACACTCTCGACCTCGTGCAATTGCACTGCCCGCCCACCGCCGTTTTCGGCATGGATAGCGTCTTCGATGACCTCGACGTGCTCGTCGCTGACGGCGCCATCGCCGCCTACGGCGTGAGCGTCGAGACCGCGGATGAGGCGCTCGCCGCCATCGCGCGACCGAACGTTGCGAGCGTGCAGCTCATCCTCAACGCCTTCCGCCTCAAGCCCTTGGATGTCGTTCTTCCGGCCGCCGTGGACGCCGGCGTGGGAATCATCGCCCGCGTTCCGCTGGCCTCCGGATTGCTCAGTGGCAAGTATCGCGTCGACACGACGTTCGCTGAGAATGACCACCGCACCTACAACCGCAACGGTGAAGCGTTCGACGTGGGGGAGACGTTCTCCGGTGTCGATTTCGAGACCGGCGTTGCCGCGGCCCAAGAGTTTGCGGCGCTGCTCGCTGGCGAACCCGCCGTTGCTGATTTCTCGACGCCGCAGGTGGCGTTGGCATGGGTTGCTCAGCAGCCAGGCGTGAGTTCGGTGATTCCGGGCGCACGCAATGTCGCACAGGCGCAGTCCAACGCGGGTGCCGGTCAAGTGCCTGCTCTGAGCGACGGTTTCATGTCCGGCGTGCGCGACATTTACGACCGCCACTTCCGTGCTGCGGTGCATCCGCGCTGGTAGTCGCACCGGGATAGAACGAACGCGACCACGCCGCACCTTGTGTGGCGTGGTCGCGTTCGTAGCCGTGCTGGCTGCTATTGGCGCAGAGTACTGATCGGTTCCGTGTCAGGGATGGGGCTCGCGTCTTTGCCGCGCAGGTCGGGGTGCCAGCCGCGCAGCAGCGTTGGCACGAGAACTCCGAGGGCTGCAATGACGGTCGCGGCCCAGAAGCCACCGATGGGTCCATTGGCGTCGATGAGGAATCCGGCGATAGCGGAGCCGAGCGCCGCACCGATGAGCTGACCGGTGCCGACCCATCCATAAGCCTCAGCGGTATCGCTGAATTTCACGCTGGCCGACACGATCGCGAAGATGACGGCGAACGCGGGAGCGATACCGATGCCCGCGATGAGCAGCATGATGGCGAGCCACCAGAAATCGAGATAGATCATCGCCAATGCCATGCCCACGAAGACGATGAGCATGCGGCGGGCGAGAGCCCACGGGCCGATGGGGAGATGGCCGAGGAAGAGCCCGCCGAAGAGCGAGCCGATTGCCCAAATGCCGAGCACGATTCCCGCTTGCGGGCCACCGTGGCCGAAGACCGCGACGACGGATGCCTCAACGGCGGATGCTGCGCCGACGAGGAGGAAGCCGGTGATCGTCGCGAGCATGACGGGCGGCTTGCGCAGCACGGTACCGAACGAGCGCTTGCTGCGGGGGATACGAACCTGGCCGACTTCGGGGCTCGCGATAAACCAGATACCGCCGAAAATAAGGAACGTGCCAGCGACGACGATCGCGAGCGTTGTCGAGATTTGTACGGCAATGAAGGTTGCGGCAACGGGGCCCGCAACCCAAATGATTTCTTGAGCCGAAGCATCCAGCGAGAACAGCGGGGTCAACTGCTTGGAGTTCACCATCTTGGGATAGATCGTGCGCACCGCTGGTTGCACGGGTGGGTTACTGAGTCCCGCGATGAGCCCGACCACCATGAACATGCCGACGCTCAGCGGCGCGAGCGCAATCGTAAAGATGGCCGCTGCCGAGATGACGAGGGTGAGGATGAGAACTTTGCGCATCCCCCAGATGCCCATCCAGCGGCTGGTGAGCGGGCCGGCAACGGCCTGACCAACGCTCGTGGCAGCGAGCACAAGGCCGGCAGCGCCATAGGAATCGTGAATCTGTTCGACGTGAAGAAGGATCGCCAACGAGAGCATTCCGCTCGGAAGTCGGGCAGTCAGCTGCGCGGCAATAATCCTGGCGATGCCCGGAGTTTTCAACAGGTCGATGTATGCGTTCACAAGGGTTCCAGCTTAGCCGTCGAAGTGGGCCGATTTTAGGCCGTTCAATGCCCGTTTTTCGGGGGTATTCGTGGTGTCAGTGGTTATCCATAGGCTGTGGACAACTCCGCGAAGTTATCCACACCTGTGGAGGACACGCCCACTACATCTAGGGTTGGCGGCCGGTGGCACCCACGATATATAGTGGTGGAACCGCTTGATCGGGGATCGCGGTTTTCAGGGTTTTATGGGGATTTAGGGAGTATTTGTGGCAATCACAGTCGTCAAGCGCAACGGACAGCGAGAGCCGTACGATGCGAACAAGATCAACATCGCGATTGAAGAGGCCGCTGTCGGTCTCGACGAGAACATCACGTGGGTCACTCAGATCGCTTCTGAACTCGAACTGACGCTGTTCGACGGCATCACCACGCAGCAGCTCGACGAAGCTGTTATCCAGGTTGCACTCCAGAACGTTAAAGATGACCCGGCCTTCGACACTGTCGCCGCCCGTCTTCTCCTCAAGACCATTTACAAGCGCGTTCTCGGTGACTACACCGACGACGCTGACCTCAAGCGCTTGCACAAAGAGCACTTCGCAACAAACGTTTCCCGCGGCGTAGACGAGGGTCTTCTCGACCCTCGTCTCACGAGCATGTTCGACTTGGATGCTCTCGCCGAGCACCTTGAGCCCGCTCACGACGAGCTGCTCAAGTACATCGGCGTTGTCACGCTCAACAACCGCTACGGCATCAAGGGTCGCAACGGAGACGCTCTTGAAGTGCCGCAGTACTTCTGGATGCGCATCGCCATGGGCCTCTCGCTCAACGAGGCCAACCCCAACCAGGCAGCGCTCAAGTTCTACGAGAAGATGTCCAGCCTCGAGTACTTGGCTGCCGGCTCCACTCTCGTGAACGCGGGAACGATCTACCCGCAGCTCGCCAACTGTTTCGTCATGGAAATGCAAGACGACATGGAGCACATCGCTAAGACGACGCGCGATGTCATGTGGCTCACCAAGGGCACCGGCGGAATCGGCCTCTCGGTCACCAAGCTGCGCGCTCAGGGTTCGCCCATCCGCTCCAACAACACCACCTCCACCGGCCCCATCCCCTTCATGCACACGATCGACTCGATCCTTCGTGCCGTGAGCCGCGGTGGCAAGAAGTTCGGCGCGCTCTGCTTCTACATGGAGAACTGGCACATGGACTTCCCGGAGTTCCTCGAACTCCGTAGCAATTCCGGTGACCCCTACCGCCGCACCCGCACCGCCAACACGGCCGTCTGGATCAGCGATGAGTTCATGAAGCGCGTTCAGAACGATGACTCGTGGTACCTCTTCGACCCGCTCGAAGTGACCGACCTCAACGAGCTCTACGGCCAGGCCTTCTCCACGCGTTACAACGAATATGTCGCCATGGCCGAAGCCGGCGAAATGCACATGTTCAAGAAGATCGGTGCTCGCGAGCAGTTCAAGTCGATCCTCATCTCCCTGCAGACCACCAGCCACCCGTGGCTGACCTTCAAAGACACGATCAACAACCGTGCGCTCAACAACAACACGGGCACGATCCACCTTTCCAACCTCTGCACCGAAATCACGTTGCCGCAGGATGAAGACAACGTCTCCGTCTGTAACCTTGCGTCGATCAACCTCTCGCGTCACCTTCTGCCTGAAGGCGGAGTCGACTTCGTGAAGATCGCGGAGAGCGCCCGCCTGGCTGTTCGCCAGCTCGACAACCTCATCGACATCACGCGCTCCAGCGTGAAAGAGGCTGACTTCTCTAACGAGCAGAACCGCGCCGTCGGTCTGGGCGTTATGGGATTCACCGACATCATCGAGAAGCTCGGCTACAGCTACGAGAGCGAAGAGGCCTACGACCTCATCGACGAGATCATGGAGCACGTGTCATACGCCGCGATCGACGCCAGCACCGAGCTGGCCAAAGAGCGCGGTTCGTACACGAACTTCGAAGGCAGCCGTTGGTCAGAGGGCCTCGTGCCGCTCGACTCCATCGCGCTCACCGAAGCCGACCGTGGCATGGAGATCAAGGTCAACCGCAAGACGCGTCTCGACTGGGATGCCATGCGTGAGAAGGTCAAGGGCGGAATGCGTAACGCGACGCTGATGGCAATCGCTCCCACCGCATCCATTGGTCTCGTTGCCGGCACCACACCCGGTCTCGACCCGCAGTTCTCGCAGATCTTCAGCCGCTCGACCTCGAACGGCAAGTTCCTTGAAGTGAACCGCAACCTCGTTGCGACCCTTCAAGAGCACGGCCTGTGGGAGCAGAACCGCGAAGCAATCTTGCGCAGCCAGGGTGACGTGCAGAACGTTGCCGGTATCCCCGATGACATCAAGGCCGTGTTCAAGACGAGCTTCCAGCTCTCCCCCTACTCGTTCCTTGAAGTTGCCGCTCGTGCCCAGAAGTGGATCGACCAGGCCATCAGCCGCAACATGTACCTCGAGACGCGTGACCTCGGCGACATGATGGACATCTACTCTGACGCGTGGTCGCGCGGCGTCAAGACCACTTACTACCTGCACATGAAGCCTCGTCACCAGGCGGAGCAGTCCACCGTGAAGGTCAACAAGGCAGAAGAAATTTCGTCGGGCAAAGCTGCAACAGCTTCCGCATCGACATCAACCGCGGGCTCAGCTCCCGCCCGCCGAGGCTTCGGCGGATTCGCAAAGAAGGCAGAATAATTATGAATCGCGAAAACACGACAGACGACTACTTCGTACCGGTCGATCCCATGGACGACCTCCAGTGCGATAGCTGCCAGTAATGGGAATCTTAGGAACCGGCCTGCAAGACGGCCTGCTGCTGAAGCCCATCAAGTACCAATGGGCCATGGACCTGTATGACCAGGCCGTTGCTAACACCTGGTTCCCCAACGAGATCCAGCTGGGCGAAGACATCGCCGACTTCAAGAAGATGACTGATGAAGAGCGTCACGCAGTGACCTTCCTTATGAGCTACTTCAACCCGAACGAGTTGCTTGTCAACAAGGCCTTGGCCTTTGGCGTGTACCCCTACGTTTCGGCCGCAGAATGCTCGCTGTACCTCGCGAAGCAGATGTGGGAAGAAGCGAACCACTGCATGAGCTTCGAGTACGTTCTCGAAACTTTCCCCATCGACCGCGAAGCCGCGTACAACTCTCACGTTGACGTCCCTTCGATGGCTCGCAAGGAAGAGTTCGAGATGAAGTACATCCGTCGTATGACGGAGCAAACTCTCGACATCGACACCATCGCAGGCAAGCAGGACTTCATCCGCAACCTCGTTGCCTACAACGTGGTGCTCGAAGGCATCTGGTTCTACTCGGGCTTCATGGTTGCCCTGTCGTTCCGTCAGCGCAACCTGTTGCGCAACTTCGGTTCGCTCATGGACTGGGTTGTTCGCGACGAAAGCCTGCACCTCAAGTTCGGCATCAACCTGATCCTCACAGTGATGGAAGAGAACCCGGAGATCCTGACGGAAGAGTTCGCTGACGAGATTCGCCAGATGATTCTGGATGCTGTGGAAATGGAAGAGGCCTACAACCACGACCTGCTCCCCGGCGGCATCCTTGGGCTCAACGCCAACTACATCAACCAGTACGTGAAGTACCTGGCTGACCGTCGGTTGGAAGAGCTCGGCTTCGACGCGCACTACAAGGTGTCGAACCCGGCCAAGTGGATGGCGACAGCCAACGACACTCTCGAGCTCGTGAACTTCTTCGAGTCGACCAACACCTCGTATGAAGCCAACGCCTCGGCAACCACCAAGGTAAAAACGGAGTGAGCCTGACCGTTGAGTGGGTCGACTGGCTCGACCCACGCGCGGTTACCCAGCGTGAACTGATGGAGGTCGAGACGACGGCGATGTACGCCGATCGTCAGGCCGCCCTCGATGAGGTGGGCCGCAACGCAGTGAATGCTGCGTTGACGGTCGCGCCCGACGACGTGAGTCACACGCTGCTGGTGCTCGATGGCGATACCGTCATCGGTCACGCCGCGCTGCGCCGGTTCGGAAAGTCCTTTGAAGTCAAGAAGGTCTTCGTTGGCTCGAACCATCGGGGCAAGGGCGCTGCCCGCCGCCTCATGAATGAGCTGGAGGGTGTAGCTCGCGCAGCTTCGGCTCGCTCGCTCGTACTGCAAACGGGTCACGCTCAGTTGCCCGCTATGGCGCTCTACGAAAGCCTGGGCTACGTACACATCGAGCCTTTTGGCGACTACGCCAACATCCCATTTGGTATTTGCTACGAAAAGACTTTGTAGTCCGTTCAGCTTCGCCACCTAAGCTGCACCGGATGGGGGATACCCCTTATCCAACTAACCCGGAACAATTGCACTGTGAGACTCTTTCGGCGGCGCCCGCGCCTTAACTTGGGCAAATTTAGGGCGCCCGAGCCCGTAGAAGAAGCGCCCATCGAACGTGTTGTCGAAGAGGGCGTTCTCATCGCGCGCAACGCGGTTCGAATGGCGGTCAAGAATCGAATCATCGTCGACGCCGCTCGCGATCACCTCGATTACGACGACGGTGCGCTGGCGGGTCTCGTTCACGTCGAATTCGACCACTTGGCTGACCAAGCGGAACGGCTGCTCAAGGTCACGCGTACGGAACGCAACCGCGCAGTCCAGGAGGGGCTCACCGAGGGGCTTCGCCAAGCATCCATGGATGGCGAACTGATCTCGAACATTATTGACGAAGCGCGCGAACTGGCGTGGAGCGAGATCGGTACCGCGATCATCGGCAAATTGCGGGACGCATACATGCCGGCTGCCGATCCGCAATACCAGAAGGACCGCGAAACTCGACTGCGTGAGCTACGCACGATCAACTTCGCAGAGCTGCAAGCAGCGAACGAAGGCGAGTACTAGCTCCGCTGGCGCGTCGCGCCCACTAATGACGCGGCCGTGCCTCTGCCGCATAATTTCGGCACGTCATGCAGGATTTCGACGGCCACCCCCAATGGATACCGGATCGTTTCTCACCAAACGATGATCTGAGCGCAGCCAGCGGTAGGCTTCCTTCGTCGGCGTTGACGCGAGGCGTGTCCGTTCCGGATTCGATCTTCGTAACCGACGCCACTATTCATCGGGAAATAGAGAAGGTTGAACCATGAGAATCAAGTACGTGACTCCGGCACTGATTGTTGCCGCAGCGCTCATGCTGTCGGGTTGTGTCGACAACAGCACCACCACCGAAACCACCACCGGAGGCAACACTCCCGACGTCGGAGTGAACGAAGCCGCAGCCGCTCTGTTGCCTGACGACATCAAGGACGCCGGCGTGCTCGTGATCGGTATTGACCCGACCTACGCGCCCAACGAATACAAGGACGATGCTGGAAACCCCATCGGGTGGGAAGTTGACCTCGCCAACGCGATGGCCGCCACCCTTGGTCTTGAGACTCAGTACGAGCCCTCCAGCTTCGACAAGATCATCCCGAGCGTCACCGGCGGTAGCTACGACATCGGCTTCTCGTCGTTCACGGATAACGCAGAGCGCGAGAAGGTCGTCGACTTCGTGAACTACTACGAAGCAGGCATCCAGTGGGCTCAGGTTACCGGCGGCGACGTTGATCCGGCCAACGCCTGTGGCCTCACCGTTTCTGTTCAGACCGGAACTTACGAAGAGACCGACGAGCTTCCGGCCAAGTCGCAAGTGTGTGAAGATGCCGGCAACGAGCCCATCAACATCCTCAAGTTCGACACTCAAGACGAAGCTACCAACGCGCTCGCACTGGGCCGTGCCGACGCGATGAGCGCCGACTCGCCCATCACGCAGTACGCCGTAAGCCAGGTTGCCGACAAGATCGAGCTCGCGGGAGATTCCTTCGACACCGCGCCCTACGGAATCGCGATCGCCAAGGACTCGACGCTCCCGGCCGCTCTTCAGGCAGCGCTGCAGTCAATGATCGACGACGGAACTTACAAGTCGATCCTCGATGACTGGGGCGTTTTCAGCGGTGCTATTGACACCATCACCATCAACGCGGCAACCGCTAGCTAAGTAGATGGCTGCATCAGGCTCTAACCGTTCGGCGACACCCGTGATGGTGTCGCCGAACGGCGCCGATCAAGCGGAAGCTATTCAGGCGATTCGTCTTCGTCACCCTTGGCGCAACGTTGTCGCCGTGATCCTCATGGCGATGCTCGTGCTCTTCGTGCTAGATGCTGCCCAGCGCGACGCGTATGGCTGGGACAACTTCGCCAAATACATCTTTGATCAGCGCATCTCGCAAGCAGCGGGCTACACGCTGTTGCTCACGGTGTACTCGATGATCATCGCGATCATCTTGGGCGTCACTCTTGCCGTCATGCGCCTCTCGGACAACCCGGTGGTTAAGGGTATTGCCTGGCTCTACCTCTGGGTCTTCCGCGGCACTCCTGTCTACGTGCAGCTCGTATTCTGGGGTCTCTTCGCGACGATCTACTCCACGATCGATATCGGCATCCCCTTCACGGAGCCGTGGCTTTCACTCGAAACTAATGACCTCATCAGCGTTTTCTGGCTCGCTGTGATCGGTCTGGCGCTCAATGAATCTGCCTACATGGCAGAGATCGTGCGCGCTGGCATCCTCTCGGTCGACAAGGGCCAAGATGAAGCTGCCACCGCGCTGGGCATGTCGTGGATTCAAACAATGACTCGCGTTGTGATTCCGCAGGCCATGCGCATCATCATTCCGCCCACGGGCAATGAAGTTATTTCGATGCTCAAGACCACCTCGCTGGTCACGGCGATCCCGTTCAGCTTGGAGCTCTACGGTCGCTCGCGCGACATCTCAGTAGTAATCTTCGATCCGATTCCGCTGCTGCTCGTTGCCTCTGCCTGGTACCTGCTGTTCACCTCGATTCTCATGGTGGGCCAGTATTTCCTGGAGAAGCGCTTCTCTCGCGGAGTTGGCCAGGCTCGTCCCGACAAGACGGGGACCGAGACGGGAGCAATCACGCTGAAGACCGGTGTCATTACGACTCCGGGATCGGCAGCCGCTGCCGCTGGCGAGGCCGGTTCTGATGCCAGCGCCGACCTGAGTACCGATCCTGAAGGAAAGGAGCACCAATGATGAACGCAGCTACCAGCAGCGTGCCCATGGTGCACGCCGATCGTGTCTCGAAGAGCTTCGGTTCCAACGAAGTGCTCAAGAGTATTTCGCTGTCGGTGCCGCAGGGTGAAGTGATGTGTTTGGTTGGGCCGAGTGGTTCGGGCAAGTCAACTTTCTTGCGCTGTATCAACCACCTTGAGCAGGTCGATGCTGGCCGTCTCAAAGTCGACGGCGTTCTGGTCGGATACGAAGAGCGTGGCGACAAGCTCTACGAGCTCAAGCCGCGCGAAGCTGCTCGCCAGCGTCGGGATATCGGCATGGTGTTTCAGCGCTTCAATCTGTTCCCGCACATGACGGCCCTTGAGAACATTATCGAGGCGCCCATCCGGGTGAACAAGGTCAAGAAAGAGGCCGCGGTCGCGCACGCTCAAGAACTGCTCGCTCGCGTTGGCCTCGCCGATAAGGCGGATGCCTACCCGGCTCATTTGTCGGGCGGTCAGCAGCAGCGGGTGGCTATCGCGCGCGCTCTCGCCATGGAGCCCAAGCTCATGTTGTTCGATGAGCCGACCTCGGCGCTTGACCCGGAGCTCGTGGGCGAAGTGCTCGACGTCATGAAGGGTCTCGCGGAATCCGGCATGACCATGATCGTTGTCACGCACGAGATGGGGTTCGCGCGTGAAGTCGCCGACCAGCTCGTGTTTATGGATGGCGGCGTTGTGGTGGAGTCGGGCGATCCCGACGAGGTTCTCGGTAACCCGCAACACGAGCGTACGAAAGCGTTTCTCTCCAAGGTTCTCTAACCTTTGGCGATGCTCGCGACGTGTCGAGGATGCTGGCTGTGACCAGTGTCCTCGACACACCGCGCAACTGGTGGCAGCTAGCGCGGTTGCATCCGGATAGCGCCGTCGAGGCGAATCACTTCGCCGTTGAGCATTGGGTTCTCAACGATGTGCTGCACGAGCGCGGCGTACTCCGCGGGGCGTCCCAGTCGAGACGGATGCGGCACTTGCGCGCCGAGCGAATCTTGCGCTTCTTGCGGCAGGCCCGCCATCATCGGCGTCTCGAAGATTCCCGGAGCGATCGTCATGACGCGCACCAAGCTTGCCGCGAATTCGCGGGCGAGCGGCAGGGTCATCCCGGCGACGCCCGCTTTAGACGCGGCGTAGGCGGGCTGGCCAATCTGGCCATCAAAGGCAGCGACGGATGCCGTGTTCACGATCACGCCGCGTTCTCCCTCGATCGGCTCGGTCTCGACCATCGCTGCCGCAGCCAGCCGGATGACGTTGAACGTGCCCACAAGGTTGATGCCGATCACGGTCTCGAAGGTCTCTAGCGGCAGCACACCCTTGCGGCCAAGCGTCTTGCCGGGAGTTGCAACCCCCGCGCAGTTCACGACAATGCGCAGCGGAGCAACGGAGCGCGCCATGTCAACAGCAGCCTGAACGTCAACCTCGGAACGCACATCGGCGGGGGAGAAACGGAAGCCATGTTCGGCGGCGATGTCGAGTCCGCGCGAGCTGGGCAGGTCGGCGATGGTGACCTGTGCACCCTGCGCGGCGAGAGCGCGAGCGGTGGCCAAGCCGAGGCCACTGGCGCCCCCGGTGATGAGCGCTGCGGCATCCTGAATGTGCATTAAAGCCTTTCGATGAGGGTTGCGTTGGCCATGCCGCCGCCTTCGCACATCACTTGGAGTCCGAAGCGACCGCCGCTGGCGTCGAGGTGATTGACAAGAGTCGTGAGCAGGCGCGTGCCCGAGGAGCCGAGGGCGTGGCCGAGCGCGATGGCACCGCCGCGGGGGTTCACGATCGTGGGATCGACGGGGAATTCTTTGAGCCAGGCGAGGGCCACCGAGGCGAAGGCTTCGTTGACCTCGATGCTGTCGATCTGGTCGAGCCGGATGCCGCTGCGCTCGAGTACGCGATGGGTAGCGGGAATGATGCCGGTGAGCATCTCGATGGGGTCGGAACCGACGACTGCAAAGGAATGGAAGCGCGCGCGAGGCGTCAACCCCAGAGCCGCGGCCCGCTCTTCGCTCATGATCAGCGCAGCGGAGGCGCCGTCGGTAAGCGGCGATGAGTTGCCGGCGGTCACGCGCCATTGAATCTCGGGAAAACGCCCGGCGGTAGCGGCATCGTAGAAGACGGGCGCGAGCGCAGAGAGCTTCTCGGCGGTGGTGCCGGGGCGCACGGTTTCGTCGCGATCGAGGCCAGCGAGCGGCAGAATCTCCGAGCTGAAATCGGAGGCCGCGGCACGAGCGTGGGAGAGGGCCGCATAGACGTCGAGGTCGTCGCGTTCCAGGCCCCAGCGCGCGGCAATGAGCTCTGCCGAGATGCCCTGCGTGACGAATCCTTCGGGGTAGCGGTTACGGGTAAGGCGGCTCATTCCACCTTGACCGAGCGTCGCTTGCCCAATCGGGTGGGTGCTCATGAGCTCGACACCGCACGCGATGACGATGTCATTGACCCCGGCCATGATCGATTGAGCGGCGAAGTGCGCGGCCTGCTGACTGGAGCCGCACTGGCGGTCGATCGTGGTGGCCGGCACCGACTCGGGGAACCCCGCAGCCAGCACCGCAGTGCGGGTCACATTGGCTGCCTGGCGGCCAGATTGTGTGACGCAGCCGCCCATCACATCGTCGATGGTGGCGGGGTCGAGATCGTGACGATCAACCAGACTGCGCAAGACGACGGCCAGAAGATCGACCGGATGCTCGCTGGAGAGCGCCCCGCCGGGTTTGCCCCGGCCCGAAGGCGTTCGAATCGCGTCAACAATGACTGCCGTTGTCATGGCTCAACCCTAACCGCGAGGGCGGATGCGGGGAAGAGCGGGGTGCTGCTCAAAGAGCAAAGAAATTCGGACTGTACGCCCGAAAAGCAGGCACGAAAAAGCGGGCTCGCACTCGCGAGCCCGCTGATTCACTACGGTTAGGCCGGTTCGACGCCAAACGCGCGGGCCAGCTTGTCGATCTTTTGGGCACGACCGAGGCGCGGCAGGTCACTGCCGTCGCGGATGACGCGGCCACGAGCTTCGAAGTCATCGAGAAAGTCGCGAGCCCACGCCACATCAGAGCGTGTGGGGCTGATGACCTCATTGATGATCGGAAGTTGCTCGATGTCGAGGCAGAGCTTGCCGGTCATGCCGAGAGAAACGGCCATGTCGCCCTGCTCGCGCAGAACGGGGTGGCTCGTGCCGACGGTCGGGCCGTCGATCGGGCCGGGCAGGTTGCCGACGCGGCTGGCAATGACCAAGCGTGAGCGGGGGTAGGCCATGGCGAGGTCATCGGCGCTGGCGCCGGTGTCGCGACGGTAGTCGCCGCTGCCGAAGGCAAGGCGGTACGCACCGCGGGCGCGGGCGATCGAGACAACTTCTTCGATTCCGAGAGCCGACTCCACAAGGGCAATCACGGGAGTGGCGCCCTTGAGACGGTCAAAGGTTTCAGAAACGTGAGCGGCGGCTTCTGCCTTGGCGAGCATGACGCCGCGCAGGCCAGGAAGGCCGGCGAGGGCATCCACATCGTCTGACCAGAAGTCAGAAGCACGGTCATTGATGCGCACCCAGCCGCTGCCACCATTGCTCAACCACTGCACGACAGCGTCGCGGGCGCTCGGCTTCAAGCGCGGGTCGACAGCATCTTCAACATCGAGAATGATCTGGTCGGCGCGCGAACGCTCGGCAGCGTCAAAGTCTTCAGGGCGGGTAGCCGCCACCAAGAGCCACGAACGCGCAATCTCAGCGGAAATCTCGGGGGTAGCGGGGGTGGTGGTAGTGCTTTCGGACACGCGTGAGCTGCTTTCTTTCAGAAGAGAGGCTACGATTTCGCGCCACTCGCAGCCTCAAGAGTAGCCGGTGGGAGCCTCCTGAGGCTGAAAATACGGCTTCAGGAAGCGAGCACCTTCGCGATGCGTTGCAGGCTCACGGATTCGGCTGTTCCGAGGTGCTGAGCGAAGAGACTCAATCGCAGTTCTTCGAGCATCCACCGGGCGCGGGCAATCTGCGGTTCGGGATGCTGTTCCAGCGGCAGCGTGCCGCCCGCGTCCTTGTAGCGACGGGTCGCCAACTCGACTTCGGACATCCACCCTCGGTCGCGGCCAGGGTTCTCGGTGAGCTTCGTGACGCGGTGCTCGATGCCCTTGAGATACACCGGCAGCCGGCGCAGTTGAGTGAGTCCTGTCGCCGAAACGAAGCCGGGGAACACGAGTGCATCAAGCTGTTCGCGCGCATCGCCGAGGGGTGCAATCAGATGCATGCTGGTCGCGGCACGAATGGCTTTATCGGCCAGTCGAACTCCCGACACTATGGATGCCACGAGGGAGACCGTCGTGAAGAGTGAGTCGACCAAGCCTGCCGAAATTTCGTTACGCAGCGCCTCGAACTCGGCCTGTTCGAACACCTCGCGATCGCCTATTACGGAGTCGACACAGGCGCGCAGGCAGTCGTCGAAGAGGGCGTTCGTCGAGCGGTACGGGCTCTGCGCTAGCACGAGCTTTTCGTTGCCCGTGAGATGTTCGTTGATGTACCCGAGCGGCGAGGGGATCGCTAGTAACAACAAACGACGAACCCCGCTCTGATGGGCGATGCCCTGGTCATAGGGAGTGGACATGAGGCGAATCGAGACCGAGTCGCCGGCATCCACGAGCGCGGGGTAGGCCCGAATTGTGTTGCCGCCGTGCTTGGTATCGCGAGAGCGATCGAGCGCGCCGAAATCCCACGCGGTGATGCCGGAACGTTCGAGAGTCTCAGTCGGGCGTTCAATCGATCCGCGACTGGCGCCTTCAACGGCCCGCGCCACGCTCTCACGGGCAACAGGCTTCAGGCTGGCCTGCAGGCTGCGCAGCGACTTATTCGCGCCGACTTTCTTACCGCGCTCGTCGATCACCGCGAAGGTGACTTTGAGATGCGGGGGCACGCGGTCGAGATCGAAGTCGGATGCCGCAACCTTTACATAGGTCAGGCGCGCGATTTCTTTGGCCAGATAGTCGGCCAGGCCGGGGCCCTCGTCTAGGGCCGCGGTGGCGGGATCGGCCGGCACATTTTCGAGCAGGCGGCGAGCCCAGTCGGCGGCGGGTACGACGTTGCGGCGGATCGGCTTCGGTAGCGACTTGATCAGCGCGGTCACGAGTTCTTCGCGCAGTCCAGGCACTTGCCAGTCGAAGCCTTCGGGGCGCAAGCCGGCCAATAGCGGGAGCGGCACGGCGACGGTAACGCCGTCGTCGTCGGTTCCGGGTTCGAAGCGATAGCTGAGGCTCAGCGTTTGATCGCCGCGCACCCACGTGGTCGGGAAGGCAGTCTCGTCGACTTCAGCGTCATCCGCATTCTCAAGCAGGTCGTTGGTGGTGAGCGTCAGCAGGTCGGGGGAGTCGTGACGTGCTTTCTTCCACCAGCCCTCGAAGTCGCGAACGGAGGCGACGGTGGCGGGAACGCGCTTGTCGTAGAACTCAAAGATCGTTTCGTCGTCGTGCAGAATGTCGCGACGACGGCTGCGTTCTTCGAGCTGTTCCAGATCGCGGCGCAGCGCACGGTTCGACGCGTCGAAGCCCCACACACGTTTGTCGCGCTTGGTGAGATCGTCTTCGCCCTCCACGAGAGCGTGGCGAATGAACAGTTCGCGGGCAGCGGGCAAATCAACGCGAGAGAACTGGATGCGCCGGCGAGCGGCGAGCGTTACGCCATAGAGCGTGACGCGTTCGAACGCGACAGCAGCGCCCTGCTTCTTCTCCCAGTGCGGCTCGGAATAACTGCGCTTCACGAGGTCGCCCGCAAGCTTTTCGGCCCAGACCGGATCGATCGCAGCGTTCGTGCGGGCGAAGAGTCTGCTCGTTTCCACGAGCTCGGCGCTCATGATCGCGTTGGGCTGTTTCTTGGCGAGGGCCGAGCCGGGGAAGATGACGAAGCGGGTCTGACGCGCGCCAATGTAGTCGCGCTTGGCGACATCCTTGAGTCCAATGTGGCTGAGCAGACCAGCCAGCAGCGAGCGGTGGATGCCGTCGGGGTTCGAGTGCGCATCGCCAATAACCAGCCCGAGCGGCTTGGCCATCCGGCTCAACTGGCGGTAGACGTCGTGCCATTCGCGCACGCGCAAATAGTTGAGGTACTCGTTCTTGCACATGCGCCGGAATTGGTTGCCCGAGAGTTCTTTCTGCTTCTCTTCGAGGTAGTTCCAGAGATTGAGCAGGGTGAGAAAGTCACTCGTGGGGTCGATGAAGCGCGCGTGCTGCTGGTCGGCTTGCGGGCGCTTGTCGAGGGGGCGCTCGCGGGGGTCTTGAATGCTGAGCGCCGCGACGATCGCCATGACTTCGCGCGTGGTGCTGTGCTGCTTCGATTCGATCACCATGCGCGCGAGGCGAGGGTCGATGGGAAGCTGAGTGAGTTGCTTGCCGATGCGGGTGATGCGCGGGGCGGCATCCTTCGCATCCTTGCCGCTTGCGCCCGTGCGCGGGCCGTTAGCGCTTGACGACGTTTTCGTGCTGCGGATGCCGGCGGTATTCTCCACGGCACCCAGCTCGGTCAGCAGGTCGAGACCGTCTTTGATGCCGCGAGAGTCTGGCGGCTGCAAGAAGGGGAACTCAGCAATGTTGCCGAGCCCAAGCGACACCATCTGAAGGATGACCGCCGCGAGGTTGGTGCGCAGAATCTCGGGTTCCATGAACTCGGGCCGCGCGTTGAAATCCTCTTCGGAGTAGAGGCGGATGGCGATACCGTCACTCGTTCGTCCGGAACGCCCCGAACGTTGGTTGGCGCTGGCCTGGCTGATCGCCTCGATCGGCAGGCGTTGAATTTTGGCGCGCGTGCTGTACCGGCTGATGCGCGCGGTTCCGGCATCAATGACGTAGCGGATGCCGGGCACAGTCAGACTGGTTTCGGCCACGTTGGTGGCCAGCACGATACGGCGCCGCGTGCCGGGAGTGCGCCGTGACTCAAAGACGCGGTGTTGCTCGGCCGCGCTCAGTCGACCGTAGAGGGGGAGCACCTCAGTGCCTTCGGGGAGCTTGCCCGCGTTGATGCGCCCGCGGATCGACTCTTCGGCATCCCGAATCTCGGTCTCGCCCGAGAGGAACACGAGTACGTCACCGTCGCTCTCGCGGGAGAGTTCATCGAGGGCGTCGTTGATGCCTTCAAGATAGTCACGGTCGGCGCGGTTGGCGGCCTCTTCTTCGGCATCCTCTGCTTCTAGCTCTTCGGCGACGAGCGGGCGATACCGAATCTCAACGGGGAAGGTACGGCCAGAAACTTCAATAATCGGCGCGCCATCGAAGTGCTTCGAGAAGCTTTCGGGATCGATCGTGGCACTCGTAATGATGATGCTGAGATCGGGGCGCCGGGCGCGAAGTTGCTTCAAGTAGCCGAGGAGGAAGTCGACGGTAAGGCTGCGTTCGTGCGCCTCGTCGATGATGATCGCGTCGTACTTCTTGAGATCGCGATCGCGGTGAATCTCGTTCAGCAGAATGCCGTCGGTCATGAGTTTCACGCGCGTGTTTTTGCCCACACGGTCGGTGAAACGCACTTGGTAACCGACGAGGTCACCCATTTCGGTGCCGAGCTCTTCGGCGATGCGCTCCGCTACGGTGCGCGCCGCGATCCTTCGCGGCTGCGTGTGCCCAATGGATGTCTTACCCAGTTCCAGCAAAATCTTGGGCAGCTGGGTGGTTTTTCCGCTACCGGTCGCTCCCGCGATGATCACGACTTGGTTGTCGCGGATGGCCGCCAGAATGTCGTCTTTGCGCTGGCTGACGGGCAGCTCGGGCGGGTACGTCACGACCACGTCAGCGGGCGCGGAGGATGCAGTGCTGGCGGAGTGAACGTCGGAGGCAGACATAGCCCTTCAGCTTACGCGCTGTGCCTTGTGGCGATGGAATCGGTGGAGTTTCGTTGCGCTCGCAAAGTACTTTGTGTTACAAAGTAGATAGCGAATCCGGCACCGCATCGGTGCGCGACATCCGCAACAAAGGAGCCCTCATGGCGAACGACGATCCCACTGCTAGCACCGTCGCTGAGCTTGACGATGAATCCGCGCTGACCCCGGAACATATGTTGAGGCTGGTGGATGATCAGCAGAACATAATGATGCGCGAGCAGCTCTCACCCATTCCGTGGATGCTGGGCGTGTGGGGGTTCGCGTGGGCGCTGGGCTTCGTGTTGCTCTGGTCAGCGGCCGATGGGGGTAACCCGTGGTTTTCCGTCCCTGTGATTCCCGCCCGCATCGCTTTCGGGGTGCTCATCGCTAGCGCCATCGTGATCTCGACGGTGCTGGGAATTCGCATCAGCCGCGGGGTTCAGGGCAACTCGACTTTCTCCGGGGCGGTGTACGGGATCTCGTGGTCGGTAGCGAGCAGCGCGTTCGTCGCGGTCGGCGTTGCGCTCATCCAGAACGGTATGTCTCAGGAGCTCGCCTCTCTCTACTTCCCCTCCGCCTTTGCGCTGATGGCCGGAATCCTGTACTTCCTCGGAGCCGCCCTCTGGCAGGAGAAAAGCCAGTTGGTGCTGGGGAGTATCTTGCTGCTCGCGGGCTCAGCGTCGCCGTTTTTCGGGGCGCCAGCCAACAATATCGTGATGGCAGTGCTGGGTGGTGGCAGCATGCTCATCGCTGCGATCGTCTTCGCTTTTCGGCTGCGACGGATGGCCTAGAACGATGGATGAACTCGATCCCGTCATCCATGCCTCTGCACGGCTTCGCATCACGGCAGCTCTCGCGACCCTTCCCGCTGGCGATCGCCTCGCTTTCCCGCGCTTGCAGCAGCTGCTCGAGATGACGCCCGGCAACCTCTCGACGCACCTGCGAAAACTTGAAGACGCTGGATACGTCGAGGTTACGAAAGCCCATCAGGGGCGCAGCCCCGTCACCTATCTCAACCTGACTGCCCGCGGCCGTGCAGCATTCGAGGTCTACACCGCAAGCCTCAAAAAACTACTGGGCTAGCGCGCCCAGTCAGCTCCTCGGCGACAGCCAACGTCGCAGCATCCGTGTGACCCCGGGCAGCAAGATGTACGTCATGATCGGCGTCAGGCAGAGCGTCGTGAGGAGCACTCGCACGACGATCGGCAGCGCATCCCAGCCGGGAACCAGCATCGTCACGAGCAGAGTGAAAAGAAGGTTGAGCGGGAAGAAACCCAGCCAGATGGTCACGGCTTGCTTCCAGCGCGGGGGAGCGGCGGGCACGGGCGAAACGAGGCCCGCCTGTTCAACGGTGACCTCGGTTGGCTCATCGAACCAGCCTTCGATTCCGGTGCGGCGTTCGGTGCGCTGATCGTGCACGAACCCGCTGCCGCTCTGCAGCCACCACGCGCGTTCGGGCGATTGCTCCCAGTGCAAGAGTGCGGCGTCATCCGCGAATCGGTACAGCATGTGCCACGTGGTGCTGTTGGTGCCAGCGCGCACCCAACCCGAGCCGAGAAAGCCGGGATAGCTGGTGGCAAGGTTAATGCCGGTTTGCATCCAGGCGGTGGCTTCCGCAATGCGGGCCGGGTCGACGGTGCGTTCGATCGAGATCGTGATCGGGGCATTTTCGGGCGACATGAGCGCCCTCCTTCTCTGTTGTCCAGCGGCAACAGTGACGTCCGGTGTGGGCTTCGCAGACTTCAATTCTAAGTTGGATGCGCGGCTTCGGGCCTGTGTATATGTTAAGTTCTCGCAACGCGAAAACTGCTAATGTCCGTCATCCGATCGTTACCCCCGCTGTGGGGTAGACACAGGAATCCACGCAGGATTGTGTCGTTCTTGTTGCGAATTGTGCGAATCGTCAGTTTCTATTGCTCTCACGTTCAGCAATACGGTGTAATGGCGGCCATGGGATTGGTCTACGCCGTCCCTTCGACCACCTTTCTACTGGAGGAAAGATGAAGAAGAAGCGCGTCTCAGCTGCCATAGCTGTACTCGCGGCTGGAGCCCTCGCCCTAACCGGGTGTACTCCGCCGTATGAATCAGAAGTAATTGCCGACACCGAAATCACGGTGGCGTGGAATGACCTGATCGACAACTTCAACGGAAGCAGCGCAGCGGGTAACAACACCGCTAACGCCGTTGTCTTGTACATGATGAACTCGTCGTTCCTGTACTACAACAGCGAACCTGCTCTCGTTCGTAACACCGACTTCGGTACCTTCGAGAAGACCAGCGATGACCCCCTGACGGTCAAGTACACCTTGAACGACAACGTCACCTGGTCTGATGGAACCCCCATCGACTCCGCCGACTTGCTGCTCGCGTGGACCACCATCTTTGCCGGTGTTGAGGATGCTGAAGGCGCTCCGCTCTTCACCCACGCCAACCCGCGTGGCGACCTCGCTTCGGCTCTGCCGGAGATCGACGACAAGAGCATCACGATCGTGTACGACAAGGCCTACGTTGACTGGGAGATCCAGTTCGACCTCGGTGTTGCCGCTCACGGTGTCGTGTCGCTGGCGTACCCCGAGATCACGGATCCCGAGGAAGCCAAAGAGATGTTCGTCGAGGCAGTTCAGAACGACGACGTTGACTGGCTCACCCCGGTCGCCAAGGCATGGAACGACGAGTACCAGGCGCCGAGCACCCCCGAGAGCGACCTCGTTGCTCTCTCGAGCGGTGCCTACGTTCTCGATGAACTCGTCGAGAACGAGTACGTAGCGCTCAAGGCCAACCCGCTCTACACGTGGGGCCCGTCGCCCAAGTACGAACGCATCATCGTTCGCCAGATCGAAGACTCAACCGCTCAGGTTCAGGCCATCGAGAACGGCGACGTTCAGATTGCTGCAGGCCAGCCGACTCCTGACGTGCTTGAGCTCGTCAAGGGACTCGGCAACGCTGACTACGTCACCGCGGATGAAGCAACATACGAGCACATCGACCTCACGTTCAACAACGGCGGTCCTTTCGACCCCGCCACCTACGGCGGAGACGAAGACAAGGCGAAGGCCGTTCGTCAGGCATTCCTCAAGGTTGTTCCTCGTCAGGAAATCCTCGACAAGCTGATCACTCCGCTGAACGAAAACGCCACCCTGCGTGACTCGATTCTTCAGATCCCGGGTGCTCCCGGCTATGAAGCGATCGTAGAGGCGAACGGTTCGGATGCCTACGCCGAGGTTGACATCGACGGTGCGAAGAAGCTGCTCGCTGACGCTGGAGTGACCACTCCGGTTGAGGTCAAGTTCTGGTACCCCGAGGGCAACGTCCGTCGCGCATCGGAGTTCGAATTCATCCAGCAGTCGGCTGCTCTCGCCGGCTTCACGGTAGTTGACGACTCCGAGCCGACTTGGGCCTTCACCGACAAGGAAGCACTGCCGATCAACCCGCACGATGCGGTCATCTTCGCGTGGCAGTCAACGAGCCTCGCGCTCACCGGTTCTGACCAGTACCTCGGTAGTGGCCAGCCCAGCAACTTCGGTGGATACTCCAACACCGAGGTAGACGGACTCCTCAAGGACCTTGAGACCGAGCTGGACCCCGAGGTTCAGACCGAGATCCAGGTCGAGGTCGAGAAGCTGGTGTGGGAAGACGCCTATGGCGTCACCATCTTCCAGTTCCCCGGAATCACCGTCTGGAACAACTCAGTAACGAACGTGGACCCGAGTCCGCTGTCGCCGACCTACTTCTGGAACTTCTGGGAGTGGGCACCGGCCGACTCCGAGTAACTCCTCGGTAGCGCTCACGAGTGGGTCGGGCTTCACGCCCGGCCCACTTGTGAGTCCGTCGTCATGCCGCTCGTCGGCACTGTTTTTGTTCTGTTGTGCACGCCCCCGAAATGAGGATCTCCGGTGCTGACCTTTGTCGCCAGACGCCTTGTAGCCACTCTTCTTGTTCTCCTCGTGGCTTCATTCATCGTCTATGTACTAACCGCCAATTCCGGTGATCCGCTTCGAGATCTTCGAGGCAGTCGAGATCCCAGCGCTCAAGACCAGATTGCGTACTTGAGCGGGCTGCTCAACCTCGATCAGCCTCCCGTGCTGCGCTACTTCTCCTGGCTCGGAGGAGTAGGGGCGTGCTTCATCGGCCAGTGCGACCTCGGCATCTCCGTCGCCCGCGGCCAGCAGCCCGTGATCGAAGCCATTGGTGGAGCGCTCGGCTCCACGCTTCAACTCGTGCTCGCCGCCACGATTCTCGCGATCGTGATCGGTGTCGCCATCGGAATGACCACCGCGCTTCGCCAGTACAGCGGTTACGACTACGTCGTCACGTTCCTCACCTTTGTCTTCTACTCGCTGCCCATCTTCTGGGTCGCGGTGCTCCTCAAAGAGTTCGGCGCTATTCAGTTCAACTCGTTCCTCGGCGACCCCGTCATATCGTGGTGGTCGATACTCATCATCGGGCTCGTGATGGGCTTCATCGCCTCCTCCGTCGTCGGCGGCGAGCTGCGAACGCGCGTCATCTCCTTCGTCAGCGTCGGCGGCGGTATTGCTGCGTTGCTCATCCTTCTCGATGTCACGCGCTGGTTTGAAAGCCCCTCGATCGGCTTCGTCGGAATCGCGCTGATGTCCGTGGCTACGGGCGCGGTCGTGCTCTTCGCCTCCACTGGCTTCCACAACCGGCGGGCCCTGCTCGCGGTCGGAATCATCGTGGTGCTGACCGTCATCCTGAGCTGGCCGTTCCAGTTCCTCTTCTACTACGTCAACAGCCCGTGGACTGTGCTGCTCGTCCTCGCCATCATGGTGGGGCTCGGCCTCCTCGTCGGCTTCTTCGTCGGTGGTGATGGCAAGGCCGTCGTAGCTCGCACCACGGCCATCGTCGGTGGCTTGGGAATCATCCCGCTCGTGCTCGACCAGATGTTCATCCGCTGGGATGAGTACGTGGCGCGCATCCCGCTCAGCAACGGTGTGATCGCCACGATCGGTGCCTCGACTCCCGCCATCCGCCGCGTGGATGACACGTGGCTGAACATGCTCGACTCGCTGACCCACATGCTGCTGCCCACCATCGCGCTCATGATCATCTCGCTGGCGGCCTACACGCGCTACGCTCGCGCCAGTCTGCTCGACGTCATGAACCAGGACTACGTGCGCACGGCGCGCGCCAAGGGCCTCGGCGAACGCACCGTGGTGATGCGTCACGCCTTCCGCAACGCCATGATCCCGATCGCGACCATCATCGCGCTCGACTTCGGGGCGGTGATCGGTGGTGCCGTAATCACAGAAAGAGTCTTCGCCTGGCAGGCGATGGGTTCGCTCTTCAGCGAGGGGCTCAACCGCATCGACGTAAACCTCGTGATGGGATTCTTTCTCGTCACGGGCATCCTCGCCGTTATCTTCAACGTTATTGCCGACCTCTTATACTCGGCCCTTGACCCCAGAATTCGGGTGAGCTGATCATGACCGATAAGAACCCGATCACCGACGAACAATCGGTGGGCCAAGAGCTCAGCATCGAACAGCGAGCCACGGTCGGTCTTAGCCAGGGCGCGATAGTGCGCCGCCGCTTCCTGCAGCACCGCGGTGCCGTTGTCTCGGTCTTCGTGCTGCTCTTTCTTGTGCTGCTCGCTTTCACCTCGGTGGGCACCGTGATTGGTGGCACCGGAAAGCTCACACCAGACCCCACCGGTACACGTCTCATCGTCGATGGTTTCCGCATCCCCGGTTGGTGGGGATCCACGTGGTGGGAGCGCTACGACATCATGCTCCCCGGCGGCGCTCCGACCTTCACATGGTGGCCATTCACCTTTGGTGAGCATCCCTTCGGCCAGGACAATACGGGTAAGGATGTCTTTGCCCGTGTAATGCGCGGCATGCAGCAGTCGCTCAACGTTGTCTTCATCGTCGGAATCATCTCGACTGTCATCGGCGTCGTTCTCGGAGCCCTCGCGGGGTACTACCGCGGCTGGGTTGACCAAGTCATCATGCGCATCACCGACGTGATCATCATCGTGCCGCTGCTCATCCTTGGTGCCGTTCTCGGCCAAACGATCGGTGGCGACGCGTTCTTGCTCGCCGTCATGATTGGGCTGATTGCGTGGACCGGCATGGCACGACTCGTGCGCGCCGAATTCCTGAGCCTGCGCGAGCGTGAGTTCGTGGACGCAGCGCGGGTGGCGGGTGCCAGCGACTTCCGCATCATCTTCCGCCACATCCTGCCCAACACGGTCGGCGTGATCGTGGTCAGCGCGACGCTGTTGATGAGCGCCGTGATCTTGCTTGAGACGTCTTTGAGCTTCCTCGGCTTCGGCATCACCGATCCCGATATTTCCCTCGGCCAGATCATTAGCCAATACAACGAAGCGTTCAAGACGCGCCCGTGGCTGTTCTGGTGGCCAGGTCTGTTCATTGTGATTATTGCGCTGTGCATCAACTTCATTGGTGATGGTTTGCGCGATGCGTTCGACCCCCGCCAGAAGCGTGTGCCGCGTCAGCGCAGCCTGGGTTCTGAGATTGGCACCTTCTTCAAGGCCTACATCCCGGGCGCTCGCCCCGGCGATAGAACGTCGAACAAGTGACCGCGGTGCAGCTAGTTGAACGTCGTGAGCATGCTGAGCAGAGTCAGCGCCACGAGAGCCGCGATAGTGCGCCAGTGCCACGAGACTCGCAACTTCGTGAACTCGCTGGTGGCGGCATCCAGATGACCGGCATCCCGCAATTGCTCCCAGTGAGAGCGGATGACGAATGCGGCCTGACCGGAATCCGACGTCACGAGATCGCCGGGTCGCACCGTGCCCGCGAGGTAGCTCGATTCGGGCAGGTTCTTACCGTCTTGGCGCACAGCGCTGAACACGGCATGACGGCCCGGAGCGGGCGCGGCCCACGCGGTGACAGTGCCGTGCGGGGTCTCCAGAGTGAGCGCGTACTTGGTGTCGATACGACGAATCTCGGGCCACGCGACCTCGATGGTGCGCAGCACGTTGCGCAGGATGACACCCGACGCCGTGACGCGAACGTTCGGGCGCCAGAACATGGCCCACGTGAGCAGGCCGAGCAGTCCGAAGACGGGCGCGACCTGCAGAGCATCCAGCCACCGGCCTTGACCGGCCGTGACCAGAAGTCCCGCTGCGAACGCAGCAATGACAACAATCGAAAGTACGCGCCCGAATCGCGAGTGCAGGGTGAAGTTTGGCGACACGGAACCATGTTCCCACGACAGCCACGCATCCAGGGTGAAAGGCGAGACTCCTGATGACAAAAGCAGCTACTACTGGGGCTACCACTAAGGTTCCCGCAATCGAGGTCACCGACCTGGGCGTCGACTTCTGGGTCGAGGGCGAGTGGGTGACTGCCGCCAAGAACGTGAGCTACACGCTCCAGGGCGGCGAAGTTCTCGCCATCGTGGGTGAATCGGGGTCGGGCAAGAGCACGAGCGCCATGGGGCTACTCGGACTCCTGCCCGAGAATGGACGCATCTCGGGCAGCGTGAAGCTCGCCGGTGAAGAGCTCGTCGGGGCATCCCTGCACCGCCTGCGCCAATTGCGCGGTGCCGGTATTGCTGTGATTTTCCAAGAGCCCATGACAGCGCTCAACCCTGTGTACACGATCGGTTTCCAGATCGTTGAGGCGCTTCAAGTGCACAACGCCGGCATGCTGCGGGTGGATGCCAAGAAACGCGCCCTCGAACTGCTCACGATGGTGGAACTTCCTGACCCGCAGAAGGCATTCGACTCCTACCCTCACCAGTTGTCGGGAGGGCAGCGCCAGCGCGCCATGATCGCTCAGTCGATCTCGTGTGACCCTCGGGTGCTCATCGCCGACGAGCCGACGACGGCTCTCGACGTGACCGTGCAGGCTGAGATTCTGGAGCTGCTGCACCACTTGCGCTCGAAGCTCGACAGCGCAATCATCCTCATCACCCACGACATGGGTGTGGTTGCTGACCTCGCGGACCGCGTGATGGTCATGAAGGATGGCGAAGTTGTGGAGACGGGAACAGCAGACTCGCTGTTCGCCGGTGCCACGCATCCGTACACTCAGGCCCTGCTCGCCGCCGTGCCTCACCTCGGTGAAGCCGGCGAAGCATCCGCCTCGAAGGATGACCGCGAAGTTGTTCTGACCATGTCGAACGTTGCCGTGGAATACCCCAAGCGCGGCCGGGTACCCGCGTTTCGTGCCGCCGAAGGCATCAACCTCACTATTCGGCAGGGCGAAGTGCTCGGTCTGGTGGGGGAGTCGGGTTCGGGTAAAACCACCATCGGTCGTGCCGTCGTCGGGCTGCTGCCCGCGGTGGAGGGCACGCTCGACATCGTGGGCACCAACATGGTGGGCATCAATAAGAGCAATCTGCGCGCCGTTCGACGCGACATCGGCATCGTCTTTCAGGACCCGGGGTCATCTTTGAACCCACGGATGCCGATCGGCGAGAGCATCGGAGAACCGCTGCGCCTCGGTGGCGGCTTCAGTCGCAAAGATGAGGAAGCCCGCGTGAGCCTGCTTCTTGACAGAGTGCAGCTTTCCTCGCACATGCGTAACCGCTACCCGCACGAACTCTCGGGTGGTCAGCGCCAGCGAGTCGGAATCGCTCGGGCGCTCGCGCTCAGCCCCAAGCTGCTCGTCGCCGACGAGCCAACGTCTGCGCTCGACGTTTCGGTGCAGGCCAAGGTGCTTGAGCTCTTTCAGGAGCTGCAAAAAGAGTTGGGTTTTGCGTGCCTATTTGTGACCCACGACCTCGCGGTGATCGATATTCTGGCCGACCGCATCGCTGTGATGCACCGCGGCAAGATTGTCGAACAGGGAACGCGCGATCAAGTGCTGCGCAACCCCCAAGAGGCGTATACCCAGCGCCTCATCGCTGCCGTGCCGCTGCCCGATCCCGAAGAGCAGCGTCGCCGCCGAGCGGAACGGGAAGCCTCTCGCGCCTAACGGCTAGTGGAGGCAGCAGGGCGGCGTCGAACCCGAGTCCCGCCGCCCTGCCTCCCGTAACCAACCAAGCCCTGAACGAGACATCTATCGTTCGGTGCTGGCCGGAGCTAAAGCGGATGCAGGTTCTGCGGCATCCGGGTCGGTGATCGCTCTAATCTCTTCCGTGGTGAGTGGGATCCACGGCGTCCCGTCGGGATCCGACGAGAACGCGGCCGGGCTGTCGCCCTGATTCCACCACTTCGACTCGTACGGAACTCCGTCGAACAGAATGCGGTCACCCTCTTCGTAGACGGAAGTTCCATCCCAGGCAGGGTAGGTGCCCGCGGGTACGGTGGGAACCTCTACGGGGGTTTCGCCTTCCAAAACGGGGCCGACAAGAGTCCACGGGGTTTCCCATGAATTCAGTACGGGGTTGTCGGGAAGGTCGCCTCGGGTCCACCATTTCGCTTGATAGACGTTGTGGTGCCAAACAATCTTGGTGCCCTCAAGATAGGTGGCGTCTTCAGTCCAGATGGCATACGGGCTCGTTGCCGGGTCATCCACGAGGTCCGAAGGATCGGTAGGTTCCTCGGTGGTGATGGTCTTGGCCGAGGTTGCGACGTGGCCGTCGAAGCCATCGGCGAGAACGTCAGCGAAGAAGAGATCACCCTGCGCAACACCACTGCACGAGTCAGAGACTCGGGTGACGTCGGCATAGTTGGGGCCGCAGGTCGTATCGCGGTTGAGGGACCACATGGACATCCGGCCGAGGCCCTGTTCGAGCGCAAACTCGTTGAGAGTGGTTGCATCGTCCATCGTGAAGACTTCGGCTTCGTTGTCGTTCTGGCCGATCATCGGGGTCGCGCCAAGCTTCGTCCACAGGGTGGCATCTGTCAGTTCGATGCCGGCCTGGTCATAGAGCACACCGAGCTGGCGGTGCGTTTCTTGAAGCGCCCGAATGGATGCGTCGCCGCCCGTTTCTCCAGCGTCCATGCTCTCACCGAAGTTCATCGTCATGATGTTGACGCCCGAGATATCGACACCGGCATCGAGCATCTGGGCTACAGCGGTTGTGCCGTCTTCGGTGAGACCGAAGGTGGCGGCGGGGAGGGTGAGCCAGACAGCGAGGTCATCGCCGGCGGCACGGCGCGATTCTTGCAGGCTCGCGATAGCCGCCGCGCGACGTTCGCCGGCAGCAGTGTCGCTGAGGTTTTCGCCCTCAATGTCGAGATCAATGGTGGTGGAGGCGTAACGGTCGAGCACGGAACTGTACGCCGCGACGAGAGCGTTGTGATCGGTGCATCCGGTCGCAAGTTCATCGTTAAGGAGCCCACCGAACGAGACACCGACGTCACCGCCCTGCTGCTGCAGTCGGGCGATGCGCCGGTCGAGGTCGAGCGAGACCGCCGCTTCATCCATTGTGTAGGCGGTGCCCCACGTGGGAGTGCAGGCGTCGTCGGTCGCCGCGACTATGAACGAGAGCATGACCTCTTGGCCGCTCTCCTTGGTGGCAGATTCGAACTCGTAGCTGGGCGTGGCCGTGACGTCGACGTACGCCGCGAACCATGGGTCGGGCGCCGGTGCGGCCTGGGTGGACGCCCATGCTTGGTAGCCGAAGAGACCCCCGGCGGCAACACCGACGGCAAGAATCAGCGCGACAATAAGGCGCCAGAAGGATAGGCGATGCGTAGCAGAACTCATGAGCGAACCTCTCTGGTTTCGTCAATGGGCGGGAGCATTTCGGCGAAAACGATCGAGTCCCGCACCTTGCGATGCGATCCGCTGTCGTCTCCGTAGTACAGGATGGAGCGCCAATCGAGTGTGGTCGATTCGGGCGCAGGCGCCGCCTTGTGTGTCTTGGCTTTGCGCTCAACAAAGAGTGGACGAGTGATGCCCAACCAGATGTCGACAACGGCGTTCCAGAGTCCGATATAGGAGATCACGGCCAGAAGTGCGAGCACCGTGTTGAAAGCCGCGAAGGCAGCGTTTCCCCAGTTGCCGGCGTTGAAGTCGCGCCAGAACGTAAAGGCGGAGAAACCTATGATCACAAACGGCGCGATCACATAGAGCAGTGGCGTTGCGGTGCGATTGCGAACTTTGGGGGTGCGGGCGAACGGAATCTTTTTACTTGTGATGGCCTGCTCAATGGACTTGAGTACGCCAGCGAGATTCACCGGGAGCAGGATGAGGTTGAAGCCGTAGATGCGGAAGATGTCGGTGAACTTGTAGCCGCTATAGCGAAGGTCACTTCCCATCGCTAAGAAGTACGGCACCGCGGCGAGAAGTACGACCGGGCTCAGGAGGCGGCTGTCGTACGGGTAGGCGAGCAGGAACACGAGGCCGAAGCTGGCCCAGGTGATCGACGTCATGTAGTTCACGCGCAGGAAGAACTCGGTCCACGGGACAGTCTCGCCACGGGCACGACGCTCGCGCAGCTGACGCATGAGTTTCGGCATGATCAGCAGGCCACCGTTGGCCCAGCGGCGACGCTGAACCACCAGAGAACCGAAGTCGGGCGGGGTGGCGCTGTAGCTGAGGCGCTCGGGGTAGTTCACGAGCGTCCAGCCGTGGGTGCCCAGGTCGATGCTCGATTCGGTATCTTCGATAACCGTGCGATCTTGAACGTACCGTTTGACGGTGAAGCCGCCCTCGGTCTCGGTCTCGACAATGTCATCCAAAGCAGCCTTGCGGATGACGGCGTTGGCTCCCACCCAGAAGGTGGCGCCGTAATACGACTTGCCCTGATGAAGGATGTGCTGCAGGTCGGTCGTTGCCCCCGCGAGCCGCTCGATACGTGTGCTCGCGCCTCGGAATGAGGAGTACGGCGTTTGCGTGACAGCAACGCGAGCGTTGTCTTTTTGCTCGAGGAGGTACACCAGACGCAGGCAGTAGTCACGCAAAAGGAGAGAGTCGGCGTCGAGGGTGAGGAGGTATTCCGAATCGGGAATGGACAGGTCGCTAGCGTCGGCGAGGGCGACGGGCCGAAGCACAGTGCCGTCCGGAGTTTCTTCGGGGTGGTAGTTGCCACCCATGAGACCGATGTAGGCGTTGAGGTTCATCGCCTTGTTGGCCTCGTGCGAGACCGACGCGTAGAGCTTGCGCTCAAAGGTGGAGAGCTCGGCATCGAAGGTGCGCGCGAGGCGACGGTAGAGCTCGTGCAGCCGAGTAGCGGGCGGCACCATGCGCTCGGCGAGAGCCGCCGACAATGCATCGGCGGTCAAGTTCAGTTCGCCCGCGAGACCCTGAAGTACTTGGGTGACAAAGAATTCGTCGACGTGGTCGATGCGCTGCTCGTTACTCGCTTTATTCTCAAGCCAGGCAGCGGCCCACTGGTAGTGCCCGGCGAGATCCTCGAGCTCGGCGATCCCCAACGGGCGCTGCTGACGAAGCCGGGATTCGAAGGTCGAGAGTGCGTCAGCGAACCGCGCACGCGGCGCGGCGAGCTCGTGTTGAATTTCGTCAGTGATCTGGCGTGACTTCGACAGCTGAGCCGCGGCATCCGGGTCGTCGGGGAACGGAGGATCGTCGAGCAGGAGCACGACGCGCAAGCTGGGATATTCCTGCAGGCAGGCCGACCAGAGAGTGGCACGAACGACATCCGGCTCTTCGCTGTAGCTGGGAACCAGCACGGTGATGGAGCCCTCGTTGTCGGCGAAGTGCCGATCGAGTTCGGCGCGCGGCACGCGAGCGTGCGCTCGGAAGCGTTGGTAAGCGCCGTGTCGAGCGATCAGGTACATGAGCGCGGAGAACGTCAAGAACGTCACCACGATCAAGTACGAAATCGCTTCAGCTGTAAAGCGGAAGCTTTCGGTGCCGTTGTTGATGAACTGACGCAGGATCGTATAGATCACGTAGGTCAGCCAGAACACCACGGTGGCGACAATGGCAAGACGAGCGAGTGCGATGGTGCGATCGCTCGGCGCGGGATGAACGGTGGGCAGCGGTGCGAGGCGCGATTCAGCACCCCACTGGCGACGCCGGGCAGGCGCAACCATAGGATTTTTGGGCATGGTGGTTAGGTCCCTTTGTGCAAGATCGGCGAGTTTCGGGTATTCACCGTCGGGTATCTTGCACGCCCAGTATTAGCACTGGGTTCGGTTCGTGCAAAAAAAGACTACGCCTCGACTAATTGGTCTACTCGCCAAAAGCCGTCTAGTAAGCTGCGGAAACGCTTTGAATAACGTTGTTCACCCGGGGAGGAACGTATGCCTCGCACCATCGCCATCATCGGCGCTGGTCCTTCGGGACTTGCTGCTGCCCGCGCGCTCGATAAGGCGGGTATCGCCTACGTCGGTTTTGAGTCTGCTGCCGACGTCGGAGGGCTGTGGAACATCGACAACCCTCGCAGCACGATGTACGAATCTGCGCACCTCATTTCGTCGCGTACCACGACTGAGTTTCGCGAGTGGCCGATGCAGTCGACCGCCGATTATCCGAGCCATCGCGAGCTGCGCAAGTACTTTCGGGCCTACAGCGATCGCTTCGATCTCGGCCAGAAGTACCTGTTCAACACGACGGTAGAACGGCTCGAGCCCACCGACGACGACGGGTGGAATGTCACGAGCGTCACGCGCGGGTATGTGCCGCGCACGAAACGCTTCGATGGGGTGATCTTGGCGAATGGCACGCTGGCGAACCCCAGCATCCCGCAGTTTGATGGCGAATTTGCTGGCCAGATCATTCATTCGAGCGAGTACAAGAAGGCACGTATTTTCGAGGGCAAGCGGGTGCTGATCGTCGGCGCCGGCAACAGCGGCTGCGACATAGCGGTGGATGCCGTGCACCGTGCCGACAGTATCGATCTAAGCGTGCGACGCGGGTACTACTTCGTGCCGCGCTACCTGTTTGGAAAACCAGCGGACACGCTCAATCAGGGGCGTCCGCTGCCGGCACGAATCAAACAGTTCGTCGATACTCGGGTGCTGAAGGCGTTCACCGGGGATCCGGTGCACTTCGGGTTCCCGCGCGCAAACTACAAGATCTACGAATCGCATCCAATTGTGAATACTCTCGTGCTTGGTCATCTTGGCCAAGGCGACCTTCGAATTGTGCCGGCTCCGGAACGTTTCGACGGCAACACCGTGCACTTCACTGATGGCAGCAAGGCTGACTACGACCTCATCGTGTTGGCAACCGGTTACAGCCTCGCGTACCCCTTTGTGGGGCGGGAGCATCTCAATTGGTCTTCCCTCGCCCCGGAGTTGTATCTCAACATTTTTCCGCCGAGCTTCAACGGTCTCTATGTCCTGGGCATGATTGAGGCGAGTGGCATCGGCTGGCAGGGACGCTACGAACAGGCTGAACTGCTGGCGGCCTATCTCGCGGCTCAAGACGAATCCCCCCGCGCCGCGGCTCACTTTCGAGAGCAGGCCGAGCAGCCGTGGCCAGACCTCACCGGCGGCTACAAATATTTGGCGCTGGAACGTATGTCGTATTACGTCAACAAAGATGCCTACCGGCGCGCAGTGAAGCACGCTCGCGAGGCCCTCACGCGCAAGGCCCGTGAGATTAAGGCCCATGAGGCTCAGGCCCGCGAAGCTCAGACCCGCGAAGCTCAGACCCGCGAGATTAAGGAACAGGCATGACTATCGATGATGCGGTTCTGAATTTCAGCCCGGGCTCGCTCATCGCTCTGAGTATTGTGCTCGGCCTCATCATGTTCGGCATCGCCCTCGACACGAGCATCGAAGATTTTCGCGCTGTGCTGAAGGCCCCACGCGCCTTTGCGATCTCGCTTGTCGCTCAGCTCGTACTCTTGCCCGCCGTCACGTTTGGGCTCACCCTCTTGCTGCAGGTTGGGCCGTCAATTGCCCTCGGGATGATTCTCGTCGCGTGCTGTCCGCCCGGAAACATTTCGCAAGTGCTCACCTATCGAGCGCGGGGCAACGTCGCTCTCTCGGTATCGATGACAGCGGTCACCAACGTGATTTACATTGTCATGTTGCCGGTGAACCTGTCGCTGTGGGGCGGCTGGCATCCCACCGCATCCGCGATTCTTGAAAACGTCAGTCTCAACGGCTGGCAAATGTTGCTCGAGATCGTGCTGATTATTGGGCTGCCCTTCGTGCTCGGTTTCGCAATCAAAAACCGCTGGCCTGCCTTCGCTCAGAAGGTTCAACCCACAGTGAAGTGGATCAGTTTGCTCGCCCTGCTCGGGTTCATCATTGCGGCGCTCGCGGGTAACTTTGCATTCTTTATTGCCTACGTCGGCGTCGTACTGCTCGCCGTGTTCTTGCACGATGCCGTTGCGCTCGGTCTCGGGTACGCCAGTGCGCGACTGGGTGGCCTCGCTCTCTACGAAGCCAAAGCGGTCACTTTTGAAGTCGGGATTCGCAATGCCGGCCTCGGCCTTGGTCTCGTCTTCACCTTCTTTGGGGGACTAGGCGGAATGGCCGTTGTTGCGGGATGGTGGGGTATCTGGGACATCATCGCCGGGCTCGCGCTCGCCACATGGTGGGGGCGTCGTAAGGCTCGGGGCCGCTCAGACACTGCGGGGCCGAATTCCGGTGAGCCCGCGAGCGAAGCGGAGGCACACGCATGAGTCGAGTTCTTGTGACGGGTGGCACCGGGTTTTTGGGCACCTCGGTAGTAGCCGGGTTGGCTGCATCCGATGCCATTGATTGTGTCGTGAGCGCCGATATTCGTGCCCCCAACCCTGGAGTACGGCTGCCGGGGGTGCTGTACGAACGCGTTGACGTGACGGATGCTCCTGACCTGCCCGAGCTGCTGCGCCGCCACGAGATCGACACGGTCGTTCACCTCGCCTCCATTGTGAACCCGGGCAAGAGCACCACGGTGACTCAAGAATTCGCGGTTGACGTTGAGGGGTCACGGGCGGTGCTCGATGCCTGTGTCGCCGCCGGGGTCACGCGAGTAGTGGTGTCGTCGAGCGGGGCAGCCTATGGCTATCACCGCGAGAACGCGGAGTGGATCACCGAGAGTGAACCGCTACGGGGCAACGATGATTTTCCGTATAGCCGTCACAAGCGCATGGTCGAAGAGATGCTGGCGGAGTTGCGCGAATCGGCACCGCAACTCACGCAGACGGTGTTCCGCATCGGCACCATTTTGGGCCCAGCGGTCGATAACCAGATTACCGCGCTCTGGGACGGGAAGCGGGTTTTGAAGCTCACGGGCTCCGATAGCCCCTTCGTGTTCATCTGGGTGGATGACGTTGTCGAGGCCATGGTACGTGCCGCCAGTGGTGGTCCGGCGGGCGTCTTCAACATGGCCGGCGATGGAAAGATGACGGTTCGGGAAATCGCGGCAGCGCTCGGCAAACGGTTGATTATCATTCCGCCGTGGCTCTTCAGCGTGGCACTGACGCTCGGCCATGCTCTGAAACTCACGCCGCATAAGAGGGCACAGGTGAAGTTTTTGCTCTATCGCCCGGTGCTCGACAATGGCGCTCTCAAGTCAACCTTCGGCTTCACGCCGCGCAAAACGAGTCGCGAAGCATTCGCCGCTTACCTTGAGGCGCGAGCGCTGCGCTAATCTGTATACAGTTCACCTGAAATTAGGCTTGATTTCTCCCGAATCGGGCCTAGACTGAAGTTCTTGTATACAAACTCGCGCTTCGGAGCCTATCGTCGCTGCGCTGGGCTCGCGGTTTCGGGAGGTGCGCATGGCAACACCAGTTCGAGCCAGTGACCGCGCCTACCAAGCGCTGCGCGACGACATCGTCGAATGGCGACTCGCTCCCGGCACCATTCTGGGTGAGGTCGAGCAGGCTGCTCGGCTGGGCGTCTCCCGCACTCCGCTACGCGAAGCCCTTTCGCGGCTCATGACGGATGGGCTGGTTGCAGCCCAAACTGGCCGCGGACTCGTGGTGACGGATGTGTCGGTGAAGAACATCCGCGAACTCTTCGATGTGCGCAAAGCGCTCGAAGTGAAGGCCGTACGTTTGGCTGCTGAGCATCACAGCGGTACGACGTTCGCTGATCTTGAACGTGAGTTCGACGCTGTGCCCGCCCTGCTGGCCGGCGATGACAGCGACCGCAGCGCGTACTTCGATCTCGTGCGTCGTTTCGATGCCGCCGTCGATGACGCTGTCGAAAACGACTACCTCACCGGCGCGCTCAACTCGCTGCGCACCCATCTGGTGCGCGTGCGTCGTCTCGCCAGAGACAATCCCGAGCGACTGGCTGCTGCCGCTCGGGAACACCTTCTTATCGTGCACGCCATCGTCGCTCGCGACGCTGAGCTTGCCGCGCACGCCACTCATGTTCACCTCCATCACGCGCTCACGAGCGCTCTAGCCATGGCCGCAGAATCTCCGCTGCGTGCCTCCAACTGAAAGGCTCCACTGTGAAAGACCACGCCCTCCGCGTTTACCGCAGCGACGAAAATCTTGCTCGCGAAGATCAGCTCGCGCACAAGATTGCTGAAATCGCGGCCGAGCAGCTTGAGCCCACGGATGCCGTGACCGACATGGTCATCAACCGCGTGATCGACAACGCTGCTGTTGCCACCGCATCCCTCACCCGTGCTCCTGTGGTTTCGGCTCGCGCGCAAGCGGAGCGCCACCCGTTCACTCCTGGAGCCACTGTTTTCGGTTCCGACGAGCGCGTGAGCCCCGAGTGGGCCGCTTGGGCCAACGGCGTTGCCGTGCGAGAGCTCGACTACCACGACACCTTCTTGGCGGCCGACTACTCGCACCCCGGCGACAACATCCCGCCGATCTTGGCGGTTGCTCAGCACACGGGCCGCACCGGCGCTGACCTGCTGCGCGGCATCGTCACCGGTTACGAAATTCAGATCGATCTCGTGAAGGCGATCTGCCTGCACGAGCACAAGATCGACCACGTTGCCCACCTCGGCCCGAGCGCCGCCGCTGGCATCGGAACCCTCCTCGGGCTCGACACCGAAACCATCTTCCAGGCCGTGGGCCAAGCGCTGCACACGACCACCGCCACGCGCCAGTCACGCAAGGGCGAGATTTCAACCTGGAAGGCACACGCCCCCGCTTTCGCCGGCAAGATGGCCGTCGAAGCAGTCGACCGTGCCATGCGCGGCCAGACCAGCCCCACCCCGATCTACGAAGGCGAAGACGGCGTTATTGCGTGGATGCTCGACGGTCCTGACGCGCACTACGAAGTTCCGCTGCCCGAGCTGGGGGAGCCGCGCACCGCGATTCTCGACTCGTACACGAAGGAGCACTCGGCCGAGTACCAGGCGCAGGCGTGGATCGACCTCGCCCGCAAGCTTGGGCGCGAGCATCCTGAACTGGTTGAAGCCAACATCAACCGCATCGTGCTGCACACGAGCCACCACACGCACTACGTGATCGGCTCGGGTGCGAACGACCCGCAGAAGTACGACCCCAACGCGAGCCGCGAAACACTCGACCACTCCATCCCATATATCTTTACCGTTGCCCTGCAGGATCAGGCGTGGCACCACGTTGACAGCTACGCGCCGGAGCGTGCCAACCGCCCGGACACGATCGCTCTCTGGAAGCGCGTCACCACGGCAGAAGACGCCGAGTGGACGCGTCGCTACCACTCGATCGACCCCGCCGAGAAGGCGTTCGGTGGTCGTGTCGAAATTGAGTTGACCGACGGTAGCCGCATCGTCGAAGAGATCGCTGTGGCCGACGCGCATCCGCTCGGTGCTCGTCCGTTTGCCCGTGAGCAGTACATTAACAAGTTCCGCATTTTGGCGGATGGTGTGCTCGCGAGCGACGAAATCGAGCGCTTCTTGGACGTCGCTCAGCGCTTGCCTGAGCTCTCGCCAGCTGAACTGGGCGGGTTGACCGTCCGCGGCAACTTCCCCGCCATCACTGCCAAAGGAATCTTCTAATGCTGTATGCCCAGACCGACCCTGCCACCAAGCGCGCTCAGTTTCGCGAGCGCCTCGCCAGCGGCGAACTGCTGCGCGTACCCGGCGCGTTCAACCCGCTGAGCGCTCGCCTTATTCAAGACAAGGGCTTCGACGGCGTCTACATTTCGGGTGCTGTCATCAGCGCCGACTTGGGCCTGCCCGACATTGGGCTGACGACTCTCACCGAGGTGGCCGGCCGTTCGCAGCAGATTTCGCGGATGACCGACCTGCCGTCGCTCGTCGACGCCGACACCGGTTTCGGCGAGCCCATGAACGTCGCTCGCACCGTGCAGACTCTCGAAGATGCGGGGGTCTCCGGGCTCCACATCGAAGACCAGGTCAACCCCAAGCGCTGCGGACACCTCGACGGCAAAGCGGTAGTTGACACGGATACTGCCCTCAAGCGCATCCGTGCGGCCGTCGACGCGCGCCGCGACCCGAACCTGTTGATCATGGCTCGCACCGACATCCGCGCCGTTGATGGTTTGGATGCGGCGATGGACCGCGCCAAGCAGCTCGTTGATGCGGGCGCCGACGCGATCTTCCCCGAGGCGATGAAAGACCTCGGCGAGTTCGAAGCGATGCGCAAGGCCGTGGATGTTCCGATCCTCGCGAACATGACAGAGTTTGGTAAGAGCGAACTTTTCACGACAACACAATTGAGCAATATCGGCGTAAACATTGTTATTTATCCCGTAACCCTGTTGCGTAGTGCCATGGGTGCTGCAGAGCGCACTCTCGATGCAATCAACGCCGACGGCACTCAGCAGTCTGCTGTCGGTGAGATGCAGACGAGGGCTCGCCTGTATGAACTGCTCGATTACGAAAGCTACAACTCTTTCGATTCATCAGTGTTCAACTTCACTCTCGATAACCACTTTTAGATCACAGTTTCCACCACTCTTGACTCGACAGACACCACCGAGGAGCACCATGACTGACTCAAACGGAACCCCCGAAAACGAGATCCGCAAGGGCCTAGCCGGCGTCATCGCTGACACCACAGCGATTTCCAAGGTCAACCCCGAAACCAACTCGCTGCTCTACCGCGGTTACCCCGTGCAAGAACTGGCCGAGAAGTGCACGTTCGAAGAGGTTGCTTACCTGCTGTGGCACGGCGAACTGCCGAACGGCGAGCAGCTCGAGGCGTTCCAAGCCTCCGAGCGGGCGCAGCGTCACCTCGACGCGCACACCAAG
Organism: Salinibacterium sp. SWN1162; assembly: GCF_015864675.1. Taxonomy (NCBI): domain Bacteria; kingdom Bacillati; phylum Actinomycetota; class Actinomycetes; order Micrococcales; family Microbacteriaceae; genus Salinibacterium; species Salinibacterium sp. SWN1162. Next base: position 358,987 of record NZ_JADYWT010000002.1, read on the forward strand.
CGCGTGATTGATGAGTTGCCGCTCACCGCGCATCCGATGGATGTCGTGCGCAGCGCTGTCAGCGTGATCGGTGCCATGGATGACACCCTCACCGACCCCGCCAGCATGGTTGACGAAGAACTTAACCAGCAGCGTTCGCTCACGCTCTTGGCGAAGCTGCCGTCGATCATCGCGTACGACCAGCGTCGCCGTCGTGACCAGGAACTCGTGGAACCGCGCGATGACCTCAGCTATTCGGCCAACTTCTTGCACATGACCTTCGGTGAGGTTCCTGACCTCGTTGTCGTAAATGCGTTTGATGTGTCGATGATTCTGTACGCCGAGCACTCCTTCAATGCGTCGACCTTCACCGCTCGCGTTGTCACCAGCACGATGAGCGATCTCTACAGCGCGGTCACGGCAGCAATTGGTGCGCTCAAGGGCCAGTTGCACGGCGGAGCGAACGAGGCCGTCATGCACGTCTTCGACGAGATCGGCACCGCAGCGAATGCTGAAGCCTGGCTCGAAACCGCCCTCGCCGAGAAGCGCAAGATCATGGGCTTCGGTCACCGCGTGTACAAGAACGGTGACTCGCGAGTGCCGACCATGAAGGCGGCTCTCGAGACTCTCATCGCTGAGTACGATCGCCCCGACATGATGGAGCTCTACGAAACTCTCGAAGAGGCCATGACGAGCCGCAAGAACATCAAGCCGAACCTCGACTACCCAAGCGGCCCCGCCTATAACCTCATGGGTTTCGACACCGACATGTTCACGCCGCTGTTCGTCGCCGCGCGAATCACCGGCTGGACCGCTCACATCATGGAGCAGGCTGCTTCGAACGCGCTCATCCGCCCCCTCGCTGCGTATTCGGGCGTGGACGAGCGCCACATCGGCTAGGAATTTGCGCGCAAGTTTGCACGTTCGCTAGGAGCTTGAGCCGCGAGGGTGGAATCGTCAGTCGTGAGTGGCAAGATGGGGAAATGACTGTTCCCCAGATTGAACTCAACGACGGTAATTCCATCCCGCAGCTCGGGTTTGGTGTCTTCAAGGTTGACCCCGCAGAAACCGAGCGCATCGTCACCGACGCGCTTGAGGTTGGCTACCGCCACCTCGACACCGCCATGATTTACGGCAACGAGCAGGGCGTTGGCAACGCCATCAAGGCCTCGGGCATCCCGCGTGAAGAACTCTTCATCACGACGAAGCTGTGGAACAGCGACCAGGGCACAGACTCTGCTCGCGACGCCATGGATCTCAGCCTCGAGAAGCTGGGCCTTGACTATGTGGACCTGTACCTCATCCACTGGCCTCGCCCCGACCTCGACCGTTACCTTGAGACCTGGCTCACCATGGAAGAGATCAAGGCCGCCGGCAAGACCCGATCGATCGGTGTCAGCAACTTCCACCGCGCTCACCTTGACAAGATTCTCGCGGGCAGCGAGACCGTGCCCGCCGTGAACCAGATCGAGCTGCACCCCGCCTTCGCGCAACGCGACCTTCGCGCCTACGGCGCTGAGCTCGGCATCCACACTGAGGCGTGGGGCCCGCTCGGGCAGGGCAAATACGACCTGTTCAGCGAGCCGGCGTTGCAGACCGCTGCCGCAGCCCACGAGGTTTCGCCTGCTCAAGTTGCGATCCGTTGGCACCTGCAGAGCGGCATCATCGTGTTCCCCAAGTCGAACTCGCGTGAGCGTATGGCTGAGAACTTCGATGTCTTCGGCTTTGAGCTGGATGCGGAACAGATGGCAGCTATCGACGCTATCGACCGCGACCAGCGTGTGGGAACGAACCCCGACGAAGCGACCTTCTAAGCCGCCTTTTCTGCTGTGAGCAAAGGCCGGCATCCGCGTCCCTCCGGGCGTTGGAGGTCGGCCTTTGTCGTGCGGCGCGGTCGACGGGCGCTGTTAGAATTTCTACTCAGCTTAAAAGTGGCCAGTGCCGCGTGACGAAAGCGAGCGACTGTGGACAATCCCGGCGTCTTCCACAGCCCGACAGAGGGCTGGGCATTCATCCCTTTCATTGGCGTGCTCGCTGCGCTGGGGTTTGCCGTAATTGCCGTGCTGATCTGGTTTGCCGGGTCGGGTTACCGTCTGCGCGCCTTCGTGGTGACCGCACTTGCGATCGGCATCGGATTCGTCAGCGTCACAGGAGTGGTCGGCGCAGCAACGTCATTCGACGAGCGATATGCGCTGTCGTTCGCAAAGCACAGCGTTGCCGTTAAAACGTGGGCGCTTGAGGAATACGGGCTCACCCTGACATCGGATGACGTCGCTGACTTGGTGGCGGGGCGCCCCATTGCCATCGACGAACGCGGCAGCGATCGCAACGTGGTCTTGCAGCCCGTTCCGGGGAGCTCGAGCGTTCGACTCGTGGGCCCAGCCGGTATCCCACTCAACATCGCGCGCTAGGCGTTGAGGGCTCAGCGTGTAGCGTCGAGCGCTACACCCTGACAGCAACCCCTGGCGGCGTCTCCACGAGCAACCCCGTCCCCGCGAACGCAGCCTCGAGGTCGGCACGGGTTTCGGTGAAGTGTTCCCACCCCTCGGTGTGGAGGCCAACCACATGGTCGACGCCCAAGATTCTGGCGGCTTCTGCGGCATCCGCTGAGGTCAAAGTGAGAGGGCCATTGACCGTGGAAATACGGGCAGCACCTGCGAACAGCACGGCGATGCTGATGTCGGGGAAGCGGTCGGCGATTTGCTGCACGAGCGGCAGGGAGGCGTTGTCGCCGCTGACGTAGATGGTGGGTTCGCCCTCGGCAGCAGCCTGGGCAGTATCACCCGGAATGAGGCTGGTGCGGGTACTGGTTTCAGTTGGTC
>NZ_JADYWT010000003.1:0-311325 GCF_015864675.1 Salinibacterium sp. SWN1162
TGAGACCGGAAACTCAGCAGCAAAAGCTGACTTCGTTTTCCGCACCTTTGGGGTGACTAGAAAGAACAATACGTGCATTCTGAGTGCCCCACCAACACGATGCGCATCCCGGGCGTGTCGCTCGAATAGGGGCCTGCGTGGAGCCGTGTTTTTACCGGCGACTCCCCGGCTGTGCATCAAGATAGTGGGGTGCCCAGTTTCACCACGAGAGCCGCGCGACTCGACGACGCTAAAGAGCTTGCCGCTGTGCATACGCAGTCTTGGCAGGAGAGTTATACCGGCCTCTTCCCCATTCAGGCCTGGAGCCTCGAAGCCCGTGTTCGGCGGGAAGCCCTGTGGAACCAAATACTCACCGATCACGACACCACCTCGGTTGTCGCCGAAGTAGACGGCGCCATCGTTGGCCTCGCACACGCTGAACACCATCGCGACGAGCCGGACTTGCCTGCCGAGGAGCTCAAGATGATTTACGTCTTGGCTAGCGCTCACGGCACTGGCGCCGGCCAAGCATTGATCGACGCCGCGCTCGGCGGTGCCCCGGCAAGCGTGTGGGTACTCGAGCAGAACCCACGCGCCCGCGCTTTTTACGCCAAGAACCGTTTCATGCGCGATGGGATGGTGCGGGAGATGGACTTCAATCCGAACATCCGGGAACTTCGACTTATTCGTCGTTAGGTATTCGCGGCGCGTGGCGCGCGAGCATCCGCGGCACGACATCCACTGTTCAAGCACCGCCGGTAGACGCGTGTGCCCAATAATCATATTATTGAACTATCACGGGTGTAGAGCTGCAGTCGCCGCTTCGCCTCTGCTTCGACACAAGGGATAACGATGACTTGGATGGTGACCGGCGGTGCCGGCTATATCGGCGCACACGTGGTGCGCGCGCTCATCGACGCGGGAATGAAGACCGTGATTGTGGATGACCTGTCGAGCGGATTCCAGAAGTTCGTCCCCGAGGGCGTGCCACTCGTGCAGTCCAGCATCCTCGACAAAACAGCGCTCATCGACGCGATGAAAAAGCATGACGTCACTGGAGTCATCCATGTGGCCGGCTTCAAATATGCGGGCGTCTCCGTCGACCGCCCCCTTCACACTTACTCCCAGAACGTGACCGGAACGCTTGCTCTGCTCGAAGCTATGGTCGAATGCGACGTCGATCAGATCGTGTTCTCCTCCAGCGCCGCCGTGTTCGGAACCCCGGATGTGGATGTGGTGACCGAGGCCACGGCGAAAGCCCCCCTCTCCCCTTATGGAGAGTCGAAGCTCATCGGAGAATGGCTATTGCGCGACCAAGAAGTCGCTACCGGCCTTCGCCACACCTCACTTCGCTACTTCAACGTTGTTGGATCTGGGGATGCCGCGGTCTACGACACGAGCCCCCACAACCTTTTCCCGCTCGTGTTCGAAGCGCTCGTTGCCGGCAAGACGCCGCGGATCAATGGCAACGACTACCCGACCCCCGATGGAACGAACGTGCGTGACTATGTTCACGTCGCCGATATCGCTGCCGCCCACGTTGCCGCAGCTCGTCGCCTCGAGGCGCACGACAGCATCGAACCTGCGTACAACTTGGGAAGCGGCGACGGACTCTCCGTCGCCGAAATCATGACGGCCGTGGCATCCGTGACCGGAATCGACTTCACCCCCGAGATCGCGCCGCGCCGCGCTGGAGACCCGCCCCGCATTGTGGCCACTGGCGAACTTGCCGCGCGCGACCTCGATTGGAAGATGCGTCACACCGCCGAAGAAATGGTTCGCAGCGCTTGGGAAGCCCGCCTGCGTGCCGAAGAGGGAGCCTCAGAATGACGACAAAAATTACGAAGCGCCCAACGACCCTGAACGACGGTCGCGAGCTCATTTACTTCGATGACGCCGACACCACTCTCGGCGACGAGCGCTCGGTCGATAGCCGCACTCTCGACCCTCGCCCCGCGACGGCGACCATGCGCCAAGACATCCTTACCGGCGAATGGGTTTCGATTGCGGCCGCGCGCCAAAACCGTGTTTTTCTGCCGCCAGCCGATCAAGATCCGCTGGCGCCGCAAACGGCGAGCAACCCCTCTGAGGTTCCCGCGCTCTACGACGTCGCGGTGTTCGAGAACCGTTCACCCTCTTTTGGTCCGGCACTTGCCGGAAGCGAGAATGCTCCCGACGGTCTCGAGGACTTGGCAGAACTCGGACTCGGGCGCACCCGCAGTTCAATCGGACGCTGCGAAGTCGTGTGCTTCAGCCCCGACCACGAAGGGTCGTTCGGTACGCAAACCGAAAGTCGCGCCCGCACTGTGATCGAAGCTTGGGCCGACCGCACCGAAGCGCTTTCTGCACTCGACGGCGTTCAGCAGGTGTTCCCGTTCGAGAACCGCGGCGAAGCAATCGGCGTCACGTTGCTTCATCCACACGGCCAGATTTACTCGTACCCATACATCACGCCCAAAACCCAGCGCACGCTCGATTCGATCCAGCGCACGTCGCCCACGATGTTTCAGGACATCCTCGACTTCGAACGAGCCGGCGATCGCGTCGTCTTGAGCGGAGAGCACTGGACCGCATTCGTGCCCTTCGCAGCCCGCTGGCCGATCGAGATCCACATGATGCCGCACCGGCAGGTGCCGGACTTCGCCGCAACATCCGAAGCTGAGCGCCACGAACTCGCGAGTCTGTACCTGAAACTGCTTCGCGGAGTCGACGCCATTTACGACTCCCCTACCCCCTACATTGCGGCGTGGCATCAAGCTCCCGTCAACCGAGCGCGGGATACCTTCCGCCTGCACCTGCAATTGACTTCGCCGCGACGCGCGGCAGACAAACTCAAATACCTTGCCGGATCTGAGTCGGCGATGGGCGCGTGGATCGCCGACGTCACCCCAGAAGCTGCAGCCGACAACATCCGAAAGGCCATCGAACGAGCATGAGCAAAACCATTGACGAACTAACCGCACGCTTTACCGAGTTCATGGGCCACGCGCCCGAAGGCGTCTGGTCTGCCCCCGGTCGCGTGAACCTCATCGGTGAGCACACTGACTACAACGAAGGCTTCGTGCTGCCGTTCGCGATCGATCGCAGAACGCGGGCTGCTGTCGGGCTGCGGACTGATGGTGTAATCCGCGTGACGAGCACCTTTGACCACACCGCCGTTGAGTTTCCGCTCGCAGGTCTGGAGGCCGCACGCACCGCCGGCGAGATCGTGGGCTGGAGCGCGTACCCGCTCGGGGTCGCCTGGGCGCTCGGCCAGCACGGCGCTGACCTGAGCAGCGTGACCGGCGTGGATATCCTGATCGACTCCACTGTTCCCGTGGGTGCGGGGCTCTCATCATCCGCTGCCATTGAAAGTTCGGTTGCGTTAGCACTCAACGACCTCTGGAACCTCGATTTCACGCGCGAAAAGCTCGCCAAAGTTGGTCAGCTCGCCGAAAATGAGGTCGTCGGAGCCCCGACTGGAATCATGGATCAATCAGCGTCGCTTCTTGGTGCTGCCGACGCCGCGGTGTTCCTCGATTGTCGTTCGCTCGAAGCCCAGGTCGTGCCGCTCGGGCTGGCGAAGGCTGGGCTGAGTATCCTCGTGATGGATACGCGCGTATCGCACTCGCACGCTACTGGCGGCTACTCTGAGCGTCGCGCCGCGTGCGAAGCGGGAGCTGCAGCAATGGGGACTTCCTCTCTACGCGACGTCAGCGTCGGCGATCTAGACCGCGCGCGCGAACTGCTCGACGACGTCACCTTCCGCCGGGTGCGCCACGTCGTTACCGAAAACCAGCGGGTGCTCGACACCGTGCGTGTTCTGGGCGCTGAAGGACCACTCGCCATCGGCGCGCTCCTCGACGCTTCTCACGTATCGATGCGCGACGACTTTGAGATTTCGATTCCCGAACTTGACCTCGCTGTCGAAACGGCACGCGACAACGGAGCGATTGGCGCCCGGATGACCGGCGGCGGCTTCGGCGGAGCAGCTATCGCGCTCGTGCCGCACGCCCTGGTGCCCGCGGTAGAGGCTGCTGTGGTCGCAGCATTCGCCGCTGCCGGGTACGGCGAGCCGGTCACCTTCACAGTGACGCCGTCACAGGGCGCTCAACGAATGGGCGACTCAGCGGTGGGATAGGAGCGAGTCACAGAGAGACTCGGCGTGATGCTCCTGCTGACAGGGTGCCCCTGTTGGCAGGAGTACTCTCACAACGCGACAACGACCGGTGGTGGAGATGGGGGGAATTGAACCCCCGTCCACTGCTGTAATTCCATGCCTTCTACGGGTGTATCTTGTGCAGACGTTCTACTCGGCTCTGACCTTTGCCACAAGCACCTAGGTCAACGAGCCCAGCCAGAGTTTAAGTCCCACGTAGCCCTCAGGCGTAACTACGCAGCAATCTCTCTAAATTGCGCCAGGATCCGAGTAGAGAGCATTCCCGGTCTGACGGACTTCTTTAGTGCGCTCGCTTAGGCAGCGAGGGCGAAGTCAGTGCGCTTTGAATTGGCACTTATAGTTTGCAGTCATCGTTAACGAGATAAGGCTGCATTCTCGACCCGCTTCTCACAGTTTTGCAGGCAATGTCGAAACCGATCATCCCCCTGTGTGGGTCGTTGTCGCGCTGTGGAGTTATCAATACTGCTCACGAATGCGCAGCCCTCAATGATAGGTCAGAAACCTGAGACAAACCAGCCCGTTGCGCACAAGCGCAGCGAGAAGCGACGGGAAAGGCCGTTGTATGGCCACGGCGAACGCTGCCAGCGAACGCACCACCCACATCCAGTCGGCGAGAACTAGGTTGGGAGGATGAGCGAATCAACCACAGCTAACCCCGCCAAAGTAACCATGTATGGAGCAGACTGGTGCCGCGATTGCCGCCGCTCCGAGGCGCTTCTCAACTCGCTCGACATCGAGTGGGAAAAGGTTGACGTCGAAAAAGACCCGACGGCTGCCGATCGCGCACACGCCATCAGCGGTCGCCTCAACATCCCTGTCGTGCACTTCACTGACGGAACCTTCCAGGTCGAGCCGAGCGATAACGACTTGAAGACGAAGCTGGCAGAGCTCGGCGCTATCTAGCGATGCCTCTTGTCATCACCGTTCGAGGTGAGCATGAGTCGTGGCACCCTGCCGAACGCGGCATCGTGCACCTTTCGGTGGCCATTGATGGCCCCGACCGGAGTGAAGTGTTCGACGCTGCCATGCAGTCGTCGGGCCGGGTTCATGCCCTTCTCACTCAGCTCGCCTCGAACGATGGTGCCGTCACGCGATGGTCGTCAGACACCGTTCGCGTGACCTCTCAGCGCCCGTGGAACAATGCCGGCGAGCAACTCCCCTTGGTGTACTCCGCCACGATCGGCTACATCGCGCGCTTTCGAGATTTTGAAGCGCTCGCGATGTTCATTGAGTACGTCAGCGCCGTTGACCACACTACGGTTGCGCTCGTTGAGTGGGAGCTCACCGACGAAGCCACTCGCGAAGCTCGCGCCGAAGCACGGCACCTTGCTGTCATCGACGCCTATACCAAGGCGCGGGAGTACGCCGAAAGCGTGGGACTTTCCGAAGTCACCACGACCGCGATCGCAGATCCCGGAATGCTTGCCGATGTTGGCCCCGGCTCCGGCTCCGAACATAGCGGCGGCGCAACGCAGGCTTCCGCTCGCATGATGGTCGCTCCCGCTGCAGGAGGCCCCCTGGCACTCAACCCGCAGAATATCTCGGTAGCGGCGAGCGTCGAAGCTCGCTTCCACGCCAGTTAGGGGCGTGCGCCGGAGAACGAGAAGGCTCTCGCTACTCCCCCATGTTCTTACGCGCGGCCATCGCACGATCTGATTCACGCTTATCTTGACGCTCGCGAAGCGTCTGGCGCTTGTCGTACTCTCGCTTGCCCTTGGCAACAGCGAGTTCTACCTTGGCGCGGCCATCCAAGAAGTAAATGGATAGCGGCACGAGCGTGTAACCGCCCTGTTTGATCTTGTTATGGATCTTCAGAATCTGCTCTTTATGCAGCAACATTTTGCGCTTGCGACGCGGAGGGTGGTTAGTCCACGACGCCTGAAAGAACTCTGGAATGTGTACGGCATCCAGCCACGCTTCTGAATGGTCATCGATGAAGCCGTAGCCATCGATGAGACTCGCGCGCCCCAACCGCAAAGACTTGACCTCCGAGCCCGACAGCACAAGACCGGCCTCATAGGTGTCTTCGATGCTGTAATCGTGGCGGGCCTTGCGATTGCTGGCGACAACCTTCCGCTCACTTTCCTTGGGCATGGTTCACTTCTCTCTCAAATACGGGATGCCACGCAACCGCGGCGAATGCCAACAGTGCAGCAGACCAGTTTAGCGCGAGAGTGCCGCAGGGGCTACACCCTGAGGAAGCGGCTTATACCTTCAGGTAACGGCTGATGGCGACGCCCGCTGAGATTGCTGCCAACCCTGCACCCGCTGCTATGAGAATCGGCACTACCAATAGCGCCTCTTCCATTCCCAACAGGCTGGTGTTTAGAGGCAAGGTGCTGGCTAAGTAGCCGCGAACGAAGAACTGCACGATCGCTACGATGGCGCCACCGGCAAGAACAGAACCGATCAATGACGCGAACACCCCCTCGAGGATGAACGGTGTTTGGATGAACCGGTTCGACGCCCCCACAAGCCTCATGATTCCGAGCTCTCGCCGGCGAGAGAAAGCGCTGAGTCGAATGGTGGTGGCGATGAGCAATACGGCAGCGACGAGCATCAGCCCAGCGACCCCAATCGCGGTGTAACTGGCCGCGTTCAGAATGGCAAAAATGGGCTCGAGGTAGGCACGCTGATCTTCCACGCTCTCGACACCCGCCAATCCCGAGAGGCTCTCGATGAGCACGTCAGCCTGTTCTGGGTCAACAAGGTTTACGCGGAAGCTTTCATTCAAGGACTCCGGCGTGATGATGCCTTCGAAGGTCGTGTCGGCGAACTGTTCTTTGAAGTTTTCGTAGGCCTGCTCGTGAGTCTCGAACTCTACTTCGTTGATGTACGGCGCGAGCGTCGGAGAATCGAGCTGCTGCTTGACCGCGGCAATTTGATCTTCCGTAGCTTCGGCCAAGGTGCAGTTGCCTGTGGTGTCGATATCGGTGCACATGTACACCGCGACTTGCGCCCGGTCGTACCAGTACCCCTTCATCTGACCGATCTGCATCTGTAAAAGAATGGATGCGCCGACAAAAGTCAGCGAAATGAAGGTCACCAGAACAACAGAGACCACCATCGAGAGGTTGCGACGAAGACCGCTTCCGACCTCTCCGAGAATCAGACCGAGCCTCATGCGTCGAGCCCCTCACCGGTCGTCGACGACTGCGCGGCCGGTCGCTGCAGCGGAGCCTGTGTTGCCGTTGCCGACGATGACGCGCTGGCCATGGAATGCGGCATTCGCCGCTGGGTCGGAACCGTCTGCGTCTGGTAGCCGCCCTGAAGCTCGTCGCGCACGATTTGACCGCCGATGAGCTCAATTACACGGCGCTTCATCTGGTCAACGATGCCGGCATCGTGGGTCGCCATCAGCACGGTGGTGCCGCCCAGGTTGATCCGCTCGAGAAGCGTCATGATGCCCGCTGAAGTAGCGGGGTCAAGGTTTCCTGTTGGCTCATCGGCAAGCATGATGGCGGGCTTATTGACGACCGCACGGGCGATCGCCACGCGCTGCTGCTCACCACCCGAAAGTTCGTGAGGGAAGCGATTCGACTTGCCGGCGAGACCGACCATTTTCAGAGCATCCGGAACAGCCTCTTGGATGAAGCCCCGGCTCTTGCCAATTACTTGCAGAGTGAAAGCAACATTGTCGAAGACCGTCTTGTTCGGCAGCAGTCGGAAGTCTTGGAAGACGACGCCCAAATTGCGGCGGAAGTACGGCACTTTGCGACTCGACAGAGTGTTCAAGTGTTGGCCAAGCACGTGGATAGAACCCTTCGAGGGGTTCTCCTCTTTGAGGATCAAGCGCAGAAAACTCGACTTACCTGAGCCCGACGCGCCAACAAGAAACACGAACTCGCCCTTGAGGATCTCAAGGTCAACAGAGCTCAGCGCCGGTCGTGTCGTGCCCGGATACGACTTCGAAACAGAATCAAAACGAATCATTTGGAGCCAGCCTAAGGAGCGGTGCCCCAGAACGCGGCAGCGACGCACCGCACACCCGTACTCACAGGGTGGCCCAGTTCAGGGCACAGCTGACGAGCGCGATCGGTTATTCGATGACGCGTTTGCGCCATTTGATTCCCGCCGAGATGAAGCCATCGAGATCGCCATCGAAGACATTCGACGGATTGTTGACCTCGTAGTCGGTACGGAGATCCTTCACCATTTGGTAGGGCGCCAACACGTAGCTGCGCATCTGGTCGCCCCAGCTCGCGGTGATGACACCGGCGATTTCCTTCTTCGTGGCAGCCTCTTGCTCACGCTGCAAGAGAAGCAACCGCGACTGCAACACACGCATTGCAGCGGCACGGTTTTGAATTTGGCTCTTCTCGTTCTGGCAGCTCACCACAATGCCCGTGGACAAATGCGTAATGCGTACCGCAGAGTCCGTGGTGTTAACCGACTGACCACCGGGACCGGAAGAACGGAAAACATCAACTCGGATGTCGTTCTCGGGAACTTCGACAACATCCGTCGTCTCAATGAGGGGAACCACCTCGACCGCCGCAAAGCTGGTCTGGCGCTTGCCCGCCGAGTTGAAGGGGCTCATACGCACGAGACGATGCGTGCCGGCTTCGACGCTGAGGGTTCCGAACGCGAACGGGGCATCGACCTCGAAGGTTGCCGACTTGATACCCGCTTCTTCGGCGTAGCTCGTGTCGAGCACGCGCGTCGGGTAAGAATGCTGCTCGGCGTAGCGCAGGTACATGCGAAAGAGCATGTCGGCGAAGTCGGCGGCGTCGACGCCTCCGGCTCCGGCTCGAATAGTGATGACGGCGGGCCGCTGGTCAAACTCGCCATTCAAGAGAGTCTGTACCTCGAGGTCGCCGAGAGTCTTGCGGATGCCAGCGAGCTCAGTACGAGCATCCGCCGCAGCCTGCTCATCACTTTCTTCGTTCGCCAGCTCGACCATGATCTCGAGGTCGTCAAGGCGGTTGGAGATGGAGTTGATTTTGGCGAGTTCGGCTTGGCGGTGGCTGAGGTCACTCGTGACCTTTTGCGCCTTGTCGGTGTCATCCCACAGATCGGGGGCACCGGCTGCTTCGCTCAAGCGCGCAATCTCCGACTCGAGCCGGTCGGGGTCGACCACCTGGCGGATATCCTCAAAAGTGGAACGCAAGCCTGCGATGTCGTCAGAAAAGTCCAGTTCATCCATGTCACTCACCAGACTACCCGCGAAGACTGCGCGGCACACGGTTCCCCGGGTGCGAGCGATGCTCGGAGATGCTCGCTCACACCCTACGATTGAGGGCGATGAGCACTACAGAACAACCTTTCAGCTGGCGTTCGATCGGCCTGCCCGTTCTTTTGCCGACACTGCTGTTCTCTATCGGTGAAGGCGCGATTATTCCGCTGATTCCGATTGCCGCCGATAACCTCGGAGCCACTCTCGCGATCGCCGGTTTGGTCGCAGCAGTGCTGACGATTGGCGAACTGTTCGGCAATATTCCGAGCGGATGGCTCATCTCCCGCGTCGGCGAACGCCCGGCCATGATCGGCGCGAGTGCTCTCTCGATCATCGGAGTCGTAATCGCGATTCTCTCGCCCAATCCCGTGGCGCTCGGCTTCGGAGTGCTGCTGCTCGGCCTCGCCGCCGCAGTGTTCGCACTGGCGCGGCACGCCTTTTTGACGAGCTTCGTTCCGGTTGCTTACCGCGCTCGTGCGCTCTCTACGCTGGGCGGAACCTTCCGCCTCGGCGTCTTCATCGGTCCCTTTATTTCGGCCGGAGTCATCCATCTCACTGGCACAGTCTTTGCCGCATTCTGGATTCATGTCGTCGCCGCTATCGCCGCCGCGGCTGTGCTGCTCTTACTGCCGGACCCCGCGACGACCTTTGGCGCCGTGCACACCACGCGCGTCAATAACCGCACGCTGCGGGATGGGGAGGCGCTCGTCGAAAAGGAATCGCACGGTCTCTTCGCTACCGTTCATCGCAACCGCGCGCTGCTCTCCCGCCTCGGGCTTGGCGCCGCCGTGATCGGGGCAATGCGCGCGAGTCGTCAAGTCATCTTGCCGCTCTGGGCCGTGAGCATCGGCTTGGCCGACACCAACACCGCCATCATCATCGGCATCGCTGGCGCTGTGGATTTCGCTCTGTTCTATACCGGCGGTCAGATCATGGACCGATTCGGGCGCCTCTGGACAGCGGTGCCCTCGCTCGTCGGGCTCGGACTCGGCCACCTCGTGCTCTCCGTGACTCACGACGTGAGTGCGAACACCGCGTGGTTCATCTTCGCCGCGATGTTCCTGTCGCTCGCGAACGGCCTCGGTAGCGGAATTCTGATGACGCTCGGCGCAGACCTCGCTCCCCCGACTAACCCAGCTCCGTTCTTGGGCGCCTGGCGCTTCACGGGCGGCGTTGGTCAGGCAGCATCGCCGCTGCTGATCGCGGGTCTCACGGCAGTCGCGTCGATCTCGGTCGCGGCCGGAGCGATTGGGATTCTGGGACTCGTGGGCGCCGGCATCATGCTGCGCTACGTTCCCCGCTACATCCAGAAGCCTCAACGGTAGCGGGTATGCCCGGCATCCCCGCCAGCAACCTCATCGCGTTCGTGCTGGTGGCACTCCCGATCATTCTGATCCCCGGTCCGAGCGTGCTGTTTCTCATCGGACGATCGCTCTCGCTGGGAAAAATGGGCGGCATTATCAGCTCGCTGGGCAACGCCACCGGCGGCGTCGTGCTCGTGTTCGCTGTTGCCTTTGGCGTCGGCACCGTTATAGCCCAGTCAGTGATCGCCTTCACGATCGTCAAATACTTGGGCGCCGCCTACCTGATCTATTTGGGCGTGCAAGCTATTCGCCACCGTAAGGATCACACCGCTACGGATGCCGCGGCTCCCCACGTGCGTTCGCGCTGGCGGATCTTCAGCCAAGGGTTCGTCGTCGGCATCACCAACCCGAAAGCGACCGTGTTCTTCGTGGCGGTGTTGCCGCAGTTCGTGAGTTTCGGAGCCGGCAATGTGCAATTGCAGTTGCTCGTGTTGGGGCTTCTCTTCATGGCGATAGCCGTGGTGACGGACACCTCGTGGGCCGTCGCGGCCGGATTTGCTCGCGATTGGTTCGCACGCTCCCCACAGCGAATCACCACCCTCAGCGCGATCGGCGGTGGAGCCCTCATCGCGCTGGGAGTGGGATCACTCTTCATTCCGCACGCTAGCGAATAGCGGCGATAGCCTCAGAAATCTGTGTCGGGCCGTTGGTGAATTCGATGGTCTGACCGATGGTGTTGTCGGCATCGATGACGTCGGCGAGCACGTGCGCGACGTTCTCTCGGCTGGTGTTCTCGTCGTTCGCATCCTCGCCGAGGCCGATCGTGCCCGACGCGGGCTCGCTCGAGAGCGAACCGGGACCGACGATTGTGTAGTGCAGCGGGCCCTTACGAAGGTGCTCATCCGCCTCTGCTTTCGCCTCGGCATAGGCGAAGAAGTCGTTGTCCTCGGGAACGCCGTGGTCGAGGCCGGCACCCTTGTAAGAAACCATGACGTACCGCATAACTCCAGCGTGCGCTGCTGCATCCATGGTTCGGATCGCCGCATCGCGGTCGACCGAATAGGTACGCTCGGGGCTACCGCCGCCGGCGCCCGCTGAGAAGACAACCGCATCGTGACCGGTGAAAATTTCGGACAATTCTTCGGCGCTCAGCTGCTCAACATCGGCGATGACCGGCATTGCACCGGTGGCACTGATGTCGGCCTCTTGCTCTGGCTTGCGGATGAGTGAGTGCACGTGGTGTCCGCGTGAGGTGAGAAGCTCGGCCAGGCTCAGGGCGATCTTGCCGTGGCCCCCAACAATAGCGACACGTTTCATAGCTAACTCCTTTGCTTCGATGGTGCATCCGCAGGGATGCACCGACAACGCTACGGAGCCAAGCTCACTGTTGGCTGGACGGGGTGTGGGCGCGCGCTGGATGCCTGCGGTTCGTTAACTGCCTGCTCCCAGAGAGCTCGTAGCGCGACGTTACGCTGCTCGCCCTCGGTCCTCCGCTAGATAATTGCGGTACCGAGACTAGCTTCAGCGATGACATCGAGCATGAGCGCGCCCGAAGCAGCCGCATCCATGGCCGAAATGATGCGACTGGTTCCTTCGCCAATGAGAAAGCTTGAGGCTCCCTCTTCCGTCTCGTCTCCATCGGGGCGGATAGCGATGCTCC
The DNA here is from genome assembly GCF_015864675.1 of Salinibacterium sp. SWN1162. NCBI lineage: Bacteria > Bacillati > Actinomycetota > Actinomycetes > Micrococcales > Microbacteriaceae > Salinibacterium > Salinibacterium sp. SWN1162. Next base: position 12,279 of record NZ_JADYWT010000003.1, read on the forward strand.
CCGTCGGTGACACCTCGAAGAGCTCAGGGTGAGTGATGGCAAGCACGAGCAGCGGGTCATGCGGGACGTTCCATGTTTCAGACCACATCGTTCGCCACTGCTCGATGTCGGCAAGAAGCGCCTGAGCCAGCGCCCCTTTGTCAGCGAGGTGCGCGACCTGGTTCTGGTCGATCTTGACAAGTTGCGTCATCTCGAGCCCGATCACCGTCGACGGCACGGAACTGGCGAAAACCTCGGTTGCAGCTACAACATCGCTCCGGAAATTGTGCTCATTCTGCGTATTCGAGAAATCGCCGCCCATGACCCACAGGTGGTTTATCCGGGCAGCCGCCTCCGGAAAGTCGCGGAGCAGGACCGCGACATTCGTTAGAGGACCCACCGCCACGATGTCGAGCGGTTCCGGCTCGTTGAGCAAGCGCGCCATCAGCTCAACGCCGCTCGACTGGTCGACTTCTTCCTGCTCGAGATCCGCGTGCAAAGTGCCCTCGTGCCCGGCCCACCACACGGGCTTACCCGATAGCGTGTTCTGCTCTCCGGCGGCGACCCGGATGCGGCGTCCGGCGAGCCGCGCGTAGCGCTGAGCCAGACGTGCTCGAAGCAGCGTGTCGCCGTACACGGTAGTCACCGCGACGAGATCGAGTTGTGAACTGCCGAGGATGACCGCCAATGCCATCGCGTCATCCACGTCTGTGCCGATGTCGGTGTCGAGAATGACCCTAGTAGGGCGGGGTGTGTGGGTACGAGAGTCTGAGGTCACTTGATTCCTGTGGTGGAGACGGACTGGATGAAGTAGCGCTGCATCGAAACGATGATGATGAGCGGAATGATCGTCAAGATGACGGCGCCGGCAAAAAGGACACCGTAGTCGATCGAGAACTGCCCCTTGAGATTGGCAAGAGCAACCGGCCCCAGAATATGGTCCTGATCTGTGCCGATGAGCAAGGGCCATACATACGACTGCCATTGAAACAAAAACAGCGTGAGTCCGGCGCCGAAGAGGGCTGGGGCTGATAACGGGAGGTAGATACGGGAAAAAATGCCCCACCATCCCAATCCATCCAGTCTCCCGGCTTCGACGAGCTCGGTTGGAACAGCGAGAAAGAACTGGCGAATCAGGAAAATCGCGAGCCCGTTGCCGAGCCCTGGCAAGATCAGCCCCGTGAAGGTGTTAGCCAGTCCCCAGTCACGAAATAAATTGGCCAGCGGAATAGCGATGGCGTCAAATGGAACGAGGAAGCTGAGCACCACGATTGCGAACACAGCGCCACTACCTTTAAACGGGATCGCTGCCAGAGCAAACGCGCACGCTGCACAGATAAGAACGCCGAGTACGACAGTGACGGCGCTCACTCCGATGGAGTTGAGGACCGCACGACCGAACGTGCCGCTGAAAAGCTCTACGTAGTTGCTGAGGATCGGCGACTCCGGCACGAAAGTGAACCACTGGATCGGGTCGATGTATTTGAATATTTCCGCGCCGGGACGAAACGAGTTGGTGATCGTCCATATAAGGGGCAGCGCAAATGCCAGCCCCACAACGGCGGAGAGAGTGATGATCGCCATGTTGCTAGCGCGACGCCGGAAGTGGACGGGACGTCGGCGCAAAGGCGTACGGAGTGCACTGGTCACTAGCTAGGAATCCTCTCGCAATAGTCGGAACTGAATGGCGACGACAACAACAGTGATGAGAACCAAAATGACGACTTCGGCTTGAGCTGTATTGATGTCGTTCGTTGTGTAGGCCCTCGTGAAGATGTCGTACATCAGCAGGTTGGTGCTCCCGTCGGGGCCGCCACGCGTAAGGATCTGAACCGGAGCGAACACAAGAAAATTGGACACAGTATCCGCAACCAGCACGAACGCCAACGGCCGCCGCAACAACGGCAGCGTGATGGAGAAAAAGGTGCGCCAAAAGCCCGAGCCGTCGAGAGCTGCCGCTTCGTAATAATCCTGCGGAATGTCATTGATACCGGCGATGAGGAACATCATCCAGTACCCCACCCCGACCCAGGACAGAAGCACGATGAGCGAGAACAGTGCTTGATCAGACGACGTGAGGAACGGCTGCTCGGGGATTCCTACGAGTCGCAGCAAGGAGTTTCCGATGCCGTCGGGGCGGTAGATCACACTCCAGATCACCGCAGCAACAGCGGGAGGGGCCGCAATAGGGACCACGACGAGCGTTCGCCAGAATTTCGATCCCGCACTAGCCCGGGAATACAAGACCGCGAGCAGGAGCGCCGAGGCGACTTGCACGGGGTTCACGATGAGCGCGAACAACAGCGTAACGCCCAGAGAGTTCAAGAATCCCGAACTCTGGAACATCGCGACGTAGTTGTCGAACCCGACGAAGCTAGTGCCACCTAAAAGAGTCGAGCGTTGCAAGCTTTCGAACATTGCCGCGGCTGCAGGCAGCAAGCGCAGCACGATAAGCGCAACGAGTGCCGGCGCCATAAAGAGCACGGCTGCGAGCAAGTTGCGGTTGCGAATCCGACGACCCGCAGGCCGGCGCGAAGGCGCCGACCTGCGGACACTGTGTAACGTCATTACTGAAGCTTCGCGAACGCTTCTTCGAGTTCCTGCGTAGCTTGCGCCAAGCGGGATTCCACGTCGGAACCGTTCCGGATGTCTGCGAAAGCAGTGTTCATTACTTCTTCAAACTGAACGAAGCCAACGGTGCTCGGTCGAGCCACAGCGGTGTTCGCCATCTCGTAAGTGACGAGATCCGCAACACCCGCGCTCTTGTCGCCGGCAGTGGCGTCGAACCCTTTGAGGTATTCAGCTGCTGCGGATACGTTCGACGGAATTACGGTGAGCGCTTCAGTCGTCGCGAGGTTTCCCTCAGCGTTGAGAGATGCGAACTCAACAAACTCTTGCGCTGCATCTTGGTTCTTTGAGAACGGGCTTACTCCCCATGACCAGGAACCAGTTGCTGTGACAGGCTCACCGTTTTCGAAGTAAGGCAGAGGAGCAATGCCCCAGTCGAACTCGGCCGAACCGGCGAAGATTCCGACGTCCCATGGTCCGCCGACGAAAAACGCGACGTTTCCGTTCGAGAACACGGGGCCGGTGTCAAAGCCACCAACTCCGCGAGGCGAGAGTCCACTTTCGAACGTGTCGGCGTACCAGGTCATGGCGTCGACCCAGCCATCGTTTTCGATGTTTGGCGTCAAGTTATCGGAACCGGTGAGTCCCGAGCCTCCCCCGAGCGATTCGGTGAGCTGCTGCATTTCGTAATAGAGCTCAACCTGCTCGAAGAGGAAACCGTAGTCGATTCCGGCCTTCTCCTGTGCAGTTGCCCCAGCGGCTTCGATCTCTTCCCAGGTCCAGCGAGCTGCGGGGTCGATCGACGGCGCTTCGATGCCCGCTTCATCGAGCACATCAGCGTTATAGAAGAGCATCTGTGTCGAGGTCCACACGGGCAGGGCCCACATTTTGTCGTTGTAGAAGTTCACGCCGTACTGATCGGGGGCGACGGCTGCTTCAGCGTCGTCCTTCAATTCGGTGAGGTCGACGAGGAAACCTTGAGCCGCTAGTTGTGACACGCGCGGCTGATCGACCGTGTACACGTCGATTCCGTCGTCTTCAGCGCCGAGGCGCTGCTGGATAGTGCTATTGAACTGGTCTTGAGGAACCTGTGTGTACTCGATACTGATGCCGGGGTGGGTTTCTTCAAATGCTTCGATCACAGGTACGAACGTTTCGGGATTTTCTGGTCCCAAAAACTGAACGGTCGTATCTCCGGATGCCGTTGTCGCCTCGCTCGCGCAGCCCGTTAGCACTAATGCCAACGACGCCGCACTCGCGGCAAGAATCATTCTTGCGCTCATGGTGGTGCCTTTCCTTCTCTTGGTGGTTCCTGATAACTAGTGGTGGATAGTGGATGCTCGGCGCACGATTTCATGCGGATACCGCTCATGAACGGGCTGTGCAGGTGGGTCGAGCAAAATCTGAAGAGCGCGATCGATTAGAAGGTCGATGGGCTGGCGCACGGTAGTCAGAGGCGGAGTTGTGTACAAGGCATCGTCACTGTCGTCGAAGGAAATCACGCTCAGTTCTCTCGGCACCGCTACCCCGAGCTCTCCGCAGGCACGCAACAGGCCAACGGCTTGTTGGTCGCTTGAGACGAACATCGCAGTCGGTGCGTTTTCACGATCTTCGAGAAATTCGAACGCGACCTCGTAGCCCGCCTGGCGGGAAAATTCGACTCGGCGAGACCTGTCAGCATTCATCCCGGCGTTATCGAGCGCTGCTTTCCAGCCCTCGAATCGCGAGTCCGCGGAGGGGAGTCCCGGGTTACCCCCGATGAATCCGATTGAACTATGCCCTTCAGCGATGAGTGACGTAGTGGCGTCGAAAGCAGCTTGAAAGTTGTCTACTGAGACGGACGACAGTGCGGCATCCAGCTCGGCAGAGCGCTCGTCAAGGAGCACAACGGGGATACCCGCCTCAATTAGTGTTGCTGCTCGGTCTTCGGGGTCGATAGTGAGGATCACGCCATCGACTTGGTGTTCGCGAAATAGCTCGAAGTATTCGCGTTCTCTCACCGGGTCAGCAAGAGTGTTGCCGATGAGTACGACATAGCCGAGGTCGTACGTCGAGCGTTCGATGCGCCGAGAGATATCCGCGAAAAATGGATGTGAGCTATCCGGCACGATGAGCCCGAGGATTTTGCTCTTACGCGAGCGAAGCGTGCGTCCGGCGCTATTGATGCGGTAACCGAGTTCGTCTACGGCGCGGAGTACCTTTTCGCGAGTCTCAGCTGAGACAGGGCGCGGACCGTTATTGAGGACATAGCTGACGACCGCCGCAGAGGTTCCTGCGTGCCGCGCGACGTCTTGCATAGTCGTCATGGTGAAACCGTTCTAATGGATTAGACGAATCGATTAGAACGGACTCTAGCAACGCGAAGCTAAGCCGCGCAACTAACGAGAAATGCTGATTTCTCGGCGCTTAGATGACGCTCTCGGCGAGGCAAGCTGCCCGAAGCTACGAAAAGATCGAGCGCGCGTTCGCACTCACTTCGATGCGCACGCCTTCGGGGACCAGCAGCGAGATGAATGGTGGCCGCCAATAGGCCGAGAGCGACACAGTCGCGCCGGAGCCGTCGGCGCTCGTGGCTTCGTCGACACTGAGTCGCTCGAACTCAGAAGTCGGGGCCGCGCTCACGTATTCTGCGACGGCATTGGCCACCTTTTCGGGCTCCAGTTGGGGGCGAAAGCCCTGCGGCGTACGAATGACATCGTCGAGGTCGTAGGACTCTGCCCCAACAAGAGCCGCGCCATCGGCAAGAGTGAACAGACGCTTGCGCTCGAGATAAAGCGACGTGGCCGCCACCACCAGAAAGATGAGAACGAGCGAAAGAAACCCATAGAAGATGGTCAGCACGAGCGCCGAACCGTCCTCATCGCGCAGGCGTCGCGAAGTGCCCACTAGCGTGACCCCGCAAACTGCGACACTTGCTGGGTAGCCGCGGCATCCAGCGGCACTTGGAGCGGAAAGTTGCCGGAGAGCACGGGCGGGGCCAGCGGAAGATCAACCGCGATCGCAACCTGCACGGTAACGAGGCTTCTGCGAGCGAGGCAATCTGAGGGGTCAGGCGTACATGTGATCGTCACCGCGGCATTGGCGGCATCGACACCGTGATTATCGAGCGCGAACTGCACGGCACTCGATGCCGCAGCATTCGCTTGCTCCACAGAGTCGGACTGAACGAAGACGCGCGCGGCTTGACGCGCCGCACCCTCCGCAGCGAGCGCCCCGGCTTGAATCGACGCCATCGTGAGCACGAGGTACACGAGCGGCACCAGCATCACCAAGCCCACCGTGATGAACTCAAGCGAAGCCGAGCCGCGTTCGCTAGCGAACCTGTTCGATAGCCGCATGGGCTGACACCTCCAGCCCGTTCTTGATACCGACCAAACCGATAAGCGGCAGCGGAGCGTTGACGGTGATGACGACAGCGGGCTGCCCGAGGTGCGTCGTGGTCGCAGCGCTGACATTCGACGCATAGCCGGGAGATAGAGCCGTAGAGATGAGGTCACGAGTACGAATCACGCCATCACCCAACGAGGTGTCGGCAAGGGAGGCATAGCGAGCGCCCTCCGCCGCGGCATCCAGAACCGTGTTTCGGATGTGGAGGGCAAGAGCGAGTTGAATAACGCTGAGCGTCAGTACCGTCAGCAGCGCTGAGACGAGGACGAACTCGACTACGGCAGAGCCAGACTGATCGGCGCGAAGCTGATGAGAACGCTCACGCCACCGACGCACACGTTCGCGCCACCGCGCTGACATTAGAAACCGGTGACGCGATCAATAGCCTGTTCGAAAACCGAGCTGAGTGCTGGGCCAGCAAGGCCCCAGATGATGATGACCAAACCTGCGGTCATCAATGTAATCAGCACCCAGCCCGGCACGTCTCCTCGTTCTGACGTGAGCGTTCGGGTGCCTCGGGTAAGCCCGCTCTTCAGAAGCAATTGAGTTGATTTCACTCTGCAATCATTGAGCGAAACACAAATGGGCGTGGAGACTTTCCACAGCGAGGAAGCGGCCGACACTGTCTCGCGCCAGCCGCTCGCCATCCGCTACTCAGAAGTCGTGCCGTGCCTGCGCTTAGCCTCTTCCTCAGCCTGAAGCGCCTGCAGAGTCTCCACCTCGTCCTCAACGATCGCATCGGCCTGAGCGATGTTGTCGGGCGAACGGAGGCCGGTGTCGGCCAAAATGGCGTCTTCGGTGACCTGCGAAATTCCGCCACCGTTCTTCGCCGCTTTCTTACGGAGACGATCGAGAGCGGCCCGAAGCGGGTGGACGGTCTCGCGCAAGAGCGGCTCTTCAACCTCGAGGCCGTAGAAGGTACCGATCTGGTCAACGAACTGCGCACGTTGAGCTCGCTCGTAGGCTCGTCGTTCACGGCTGAACGCCGTGATTGTCGCGGCACACATCATGAGCATCACGACGCTGAACGGCAAGGCCGAAAGGATGGCCGCGGTTTGCAAAGTCTGGAGACCACCCGTGACCAAGAGTGCGATGGCCAAGAACGATGCCAGCAGAGCGAAGAAGACGCGGATGCGCTTCAGCGGTTCAGCCGAGCCACCTGTCGCGATCATTGACATCACGAGCGCGCCCGAGTCTGCCGAGGTGACGAAGAAGATGCCGATCAGGAGGATGGCACCGAATGTGAGAGCGGTACCGGCCGGGAGACCGGCCAGCAGATCGAAGAGCGCCGAGTCGGCATCCACCGATCCATCAGCGGCAACAAGGCCGCCCTGGCCGTAAAGCTCGCGGTAGATCGCATTGCCGCCGAGAACACTGAACCAGAGGAACGTGAGCACGGTGGGAACGAGCATGACGCCACCCACGAACTCGCGCACGGTACGGCCCTTGGACACACGGGCGATAAAGACGCCCACGAACGGGGCCCACGACATCCACCAGCCCCAGTAGAAGGTGGTCCAGCCAGCCTGCCACTGTTCGCCGGCTTCGCCAGCGTAGGCGCTGACATTGAAGCTCAGGCCGATAAAGCCCTGCAGATAGTTGCCGATTGACTGTACGAAGTCCCGGAAGAGGAACGCCGTCGGCCCGACGATGAGAAGGAAGATCAGGAGTGCAGCTGCTAGGAGCAGATTGGTCGTCGAGAGCCACTTCATGCCGCGACCGATGCCGGACACGAGCGACATGATGGTGAAGCCAACGATTACAACAATGACAGCGATCTGTGTGGTGAGGTTCGACTCAGCGATACCCGTCTTTTCGAGCCCAGCAGAAATCTGAAGAACACCGAGACCGAGAGACGTGGCAACACCGAATACCGTGCCGACAAGAGCGATTACGTCGATGAGGTTGCCCCAGCCACCACGAACTCGCTTGCCGAGCAGCGGCTCAAGCGTCCAGCGGATGGAGATGGGGCGACCGCGGCGGTGAATGGCATAGGCCAGCGCGAGGCCGACGACCACGTAGATGGCCCAGGCGTGCACACCCCAATGGAGGAACGTTTGGCTCATGGCCTGCTGAGCAAGCTCAATCTCGGTGCCGGTGACACCGGGACGAGGATTAGAGAAATGGCTAAGAGGCTCGGCGACGCCGTAGAAAACGAGACCGATACCCATGCCCGCAGCGAAGAGGAAGGAGATCCACGCGATCATGGAGAACTCGGGTTCGTCGTCGTCCTTGCCGAGCTTGATGTCGCCGTAGCGGCTGAACCCTAGGTACAGCGCAAAGGCAACAAAGAATGCCGCGATGAGCACGTAGTACCAGCTGAACGAGTTGATGACGCTCGACTGCAGGCTGTTGAATACTGCATTCGCCAGGTCTGGCGCGATGATCGAGAATGCGGTGATCGCGATGATGAGGCCGGCGGCCGGCCAAAACACCCAGGGGGCGAGCATCCGCGTTGCTGTTGGCCGGTTAGGCAATTCTGCCTCTGCAGGCATTGTTGATTCTGCGGTCATAAGATCTCCGATCGCGTGAAGTGCAAACTACCCAGAGTACAGGCCTTCCTCTGCGTCCTTGAAGCGTAATAGCAGACGGCAGCTGGCGATAGCCGTCGACCGTCCGGCGCGCGCGACTTCCTTATTGTTCAGAGTTGAAGCGGTAGCCGAGCTGCCAACGGGCGCTGTCGATGGTGTCAAGGATGGCGACGGTTTCGTCGAGCGAGTGGACTGGCGACTCGATGAGCCCCTGGCCGACGAACCCGGCGAGTGCCGTGGCCTGATAGCTGAGCCCGCGGTGACCGACAATGCCCGTTTCGTCTTTCCAGTGAATGGATTCGCCGTCGAAGCCCGGCTTCGAGAGCGTCAAGGAGGTCGGCGTGAAGAAGCCGTTACCCACTTGGAGTAGGGCATCGGTTCCCGCGACGGATGCCGTGATCGGTGTGCGCGCGAGCAGCGTGGTGTTGAGCTGGGCCTGAGCCGCGCCCGCGTAGCTGAGTGTAAGGAGGGATTGGGCATCCACCCCACTCTCGATGAGAGAACCGACGTTATGGATGGCGGTGGGCGCCCCCAAAATCTGCGATGCGAAGGCGACCGGGTAAATGCCGAGGTCGAGCAGGGCTCCTCCCCCGCTGTCGAGTGAGCGAACCCGGTGCCCCTCGGGTATGTGCTGGCCGTGGTCGGCGGTGACGAGGTGGATTTCACCGAAGGTGCCATCGGCAATGAGCTGGGTGATGATCGAGGTTTGGGGAAGGTAGCGAGTCCACATCGCTTCCATCGCGAACACCCCGGCGGCGCGGGCGGCGGCAACTATCTCGCGAGCTTCGGCCCCGGTCATCGCGAACGGCTTCTCGACCAGAATGTGCTTGCCCGCAGCAATCGACTGCAGCGCGAGATCGCGGTGCACGTGCTGTTGCGCGGCGATGTAGATCACGTCAACGTCAGGGTCGGCCAGCAACTCGGCATAGTCGCCGTAGGCCTTGTCGATGCCCCAGGTCTTCGCAAAGTCTTGGGCACGGTCGAGGCTGCGGGATGCCACAGCCACAAGTTTCTGTTCGGTGTGCGACTGCACCGCGGCGGCGAAGGTCGCGGCGATTCCACCGGGAGCCATGACGCCCCAGCGGAGGGCCGGTACGGAGTCGGCGGCAGGAATGATCGGGGCCGGGAACGTGGTGGGGAACACAAGCATCCTTCTCGTCGGGGTCGGCTGCGGCGGCGCAGGCCTCGACCAGTCTAGGAGCCTCGCCGAAGGCGGGGTGAACGTCTACTTGCTAGACCACTTTGGTCGCACGCTTCTGACCGCTGACGGCTCTCCCACCAGCACTTTTGAACGTTCGCGCTAGAGACGGCGACAAGGCTGAAACGCGGGCTTTCGCGCACGCTCAAAATTGACCATCAACCTGCTATCTTCTAGATAACCACTGCGGAATGAACGATGTTCCGAACGACCTATCGGGGATCATTCATGCTCGCACGCCCATTTCTGAAAACCGCTGCGCTCGCAACCGCGCTGGCCATCCCCTTGGCTCTCGCCGTCGCGGTGCCCGCGACCGCTGCGAGCGTCACCGTAGACAGCTGGAGTGCACTCAAGACTGCGTTCGCAGTCGATGGCGACACCGTCGTGCTCGACGCCGATATCGACTCTGACGGCGGAGACTCGCTTGCTATCGACGATGGTGAGGCAATCACCCTCGACCTGAACGGTCACACCCTCAACATCACCAGCCCAAGTGGCGCGCTGGCCGCAATCGGTGTACCGAGCACCTCCACGCTCATCATCAATGCCACCGGCGGCGGAACTCTCACCGCCACCGGTGGAACCAACGCTCCCGGTATCGGAGGCCGTGCCGCAGCCGGCGTCGGCGTCGATGCTAGCGATGCCGGAACCATCATCATTAACGCCGGCACCATCACCGCAACCGGCGACGACTTCGCAGCAGGCATCGGCGGCGTCTTCCAAGGCAGCGGCGGCACCACCATCATCAACGGCGGCACCATCACCGCAAACGGCGGCGAGCGCGGCGCCGGCATCGGCGGAGGCTTCTTCGGTAGCGGTGGCACCACCACCATCAACGGCGGCACAACCACCGCGAACGGCGGCATCTCGGCTGCCGGCATCGGCGGAGGCGGAAGCGCGGCTGGAGTCGGAGGCACCACCACCATCACCGGCGGCACCATCACCGCAACCGGCGGAAGGAACGCCGCTGGTATCGGCGGTGGCGAATTCGGNCATCACCGCAACCGGCGGAAGGAACGCCGCTGGTATCGGCGGTGGCGAATTCGGCAGCGGTGGCACCACCACCATCAACGGCGGCACAACCACCGCGAACGGCGGCATCTCGGCTGCCGGCATCGGCGGAGGCGGGGCTGGAGTCGGAGGCACCACCACCATCACCGGCGGCACCATCACCGCAACCGGCGGAAGGAACGCCGCTGGTATCGGCGGTGGCGAATTCGGAAACCCTGGCAACTTGGATATTCACGGCACCCCGAAAACTGGAGCCTCACCCGATGGGGGAAACCCAAGCGCATCNACCCCGAAAACTGGAGCCTCACCCGATGGGGGAAACCCAAGCGCATCCCCTACTATCCACAAGGTCGCATCCCCAATCACCAACACCGTCACACCGGCCGGGGTCGGCTACTCGGCTGCGGCTTCCGTAGTCGGCGAAGGCGGAAGCATCCTCATCGGGTTCAATTACCTCGTCAGCTTCGATGCTGCCGGCGGCATTAGCATCCCCGCTGCAGCGATCAACGCGGGCGACACCAGCACCGTACCCAGCGCCCCCACCCGTGACGGGTACGAGTTCGCGGGATGGACGCTGAACGGCATCACATACAACTTCGCCACCCCGGTTACCGAACCGATCACTCTCACCGCAATCTGGACCGCGATTGCCGTCACCCACATCGTCACCTTCGACGCTGCCGGCGGCACCGAGATCGCACCCACCAACGTCGCCGACGGCGACACCATCTCCACACCCGCCAACCCCACCCGCGACGGCTACACCTTCGCCGGATGGACCTCCAACGGCACCGCCTACGACTTCGCTGCCCCCGTCACCAAACCAGTCACCCTGACCGCAACCTGGACTGTCGTAGTTGACACTCCCGCAGAACCCACGGTGGTCGCTACTCCCGTAGCGCCCCCCACGGTTGCTGCTGCCGGAGACCTTGCGTTCACCGGAAGCGATCCAACGCCCGGCTTGGGCGTCGCGGCTCTTCTCCTGCTGGCTGGCCTCGCTCTCATCGCACTCCGTCGACGCACAAAAACCCGCAAGGGCTGACCAAGGTGTGGAGGGGCCAATCATGGGCACCTCCGCACGCCACCCGAACGCCATGAGGTCTGCTCGCGCCCGGCTCTGCACAACAAAAGTTAGCGAACTGGCCTTGCACCCGGCATGCTTAAGCGGTGACCGATAACAGTGCGCCCGCGATCCTCTCGCTTGAGCGCCTGCGGGCCTCTCTGGCGGATGCCGGGCTGACCCTTGATCTTGACGGAGTTGTGACGCAGCGCGAGGCTGCCGCAGCCGCCGTGCGCCAGATCGACGACTACATCCGCCCCCGCTTGGCAGACCTCGATGCACCACTCCTCGCGGTGGTGGGTGGCTCTACTGGCTCGGGCAAGTCAACGATTGTGAATGCTCTGCTCGGTGTTGCGACGACTCGCGCCGGCGTTATCCGCCCCACGACCCGGCAGCCGATTCTGGTGCACGCTCCCGTGGATGCGGGATGGTTCGCGAGCGATCGCATCCTTCCCGGGCTGGCGCGTGTGCGCGGCCGCATCAGCGCCCCCGGAACGCCCGCGTCAAGCGCGGGCGATACCCCTGAGGAATCCCGCATCGGTGAGCTCATGTTGCTCGAACACGAGAGCGTTCCCCGTTCGCTCGCGATCATTGATGCCCCAGATATTGACTCGGTCGCCGACGAGAATCGCGCCCTTGCCACCCAGCTACTGGCCGCCGCCGACCTGTGGCTGTTCGTCACGACCGCGAATCGCTATGCGGATGCCGTGCCGTGGCGCCTTCTCGAAAGCGCTGCCGCCCGCTCAATTACCGTGGGTATCGTGCTCAACCGAGTGCCACCGGGCGCGCTCGATGAGGTTCTTCCTGACCTGCAATCGATGCTGACCGACCGCGGCCTCAGCGACGCTCCCGTTTTCTCCATCGAAGAACAGCGTCTTGACGACTTGGGCATGCTGCCCGCCAGCGCCGTCGAACAGCCGCGCGAGTGGCTCTCCGGAATCGCGGGCGACCGGGCCGAACGTTCGCGCATCGCCGCCCGCACTCTCAGCGGCGCCATCAGCGAGCTCGACCGTCAGGTTCTTGTGATTGCGGATGCTCGGCAGCAGCAACTCGACTGGCTCGACGCTGCGCACGTCGCCGCCGCCGCGTACTACGACGCCGCGCTCGACGCGGTCGACGCCGCCACGCAGAACGGCGCCCTGATGCGCGGCGAAGTTCTTGCTCGCTGGCAAGACTTCGTCGGCACCTCCGACTTCTTCAGAAAAGTCGACTCGTGGTTTTCGGCGGCACGTGACCGCGCGACAGCGTGGATCACGGGCAAACCCAACCCCGTAGTTGAAGTCGAAACCCAGATCGAAACGGGACTGCAGACGGTAATCGTTGATCAGGCGGGGCGCGCTGCTGCGGCGGCGTGGGCCGGGCTCGAACGAAGCGTGGCCGGCAAGGCCATCGCTGAGCGGCATCCGCAACTGGCCAGCGAAAGCCCCGAACTGCCTCAAGCCACGACCGCGATGATTCGCGAATGGCAGGGCGCACTCATGCAGCTCATTCACGACAATGCGGGTGATAAGCGCATCCGGGCTCGCATTCTCTCGCTCGGTTTGAACGTCGTGACGGTTGCCCTCATGGTGGTCGTATTCGCTTCGACCGGTGGTCTTACCGGCGGCGAGATTGCGATTGCGGGTGGGTCAGCGGTGCTCGGCCAGAAGCTGCTCGAGACGATCTTTGGTGAGGATGCCGTGCGTCAGCTGGCGAGCGAAGCCCGCGAAGATCTGCATGCGCGGGTTCGTTTTCTGTTCGACGCGGAGCTCGCCCGCTTGAGTGTGGCGTTGGAGCCGCTGCGGTTCGGCGCAACGCCCGATTCACTGCGGCGCGAATCGCAGGCGCTGCTCGCGGATGTCGCGCAGGCTGCGAAGGGCACCTCGTGAGCGCCGCCAAGCCCAGCCTCGACGAGCGAATTGTCGCGTTGCGCACCGTCGCTGAGGCGGGCGCCGGACGTATTCCCGCCGACGTACTCGACAACGCCCGGGCGCTGCTCGCACAGACCGAGGCGCGGCGTTCCCGCTCCCCCGAACACACCGTGGTCGGCGTCTTTGGCGCTACCGGATCGGGCAAGTCGAGCCTCGTGAACGCCCTCGTGGGTGACGAGGTGGCGGTCGCGCACGTGCGCCGCCCCACCACATCCGAAGCTCTCGCGGTGACGTGGGAGGCTGCCGGCGCGAGCGAACTACTCGACTGGCTCGAGGTTCGCGAACGGGTCGACCGGTCGACGCCTTTCGATGCCCGGGCCAGCAAACTCGTGCTCGTGGATCTACCCGACGTCGATTCTGTGGAGGCCAGCAATCGTGCTGTTGCCGAGCGTCTTGCCGGGCAAGTGGATGCTCTGATTTGGGTCGTGGACCCGCAAAAGTATGCCGACGATGTTTTGCACGCGCAGTTCATCGCGCCGCACGCGAAGCACGCCGCCGTGACTCTGGTCGTGCTCAATCAGGTTGATCTGTTGAGTGCGGATGATCGTGCCGCCGTTGTGACGTCGCTCCAGGCGATCGTTGAGCGTGATGGCATTCCCCGCGCCCGAGTGCTGCCCGTGAGTGCCCGCACGGGTGAGGGTATCGACGCGTTGCGTAAAGCGATTGGCGATCTTGCGGCATCGAAGGCGGTGCGGGATGCACGGCTCAGCGCTGATGTGCAGACCATCGCCGCGCGCATCGACGATCCGGGTTCGCCGCAGAAGGTGAGCGCGAAGAGCGCCGCTCGCCTGCGCGACGAGGTCGGGACCGCTGCGGGCGTCGACATCGTGGCATCCGCTGTTGCTCGTTCGTATCGCAAGCGTTCCGGGCAGGCCACCGGGTGGCCGCTCGTGTCGTGGATCGGTCGCTTGCGCGCTGACCCGCTCACTCGCTTGGGTCTTGGCCCAAAGCGTCGTGGCGATGACCCCGATGTTCACCGGACGAGCATGCCGCTCTTGAGCGCTGGCGCGCAGGCCCGGATGTCAATGGCCGTTCGCACGTTCACTGACGACGCCGGTGCCGGAGTTTCTGCCCCGTGGCGGGCTGCCGCGCGCACCACCGCGGAGCACGCCCTCGACACTCTGCCCGCCACCCTCGATCTTGCGATCGCCCGCACGCCTCTGCCCGCGAAGGGTTCCTGGTGGTGGGTGCTCGTGGGCATCGTGCAGTGGATCGCGACGATCGCCGGATTGGGCGGAGCGCTCTGGTTGGTGGGCACCGCGCTGCTACCGACGTTTGGCCTGCCGGCGTTCCCGCTCCCTGCCGTGGAGGAAGGTCCGCTTACCGGGTGGGCGATACCGACGTTGCTGCTGCTGGCCGCCGTTCTCGTCGGCATTGTGCTGGGTTTGTTGTCGGCGGCGCTCAGCGCTGTCGCTGCGGGCGGTCGTCGGCGTCGCACCCGCCGCCGTCTTCTCGCCGCGGTCGACGAAGTCGTGCAGCGGGATGTCGTGACTCCCGTCGCGACGGCGCTTGAGCAGGCGCGGGCAGTGTCGGCCGCGCTGCAGATCGCGCGGCGCTAGAACCCGACCTGCAGCACGAAGATGCCAGGGAAGATCGCGAAGGCGATGGTGATCGGCAGGATGAGGAACACGAGCGGAAAGAGCATCGCGACCTCCTTCTTGCCGGCGACCTCGAGCAGTTCGCGCTTGGACTCTTCGCGCGCATCCTGAGCTTGGGCCTGCAGCACCTCCGAGAGTGGGGTTCCGCGATCGAGCGCACCGAGAATCTGGTCGACGCAACGAGTGAACGGCGCCAGCTCAAGTTCGCGGGCGAGCACACCCAGCATCTCGCCGAACGGCAGCCCCGTGTTGACCGAGGAAACGACACGAGCGAGCTCGCGGGAAAGCTCACCGCCACTGACCTGCGAGACCCGGCGTACGGCATCCAAGATTCCTTCGCCCGCAGAAAGACTGAGCGCTAGGAACTCAAGCACGACCGGCAGCTCGGCAGTGAGACGACGGATGCGGGCCTTCGCTGCGCGCTGCAGCAGGTAGTCGCGGGCAGTGATTCCCACGACCCCGCCGACCACAACCAGCACAGCCTGGGCGATCAGCGGCACCTGCTGCTGGTTGGCGACCGCGATATCGAAAACGACACCGAGCATAGCGCCGGCTAAGACTGCCAGCAGCTGTTGCGAACGATAGGCCTCGATCGTGAGCTCGGAGCCCGCCTGCCGCAGCCGACGCGCGATCAGGTCTCCCCCGCCAACCACCGACGCGAGGGTCTCGCGCAACCACCGTACGGCAGGCACCAGCAGCACCCCGAACACGGGAAGCGGACCGACCGACCGCGGGGCAAGATGCTCGCGTGCGCCCGACGAGACATCGATCACGTACGGGGCAACCCTGGTCGCCAGCGTCGGGCGACTGAGTCGCGGGATGAGGCTCAGAATCGACCAGAGCCCGAGACCACCAGCGATGCCTGCGACAAGCGCAAGCGCGAGCGCATCGCTCATGCGAACCACCTCGGCTGCTCGGGAAGGCGGCCGATACCCGCCATGATGCGGTACGCAACGACCGAAAGAACGAGCCCGGCGACGATGAGCGCAACGCCACCGGCTGAGTTGTAGGCGAGTGCCGCCTCGGGGCGAGTCGTGAGCAAGAACAACACAACCCACGGTGCCGCTAAGCCGAGGCGGGCAGCGTTCATCACCCACCCTTGGCGAACTTCGACCTCCGACCGGATCGCTGCCTCCTGGCGAAGGTAGATACTGAGGCTGCGAAGCACGTTGGTGAGTTCGCTTCCGCCGACTTCGCGCGACATCCGCAACGTTTCAAGGATGCGGTCGGCAACGGGATCGGCGAGCGCGACCTTGAGTTCGTCGACGGCGATGGAGAAGTTGCCCGTGGCCCGATACCGCGCAGCGAACGCGGCAAAAGCGCTACGCGTCACGAGGGGGCCGGTGTGCGCGAGCGTCATGAGGCTGTCGGGAAGCGCAAGCCCTGACCGCACGGCGGACACGAGCTGGTCGACGATATCGGGCCAGACGACCTGCGTTGCTTTGCGGCGAGCGCGGGCCCGCCAGCTGATCGCGAGAGTCGGGAGTACGAGGGCAGCCGCAGCGGCACACACGACGACAGCAATCACCGAGGTGACGACGAACGTGATGGCGGCGACCGCAATCGCGAAGACAAGCGACACAATCACAACGATGGTCGGGCTGGTGGTGGGGAGCCCCGCCTGAACGAGGCGTTCGCGCATCCGCAGCGACCAGGCCGAGCGCGTTCGAACGCGACGCTCGCCCTTTGTTGGCCAGAGGAAGGGGGCGGCCACGAGCGTGACTCCCACCGCGAGAATGATGCCCAGAATCAGGCTCATGCGACAGCCTTGAGGAGGTGCGCGACGGGGTCTGTGCCCGCTGCGTGGAACTTGGCGAGACGTGCGGGCACCGCGCCAGTGTGGAGGAGCGTGCCCTCCGACAACCTGAAGAGAATACTGCTGTCGATAACCCCGTCGCTCACCTCGCCGGTGAGCGACAGAATCTCGACCACGCGTCTCGTGCCGTTCGCCGCCAGTTCGCAGTGGACGACGACATCCACTGAACTGGCCACGGTCGGCACGACAAAGCTGGAGTCGATGTTGCGACCGGCGAGTAGCGGCAGAGTGCACAGTTTCACGAGCGCTTCGCGGGCGCTGTTGGCGTGGATGCTAGACATTCCCGGCAGTCCAGAGTTGAGCGCAATAAGGAGGTCGAGCGACTCGGCATCGCGCACTTCGCCGACCACGAGACGGTCGGGGCGCATCCGCAGTGCCTCTTTGATGAGCCGGCGCAGGCTGATCTCGCCGGTGCCCTCGAGGCTAGGTTGACGGCACTGCATACCGACGTGGTCGTGGCCGGCGACGCTCAGCTCAAATGTCTCCTCGACGGTGACGACGCGCTCGGTCGGTTTGCCCGCCGCGAGCAGCGCGTTCAGCATCGTGGTCTTGCCACTCTGGGTCGCTCCCGACACCACAATGTTTTGGCCCGAGAGCACGCACAGCCGCAGATAGTCGGCGGCGTGCTGCGGCAAGCTTCCCAACTCGACTAAACGATCGAGGTCCCGGATGCGCTGGCTGAACTTGCGCACGTTCACCGCCCAGTGGCGCCGCGTGACATCCGGAATTACGACGTGTAACCGCGAACCATCCGGCAGGGATGCGTCAACGAACGGAGAGCTCAGGTCGACGCGACGACCCGAGGTTTGCAGCATCCGCTCTACCAGATCGCGAACCTGACCATCAGTGAGACGAATGCCCGTGAACTCAGGCACGCCGTTGCGGGCGACGAACACGTGCTCGGGTCCATTGATCCAGAGCTCTTCGACGGTGTCGTCATCGAAGAACGGTTGGAGCGGACCGTACCCGGTCAACGCCGCCACCACCTCGCGGGCGGCCTGGGCTTCATCCGTGAGAAGCGGCACCGAACCGCCCAGCGCCCGCTCGCTATAGCGGCGCACCTCGTCGCGCACATACCGCGACGCCAACTCGCTGTCGCGCGACAGATCAACCCCGTCGCGGCGAACCCGCTGGCGAACCTGGTCAGCGATGGTCGTCAAAGCGTTAGACATGCTCATATTGTGCGGAGTGGGCGGTTAGCCGTGTGGTTGTTGTCCACAGCCGCCGCTCTCGCTCGCGGTCATGCGGCGGGGATCGACGCGCAAATAGTGGCTCACGCAATTCTGATATGATGATTCCATCAATTCAGCAAGCGGGCGAATGCTCGTCGCTGTAACCGCACCGATCAGGAGCACTGCAATGGCCGTTCTCGATGAGCGCAGG
The DNA here is from genome assembly GCF_015864675.1 of Salinibacterium sp. SWN1162. NCBI lineage: Bacteria > Bacillati > Actinomycetota > Actinomycetes > Micrococcales > Microbacteriaceae > Salinibacterium > Salinibacterium sp. SWN1162. Next base: position 30,720 of record NZ_JADYWT010000003.1, read on the forward strand.
CCGCTCTACGAAATCAAGGCGAACCTCTTCAAGGGGCTCGCGCATCCTTACCGCATTCGGGTGCTCGAGATGCTGTCGGCCGCCGACGAAGCCTCCGTTGCTGACATGCTCGCCGAGACTGGGCTCGAAGCATCCCACCTTTCGCAACATCTTTCAGTGCTGCGCCGCTACGGCCTCGTCGTTTCTGACCGCCGCGCCAGCGTCGTCTACTACCGCCTTGCCCTCCCCCAGATCGCTGAACTGCTGCGCGTCGCCCGCGTGCTGCTGGGCGAAATTCTCACCGATGCCGACAGCCAGCGCGAACTCGTGAACAGCCTGCCTGAGATTCCGGATGCCCGATGAAACGTTCCTGGAAGGCGCTCTTGCCCAGCGTCAAGGACTACCGCCTACTCCGCACCAGCTGGCGCGGCGACTTGATCGCCGGCGTGACCGTCGGCATTGTCGCCCTGCCCCTCGCTCTCGCCTTTGGCGTTAGTTCCGGAGTCGGCGCCGAAGCTGGGCTCATCACCGCCATCGTCGCAGGCATCGTCGCGGCAGTCTTTGGCGGCTCCAACGTGCAGGTCTCCGGCCCCACCGGCGCGATGGTCGTGGTGCTCGCTCCCATCGTCGTCAGTCACGGCGTCGAAGCCGTCGCGATCGTCACCCTGCTCGCGGGCATCATCGTCGTCGTCGCGGGAGTGCTGCGCCTCGGCCGCACCGTCAGCTACATTCCCTGGCCCGTGATCGAAGGCTTCACGGTCGGCATCGGCATCATCATCTTCCTGCAACAAGTACCCTCGGCGCTCGGCACGGAAGGAACTGAACACCCCACCAACTCCGTGCTCGCGGCAGGGGCTTTCATCGCTGCCGCCCAGTGGCCGGCCGCTCTGCTCCCCCTCGGCGTCACGGCGGCCGTGATCGCGATCATGCTGCTGCTCACCCGCATCAGCGGGCGCCTCCCCGCTTCCTTCATCGCCATCGTCGTCGTCACGATCGCAGCTCAAGTCCTCAACTTGCCGCTCGCCACAATCGGCGAACTGCCCGCCTCGCTGCCGGCCCCCGCCGTGCCCTCGTTCGACTTCGACCTCACCACGCTGATTGGTCCGGCCTTCGCCGTCGCCGCCCTCGCCGCCATCGAATCCCTGCTGTCCGCCCGCGTCGCCGCCGGCATGGCAGACACCGGGCCCTACAACGCCGACCGCGAACTCGTCGGCCAGGGGCTGGCATCCGTCGCCTCCAGCTTCTTTGGTGGGATGCCAGCCACCGGCGCCATCGCCCGCACCGCCGTCAACGTACGGTCGGGCGGTCGCACCCGCGTCTCCGCGGTCGTGCATGCTCTCGCCCTGCTCACCGTCGTATACCTTGCGGCGCAGGTCGTCGCGGTCATTCCGCTGGCAGCGCTCTCGGGCGTTCTCATGGCCACTGCCGCCCGCATGATGTCCCCCACCCTGATCAAGACGATGCTGCACACGGGCAAATCTGAAGCTGCCGTGTTCGTCATCACCGGCATCATCACGGTGAGCTTCGACCTCATCATCGCGGTCGGGATCGGTATCGCTGCCGCCGCCTTCTTCGCCCTGCGCACCATGAGCAAAGCCAGCGGCGTTCACCGCGAAGAACTCCCCGGCTCCCCCGAACCGGGCGATGAACGTATCGCGCTCTTCCGCATCGATGGCTCACTCTTCTTCGGAGCAGCCGAGCGCCTCATCGACCGGATCAACGAACACGAAGGCCTCGAAGTCGTGATCGTGCGGCTGTCGCAACTGCACCTTATCGATGCCACCGGCGCCCACACCCTCACCGAGCTCATCACCGCGCTCGAACGACGCGGCGTCACCGTGATCATCAAGGGCATCCGCCCCGAACATCGGGATGTGCTCAAGCGCCTCGGAGTGATCAGCTCGCTACGCCACCCCAACCACCTGTTCGCCGAACTCGAGCCCGCAATTGAACACGCTCGCTCACACATCAGGCGCGCTGAACTAGCCCGCTAGCTCAGCGTCTCGCTCGCCCGCAAGCCTGCTCACTCGTCAACCAGCGCGGCCATTAGCTCAGCGCCGGCGTCACCTTGTTCTTAGCAACCTCAGAAACCCACAGTCCGCTGTCTTTCACGATGCGTTCTTGAGTGTCGTAGTCGACGCGCACGATGCCGAAACGCTTCGAGTAGCCATAACCCCACTCGAAGTTGTCGAGCAGCGACCACACGAGGTACCCCTGCAGGTTCACCCCGCGCTGCATCGCTCGGTGCGCGGCTGTGAAGTGCCGGTTGAGGTAATCGACTCGGTCGGCATCGTGCACCCGACCATCCGTGACTTCGTCATCAAACGCGGCACCGTTCTCGGTGATCATCAACGGCAGGTCGGGGAACCGCTCGCTCAGATCGACCAACAGCTCTTCGAGGCCATCGGGCGCGATGTTCCAGCCCATGTCCGTATACGGGCCGTCCTGCGGCAAGAATTCGACAGTACGGCTGCCCGGCCACGCGGAGCCACCCATGTCTTTGTGACCGTCGTTCATCACGCGCTCGCTCACGCCATCCCACATCTTCACCGTGACGGTGGAGTAATAGTTGACGCCCAAGAAATCGAGCGGCTGGTGGATGGTCGCCAGATCGCCCGCATGAACGAACGACCAGTCGGTCACCTCGCTCGTGTCGGCAATCAAGTCATCGTCGTAGCGACCGAGCAGCATCGGGCTCGTGAACGCACGGTTCGCGAGCGCATCGATGCGACGCTTGGCTTCGGAATCCTCGCCGCGGATCACATGAAAGTTCAGCGTCGCCGACACCTCGGGCGCATTCGTGGCAGCGGCACGGATGCGGGGCACGGCGAGCCCGTGAGCCAGATTGAGATGGTGCACGGCGGCCAGCGCATCGGCATCGCTCGTGCGGCCAGGGGCGTGCGAGGCCGAGCCGTAGCCCAGATACGCCGAACACCAGGGCTCGTTGAGGGTTGTCCACGTGTGCACGCGATCGCCCAGGGCAGTGGCGGCGAGCTCGGCATATTCGGCGAACCACATGGCGGTATCGCGTTCAGGCCAGCCACCCTCATCCTCGAGTTCTTGCGGCAAGTCCCAGTGATACAGAGTGGCGATTGGGCGGATGCCGCGGCTCAGCAGTCCGTCGACCAGTCGCGAGTAGAACGACACTCCCTCGGGGTTGATCGGACCCTGCCCACCCGGCTGAAATCGCGGCCAGGAGATAGAGAAACGGTAGGCGTCAAGCCCCAGCTCGGCCATGAGATCGAGGTCAGATTCGAAACGGTAGTAGTGATCGTCGGCAACATCGCCGGTGTCACCGTTCCAGGTCTTGCCCGGGGTGTGGCTGAAGGTATCCCAGATAGATTCGGTGCGGCCGCCATCTCGCGCAGCGCCCTCCACTTGATAGGCCGCCGTCGCGGAGCCGACGATGAAATTCGGCGGAAAAACGAGACCAGAATCGCGGTAATCAGAGTTCATCTCACAACCCTAAGACCGGGAGCTTCGGTTTGGCCGAAACTATCCCGAGGTTACGGCGGCGGGTGGCCTGACCGGCGGTCAAACGTGCGACTGGTCGTGCGGCTAGAGCGCCGCCGGGTCTTCCAACAGCGCAGCGAAGGCGAGCTCAGCGGCGCCAATCATGAGCAGGTCTGCACCGAGCTGAGCCGGCACAATCTGCACGCCCTCGAACGATGCTTCGAGCGACTGGCTGCGCACCCGCTCGATCAAGAATTCAGGGTCGAACGCGAAGATCGATGCCAAGAACCCACCCAGCACGATCACTTCAGGGTTGAGAACATTCACTGCGTTGCGCAGCGAGGTGCCGAGGGAGAGCAGTTGACGGTGCACGAGTGCACTCACGTCAGTATCCGTGGATTCGCGCAAGGCCGCATCCAAAGTTTCGGCGTCGACATTGGTGAGCCCCAGGGCCCGCAGCAGGTCGGCGCGATTCACTTCGGTCTCGAGACTGCCCTCTTCCCGCGTTCCTTTCTCGGCAGCACCGTTCTCTACCCGAACGTGGCCGAACTCTCCCGCATAGCCGGCACGGCCGGTCAGGGGCCGCCCGCCGGCAATGATTCCCCCACCAATACCGCTGGCACCACCGTTGAGATAGATCAGGTCATCGACGTCCCGGCCGGCGCCGTAAATGTGCTCCGCAAGCGCACCCACACTCGCGTCATTGGCGGTAGAGACGGGATATCCGGTCGCCTCAGCCAGCTGCTCCGTGACGGGTTCATCCCGCCAGTGAAGGTGAGGCGCCCAACGCACGAGGCCGTCTTCGACGCGCACGAGACCGGGCGCCGCGATACCGATACCAATGATGCGGCCGGTCGTCTCGTACTCCCCGCGCACGCTCTCGATGATGAGGCTCGAGATCTTCACGAACTCGGACACTGTCGGGGGCGTTTCAGTCTCGTAGCGGATGCGTTTTAAGAGCGAACCGTCGAGCCCCACAACCCCCACGGTGATGGCGTCAATCTCGGGGTTGACCGCGATGGCCACGGTGCGAGCATCCGCGTTCACCATTGGCGAAGGGCGACCTACCTGCCGAGTGGGATCTGGCTCGCTCTCGTAGGCCAACCCCAACTCGGTGAGCTCTGCTACGAGCGCCGCAATCGTCGAGCGGTTAAGCCCCGTCTGCGCAGTCAACTGTGAGCGGCGTTGAGCCCCACGATGAAGCAGGGTCAGCACGCGCGACAGGTTATGACGCCGAGTGCGATCGCCGCGACCGCCCGTGCCACCCCCGCCAACCGACACCGGTAATGGCGAGGATGGGAGGGTGTTCTGGTTCACGGGCGGTTCCACTCGATTGGCAATAAGACGGTTCTGCTAAGACTAGCGACGTCCAGCGCGGCGCTTGCTCATGACGTCGAACGCCACGGCTAGCAACAGCACGAGTCCCTTGATCGTTTGTTGCCAGGCGGCATCCACGGACAGGATCGACAGGCCCATGTTGAGCACACCCATAATGAGCGCACCGATCACGGCACCGATGACCGTTCCGACACCACCGGTGACAGCAGCACCACCGATGAAGACTGCGGCAATGGCATCCAGCTCAAAGCTTTGACCGGCGGATGCCACGGCACCGCCAGCGCGCGCCGTCGTGACAACCCCGGCGAGACCGGCCAGCACACCCATGTTGACGAAGACGAAGAAGTTGATCCACGAAGTCTTCACACCACTCATCTGCGCGGCGAAAAGGTTGCCACCAATCGCGTAGACGTGACGGCCGAAGACGGTCTGGTTCAAGACGAACGTGAACAGCAGAATCAGCACGGCCAGGATGATCAGGATGATCGGAGTTCCGCGGTACGCGGAGAGCTGGAAGGTGAGCGCCAAGATGACGACTGCCGCCACACCGTTCTTGATCCAGAAGGAGGCACTGCGCTCCACGGGGAGGTCAAGCTTGCGCTGCTTGGCACGGCTGCGCGCCTGCTGAGTGATCAGCATTGCTACCGCCAGAACTCCCAAGACAATCGTGAGGATGTCGCGGCTGCCACGACCTTCGCCGATCGTGCCGAGCGCCTCGGGCAGCCAACCGCCACCAATCGCGTTGAATTCACCGGGAAGAGCGTTGATAGTGCCGCCGGTGAGGAACACGAGAGTGAGACCGCGGAACAAGAGCATGCCCGCGAGCGTGACGATGAAGGCCGGGATACCGACGAAGGCCACCCAGAACCCCTGCCACGCACCGACCGCTGCGCCGAGCAGAAGCGAGATGATGACGGCGCCCCACCACGGCAACCCCCATTGGCTCATCGATATCGCGGCAACGGCACCGACCATCGCGACGACGGAACCGACCGAGAGGTCGATGTGTCCCGCAATAATCACGATGACCATGCCCACGGCGAGAATAAGCACGTAGGCGTTCTGTTGAATGAGGTTGTTGAGGTTTCCGGGCAGCAGCAGTCGGCCATCCGTCAATATTTGGAACAGGATGACGATGACGGCAAGCGCGGCCAGAATGCCGTACTGACGCAGATCGACCCGCATCTTGGGCAGTTTGCTAGTGGGTGTGGTGGTGCTCATCGGGTTAGTCCTTTCCCGCGGTCATCAAGTGCATGAGTCGTTCTTGGGTAGCGTCGGCGCGATCAATCTCACCGGTGATGGTGCCTTCGGAGATCGCATAGATGCGGTCACAGAGTCCGAGAAGCTCCGGTAGTTCTGAAGAGATCACCACAACCGCTTTGCCCTGGCGGGCGAGGTCGTTGATGATTCCATAGATTTCGTATTTGGCACCGACATCGATGCCACGGGTTGGTTCGTCGAGAATCAGGATGTCGGGGCCAGAGAACATCCATTTGCTCAAGACAACCTTTTGCTGGTTGCCTCCCGAGAGATTGCCCGCGAGCACAGAAACATTCTGAGTCTTGATGTTCATTTGGCCGCGGTAGTCCTCCGCGACCTTATTCTCTGCAAAGCGGTCGACGATGCCGAAACGCGAGAGCTTTGAGAGCGCTGCCGCTGAGATATTGACCGCGATGCTGCCGATCAGGTTGAGACCGAAGTGCTTTCGGTCTTCGGTGGCGTAGGCGATGCCGTGGCCGATCGCCTCGCTGACGCTCTTGACCGAAATTTCCTTGCCCTCTTTGAAGGCCGTGCCACTGATGCGGCTGCCATACGAGCGACCGAAGATGCTCATCGCGAGCTCAGTACGCCCGGCACCCATTAACCCAGCGAAGCCAACGATCTCTCCTGCCCGCACCGAGAACGAGGCATCGTCGACGACCTTGCGACTGGTGTCGACCGGATGATGCACCGTCCAGTTCTCTACCCGGAACAGTTCATCGCCAATGTCTGGCGTGTGCGGCGGGAACATGCTGTCGAGGTCGCGCCCCACCATCGCTTTGATGATGCGCGCTTCAGTGGCATCCGCTTCCTTCATCTGGAAGGTCTCAATGGTCTGGCCGTCTCGGATGATCGTGACGGTGTCTGCAATACGGCGAATCTCTTTGAGCTTGTGCGAAATAATGATGCACGTGATGCCCTGGCCGCGAAGGCTATTGATGAGGTCGAGCAAATGTGCCGAGTCCTCATCGTTCAGGGCGGCCGTGGGCTCATCGAGAATCAGCAGCTTCACTTGCTTGGAGAGAGCCTTGGCGATTTCGACAAGCTGTTGCTTACCGACACCGAGTTCGATCACGGGAGTGCTTGGCAGTTCGTCGAGGCCGACGCGCGCGAGCAACATCGTCGCTTCACGGTTGGTCTTGGGCCAGTCGACAACACCACGCGTGGCGATCTCGTTGCCGAGGAAGATGTTCTCGGCAATAGAGAGGTAGGGGCTCAACGCAAGCTCCTGGTGAATGATCACGATGCCATCAGCCTCAGAGTCGTTTATCGACTTGTAGGCGGTCTCATGATTTTCGAAGGTGATGCTGCCGCCATAGCTACCGACGGGATAGACACCGCTCAATACCTTCATGAGCGTAGATTTGCCGGCGCCGTTTTCGCCGCAAATAGCGTGGACATGGCCGCGCTCTACCTCAAGGCTTACGCCATCGAGGGCGCGAACGCCGCCGCTAAAGTCTTTGGTTATTTGGTTCATGCTGAGGATGGCAGTCATGAGTGTGCTCCGCTCGCAGTGACTTTCGGGGGACGGCTACTGTGCCGTCCCCCGATCGTCGAATCGTATTACTGAGTTCTAGCCGGGGCTAGAGACCTACGTCTGAGGCCTTGATGAAGCCGGAGTCGATGAGCTTCGACTGCACGTCATCCTTCACAACAACCTCTGGCGCGATCAGGAATGCGGGAACAACCTTTTCACCATTGTCGTAGGTCTCGGTGTCGTTGATCTCAGGCTCGTCACCGTTCATGATCGCCTCGACGAAGCCGAAGACGACGTTGCCCAGCTCGCGGGTGTCCTTCCAGACGGTCATCGACTGCTCGCCAGCGAGGATGTTGACGACGCTAGCCTTGTCGGCATCCTGACCGGTCAAGAGAGGCCAGTCGGTTCCGGCGGTGTAGCCAGCGCTGCGAAGCGATGCGGCAATACCCTGAGCAAGGCTGTCGTTGGGAGAAAGAACGACGTCGATCTTCTCGCCACCGGTGTAGAACGATCCGATGCGGTTGTCGAGCTCGGACTGAGCCGAGTCAGACTTCCAGCCGAGGATACCGATGCTCGCCCAGTCGTCGTTGCTGGCGGGTGACTTGCCCGAAGGAACGACAAGCTGGCCCTTCTCTACGTAAGGAAGCAGTACATCCCATGCGCCGGAGAAGAAGAACTTGGCGTTGTTGTCGTCGGGGCTACCGGCGAAAGGCTCGAGGTTGAACGGGCCTGCACCATCGGCGAGTCCGAGCTGTTCTTCAATGAACTGGCCCTGAAGCTGGCCAACCTTGTAGTTGTCGAACGTGGCGTAGTAGTCGACGTCTGGCGTTCCATTGATTAAGCGGTCGTAAGCGATAACCGTGACGTCTTGCGCCTTTGCGTCAGCGAGAACGGGAGCGAGGAGTTCGCCATCGATCGCGGCGACGACGAGAACGTCAATTCCCGAAGCAATCTGGTTCTGAATCTGGCTGATCTGAGTGTCGGCCTTGTCATCCGCATACTGCAGGTCAGCCGAATAGCCGGCTTCTTCGAGCTGAGCCTTGAGGCCTTCGCCGTCGTTGATCCAGCGTTCGAGGTTGCGTGTAGGCATCGAGATTCCGACGCTACCGAGGCTGTCGCCTCCGCCGGAGCCGCTGTCGCCACTGCTGCAGGCTGCGAGCCCCAGGGTCATTACGGCTGCTGCTGCGACCGCAATAATTTTCTTCATTGACATCGTGTTGTCCCTTTCAAATGTGATTGCTGGACATCAAGCCAGTTACACGGGGTATGACCGGCCAGGGCATGGCTGCAGTCCTCACGAGAAACGAAGTGCACGGCCCGGGTACAAGCGCCGTGGAGCGCTACTTCGTTGTATCGCGAGGGGCAGCGGCAAGCGCCCCGTTTTGTTGATGGAGCGAACTTATATTGGTTCATACGTTGAATGCAACAACTTTCGAAAACTTTCACCAAATCGGTAGTTGCGATCAGATAACACGGGACTTCGGGCTGGAATTGCCCCATTCCCACGCGATTGACTCAGCGGAGATACCGAAGTATGTTGTTCTCAATAACTTATTGCCACTGCTGCCAACGGAGAACCACAATGTCTTTACAACCCACCCCCGCCGATAAATTTTCCTTCGGCCTCTGGACAATCGGCTGGGAGGGAGTTGACCCGTTCGGTGGAGCAACCCGCGCGCCCCTCGATATCGTTCACGGCGTCGAAAAGCTCGCCGAGCTGGGCGCTTACGGTATTACCTTCCATGACGACGACCTCTTCGCCTTCGGATCAACAGACGCCGAACGCCAGAAGCAGATCGACCGCCTGAAGCAAGTGCTCAGCGACACCGGCCTCATCGTGCCCATGGTCACCACTAACCTCTTCAGCGCTCCCGTCTTCAAGGACGGTGGATTCACGTCGAACGACCGCAGCGTTCGCCGCTTCGCCATGCGCAAGGCAATGCGTCAACTCGAACTCGGCGTAGAACTGGGCGCCAAGACCTTCGTCATGTGGGGCGGCCGTGAAGGCGCCGAGTACGACTCCGCCAAGAACGTGCGCGCAGCACTCGAGCGCTACCGCGAATCGCTCAACCTGTTCGGTGACTATGTCACCGAAAAGGGCTACGACATCCGCTTCGCTATTGAGCCCAAGCCCAACGAGCCCCGTGGTGACATCTTGCTGCCGACCGTCGGTCACGCCATGGCGTTCATCGAGACCCTCGAACGCCCCGAGCTGTTCGGCGTGAACCCCGAGACAGGTCACGAACAGATGGCCGGACTCAACTTCACCTCGGGCATCGCCCAGGCGCTGTACCAGGACAAGCTGTTCCACATCGACCTCAACGGCCAGCGCGGAATCAAGTATGACCAAGACCTCGTCTTCGGTCACGGCGACCTGCACAACGCCTTCTCGCTCGTCGACCTCCTCGAAAACGGCGGCCCCGATGGTGGTCAGACCTACACGGGCCCTCGCCACTTCGACTACAAGCCCAGCCGCACCGAAGACGAAAACGGCGTGTGGGTTTCTGCTGCCGCCAACATGCGCAACTACCTGCTGCTCAAGGAGCGCGCTGCTGCCTTCCGTGCCGACCCTGAGGTGCAAGAAGCCCTCGTCGAAGCGCGCGTCCTCGAACTCTCGGAGAACACTCTCGGCGAGAATGAAAGCTATGACGACCTGCTTGCTGACCGCGCCTCGTACGAAGACTTCGATCACGAGGCTTACTTCAATGGCAAGGGCTTCGGCTTCGTTCGTCTGCAGCAGCTCGCTGGTGAGCACCTCATGGGCGCTCGCTAAATGACCCTCGTCGCGGGGATCGATTCCTCAACCCAGTCCTGCAAAATCGTGATCGTGGATGCCGCTACCGGTGCGCTCGTGCGCACCGGCCGCGCCTCCCATCCGACCGGCACCGAGGTTGATCCGAACGCCTGGTGGGTGGCCCTCAACGAGGCCATCACCGAGGCGGGCGGATTGGATGACGTCTCCGCGATCTCGGTCGGCGGCCAACAACACGGCATGGTCGTGTTGGATGCCGCCGGCCGGGTCATCCGCCCAGCCCTGCTGTGGAATGACACCCGCTCTGCCGCCGCGGCCGATGCCCTCAGCGCAGAGTTTCCTGACCTCGCGGAGCGCACTGGCTCGAAGCCGGTCGCCTCGTTCACATCGACGAAGCTTCGCTGGTTGCGCGACGCCGAGCCCGAGAACGCCGCCCTCGTTGCCGCCGTGTGCCTGCCGCACGATTGGCTGACGTGGCGATTGCGCGGCTTCGGGCCAGAGAATCCTGAACTTTCAGAGTTAATCACCGACCGGTCTGATGCCAGCGGCACGGGCTACTTCAACTCGGTGACCAACAAGTACGACCTCGACGTCCTGGGCGCCGCGCTGGGTCGTGATGCCTCGGCGATCACACTCCCCCGCATTGTCGCGCCCGGCGAATCCGCGGGAACAGTCGCCACCTCCGTTGCGGCGAACGCGATGATCTCGGTAGCGTGCGGTGCTGGCGATAACGCCGGAGCCGCACTAGGTCTCGGGGCCCGCGCTGGCGACGTTGTCGTGTCGATTGGTACGAGCGGCACCGTCTTTGCCGTCGCGACCTCGCAGATCCCCGACGCCACTGGTACCGTCGCTGGGTTTGCTGATGCCAGCGGAAACTTTCTCCCCCTCGTCGCCACCATGAACGCAGCGCGGGTGCTCGACAGCACCGCCGCCCTTCTCGGCGTGAACTACGACGAACTCGGCACGCTCGCCCTCGACGCCGCACCCGGCGCTGACGGCCTCGTTCTTCAGCCCTACTTCGAAGGCGAACGAACACCTAACTTGCCGGATGCCACGGCAACCCTGTTCGGCATGACGCTTGCTTCCACGACTCGGCCGTCGCTCGCGCGCGCCGCTATCGAGGGACTGCTCTGCGGCCTCGCTGATGGCCTCGACGCACTTGTACGTCAGGGAGTTGTCGCCGAGCGCATCCTGCTCATCGGCGGCGCGGCTCAAAACACTGCGGTCTCGTCGATCGCGTCTCAAGTTTTCGCCGTGCCTGTCGTCGTTCCCGAGCCCGGAGAGTATGTGGCCCTTGGCGCCGCAGCCCAGGCGGCGTGGGTGCTCGACGGCGCACGCCCCGACTGGACGATCGCTACCGTCGCGGAGCCCGCATCCGATTATCGTCCCGTCATCCGGGAGCAGTACGCGCGCTACGCTGTCTAACCAGCATCACCCTCGTGTGCGCTGAGCAAGCCGCCGAGTAGCACCGCATTAACCGCCGCACTGCTCGGCGCCCTCCTTCTAGGCGAGCGTTTCAGCCTGCTACAACTGCTCGGATTCGTCCTCGCACTCGCCGCCATAGTCGGGGCACAAATCCCGCCACGAAAGCACTCACTAGCACCCGCCACCGACCGCCCCGACGCTCGAGACCAATGACAAATTGGTCTCGCAAAACGCCCGAAACCCGCGAAAACACGGCACGTTTTGAGGGGACAGACAGAACGTTCTGGTCAGCATTTATGCGGACTATTTCGAACGACACCCAAATGGGGGTCTACTGCCCCGCTTCTGAGGCTTGCATGCTTCAGTAAGCAAGAACCGAAAAACTAGCTCCTGGGGGGAGGATCAGATGTCAGAACACGTCATACTATTTGCCGGCCCCATGGGTGCCGGAAAGACAACTGCCATCCGTGCCCTCAGTGAGATTGAGGTCGTGAGCACCGAGGCCGCCAACAGCGACCAGGCGGCATCGGCCAAAGCCACGACGACTGTCGCTCTCGACTACGGCGAGATCAGCGTCAACGACGCAGAAAAGGTTCGCCTCTACGGCGTTCCCGGTCAAAAGCGCTTCGACTTCATGTGGAAGATTCTGGCCGAGCGCGCCGAGGGTGTCATCCTGCTGGTCAATGCGGATGCCGACAACCCGGTCGCGACTGCGATCGAATACGTCAAAGAATTTTTCGCCCTGTACGAGCGCGGCGGAATCGTCATTGGTTTCACTCGCGCCGATCTCGTGCCCAACGCCCTCATTGAGGAATACGCGAACGCTCTCGCCGACGAAATGTCCGATGTCATGATCCCCGTGTTCACGGTGGATGGCCGTTCTAACGCCGACATGACCGTGTTGCTGATGACACTCGTAGCCAACGTGGAGCTCAAGCAGGCGATCGCGCCGGCACTTTCTAGGAGGGCACGATGAGCATCGTCACTCACCATGACCCCAAGTACATCTCCCGAGGCGAACTCGCTCTCGGCGGACTCCGCAGTCTCGCCCCGTCGCTTCGCTATGCCTCCCTCCTCACGGAAGACGGTTTCAGCGTCGCAAACGTTGAAGGTCAAGAATTCGACAGCGATCGTTTTGCGAGCATGGCCAGCTCAACGCAGGCTCTCGCCGACGCTGTCGCTCGAGAATTACGACTCGGAGACAACGAGTTTGTGATCGTCGCGGCCGAGCAAGGCCACGTAGTGCAGGTGCGAGTCGAAGATCACCCGCTGGTGCTCGCAGCCCTGTTCACTGATAAGGACACCATCGGCAGGTCACTGACCGCCGCGCGACGCACTGCGCGACGGCTCAACACACTGTTGATGGCCAAGTAACACCAAACCAAAAACCCGCGTGACCCGAACAACTAGAGCAAGTAACTACCCGAATAACCCGCAGAACCAGAGCAAGCAACACCCGAATAACCCGCAGCAGGACCAGGAACTACGAACAGGTGTGATCACCGTCTAACCCGCCGATCACTTCCTGAATCGAGGATTTTTACCCGACAAAGCTTGACCGCAGTGCACCCTCGGCACTGCATCGGAATTCACGCAGGAGGCGTGAAGATGACTACTTACACAACCAATATCCCCGCCGGCTGGTACCCCGACCCGCTTGGCCTCCCCCAGTTGCGCTGGTGGGACAACCACACGTGGACCGACGAGATTTCGGGAGCACGCGCTCCCCTCGTCCACCAACTCGTCGATGTCGCCTTTGCCGACCCGACCGAGGTCGAATTCGACGATGAACCGCAGCGCGTTGCCGCGTCTGCGCCGACCGCTCACGAGACGACGCCCGAGCCGACTCTCGCGAACACCTTGCGTCAGCTCGAGGCTCCCCGTGCAGAGACTGCCGTCGACTCAGAGGCCGCAGGCGACCCGACCGTGAGCGCCCGCGACAGCAGCAACAGCGACGACGACTCCGACTTCACGGCAATCACGTCTGAGTGGGCCCAGGTTGCCGAAGCCATCAAGATCGCAGCGAGCAGTGCTCAGCCCACTGTTCTCGCGATCACGTCGCCCAGCTTTCCGATGCTGGTCATCGACGTATCTGAGCGTGCGTACTGGTGGAAAGCAGAAATTGCCGACTTCCCCATGTTCCCCACAGACATCAGCATTCGCAGCCACGTTCGCGAAGAAGTCATCATGCCCACGGGCGCGGGCTTCGACCTCAACCCGCTGCTCTGGATGATCGGTACCACCGGTTATGCTCACGCTGCAGCCCCGTGGCTCACGGACGGCGCTCGTTACCGTCTGCGTCGCTGGCCCAACATGACGAGCCTGCCGCACGACGCAGACCAGCTGCGGATGACCTCTATCCTCAGCCACGCCCCGCTGTCGGCGAAGGAACTCTCCGCCATTGCCGAGACTGAGCAGGTCGCCGCGAACTCGCTGCTCGCCGCGCTCAGCCTCATGAACATCCTGCGCGTGCTTCCCGGCGCCACCAGCGACGAAATGGGCGCTCCGGCACCTGCACCCGCCCCGCGCGGTTTCTTCGCTCGCCTGCGCGGCCGTCATAAGAAGTAGTTCGCACTTTCGTCGCTGTTTCCAGCCGAGCGGGTGGGTGAGTTACCCGACTCGCCCTCTCGGCTGAATAATCCTTGATTGTGGATGCTGTGCGCTTACGCTGTGCACATGATTGCGTTACCGTCGACCTCTTCCCAGTTCGCGCGCTGGGCCATCGCTGCCTTTCTGAGCTCCGTCCTCCTCGGAGCCAACCAGTTTCTTTTTGGCAGCTTTGGCGCCTTCGGCAATGGTCCGACAGACCTCCCCGCAGTGGTGCCGCTCGCCGGTGCAGCAGTCGGCCTTTTCGCAGTTCTGCTGTTGATACTCGCGGTGGCGTTGACGGGATTCTCAATCCGGGCTCGTTGGATAGCTCGATCAGCGTCCTCTCGAGCTATCGCCGCTGAGGAACCTACCGACATCCGGTATCAGCTTGATCCGCCACGTAACGAGCCCGTCTCCCGGCGGATTCGACTCGTGATGGGCGCGGGGTTCGTTGCCGCAATGCTCGCCGTCATCGCAATCGGAGTAGTGAACATTTACGTCTGGAACCCTCTGCAGAAAGCCCCCGGGCTTACTCTCGATGAGATCTACGCCGCGATGAACGCGGCAGGCGAATTGCAGTTCGATCCGTTCGCGTGGGTCTGGGCTGTTTTCTGGCCGCTGACAGCAGTCGTATTCGCGCTGCTTCTCGCCTCGTCATCGCTAGCGAACGTGATCACCGTGCGAGGCACACTCGCGGCAGGATTCGCGCTGCTCAGCCTCGCGATCGGACTCCACTGGCTCGCGGGATTCTCCATGGGCATGGGACTCGCCGACACCTTTTATGTCGGCGGCGGAGATGCCGCGAGCCCCGGACTGCTGCTGAATATAGTCGGGCAGCTCCTTGCGGTGGCCGCGCTCTTCCTTGCCATCGCCCCGCGACGCACAAACGCGGGCCGCCTGCCGGAGCAGACGACCCGCGTCGTAACGAACTAGCTAGCTCTCGCTGAGCCTCTTAGCTGTGAACCGCTGCGAGCGTGCGGCGGTCTTCGAGCAGTTGAGGCCAGAGCTTGCGGCGGTCGCGCACAACGAAGCCACGAGCGATGAAGCGGTCCTTACCGTCAAAGCGGGGCTCGTACATCGAACGACCGTGCATGGCGCGCAGGTTGTCGAGCATGAGCAGGTCACCCGGCTGAAGCACGTGAGCGTCGCGGTGCTCGATGTAGGTTTCGACGACCTTGGCGAGCAGTCGCTGAGCTTCTGCCGTGATGCCGTGCATGAGGTCTTGGTCGACCAGAATGTACGGGTCATCTTCTGGCCCGCGCAAGATCGGGAACGGCCCGCGTACGTCATCCGGGTTGGGGATGTAAGGCTGGAACGACTCGTCGATGGTGGTGGCCCACAGCGGCTGGCGCAGCTTGGCAACCTCTTCAGGAGTCATGTTTGCCACCAGCTTGCGACCCGAGAACGCGTAGGTCTTGGCATTCTCGTCGCCGCGAAGCGATCCGAGGATGACGTAGTCGGGCTTGAAGTCAGAGAAGCACTGCTCGGTGTGAGCTTCGAGCTCCACCTTCGAGCCCTGCGACTGCTGAGTTACCGCAAGCTTAGGGTTGGGGACCATGTCTTGGATGAGGTGACCGTTGCCCTCTGCCTCATAAGCAACCATGCTTCCGAGGAGGTGGGCAAGCATTCCCATTTCTTTCGCAAAAACGGTGCCGGCGCCGAGGCCGCTCTTGTTGTTCAGCGGGGTATCTGTGAGGTCTTCATCGACGTACAGGCCACGCACAACCATGATGCCGGCTTCAGAGCCAACCTCAGCAAAATTCAGAACAGCGGCACGGACCTCTTCAGGCAGGCTGAAAGCCGCAGCGAGAGCCTGGCGACCGAAGTCATCCGGGTTCTCGTTAGGGTGCGCAGTAATGCGCTCAGCGGCGGTACGAATCGCATCGGCCATGGCCGCGTCGACAGTGAAAAGGCTCGATTGGAGCTCGTGAACGGTAATGTCGCTCTCCTTGCTTCGTGCGCTGCGCAAGCTGTTGCTCTTGGTGGCCCTGGGAAGGCGCAGTCGCGGACGTTGTCTCCATAGGGAAGACACTTCATAAATTACACCCTCCGCCCCCTAAAACACGAGGATTGCGGGGTCGGCGGGGCCGTGCACAGCAAAAATGAAGCTACGTCATAGGTGATTCGCGGTTGCCCAATCTCGCGCTAAGATTGACCGGCCAGCGGGAGTGGTGAAATTGGTATACACGCAGGATTTAGGTTCCTGTGCTTTCGAGCGTGCGGGTTCAAGTCCCGCCTTCCGCACAACTGTTCAAGTTCAAACTTCCAACGTTTACAGGCACGTTGGACTTTTGTCCGTGGGCTCTTTCTCCGTTTGCCCACATTTTGCCCACATTTGATTTCGACGCGGCCTGATCGAGCGCTACCGAAACGGCGTCGAGGTCATCATCGAACAAATCTGCGTAGGTATCTAGGGTCATGGCCGCAGAAGCGTGACCAAGCATTCGCTGCACCGCTTTCACGTTTGCGCCCGCAGAGATCGCTAGGGATGCTGCTGAATGACGGAGGTCATGCACGGTCATCGATTCGAGTTCAGCCGACGCGAGCGCGCGGATGAACCATGAGGTCTGATTTTTACTGGTGTTAGGCCTTCGCATATGTGTGTTGCCGTCGCCGAACAATAAATCGTCGGGGCCTTTCCCATAGCAAAGTTGCGCGATTGGTTCAGCAAGGAACTGCGGATAGGGCACTGAGCGGGCCTCGTGGCTCTTCGGCGTGCCTATATGGATCACTTGACCATAGGCAACGGCGTTCTCCGTGACATTCACGCGACGTCGCAGCGCATTCAAATGCTTCACCTTCAGCCCCGTCACTTCGCCCCATCGAAGCCCGGTGTAAGCGAGCATGAGCACTAGGGTATCGTGACCGCTCGACGCCCCAGCGAGCCGCCAGACCTCCTCATGAGACAGGTACACGTGCGCCTTCTTTACTTTGCGTGGGAGTGTGACGCTTCGAGCAGGGTTGAGCGCAAGTCGCCGATCCTTCACCGCGACGTCCAAGATTGCGGCCAAAATACCGTACGCCCGCAAGACACTCGTCGCGCTCATCTCTCGAGTCAAAGCAGACACCCAAGCTTGGACCTCGGAGTGGAGGACTCCGCCAATTCCGCGGACTGCCCACTCCGGCGCGACGTGAACGCGCCAAGCCATTTCCACAACACGCAACGTGGACGGCTTGAGGTGAGTTTGAGACTTTAACCAGAGAGCGCCCAATTCTCCAATGGTCATTCGAGCAGCGGCAGCATCAATAAATTCACCACGAGCTTTGGCGAGTTCCGTCGACGCCAAAAAGAGTTCGGCTGCCTTCTTGGTCACGAATCCGCGCTTGTCTGTTTGCGAATGGTCCGGCTTGCGATATCGAACCCTATATCGCTTCCCACCAGCTGTCTCGTAGGGCGTAATGCTTCCCATTAGTCCAGAAGCCCCTCAGTGCGCGCACGGGAGATCCATCGGGTCGCCGTGCGCTGCGGAAGGTCAAGCACGGACATAACTAGAACGTTGGGATTCTCCCCCACTGCCCTCCCATATGCGTACAGCCTTCCGACCCATAACAGGGAGTTTGTCACGGGACCCTCTTCGTGAATCCGCTCCCGCATCGCCTCAAGGTCGGCGAGACCAAGAAGTTGTTCGAGATGCACATAAGACTCTTCTTCTCCCCCAGGCAAAGGCAGCAACACCGTTCCCGTTGCCATGCCTGCGATCAGCTTCGGGATCGAATAACTGTGCATATCCGACGTCGAGATTCCCTCACTCGAGGTGATGCTCACAAATTCCAGAATGTAACTAAACTTCTTCCCCCATCGAAGCCTGGCCTCGAACTTGACCTCTGGGTGCGCGGCCCATGTGACGAACCCGCGCACTTCGAGTGGTACAAGCAAGTCAGGCTTCACAACTGCGTAGTTTTCGGGATTTGACTCAATCGGTTGCCGATCTACGACCATCCCCCAACGATCAGCAATGGGAGTGCTTGGCATCTGTTCGTTCATTCCCCCACCCTAATGGCCAAGTCGTTTCACAACTAGGCCACATGAGTGTACTGTTCTAAATGGCCAAGGCAAAAATTGTCGTGGCCACAACCTAGGGAGACTGATGCCGAACTATCTATCACCGGAACAGGTGTGCACATTTGTTCCAGGACTAACAAAGGGGCAGCTCGCAAATTGGCGGTATTTAGGGGAAGGACCCCGTTATCGGAAGTTGGGAAAGAAAATCGTCTACTTAGAGTCTGAATTCATCGATTTCATTGAGTCCACCGCACGCACTGGCACCGCCACAGGAACCGCTTAAGTGCCACGGAGAGCATCCGAAAAATCGAGAACCCGGCTCGCCGATACCGAAACGTCGCTGGAAACAACAGCGTCCCGGAAATTGTCCAAGGCTAAATTGAAACGCTCTCGATCGGCGGCAACCGATCGAGAGCAAATCACCCAAATCCCAACGAAGGAGCAAAGATGACAACCTCAATTCTACAGGCGCGACTCTGCGGAAGGGCGAGCAGTTCCATCTCCCTCCACGGCGGACGGAATCCTCGGAAATACGCCCAATCGATGCGGCCCCTTGGCGCAGTGTGCGTATAGCAATGGGTGCTCAGCTCGTAGGGCGCGCGTTCGCTTACGATGCGCAGCCCGCGCTCCGGTCCCACACAGGTGATGGAAGCACGATCGCGAAACTGCGGCCAAATGAATTCCGCCTCTTAGTCCATATGGCGCTGACTGCGCTCGATGCGGATCAGCCTCCGGCCTATTTCGGTAGTCGCGAACTCTCAGCCCACGCCCTCGGCTGGCCAATCCTCATTGACGCTAGTGAGCGCGAACGAGCCAAGTCATTTCAAGCGGTCAAGGTAGCGATGGCGGGGCTAGTCAAGTCGGGCGCGATCCGGCAGACCAAACGTGGTCGCATCGGACAACGCGCAGAGTTCATCCTCACGTTCGAGCGCACCGACGTTGACGAGATGTCCAGACCCGGCAACGACCCACTACCCGAAGGCCGAAAGAGTAGTCACGGCCTACCCCTCGAGAGCAACGAATCCCTACCCCTTGCAAGTAGGAAGTTCCTACCAGCACGGTATTTAGCGGCTACCCCCAAGGAACCACTACTTAACACTCATGAACTACCCCGAGGACAACATCTCGATAGGCGACCGTCTTACGTTCAGGATGGGGAATCTGTGGAGAAATCGAAGACGTCAGCATGAACGCGATCACTCGCACGCCTCGCTGCGATGAACACGTAGGCGAGGCGCTTCCGCGCCGGTGTCTGGACTGCGATTTAGAAGTGGCGAACGCGAAAGTTTCCTACGCCCCTCGAGGTATTCGCGGTGAATGCAGCGCACACCCTGGCTATCCAGGCCCCTGTGCCCGGTGCGAGAGGGAAAGCCAGAACGCTCAACCACCTAACGCACACTCGCTCGCACGAGCTTCTGACGGCGAGGCACTGGCGCGGTGTCGGTACTTCTCGCGCCTGCACCAGACCCGCTCGAAGTCTCACCTCGCTGCGCTGAAGACCGCTCTCGCTGAGCTGCACAACGAGAAACCCAACGACGCAATTCACACGATCGTTGCCGAATTACAGGGCGCCCTCTCAGCCCCCACAACCGACCCGAAAGGACAACAGGAATGACCACCACCCCACCATCCGAGCCCACCCCGCTGCAGGTCGCTTCAGACAGCACGCAACCGCCGACAGAAGCCCCTAGGAGCAAGCGCGACGCCACGACGGAGGCCGCAGCGCGACGCCACGAGCTGCGGGCCGAGCAGGCCGCACGGGCAGCCGATGCGACCTCAGCAAGCGAACGAGAAGCGCTCCTGATTGATCAGATCACGGGCTACCGGCGCAGCGCGATCGAGGCGCTGCTGGCGGGCACAACTGACGTGCGAGGCGACGGGGCGAACACCGGAAGCCTGCACCGCCCGGCAGACCTCTGGGAAATTTTCGAGGCGACGCCAGATCAGTTCTTCGATGGAGCCGGCGCGTTGGATGCAGGCGCGTTGGCGGATTTCCTTGCAGAGAACACCGCCGAGCGCAGTTACCTCACTCGACCATATGTAGATCGCAAGCCGCCGGTGAACGCTGTGCTAAACGCGTTGAATAGCCAACAGACTCGCCGGTTTGATACGCCACCGACGCCGTCATGGAAGCAAGCCCTAAACGGAAACGCCTAGCTAGATTCGGGCACTCTCAACCTCAGATGCGAGAATGAGAGTGCCCGTTCCGGTTGAGTCCGTGACTCCCGAAACGAGCAAGACGCCGAGAGGCAAAACGCAGCAGGCAGCGCCGTGCGTATCCCCCAATCTCGCACGTCTTCCTTTTGGAGTCATTCATGGCTAACTCATCCACTCTGCGCCAGTACATCGGCCTCACCGAAGCCGGTCCCCTAATCGTCAAGCCGGTCGAGCGTGAATCGCTCGCCCTTCAGCTGACAACCGTTCTGCATACCCAAGCCGGGGCCTTTCGCTTCCCCCGAATCGTGGCAGATCCCGCTGCCGGTTGGATCGCAGAGAACGCGGAGATCACCGTAAGCGAAGCAACTGCGGACGAAGTACCCGTCATCCCGAAGAAAGTGGCCGGGCTCTCAATCATCAGCAACGAGCTTGCTGGCGATACCTCGCCTGAAGCTGCGGAGGTGATCGGGCTAGGACTCGCTCGCGACATCGCGAAGAAAGTCGACGCAGCGTTCTTCGGCACCGCCCCCGCCAACACAAACGTGCAGCCCGGTGGACTCGAATATCTAGCTGAAGGGGTAACGGTCGTAGATGCCGACCCCGGCGCGGGTATTGGCGCTTTCATCGACGCGCTTGCTGCGGCCGAACAACTTGGCGTAGCGCTCTCTGCCTTCATCACCGACCCTGTCACTGCATCGGCTCTGGCCAAGCTCACGACCGGCACAGGCTCAAACCTGCCTCTCTTCGGAGTCGGTGCCACAAACGGAATCGAACGTAACATTCTCGGAGTACCGCTCTACGTCAGCTCATCGGTAGTGCAAGGAACCGCGTGGGGTCTGGCACAAGATCGCGTGTACAGCGTCCTGCGCGACGATGTCTCCCTTGTCTTCGACACATCCGCCTATTTCAGCAAAGACCAGACAGCAATCCGAGCCGTCATGCGCCTTGGATTCGGGTTCGTTCAACCGGAATCTGTAGTCAAAATCAAAACCTCCGCTTAACAAAGACCGGGAGCGCGGGGCACGGTTGACCCCGCCGCCGCGCTGGACACTCCGTGAGGTGGATGTCTGGCGCGGCCACTCCCCCACTCGGATCTCCCGCTGCGTCTCCTGTTCGCAGCGGGAGATCCGAGCACCAACCAACGCACTACGCACTCACGTTTCCGTTTCCGTTTCCTTGTGAACAGGGGGGGCTCCACCCCCTCCCCGCCTCTCGCGCTGACCGCTTCGCGTCCTGCCTCTCGCGGTGCGGCCCACTCTGGAGAATTTGCAAAACGGCATCTCTCAGTATTTTGCCGCGATTCAGACCGTATTTACGATAGGAATTTCAATGGCCGGTCGTGGTTTTGTTCCATCTGGAAATGCCAAAAAGGCGTCTCGCAATCACGCTCCTGCGGCGATCAAATCTGATGGCTTCCTTGGCGGTTTTTCCCTGCCTAGTGCAGCGCTCGGCAGAGACGATAACGGTCCACCTGTCGCTTGGCACCCGCGGACACTCGCATGGTGGGATGCTTGGCGAGCGTCACCGCAGGGCATGCTCATGCTCACTGAAGTTGACTGGCGATTCCTGCTCGACACTGCGCTCCTTCACCACCATTTCTGGAGTTGCAGCAGCTGGCAATTAGGTGCAGAACTGCGGCTGCGCGTATCAAAATTCGGCGCGACCCCCGAAGATCGCACCCGCCTGCGGTTTGAGGTCGAAGGTATCGAACAGCTTAGATCCGCGCAGTCGACCACAGCCGACGATGGACACCCTAGCGAAGCATGCCGTCGATGAAGCTGATCCCTAAACAGCAACCGCATAAGAATCGAATTTTCCGTCGAGCGACCCCAACGTCCTGCGGGCTATGGCTTCGTTTAGCAAGAGGAGTACTATGACGCGGCATTCGTAAGAGGCCTCTCGGAGCTGAGCTACAGAGACGTCTAGTCGCTTGTAGTGCCGATCACTCTCGAATGTGTAGGTGGGGCCCCATGCCAAAGTTTCACCTCGGTCGAATATTCAGCCAGAGCTTCTCGACGCAAGTACCGAAACCACACGCTACTGCAACGCAAGAATGCTTCTTGCCGCTCGCTTAGACAGCGCATCCGGTTTGGCATCAGTGAGTCGCGAACAATCCGCCCCCACAAAAGGGGTGCTGGAGCCCCGCGAATATTCAGCTCTGTTCAATCGGTTGCTCGTTCGGCATGAGCTATTCTTCGTCCGGGTCAGTGTCCGTTTCAGGTCGGGGATTAGTGAGCACAACTTGGCCGTTCCGCAGCAGCGGAAGCGTGATTGCCTCCTGGCGAAGGCGAAGGCTCATTGACTGCAATCCCTCGCGAATGTACGGAAAAATTGCCATAACACCGACGGTTTCAGCAAATGTTTTTCCGACCTCTTCTGAAACGTCAAACTCGTCTTCGTCATAGTGGAACTGCGTCGCTGCGACGACCGCGTAGTCCGCCTCTGCCGTCGTCACATTGAAGTCGACTCTAATTTCAATAATTCCTGGTGATCCACCGACCATGACCTGCATGTCTTTGTCGATCTCGTCAGAATCTTCATCCAGAGGTTCGCCTTCGCGGAGCGCCGCCGAGAATGAGAGAAATCGAACATCAATGAGTTCTCCCGAAGCGAGCAATTCGGAAACCTGCTCACGCAGATCCTCTGTCATCGAGCACCCACTAGCTCGTAATTGCGGAACGACTGATTAGCCCCGTATAGCGGTTGCGAATTTCGAACAGCATGGGTCTTGGTCGACTTGAAGGGTATTACGACGTCTTCCTTCTTAACATCGACATACACCCACTGAGCCGGTGTCGCGTTGTTCTCCGGGCTGACTTCGATAACAAACTCGCACTCGATCGCGCGTGCGTACCGTATTAGCGTCGAGAAGCGTGCGTCAGCGGTAGCTGACTCGAACTCTGACACTGTGGACTGCGAAGTCCCCATTTTTTTCGCTACTGCGGTCTGGCTTAAACCAGCATCATCGCGGCACTTCACAAGTGCGTCGATAACGTCGGCGTACATGGACGTAACCGCCCGAGCATTGCGTGCATCTTCTGAATTCTCATCGATGCCGAGGTCTCTTAGTAGATTGATCCCCATTTTTCTACCTTCTATTCCCGATTATCGGTCAATGCCGATAATGCACTATACACACATAGAGGTCAACAGCGTCTCAGTGTTTCTTATGCCTTTTCTCCGCGAGCGCAATTGAGCCTGGGTCAAGCTTGTTTTGCTTTTTGGCGATCAGATGCAGCGCGACAAAATGTTCGTACTTGCGCGAATACAGCAACCTGTACCAGCGGTTGTCGCACTGAAATCGCATCTCCGACACGGAACCACGAACGAGTGACGTTTCGCTCGAAGTCGCTTTACCTTGTTCGATTCGCAGCATGGCAGCTTCCATCTTCACTGCGGCGGTCGCACTCAGTCCAAGCTTCTGCGCTTCCTTAAGGATATATTCCTGCTGGCGCGCGGAGACAGCGTATGCCCACTTCTGCAATTCCACTCGCGCCTGTCCCCCTTGGCTGATTACCCAAGTAACCTACCGGAACGGCGAGGAGAAGTGGTGATATTTCGCGACGAGTTATGATTCCTCACATTCACATCGTCTAAAACGGTAACGTTCCCGAATGCCCACCCCCACTCGCAGGTGTTGATCAGCCCAACCTCTATCGAGTCTGAATCGTGCCCTAATGCGCACAATCCCGCCATGTTTCTCCGCTCGTTGCGCTCGCGCGCTTTCAGTCTTTGGATGCTCAAAAGTTCGTTGGCAACATCCCGGAAGCCCACGACACACCCACCCCGCTTTTCGCAATGTCCGATGATTTTTCGCCGCCCCCACCCGACGACCCCGAACCCCGGAAGAACTAACGACAAAAGGACCACCACAGAGCCCGGCAATATATTCGAGCGCAACGGACCGAGCACGAGCGACGCCCTGAGTGCCGGGCTGCTCTAAAACGGGAATCACGTTGCCCACATTCTGCCCACATTCCTAAGTAAGTGATCGTGAACCACCTAATTGCAGCTGCCCCAAAACCCGTGTGGTTCACGTCACTTCCGAAAAGAAAGCGAAGCAGAGTCGATCGACGCGGGTTCAAGTCCCGCCTTCCGCACAACACGTCGTCTCCAACACAAAGCGCACGAGCACGAGCCCGCAAGTTGGGCCGCAACGACGAAGGCGCACGACGAGCTTTCGCTCCCCGTGCGCCTACTCCAGGCCTGATCCCGGTCTAGTTGGCTGCAGCCACCTCTGCCGTGACTTCTGAGGTCACCACGGTCTTACCGATGGCGCTGCCCGTTTCCACGAGCGCATGGGCGGCCCGCAGCTGTTCAGCATTCAGCGGGCTGAAAGTGCGGGTGAGAGTCGTACGAATTTCGCCGGCATCCACGAGGTCAGCCACCTCGTTCAGAAGCTCGTGCTGCAGCACCATGTCGGCGGTGTGCTGAGCGGAGCGAGTGAACATGAGTTCCCAGTGCCAGCTGAGCGCCTTGCCTTTGAGCGAGAGCAGGTCGAGCCCCGCCTCGTCGTCAATGGCGACGATCTCGCCGAACGGCTTGATGAGCTCGACTATCGCCGGCAGGTTCGTGCCGGTCTGCGAGGTGAACACCCAGTCCACGCCTTCGGGGGCGACAGCTGCGACGTTGGACGCAAGGTCGCCGCGGTGGTCGACAACCGCATCCGCGCCCAGCCCAGTCACCCACGCGCGCGTTTCGTCACGTGACGCGGTGGCGATAACCCGAACGCCCGTGAGCTTCTTGGCGAGCTGAATGAGCACCGAACCCACTCCCCCAGCAGCTCCCAGAACCAACAGGGTCCCCGAGCTGTCCTTACTGAGCTTGAGCTTGTGAAAGAGCGCCTCGTAGGCCGTGATGGTCGTGAGCGGCATCGCTGCAGCCTCGGCATGCGTCAGGCTCGACGGCTTGCGACCCACGATGCGCTCATCGACATGGTGCAGGCGCGAGTAGGTGCCGGGGCGAGTGATATCTCCGGCGTACCAGACCTCGTCGCCCGGCTGAAAGAGACTGACCTCAGGGCCGACAGCGGCTACGACACCCGATGCGTCCCATCCGAGAACTCGATCAGCGATCTCTCCGCCAGCGCGCACCTTCACGTCGACGGGGTTGACCGAAACGGCAATTACTTCGACGAGGATGTCGCGGCCGGTTGGAGCGTCAATGGTCAGTTCGGTGTCGACCAGGCTTCCCTCGGCCTCAATCGAACCGCCACTGCGAGTGACGACGGCGGGCGCTGCTGAGCCAGTGCTGAAGCGGGAGGGGGCTGAGGTGTTCACTGGGGTCCTTTGCGTGATCGCTAACGTGCGAACTTCACGCTAAACCCGCCCCACTGGTGACCCGCAAGGGAGGCAACTTACCCCGAGGTAAGCGACCTGCGGCACCTTACCCCCGGAAGATTGCGCCGCAGGGGCCCGCTAGGCGAGAGCGCGGGCGGCCTCAGTGCGTTGGGCATGCTCGAGTTGAGACTCGGCCCATACCCGCAGGGCTTCCAGCGGAACTCCCGCATCTCGCCCGAGCGCCGTCAAGGTGTACTCCACACGCAAGGGAACCTCGGCAAACACTTCACGATCGACGATTCCGTAGTCTTCAAGTCGGCGGAGGGTGCTCGTGAGCACCTTGGGCGAGATGCCATCCAGGTGACGCTGCAGCTCTCCGAAGCGCATCCGGCCGCCCAGCAGCGCACCGATAGCAAGCGCCGACCATTTGCTGGCAACGACATCCAGCAGATCGCGGCACGGGCAGGTGGCCGAAAAAACATTCCCGACATGAATGTGATCGTGTTCATGGCTCTGATCGAGATTCATAGCGCCCTTTCGATAGTTGCTTCCCCAACGATAGCAACCCGTCACGATTTCGGCCAGAACCGGGGGTATCCCCCACAGCGAAGCCCCCTCAGCACCCGTTACTCTGTGATGTACATAGCTACTGTCGCCGACTACGCGCACCTAGCCGACGATTTTGGAGACAACCCTTGGTAGGCACAGCCCTCATCCCGTGGCTCGATCCCCAAAACCTCATTAACGGTTTCGGGGCGTTCGCGCTGCTGGGCGTTACCCTCATCGTCTTCTCCGAGACCGGATTGCTGGTCGGCTTCTTTTTGCCCGGTGACACCCTGCTGCTCATCACCGGCGTGCTCACCTTCGCCGGCGTGATCGAATTCGATATCTGGTGGGTCTGTTTGGCTATCAGTCTTGCCGCTTTCCTCGGCGGAGAAGTCGGCTATCTCATCGGGCACAAGTTGGGGCCCAAAGTATTCGAACGCAAAGAGACCGGGCTCTTCAGCGTTGAGAATGTTCGACGCACCAACGCCTTCTTCGCCCGCTTCGGTGGCGCCGCCGTAATTCTGGCTCGCTTTGTTCCGATCGTGCGAACCTTTGCCCCGGTCGCCGCCGGGGTCGGCCACATGGACTACCGCAAGTACTCGCTGTATAACGCGATCGGCGCTCTCACGTGGGGTTCCGGGCTCACCTTCGGCGGGTACCTCTTGGGCTCTATCCCGTGGCTCAGCGACTTCATCGTCGAATACATCGACCTCATTTTGCTCGCCGCCGTAACCCTCACGGTGTTGCCGACAGCATTCCACTACTTCCGCTCATCGCACAAAGCGAAAAAGGCACGCGAAGCTGGTCAGCCAGACACACTCGACGATGATGAAGCCGAGGCTCTCGCCCTGCACCCCAAAGACTTCGACCAGAACCTCGACGACTAACGACGAGGTCGGATGGTCGGCGTGCGCTACGGCGTCGGTGCTCGTTACTGCTTCGGTGAACGCTTACGAATAGCGGCGACGGCCTGCTGAGCAGCTCGACGCACCTCAATGTCTTCATCCTTGACGAGGGCCGAAATCGCCTCGACGTCGTCGAGTGATCCGACAGTGCCGAGCGCGCGAGCCGCGGAGGCGCGAACACGAGCTGTGTCGTCCTCGAGGAGCGCCGCAAGATCGTCGTGAGCGTCAACGCGACGAGTAGCAACGACTCGAGTTGCCATCTCGCGCACACGCCACGCTTGGTTGCTGAGAGCGGCGCGTACGGCATCCGCAGCCTTGTCGTTCCAGGCGTGCAAGAGTGCACGGGTTCCCCATAGTTCGGGCCAGTAGAGCACGGGGGCACCGTCGAGGATGCCCTGAGCGTGCTCGCCACCGACGACGAGCAAGAACTCTTTGCCCTCGTTGTTGCCCTCGATGAGAGAGACGGCGCGCTCGACTACGGTGTCTTCGCCGTGCCGCTCGCTGGCAGCCGCGATGCGGGCTGCGATAGGAAGAGCAAGGTCAACGGCGTGGGGATCATCATGTTCAGACACGCCTCAACCCTACGTTGTTGCGCCGCTGCGCTCGACCGTTGACCTATTACTGCTTGTCGCCGAGCAGTTGAGCACGCACTACGGGCATGATTGCCGCGAACGCTTGCGCTCGGTGGCTAAGGGCATCCTTCTGGTCTGAAGTGAGATCTGCGGAGGTTCCGGGTTGACCGTCCGGGCAGAAAATCGGGTCGTAGCCAAAGCCTTCGAAGCCGCTGCGTTCGCGCGCCACGCTTCCCGGCCAGAGCGCGAGCTCTACGAACTCGTGCGCTTCATCGCCCGGCACCACAAACGCGGCAGCACACGCGAACTGGGCGGCACGGTCATCCATGCCCTCCATGTTCGACAGCAGCAGCTCAAGGTTGTCTGTGTCATTGCGCGTTCCCGCATACCGAGCCGAGTGGATGCCGGGGGCACCGCCCAGCGCATCAACGCAGATTCCGGAGTCGTCTGCCAGTGCGGGCAACCCGGTGTGGGCGGCGGCAGCCCGCGCTTTGATGAGCGCGTTGGCCTGGAACGTGTCGCCGTCTTCGACGGGCTCGGGCCCGTCGTAGGCAACGAGCTCAAGTCCATCGAGAGCCGGGCCGAGAATCCGGCGCAGCTCGGCGACTTTGTGAGCGTTGTGGGTGGCGAGAACGATGCGCATGATTACGCGCCAGTGTGCGTGCTGGTGCTCTGGCCCAGCGTCGCGGCTTGAATCGCGGTGAGCTCGGTGCCGCCAGCGAGGGCAAGGTCGAGCAGGGAGTCGAGTTCGCGGCGGTCGAAGGGGGCACCTTCGGCCGTGCCCTGAACCTCCACGAAGAGACCGCGGCCGGTGACGACGACGTTCATGTCTGTCTCGGCGCGAACGTCTTCAACATAGGCGAGGTCGAGCATAGGCTCGCCATCGATGATTCCGACGCTCACGGCAGCGAGCGAGTCGAAGAGAGCCTTCGAGTTCTTGCCGATGAACTTCTTCTCGCGGCCCCACTCGATGGCGTCGGCCAGAGCAACGTACGCGCCTGTAATCGCTGCTGTGCGGGTTCCGCCATCGGCCTGCAGAACGTCACAGTCGATCACGATCGTGTTCTCGCCCAGCGCCTTCATGTCGACAACAGCGCGCAGGCTGCGACCGATGAGGCGGGAGATCTCGTGCGTACGGCCGCCGACCTTGCCCTTGACGGCTTCGCGGTCCATGCGGCTGTTCGTGCTGCGGGGAAGCATCGAGTACTCGGCGGTGACCCAGCCCTTGCCCTTGCCTGCCATCCAGCGTGGAACGCCGTTCGTGAAGGATGCCGTGCACAGCACCTTGGTCTTACCGAACGAGATCAGTGCGGAACCTTCAGCTTGGTCGCTCCACCCGCGCTCGATCGTAACCTTGCGCAGTTCATTGTTTTCGCGGCCGTCGTGACGTGACATCTGTCTTCTCTCTATCGGTGAAATCTGGGGTGTGGGGTGGGCGCGATCACGGGTTGCTTGCCACCGGGGCGGTGGAGCATCCGCATCGCTAATCGAGAATGGGGAGGTTAATCACGCCGGTGTCGAAGGTCTCGACGCGCACAATATTGGGCCCCATAAAACGCGAAGCGAGGCGAGTGAAACCGAGCTTGTCTGGCCCGGTGGCCTCAAAGGTATGGCGAGCAGGTTCAGTCGAATCGCGCAGCAGGTTGTGGGCCACAAGCGTGCTGTACACGTCGTATGCGGTCTCCTCAGCACTCGACACGAGCGTCACTTCGCGCCCCATCACGTACTGAATCGCTGCAGAGATATGCGGGTAGTGAGTGCAGCCGAGCACGAGAGTATCGACATCAGCGGCCTTGAGCGGCGCCAAATACTCCTCGGCGACCGCCAAAACTTCGGGGCCGGTAGTGATACCGGCTTCAACAAATTCGACAAAACGCGGACAGGCCTGCGTGAACAATTGAATGTCGGATGCCGCAGCGAAGGCATCTTCGTAGGCTCGCGATTTGACGGTGCCGGTCGTACCGATCACTCCGACGCGACGATTGCGGGTCTGGCTCACTGCCGCCCTCGTAGCGGGCTGGATCACTTCGACCACCTCGATGCCGTACGCCTCGGTGTAGCGCTCACGCGCATCCCGCAGCATCGCGGCCGAGGCCGTGTTGCACGCGATCACGAGTAGCTTCACGCCGTCGTCAACGAGGCGGTCCATCACTTCGAGCGCATAGCGACGTACATCGGCGATCGGCTTAGGACCGTATGGCGAGTGAAGAGTGTCGCCCACATAGGTGATGGATTCGTGCGGCAACTGGTCGATGATGGCGCGGGCAACGGTGAGGCCGCCGACTCCGGAATCGAAAACGCCAATGGGTGCATCAGTCACGCCTTCAATCGTAGTGGTGGATGCCCGAACACTCCCCGCCGGCATTGAGCGACGGTCGCGTACGCTGGTCAGGTGAGTACCGCTCTACTAACAGACCAATACGAGCTGACGATGCTCGACGCCGCTATCGGCAGTGGCCGCCACGAACGCCAGTGCGTGTTCGAAGTGTTCGCCCGCCGCCTGCCCGACAGCCGCCGTTACGGCATTGTCGCCGGCACGGGGCGCCTGCTCGAGCTGATCGCAGAGTTCCGCTTTGGCGACGACGAACTGAGCTTCCTCTCGCGCAACGCGATCGTGAGCCCCGCGACAATCGAATGGCTCGCCAACTATCGCTTCACGGGCGACATCAGTGGGTATCGCGAAGGCGACGCTTACTTTCCCGGCTCCCCCCTGCTCACCGTCGAGGGATCGTTTGCCGAGGCTGTCTTGCTCGAGACTGTGGCCCTCAGTGTGCTGAACTACGACTCCGCCGTCGCGTCCGCTGCTGCCCGCATGGTGTCTGCCGCCGACGCGCGACCCCTCGCTGAGATGGGATCACGCCGCACGGGCGAACGCTCGGCCGTGGCATCCGCTCGCGCCGCGTACATCGCAGGCTTCAGCGCCACCAGCAACCTCGAGGCGGGCCGCAGTTGGGGCGTGCCGACGATGGGCACCGCCGCACACTCGTTCACGCTGCTGCACGACTCCGAAGAAGAAGCCTTTCAGGCGCAGGTCGACGCTCTCGGCCCCTCGACAACGCTGCTCGTCGACACCTACGACGTTGAGAACGCCGTCGCGCTTGCCGTCAAGGTTGCCGGCACCGAGCTCGGCGCCGTGCGCATCGACTCCGGCGACTTGGCCACCCAGGTCGCGTCGGTTCGCGCTCAGCTCGATTCGCTCGGCGCCACTAAGACTCGCATCACCGTCACGAATGATCTCGATGAGCACGCGATCGCTGCGTTACGCGCCGCTCCCGTTGATTCCTTCGGCGTCGGAACCTCGGTCGTCACCGGCTCCGGCCACCCAGCCGCCGGCATGGTCTACAAGCTCGTTGCCCACCACAACGACGCGGGCGAGTGGGTTTCGGTCGCCAAAAAGTCCGCCGCCAAGGCGACGGTAGGCGGCCACAAGGCGGCGATTCGTACGATGCAAAACGGTGTTGCGACATCCGAGCTGATCTTTCAAACTCAGGATGCACGACCCGAGGTCGAGGGCCGAGAACTGAACGTTCCGCTCATGACGGCGGGAGCGGCGGATGCTCAGTGGCTCGGTGCCAGCGGAACGAGAGCCGCCCGCGACCACCGCGAGCAAGCCATGGCCGAGCTACCGCAGACAGCCTTTCGGCTTTCCCGCGGTGAGCCCGTGTTGCCCACGGTCTATCGCTAGGCCTTCATCTTTTCGTAAACCTCTTTGCAGGTGGGGCAGACCGGAAACTTTTCCGGGTCGCGGCCCGGCGTCCAGAGCTTGCCGCAGAGGGCGCGAATCGGCTTGCCCGAAAGCGCCGATTCCATAATCTTGTTTTTGGGCGCGTAGTGCGAGAAGCGCTCGTGGTCGCCCTCTTCAACCTGCTCTTGGTTGAGCAGTTCTTCGAGTTCGCGGTCGAGAGTGTCGGTTCCGCCGCCAGTGTTATCGGTGTCAGCCATGAGCCAATTCTACTTCCGTCGCGGTGAGCTGGTGTCTGTGATTCTGCTGACCCGGCTCGGATGGGGTTGGTCAGTTTTGTGATGAGAGCGCCAAGAGCTCTGGGCCGCGGCGCACCATGATGCGGCCGCCCCAGTACACGCCAATCACGAGCACGAGCAGCCCCAGCGGCACACCCACGATGAATGCAGCCCAGTTCGGCTGAAGGGTCGTGAAGGGATTGAACAGCACGATCGCGAGCACCGGCACGGCGAACAGGGTCGAGAGCGCGAAGGTGAAGGACTGCACAGTGGCCGCGTTCGACACGAGAGCTTGCGGTTGAATGAAGGCCCCATGCCCGGGAAGCGGTGCTGCGTAGGGGAAGGCCGCCGAACTCACGCTGGAGACGCCGAGACCCGCAAAGAGAACGCAGAGGCTGAGCCCGATCAGACCGGGAAGCGCCTCGCCATTACCCACAATGACCACGGTGAGGATGCTTCCCATAACCGCCAGGGGAATGCCGACGAGAAGGTTGGGCACGATGCGCCCCCAACGGTCATCCGAGCCGCGCGTGTGCGCCGAGACATGAGTCCAGAGTGCCGTGTTGTCGTGGGCGACATCGTTGTGAGCGCTCCAACCGAGAAACAGACACATGACAGGAACGGGGATCCAGGCGATCACGTCGGCGCCAATGCCGCCGACGAGCAGCGCCGCCACCATTCCGATCGGGATGATGGGGATTGCCGCAAGAGCAACGAAGTAGCGCGCATCCCGAGCCCAGTAGCTCAGGCTGCGGGCCGCAATCGCCCCCAGCGGAGTCGCGGGCATAAGACGAAACCATCCCAGTCCGGAGCGATAGGTTTCGACAGCGCTGCGTTCGGGCCGCGAGAGAACGAATCCTAAGAGGAAGTACCAGCAGGCTGCGAGAACGGCGAGGAAGCCGAGAGCAATGGCGAGTTTGCCGACCACATCGCCGGTGTCCCCCGCTGCCGCTGACGCCGGGGCGCTGAAGGCTGCACCGAGCGGCGTCCATTCCAGCGCGGCTGCGAGGCGACGAATCACGGGCAACACCTGGGACTGGTAGTCGGCGAGCGCGAGCATAACGGCGATCGGCAGCGATGCCACAACGAGAGTGACCGCGACAATGCCGAAGCTCTCCCGCAAACGACGGGTGCTGAGGTAGCGGGCCGCGACGAGACTCGCGAGGCGAGCTCCCACGACCGCCGTGCCAATCACAATCAGCCCTGAAAGCACAGAGACAAGCGCGGAGGCTAGAGTTCCGGACCACGCCACGATTTGCGCGATTGTGAGCCCGACAAGCATCACCGTGGGGATGCTGATCGCACCGACGAGGAGAAGGAGGGCAGCGAGTGTCAGGCGACTGAGTGGCAGGTAGGCGAATCTGCGTGGGTCGAGCGCGTCATCCGCATTCCAGCCCAGCGGCATCACCAAGAACCCGACGAGCACAGCGGAGCCGAAGACCACCAAGGTTGCTCCGGCGACTTCTGCCGTGGTGGTGCGCAGGTCCGCCACGGCGGTAATGGCGATCACGAAAAGCACGGCGCTGTAGATCAGCACCAATCCCATGGCGGATGCTACGAGCGGTCCCCGACGAAACGCATTCGCGAGAAGGGTGAGTTTCAGTCGGAGAAACTGCTTAACCACTCGAGCCCTCCCCCATTGGAATTCTTGCCGGTCAGTTGCACGAAACGGTCTTCGAGCGACATTCCGTTGCGAACTTCGTCGATCGTGCCATCCGCAAGCAACCTGCCCTCAACGATGACGGCGACGTGGCTGCAGACGCGCTGCACGAGTTCCATCCGGTGGCTCGAGAGCAACACCGTGCCCCCCGCGTTGACGTATTGCTTCAGGATGCGCGTCACGGTTGCCGCCGACACAGGGTCGACGGACTCGAAGGGTTCGTCGAGTACCAAAAGCCGCGGTGAGTGAATCATGGCGGCCGCGAGCGCGACCTTCTTGAGCATTCCCGAGGAGTAGTCGCTGACGAGTCGGCCCATGACGTCGTCGAGCCCGAACGCGGTAGCAAGATCTGCCGAGCGCTTGCGCACTTCGGATGCTTCGAGACCACGCAGTACGCCCGAGTAATACAGCAGTTGAGACCCGGTAAGGCGGTCAAAGATGCGCAAGCGGTCAGGCAGCACCCCGATGGAGCGCTTCGCAATTTCGGGTGATTCCCACACGTCGACGCCGTTGACAGTTGCGTTACCCGAGTCGGGTCGCAGCAGCCCAGTAATCATCGAGAGCGTTGTGGTCTTGCCTGCCCCGTTAGGGCCGACGATGCCGTAAAACACTCCGGCACGCACGCTGAGGCGAATATCATCGACGGCGACCGTGTCTCCGAAGTCCTTCGAGAGCCCGTTTACCTGCAACACCACGTCGTCGGATGTCGCTTCAAGTCCGTGCGCAACGGTCGGGTCAACGGCGACCAGGGCTGCGCTCACATCCTCCGGTTCAACGCTGACGGTGTCATCGCGCTTGGGCTCGACAACGATCGTTGGAGCTTCGGAGCTGAG
This sequence comes from Salinibacterium sp. SWN1162, assembly GCF_015864675.1. Classification (NCBI taxonomy): domain Bacteria; kingdom Bacillati; phylum Actinomycetota; class Actinomycetes; order Micrococcales; family Microbacteriaceae; genus Salinibacterium; species Salinibacterium sp. SWN1162. Next base: position 64,908 of record NZ_JADYWT010000003.1, read on the forward strand.
CTCCTCGTGCTCGCGCGCAATGGTGTCTGGCTCGGCCGTCATTGGCGCGGCTGTCGTTGACTCGGTGGCCTCGGCGTCGGCAGCCTTCTCGGTGTCGTCACCGTCGGCCTTGGCTCGAGTTTCGGCTTTAGCGTCGGCTTCGGCGTCGGCGTCGGCGTCGGCGTCGGCTTCGGCTCGATCTGGGGCGCTTACGGGCGTCACGTCAACGTCAGAAGTCTTCTCGACGTCAGCAGGCTTCTCGACGTCAGCGGGCTTCTCGGCCGTCAGACGTTCAGCTTCGACCCGTTCGGCTTCCGCCTCCGCTTTCTCAGCTTCAGCGCGTTCCACTTCAGCTTCAGCTTTTTCGGCTTCAGCACGTTCCAACTCCGCGCGTTCGGCTTCCGCCTCCGCTTCGACTTTCTCTGCCTCAGCCTTTTCCGCTTCCGCACGTTCGGCTTCAAACTTGTCAGTCTCAGCCTTGTCGGCGGCCGCCTTTTCATCGGCGAGCTTCTGCTCGGCAGCTTTCTTGGCTGCTGCTTCAGCTGCCGGGGCGGCAAACTGCGAGGCTAGTGCTCGCAGGCGTGCCAACCCCGCAAGAACGGCATCCGGCTTTTCCTCTGCGGCGGGAACGTTCTGCTCCGGCTTCGCGTCAGTTGTGGCCTCCGCCGGCTCGCGAGCCGAATCAACCGATTTTTCGGAATCTCCTGAATCCCCTGAATCAGCCTCTCCGCCGGCGTCAGCTGCTTCAACGCCGTCGACGTCGACAGTCTCAGAATCAGCTTCCCCAGTGGCATCAGCGGTATCAGCAGCCTGGACACTCACTGCTGCGTCGCTAGCGTCAACGACTGTGCCCTCAGGGCCCTCACTAGGACTGAGAGCGGCGACATCGGTAGCGGTCAGGTCGGTAGCGGTCAGGTCGGCGTCAACAGCAGGTGCGGTGGGCTTCGGTGAGGCTGACTCTGGGCTAGCGGGTTTCGGACCACTCGGTTTGGGGGCCTGCGGCTTCGGTGCTCGCGGCTTGGGGCTTTTGGCCGCTGAAGGCGTGGAGACCGCGTCAGCAGCAGTCGGCTTCGCCGCCGGGCGTGGGGAAGCACTCGGCTTCGCAGCAGCCTGCTTGGCAGCACTGGGCTTGGCAGCACCGGGCTTCGCAGCACTCGGCTTCGCAGCACGCGGCTTGGCAGCACTCGGCTTGGCAGCACCGGGCGTTGCGCTCGTCGCCGAGGCGCTCGTTGTGCGGGTAGCGGGTTTCTTGGCGGCAGGCTTACGAGTAGCAGAGGCTGAAGGCTTGGCAGTAGCCGATTTCGCTTGAGAACCACGAGCCGTCGCAGGCTTTCGGGTGCTGCTCACGGGCTTCGTTACCGGCGTTTCAACAGTCTTCTTGCCCTCGTCGGGGGTTTGGGCGTTTTCCACTGTCCAAACCTACCAATCAGATGCCTCAAGAATGAGCCTGCATCACAAATATGCAACAACCCTCAAAAATCTATGGAGTTCTCGGCCGACACAGTTAGCCTGACTATCGCACAAAGGTGTGTCGCATTTTTCACTCTCGGGTTAACAGCAGGTAAATCATCAACCTCGAACCCGAGCCCCAGAACTACTGAGGAGACCACCATGACTACACAGGTCGTAATTTTAGCTGCCGGCATGGGCAGCCGTTTGGGCCGCTCGCTTCCGAAGCCACTGACTGAGCTCAGCGATGGCCGCACCATCATGAAGCAGCAGTTCGACAACATCCACCACGCCTTCGGCAACAACGTCAAGGTCACAATCGTGGTCGGCTACAAGCTCGAGCACATCATCGAAGCATTCCCCGAGGCGTCGTTCGTCTACAACGAACAGTACGACCAGACCAACACTTCTAAGAGCCTCATGCGTGCGCTGCAGGCGTCCACGCCGGGCGGAGTTCTCTGGATGAACGGAGACGTTGTCTTCGACCCCACCGCTCTTGAGCGCGCTGCGGTCATGGTCGCGCGCGATCAGTCGTTCGTCAGCGTCAACACCGCCAAGGTCTCTGACGAAGAAGTGAAGTACACGACCGACGCTGAGGGCTTCATCAAGGAGCTCTCCAAGACCGTCAAGGGCGGGCTGGGCGAAGCTGTCGGCATCAACTACATTTCACGCGACGCTAAGTCCACGCTGCTGCGCCACCTCAAGAAGGTCGGCGACCAGGACTACTTCGAACGCGGCATCGAGCTCGCCATCGAAGAAGACAACCTGCTCATTGAGCCCGTAGACATCTCAGACCTCTACGCCATCGAGGTCGACTTCGCTGAAGATCTCGAGCGCGCAAACCTCTTCGTATAAGTACCGTCGGGGGCCCACCGAGCCTCGCAGCAGCGTCCGTCTCGCACTCAGTGTGGGGCGGACGTCGCTCGTTAAAGCGAAGAATAACTCACGCGGATGCACGTGAGCGCGGCTGACTGTCGATTTGCCCGTTTACTATAGGGGCGTGGCACACACAGCACTGGGTCGATCAGCATGGTCTCCCCTCACCCGATACCGCCGCACACTGTGGTTACTCACGGTGCGCGACCTCCGCGTGCGATACTCCACGTCTGCTCTCGGCTATGTGTGGAGCATCCTCGATCCCCTCGTCATGGCGGGCATCTACTGGTTTGTCTTCACTCGCGTCTTCGAGCGTACGGTCGGAGAACAGCCCTACATCGTGTTCTTGCTCGCAGCTCTGCTGCCCTGGATGTGGTTCAACGGCGCAGTTTCCGACGCCACTCGGGCGTACCTTCGCGAATCTAAGCTGATCAGATCGACCAAGATCCCCCGCACCATCTGGGTAGCACGACTCGTGCTCTCAAAGGGGATCGAGTTCATCGCTAGCCTTCCCGTTCTCGCTCTATTCGCCGTCTTCAACGGAGCCGTGCTGCACTGGGAAGCCGTCTATTTTGTGCTGGGAATCGTCTTGCAGGCCATTCTCACGATGGGCGTTGGCCTCATCGTCGCCCCGCTCGTAGTGTTCTTCCGCGACCTCGAGCGCGCGGTGAAGCTGGCGCTGCGGTTCCTGTTCTATGCCTCCCCCATCATTTATGGGCTATCCGATCTCGGCAAGTTGGGGCTTGAAACCCTCGCGGCGTTCAATCCGCTCGCTGGAATCTTCTCGCTCTACCGAGCGGCGTTCTTCCCCGACCAGCTCAATTGGTCGGCCGTACTGATAGCGGCGCTCATGAGCGTGATCCTGCTCGCTGTAGGAATCCTTGTCTTCGCTCGCACCGAACGCGCCGTGCTGAAGGAAATCTAATGACCGACAACAGCGTTATTCGAGTAGAGGATGCGGGCATCCGCTTCCGCCTCAATCGTCGATCGCGCCGCAGCTTCAAAGACCTCTTCGCCGGCCGCAAACGGCGAGCACGAGCCGACGAGTTCTGGGCCCTGCGCAACGTAAGTTTCGACGTCAACGCCGGTGAAGCAATCGGCGTCGTTGGCCGCAACGGCCAAGGTAAGTCCACTCTGCTCAAGCTCGTAGCCGAAGTGATGCTGGCCGATGAGGGCAGTGTGCACGTTGACAAAGGCGTTGCCCCGTTGATCGAAATCACGGGTGGATTTGTCGACGACCTCAGTGTTCGCGACAACGTTTACCTCACGGCAGGCCTCCATGGCATGACGAAGAGCGAAATCAACGATCGCTTCGATGAGATCATCGATTTTGCCGAGATTAAGCGCTTTATCGACACCCCGTACAAGCACCTGTCGAGCGGGATGCGCGTGCGCATCGCTTTCGCCGTGATCTCACGCCTCGAGGAACCGATCATCCTGGTGGATGAAGTGCTCGCTGTCGGCGATAAGGCCTTCCGTGAAAAGTGCTACCGCCGCATTGAAGAACTCTTAGAGGGCGGTCGCACTCTCTTCTTCGTCTCTCACAACGAGCGAGACCTCCGCCGATTCTGCTCCCGCGGGCTCTACCTCGACAAAGGCGAGCTGGTGCTCGACGGCCCCATCAACGATGTGCTCGCGCTCTACAACAAGGACTACCCCGCGTAACTCTCCCACTCGGTGTGGCGTCGCTCGGTACTGGCCTCTGGCGGTGTGGGCCTCTGGCCGTGTTGGCCTCTGGCGGTCTGGGCGATGCTCCGGCATCCGTCGCTCACGAACGTCACAGTTAGCCAACGGCAGCCTCACTCCCGGGATGCCGTCAGACGCCTCCGGTACGCTGAAACGCATGGCAAACAGCGATATCAGCAGCTCTCACCCGATGGTGGTGCGCGGCATCGACCGCGTGCTCACGGTGCAGCGTCCGGTTGTGCTCGCACACATCCGCAGCATCCGTCGCAGCAAACCTCACGCCACTCCGGATGAGATCATCACCGTTCTCGAACGTCGCTATCTGGCTGCGGTGACGACCGGTGGCGCGCTCGTGGGAGCGAGCGCGGCGATCCCCGCCGTCGGCACTGGAGCATCGCTTGCGCTGTCAGGCGTCGAGACAGCGGGCTTTCTCGAAGCCAGCGCCCTTTTTGCTCAGTCGATCACCGAAGTCCACGGAATCGTTGTCGACGACCCAGACCGCGCCCGCGCCCTCGTGATGACGATGGTGTTGGGCGGTGCTGGCAGCGACCTCGTGAAACAGCTCGCGGCCCAAGCGACCGGTGCCGGTGCAGTTCGTTCAGCGTTCTGGGGCGAGACCCTCGCTAAGAATCTGCCCAGCACCCTAGTGGGGCCTATCGCCGACCGCCTCAAAAAAACCTTCCTCAAACGCTACGCAGCCGCTCAAGGCACGAATGTTGTCGGCCGCCTTATGCCGTTCGGTATCGGTGCTGTTATTGGCGGCGGCGGTAACAACATTTTGGGCCGCCAAATCGTACGCACCGCTCGTCAAGGGTTTGGTCCGGCACCAGCAACGTTGCCTGCATGGCTCGAGCCGGTAATCGCGCTCCCGAAAGCGGCTAAAACGCCCAAGGTCCGCGGCACACGCTCACGACTGCCTTCGCTGCCAGCCTTACCTCTGCGCCGAAAACGTCGTGGTTGGGTGGAGCTTGAGACCCTCGCCGATCTGGAAAACCACCTCGACAGCGATCAATTACCCGCAATCGAGGCGAGCAGCGATAGTGGCCTCGAGTCGGCCCCTCACCCGGAGCACGCGCCCGAGCACGACTCTGGGCGCTAATCTTCGCGCTGACTATTCAGCGTCGGGCGATTCATCCTCGTCGTCTTCAAAGGGGTCAGCTTCGGTGACCAGACGATCACCGATGTGGATCTGCGCGTGACGGTGCCACAGCGCCACCAACGACTCGACTGCGTCATGAAAACGGGCGGTTGCTGCACCGGGAGTGGTGTCGCCGAAATGGCGCTCGGCCCAATACCCCAAGCGCTCTTTCGCCTCAGTGTCGAACTGCACTCGCTCAGCAATGGCCAGAATGTCGCCCGCCTGGTCGGCGCGCAGCCACTCGCAGGAGCCGAGGTAGCCGCCCTCATCGATTTCGGCATGCTCCGAGAGAGGGCGAGTAACGATGAGAGGTTTGCCCGTGGCGAGACGGTCATAGACCATCGCCGAGACGTCGGTGATCGCGACATCCGCTGCGACAAGCTGCCAGCCCATCTCCTTGCCATCGTCGTACACGTGCTGCACCGACGGGTCTGACTCATTCGCTTCGGCGATGGCCGCGATGATGTCGATATTGGCACGCTTATAGGCGCCGTTCACCACTCCACTACGTGGGTGCGGGCGATAGATCAGACGATGCTTATCGCTGGCGATTACTGCCTTGGCGAGGGCGACACCGTGGCTTTCGATCGAGCCGTAGGCGGCAGCATCACGGTCGCCCTCCCAGGTGGGAGCGTACAGAATGACTGTTCGGTCGTCGGGAGTGTACGGAAGATCGCCGGCAAAATGATCGGCCTGCGGGCGCCCGATAGGAATCGCCTTTTTCTTGATGTCGAAGTCCCAGAGTTTGTAGCTCAGGCGATCGAGCGCGGCATCCCCGGCAACGAAGCTGAAGTCATAAGCCTTGAACTGGTTGGTCGTCATGTACATTTTGTCGCTCTCACCGTGGTTGATGAAAACGTGCCACATGCGGCCGTAGCGGAACATTTGAAAGTTCTTGGCGTTCTGGTTGACGTAGAAGATGATCTTCAACGGCTGCTCGGCTACGAACTGCTCCAGCTCTGACACACGACGCAGATAGACCGTGGGCACAGGGGCTTCATTCCACAACGCGAGTACTGCGCTCGGCGAACGCGCAATGATGGCCACGGGAAAACGCTTCGAAAGCTCTTCGAGGGGCGCGTACCACTGCCGCATCTGGTACAGATTCACCTTCGTATCGGCGAAGTAAACGGCAATACTCACTGAGCCAGGAACGGGCAGTGGATGCTCATCCAGCAGCCCGGCTACGCTTCGCCGATTGCGGCGCGAGCGCAGCATCGTGCGCACCACCTTGCGTGCGGTCTTGAAGTCCTTCAGTAAAGCCATGGTCACAATCAAATCATCGGAATTTTGCCGCGGCGGCACACTCGCCAGACCGTTACAGAGCCGATGCTGATCCGTCGGCGCGAGGCTTAGCCGCAGTTTCGATAGTACTCGGGCACGATTCCGGGCAGAATACTGGGTAAGCGCCCTTAAAACCGCATGTTACTAGGGGTTAAGCAGGTACTGTTGACACAATGACCGATTCTGATTCAACCGCACCGTCTGAAACCACCGAGACCGCGATCACTTTCTCCGACCTCGCTCTCAGCGATGCGGTATTGAAAGCGGTCCGCGACATTGGCTACGAGACGCCGTCGGCTATCCAAGCAGCCACTATCCCTACTCTTCTGGAAGGGCGCGACGTAGTCGGCCTGGCCCAGACCGGCACGGGAAAGACCGCAGCTTTCGCGCTGCCGATTCTCTCGCGCCTCGATGTATCCCAGAGCAAGCCTCAAGCGCTCGTGCTCTCCCCCACCCGCGAACTCGCGTTGCAGGTGTGTGAGGCATTCGAGAAGTACGCCACCCACATGCGTGGCGTGCACGTGCTCCCCGTCTATGGCGGACAGGCCTATGGAGTTCAGCTGTCGGCGCTGCGCCGCGGCGTTCACGTTGTTGTCGGTACTCCCGGCCGCATCATGGACCACCTCGCCAAGGGCACCCTCGACCTCTCTGAGCTCAAGTACCTCGTTCTCGATGAGGCCGACGAGATGCTCAAGATGGGTTTCGCCGAAGACGTTGAGACGATCCTCGCCGACACCCCGGATGACAAGCAGGTTGCACTCTTCTCCGCGACGATGCCGGCCCAGATCCGCCGCATCTCCAAGAAGTACCTCAACAACGCTGAAGAGATCACTGTCAAGGCCAAGACCACTACGTCGGCCAACACCTCGCAGCGCTACCTGATCGTGTCCTACCCGCAAAAGGTGGATGCTCTCACCCGCATCCTCGAGGTCGAAAACTTCGAAGGCATGATCATTTTCGTTCGCACGAAGAGCGAAACCGAGAACCTCGCAGAGAAGTTGCGCGCCCGTGGTTACTCCGCGGCCGCGATCAGCGGTGACGTTGCTCAGGCTCAGCGTGAGCGCACCGTCAACCAGCTCAAGTCGGGCAAGCTCGACATCCTGGTAGCAACTGACGTTGCCGCTCGTGGACTCGACGTCGACCGCATCAGCCACGTCGTGAACTTCGACATCCCCGTTGACACCGAGTCGTACGTGCACCGCATCGGTCGCACGGGTCGCGCCGGTCGCAGCGGTTCGGCTATCAGCTTTGTCACTCCTCGCGAGCGTCGCCTGCTGACCGCCATCGAGAAGGCCACGCGCCAGCCGCTCACGCAAATGCAGCTTCCTTCGGTTGAAGACGTCAACTCCACGCGTCTCACGCGCTTCGACGACGCCATCACCGAAGCGCTCAACCAGCAGCCACGCATCACCGCGTTCCGCGAGATCATCGCTCACTACGTTGAACACCACGATATTCCTGAAGCGGATGTTGCTGCGGCGCTTGCCGTCGTGGCTCAGGGTGATACTCCCCTGTTGCTTTCGGCTGAAGAAGAACGCGCCCAGCGTTTCGCAGAGCGTGATGAGCGCAAGGCACGCACCGATCGCCCCGAGCGTAGTGGCGACCGTGGCGGAGAGCGTGGCGATCGCCCCGAGCGCCGCCCGCGTTCCACGAAGCCCATGGCCGCGTACCGTATCGAGGTTGGCAAGCGCCAGCGCGTTGAGCCCCGCCAGATTGTTGGCGCACTAGCCAACGAAGGTGGACTCAGCCGTGACGACTTCGGCCACATTCAGATTCGCCCGGACTTCTCTCTCGTCGAGTTGCCTGCCGACATGTCGAAAGATGTGCTCGAGCGTCTGCGTGACACTCGCATCAGCGGCAAGCTGATTGAGATCGCACCGGACCGCAAGGCCAACGGCGGCGGAGCACGTTCCGCTGGCGACAAGTACCCGAGCCGTGACCGCTCATTCGAAGGTGGCGCCCGCGCCAACCGCGAACGTGAAGCATCGCGCGGTTACAACAACCGAGACAGTGACAGCAGCAGCGGCGGTCGCGAAAGCGGCGGCAGCTACGACGATCGTCCCAAGCGCAAGCCTCGCTACTAGAGCCTGAACTAACACAAGCGCGGTGCTTCACTTCGGTGAAGTGCCGCGTTTGTGCGTTGGCGAGCGGCGGCGACTAGATCACGGGAGGGCGACCGGCGCGCGCCATCCGCCCCACTGTTGCCCACCCTATGCTGCGGCGCCCACCGGGGTTTTCACGCCAACCAGCAATCCAGCCACCCCACCAGGCACGCATGCCCACGGGATTCCTTGCGGCGCGCAGCAACTGAACTGCAGTCCAGCTGGCCACGTAGATGGGAACGAGCAGCACGGGCAGGTTGCGCTTAGCGAGCCAGACCCGATTACGGGCGTTGAGGCGGTAGTAGTAACTATGACGGGCCGGGTCGATAGCCGGATGGTTCGCGACAAGGTTTCCCGCGTACCACGCCCGCTTGCCGGCACCCCAGACGCGCCAAGCGAGCTCTATGCCTTCGTGGGCATAGAAGTACGGGTCGCCCCAGCCACCGATTTGGTCGAAGAGCGCACGGGGCATGAGCACGGCACCCTCCCACGCTGAAAAAACGTCGCTGGAGTGTGCGGGGTCGCCTTTGCGAATGCGCGGAATCCACCGTCGCGGGTTCTCTTGGCCCTCGGCGTCTTCGACGCGCGGTTGCACTAGTCCGATACTTGGGTCCGCCTGCATGATGGCGATGGCGTCGCTGAGGAACGTCGGCGACGGGATGCTGGCGTCGTCGTCGAGGAAGAAAATCCAGTCACCCTGCACGTGCTCGACGCCGCGATTACGGCCGGCGGGGATGCCCAGGTTGGCGTCGAGGTGGAGGCCTCGCACGCCATCCGGAAGTCCACTGGGCTGCCAGCCATTGCCGACGACGATCACGTCGAGCTCGACGCCCTCTTGGGCATCGAGCGAGGCGAGTCCTCGGGCTAGGTCGACGGGGCGCTTGCCCTGAGTGAGGGAAACAACGCCGACGCGGTGGATCACGAGCGGACGCGCTTGGAGGCCATGATTGCCACGAAGTGTCCGCCGAGCGCCAGGAGTGCCAGCGGAAGCAGAATGAGCAGCACCGTACGTTCTGCCGCCATCGCAGGGACGAAGAGCGCGATGATGGCGGTGGCGAAGGCGATCATGGTGAGTTCAACCGAGTGATAGAGCCGGTGGAACGGAACGAATCGTGCGGCCCGGCGCAGCGTAGCGACGAGGCTGTGACTTGGTTCGGCCTCGCCCTTGCGATCGCTGAGCTTGTCGAGCCCGGCATTGGCGCGCGCGACGTGAACCATATCGTTGAGCGCTTTGTTCAGAACGATGATGAGGGCGAGTGCAAAGCCGGCTGTCGTCCACGCGAAATCTGCAGGGAAATCGAGAGGCCAACCAGCGGCGCGGATGCCGAGAGCGATCGGGATAAGAGCTTCGGTACTGTAGTGCCCGACCTTGTCGAGAAAGACACCGGCGGGCGAACGGGTGTTGCGCCAGCGAGCTACTTCTCCATCGCTGCAGTCCACGAGCATCTGCATTTGGCCAAGAAACAGCGCCAGCGCCGCTCCCGTGAACCCGGGGATCAGTAGCGCTGCGGCAGTGAGCCAGCCCGTGAGGATCATGAGCCCGGTAACACCGTTGGCACTGATCGACGTCTTGAGGAGCATCCAGGTTAGATAAGGCGAGAGGTCGCGAAGATAGAGCGACGCGGTCCAGTGCTCGGCGTTGGCGCGAAGTCGCACCTCGGGCGGCTGTGTTACTTCACGCAGCTGGGCGATGGAGGTGGGGCGCGCAGTCGGCTGCGAGGGTGTGTGGGGGGACACGGCGTTACCTTCCCGTTTGCGCAGTGATGTTCTTAGTGAGCTTCAAGAATCCGAGAATGAAACCGCTACCCCATCCAAAGTGGATGCACGGCAGCACGATCAGATACCAAAGACCTGATCGTAGCCCCTCTTTGGCACCAGCGACGGCAGACGCCGCCACCACGAAGAGCACGTAAACGGCGGGAGCCGCGTAAGCGATCGCTAGCCAGTTGACCCCGGTCACACTGCCGATGAGCCCAATGATGAGGCCCACTACCGTGCCGAGCACGGCGAGCGGCGGCACGAAATAGCGCAACGAGTTGGCTGTGCCGAAACGGCGTGCGAGTTCTCCACGCCAGATTCCGGTGGCCACGAACTGGCGAACGAGCGTGCGGAGACTGGAACGCGGCCGGTAGACAACTTCGAGTTCGGGGGTGAACCAGACGGTGCCGCCGGTCGCTCGCAAGCGTCGGTTGAGCTCCCAATCTTGGCCGCGTTTGATGTCTTCATCGAACAGACCTACCTCGACAAGGCGGTCACGCTGGAAGACACCAAGATAGGCGGTATCAGCCGGGCCTTCTTTACCGCCGGTGTGATGTTGGGTGCCGCCGAGCCCTTCTGGCGATCCGTAAGCGTGAGCGACGGCGCGCTCGAAGGGCGTTCGGCCCTCAGCTTTCATGATGCCGCCGACGTTGTCTGCGCCACTTCGTTCGAGAGTTTCGACGGCGACTCGCGTGTAGTTGGTGGGCAGCACCGAGTGGGCATCTACTCGCACGACGATGGGATGTGTGGAAGCACGAATAGCGGCGTTGAGACCGCCGGGCGTGGAACCAAGTTCGTTGGGGATATGACGAATACGCGGGTCGAGTCGCGCCATTTCGTCGATAATGGCGTTGGTGCCGTCAACGCTGGGGCCCAGCGCGAGCACGATCTCGAAGGGTCCTTCGTAATCCTGCGCTGTGAGGCTGTCGACGGCTGCCTCAATGTGTTCAACTTCGTTGAGTACGGGCATCACGTACGACACGCCAGTGAGGGCTTGAGCCTTCTTTGCCATGGGTTCCAATACGTCGGGCTGGGTTGTCGGTAGAGCTTATCGTGTCGGGTACTAATTCGACGGTTACACACGTATGCGGCGCCCCCGGCCCTAAGGCCAGTGACGCCGCATACCTGATTGGTTCGTTTACTGGAGTGAACCGAGGGTCACGTCGACGGAGTATCCCTTTCCGTCGCGGACATAAGTCAACGGAACGCTTGCGCCGGCCGAGTAAGCCCGCACCTGAGCGGTGAGGTCGGTCTTGTTCGTGATGGGCAAGCCATCGAAGCCGGTGACGATGTCGCCGACCTTGAGACCAGCATCCGCTGCGGCGCCGCCGTCGGAGATGCCAACGATGCTGGCTCCCACAACTTGAGCGCTGCTCTGGGCAGGATCGTCGGTGACGTCAGCGACGGATGCTCCGAGTAGGCCGTGCGTGGCGGTTCCGGTTTCGAGAATCTCGTTAGCAACGCGGCTAGCGACGTTCGACGGAATTGCGAACCCGACGCCGATGCTGCCTTCGTTGCCGCCGGAGGATGCAATAGCGACGTTGATTCCGATGAGTTCACCATCGGAGTTCAGCAGCGCACCACCGGAGTTACCCGGGTTGATTGCGGCATCCGTCTGGATAACGGCAAGAGCGACTGTGGCCTGGTTAGCGGAGTTTTGCGCACCGCCCTGACCGTTTTCGCCGAAGAGGTCGAAGTTCCAGAGATCAGGCGCGTTGCTGTCTTCAGGAGCGTCACTCTCTGATTCGGGGTCGGCGGGCAGAGCAGAGGACGCGATCGTGATGCTGCGGTTGAGTGCGCTAACGATGCCGCTGGTAACCGTTCCGGAGAGACCGAGCGGAGCTCCGATCGCGACCGTGTTGTCGCCGACGTTCAGCTCGCTGGAATCGGCAATGTTGATGTAAGGCATGTCACTGACGTCGTCAATGTGGATCACGGCGATATCGGAGATCGGGTCGAAACCAACGACCGTGGCCGACAGCAGTCGCCCATCGGCGGTGGTGACCGTGACCTTGGGGTCGGCAACTTCGCCGTCGAGCGTGACGACGTGGGCATTGGTGATGACGTTGCCGTCTTCGCTGATGATAACGCCCGAGCCGCTACCACCGGAGTTTTGGCCGGTCACGTTGATCGTGACAATGGCGGGGGCTGCTTTGGCGACTACCGAAGTGACGAGAGTGGCGTTTCCCGGGTCGTTGACGGTGATGGATGCGGGGCTCGCGGTTCCGCTGACGGCCGAAGTGGCCTGATTGCCGACGGCCCAGAGCGCAACGCCCGCTCCGGAGGCACCGCCGAGGAGCGCGACGATGGCGAATCCGGCGACGAGTCCGAGTGTGAATCGTGGCTTCTTGGCGGGGACTGCTGGTTCAGCAGGTGCTGCGGTTGCGGCGGCTCCGAAGCTTGCGCCCGGTGCGCTGGGAGCAGCCGTAATTGAAACTGTGGGCGCAGCGACGTTCGCATCAATCGGAGCGACCGCGGCGGCGATGGGCGTTTCGCTCGGGACAGTGGGCGTCGTCGGTGTGATGGCGGTGCCTGCGGTTGGTGCAGCCTCAGCCGGCGCGCTTTCTGGCGCGGTGCCGGAAGGGGAAACGTGTGGGGGCGCTTCGGTGGCGCCGGCGGCGTTTTCTGCCGCGTGTGCTGCGGGAGGTGTGGCAGCGGATGCTTCGGGGGTGCTGGGTGCAGTGCTGTTGTCGGGTGTGCTGTCGGCGGGGTTGTGGGCGGTGGGTTCTTCGGGGACCTCGGTCATGATGTGCTCCTTTCAGCGGTGCTAGCCTCCACCGCGAACCTGTGCATTCTATTTAGTTCGCCTGTGGGCTGGCTGCGCGCTTGACCTGAAGAAAAGCGGCGATTGTCGCGCGACTCCCGGCTTTGTGCGGTTTTTGTGTCGGGCCGCATTCAGGTTGGGTGGAGCATCCGGTTTCTGCGGCATCCGAGACCGCAAGTGGTTAGGCTTGGCCCACAATGACAGTCACCGGATCTTGGGAACGCGCCGCCACTGGCGCCATGCTGCTCGGCGCCGACGGGCAGCTGAGCCAAACAATCTTCGCCGAAATGTCTGCCCTCGCCGTGAGTAGCGGCGCGATCAATCTGGGTCAGGGCTTCCCCGATGAAGACGGCCCCATCGAAGTGTTGGATGCCGCCCGCAAGGCCATCAGCGACGGCACCAACCAGTACCCGCCCGGCAACGGGCTCCCTGTACTGCGCAACGCGATCGCCGAACACCAGCAGCGTTTCTACGGCATCGACGTTGATCCCGACACCGAAGTGCTGGCAACTGCCGGAGCGACCGAAGCCCTCGCCGCCACGATTCTTGCCCTCACGAGCGAGGGCGACGAAGTCATCACGCTCGAGCCGTTTTACGACGCGTACGGCGCGATGATTAACTACGCGCGCGCCACCCATGTGACGGTGCCACTGCGCTCCCCCGATTTTCAGCCCAACCATGACGACATCCGGGCCGCCTTCAGCGGACGCACCCGGCTCATTATTCTGAACAGTCCGCACAATCCCACCGGCGCTGTGCTCGACCGCGAAACTCTCGAACTGATCGTCGAGCTCGCCCACAAATACGACGCCCTCATCGTGACCGACGAAGTGTATGAACACATCACCTTCGGCCACGAACACATCCCTGTCGCGAGTCTGCCCGGCGCGTTCGATCGCACCATCAGCATTTCCAGCGGCGGCAAAACGTTCAACACCACGGGTTGGAAGATCGGCTGGATAACCGCACCGCAGCCGCTGCTCCAAGCAATCATGGCCGTAAAGCAATACCTCACCTACGTCAACGGCGCACCACTCCAAGTCGGCATCGCGACCGGCCTCGGGCTACCTGACAGCTACTTCACCGATCTCGCCGGCGGCCTTGCCCGCAAGCGCGATACCCTGGGCGCCGGGCTGCGCAACGCCGGCTTCGATGTCAGCACGCCCCAAGCCGGTTACTTCATCGTTGCGGATGCCGCACCCCTCGGTGTGACGGACGCCGCCGACTTCTGCCGCATCCTCCCCGAGATCAGCGGAGTCGTCGGCATCCCTGTGACCGCGTTCGTGCATCCGGAAAACCACGCCGACTACAACACGCTCATCCGCTTCGCCTATTGCAAGAAAACCGACGTGCTCGAACGGGCAGCAGCCCAACTTTCCGGGATGAAACTGCGCCACTAGCCTTCGAGCGGGTGCACTCCGTAGCGGCGCAACGACAGCGCCGGGTTGATGGCGCGCACCTCGTCGAGGCGAGCATGCTCGATGTGGGCGACAGCGACATCCGTGCGCTCCCCGATCGTCACGAGCTCCACGCCCATCGGATCGACGACCATGCTGTTGCCGACGCCGATGGGCGGGGCATGATCGGCTGCGGCGACAAAGACCGTGTTCTCGATCGCCCTCGCCGTGAGCAGCGTGCGCCAGTGGTACTCCTTGAGCGGGCCGCGCACCCACTCGGCGGGCACCACAATGAGGTCGGCTCCGGCATCCACCAACCGGCGTGACACCTCCGGAAAACGGATGTCGTAGCAGGTCTGCAAACCGACCGTGAAGCCCTCCCACGCGAATGTCTGCGGCGCGGCAATCGACCCCGGGATGACCCAGTCGGATTCGCGCTGACCGAACGCGTCGTAGAGATGCTGTTTGCTGTAGGTCGCGACGATGGCGCCCGTAGGAGCAATTGCGACAAGCGTGTTCCAGAAGCGGTTCTCTTCATCACTCGACTGCAGCATTCCCGCAGCGACATGAATCCGCAGCCGCTGCGCGAGCGACGTCAAGGCCTGCACAAAAGGGCCGTCGAGCGGCTCGGCGGCGGTGACCCAGTCTTCGCCGATCGTGGCGGTGAAGTACGACGAGTACTCCGGAAAGATCACAAAGCTCGCGCCACGCTCGACGGCACGCTCAGCGAGCTCCGTGATCTGCGCGATGTTCTTCTCGCGATCAGGGCCAGGAACGAACTGGGCAACGGCGATAGTCGAAGCGGGAGTCATAAGCCCAGCCTACGACCCCGCTTCGCCTCCGGACAGGGCAGCAAAAGCAGAACGGCTACGCGCCGCCCTCCGCGATCTGCTTGCGATACGGCAGCAGCGCGGCCTTCATGCCAATTCCGAGTACGCCCACGAGACGGCCGTCGCGATAGTAACCCACGGCAGCCTGCTCGGAGAGGTCTCCCTCGAGCACGCGGATGTCGTCATCCGACACCAAGCCCAACAGACCGTAGGCCTGCAGCTTGATCTCGAACTGGTTCGACCAGAACGACGGCATCGGAGCGAACGGTTTAGCCACCACATCGGCGAACGATCCGTCGTCGGCGAGGTGCGCTGCGAGCACGGCGCCCGCACGCTTGCCGGTGTCGGTCGGGATGTTCCAGTGCTCGATACGACGAGCAACGTCGTCGAACATGGGGTTCGGGAAGCGCGCGATATCGCCAACCACATAGACGTCATCGAGGGAGACACCATCGGTCGTGACCGCGCGCATCGCGTTGTCGGCGAGCACTCCATCCGAGACGTCAAGGTTCGTTCCCTCAAGCCACTCGATGTTGCAGTGCGAACCAACAGACTCAATCACGACATCGGCCTCAATAACGCGGCCATCGCTCAACTCGACAGATTCAACCGCCGTCTCGCCGTTGATCGCGGCGACGTTCACGCCTGAGAAAATTTCGACGCCCTCGTCGGTGAGACGACGGCGCATTTCCTTCGCAACGAGGTCGCCTAGCGGACGCATCATGGGCTCGGCACTCGGCGTCACAATGGTGACCGAGCAGCCCAACTTGCGAGCGGTGGCGCTCAGTTCGCAGCCCAGGAAGCCCGAGCCGACGACAACGACGCGCGCACCCTCGGTGAGCTCGGCGCGCAGAGCCATCGCGTCATCCAGCGAACGGACAACGTGACGCCCGGCGATCGGAGCAAAGTCCAAGCGGCGAGCGCGCAGGCCCGTCGCGATGACCAGGGCACGCCACTCCTGCACAGACCCATCGTCGGTGGTGAGAGTGTGCGCATCAAGGTCGACCACGGTGGCGCGCACCCCGAGCATCCACTCCACATCACCCATCTCGGCGCGGGACGGAAACGCGACAGCCTCGTGAGTCACGTCGGTGGCCAACACCTCTTTGGAGAGAGGCGGACGGTTATAGGGAGCGTGAAGTTCTTCGCCAACCACGCGGATAGCACCGGTGTAGCCCGAACGACGGAGAGACTCCGCCGCGCGCAGCCCACCCATCGCCGCACCGACAATAACGACCGGTGCGGCGGGGTTAGCCTCAGACACTATTCGACGATTCGGATGGCCTGCATCGGGCACACATCAACAGCGGCTTCAATGTTGTCGCGCTCCGAATCGGGCGCTTCGGCCACATACTCGAGCTTGTCGTCATCGTTGAGCTTGAAGTTGTCGGGTGCCTCAAACACGCACTGGCCATAGTGCTGGCACTGGTTCATGTCGACTTCGATTTTGATCATCGTTTTTCCTCAATCTTCGACGGGTAGAGATCCTTCGACGGGGTCCGAATTCCGCGGAACTCCCAGTCGCCACCCATTGCTGTCGACATTACCTCTTCACTCTCGGTCGGCTGCGCTCCCACGTCGGTGCGGATCGCAGTCGGGCCCGTAACGATACGGTTCGTGAGCTTGCCCAAGCCTTCAACTTCGACCTCAACAACGTCGCCGGGCTGAACCGGACGCGAGAATGCGGGCGTTCCCGAGAACAGCATGTCGCCGGGGCTTAGCGTGATCGTGCGCGCAATGTCGGCCACGAGGTAGTTCATGTCCCACTCCATGTTGTCGGTGTTGTCATCTTGCTTGACCTCACCGTTCACAATGGTGCGCAACTGCTTGCCACGGAAATCCCAATCCGTCACGAGACCCGGGCCAACGGGAGCGAGCGTGTCGCTACCCTTCACTCGAAGCATGGAACCGGCATCCGTGTCGCGGAAATCATGCAGACCGTAGTCGTTACCGATCGAGTAGCCGGCGATGTAGTCGCTAGCCTGGTCGGGCGAAACATTGCGGCACGTACGGCCGATCACGATGACGATCTCACCCTCGAAGTTCAACCACTTGCAGCCCTCGGGCCGCACAACATCACCCTTGTGAGTGTTGAGCGCGGTGACCGGCTTCTGAAAGTAGGTCGGAGCTGCGGGCAGCTTGGTCATGAACTCTTCAGTGCGGCTGGCGTAGTTCAAGTGCACGGCAATGATCTTGCTCGGCTCGGTCGGCGGCAAGTGAATTGCCTCGTCGACACCAACCTCGCGGCCATCGCCGGCGACGAGAACATCACCGTGACGCGTTACCTGCGTCGGGTAGCCATCAAGAAGTACTCTGCGGAACTCAGTCACGAGAAAGGACCACATCCTTTGCTGCCGGGAAGCCGCCTTCGGGCTTCGGGAACCATACGTGCACCTGACCGGTGCCGATCGAATTTTCGTACTCGCTGTACATCACGCCGGGGGCGGTGCAGGCTTCTTCGCCGATCGCACCCGCGGTCATGAGCCAGTGGCCAAACATGGCCTCGGGGCGCACCTTCTGGAACGCCGGCATGGTCTCCAGCACCTGAGCGTGGTCGCCAGCCTTGAACCAGTCGAGACGTTCGTAATCTGCCTCGCGGGCAGCATCCGAGAAAATGTGAGCCGGATCGGCCATCTCGTGCTTGCGCAAATCGCGCAGCTTGTAGAACGTGTGCGAGAGAGCACCCGATGCCAGCAGGATGACGCGGCGGTCGCTCTTGGCGATCGCTTCGCCAATGGCCCGACCGGCACGGAGGAAGTCTTCGTCGGTCGCGGTCTGGCAGATCGAGACGCTGACCCACTTCTTGTCAGGCAGCCCCTTGCCGAGGTACTCCCACAGGTTGATCGTGGCGTACATGATCGGCAAATATTCGTCGTCGATCGGGGTGATCCACGTGCCGTTCTTCTCGGCCTGCTCCCCCATGAGCTTTGCGAGCTCGGGGTCACCGATGAAGTCGTACGGCACACCGCTCATGCCGCGGGGCAGTTCTTCTGACGTGAACTTGCCGTGGCGACGCTCATGCGCGGTGACAACGAATTCGACCGTGGTCGCCCAGTGGCTGTCGAGTACGACGACAGTGTCGTAATCGTCATTCTCGAAGTAGTCCTTGCGGAGTCGTTCGAGGCCTTCGACGAGCGTTGAATCTTTGCCCTCATTGAGTTCCATGCGGATCTCTTGGGGCAACATGATCGTAGGTACGTGGGCGATCAGCCCAGCGCCAACAACTTCTCCCATGACTATTCCTTCCATCCGTTCGGTGAAACCACCGTGTTTTTAACATCTGCGTAGAAATCAAATGACCAGGTGCCGCCCTCGCGACCGACACCCGACTTCTTGGAACCGCCGAAGGGGGCCCGCAAGTCGCGCACGAAGAAGCAGTTAACCCAGATTGTGCCGGCAACGAGCTGCTTGGCGATAACGTCGGCGTGCTCGCGGTTGCCGGAGACGAGAATGGCGGCGAGACCGAATTCGGTGCCGTTCGCCATGGCGACGAGTTCGTCATCCGTCGTAAAGGTCTGCATCGTCAGCACCGGCCCGAAGACCTCCTGCGTGACGATTTCGCTACCAACCTCGGGGTTCTTGACGAGCGTCGGCGAAAAGTACAGGCCACCGAGTTCAGCGTTCGGGCCGCCACCGAAGAGAATGTCTGCTCCGCCGTCTTTCGCGCGATCAACGAATCCCTTGATCCGCTCGAAGTGCACGCGGTGAACCTGCGGACCAATATCGGTCTCGATGTCACGCGGGTCACCCTGGCGCAGGGTCGCTACCTTGGCTTTGAACGCTTCGGCGAAGGCATCCGCAATGTTCTCGTGAACGAGGATGCGCGTGCCCGAGAGACAGACCTGGCCGGCGTTGTCGTATTGCTCAACCGCGAGCGTTGCAGCGAGTTCGAGGTCGGCGTCTTCCATGACGATGCAGGGGCTCTTGCCCCCGAGCTCGAAGCTGCAGGGGGTGAGGTTGTCGGCGGCGGCGCGAGCGATCGATTTGGCCGTCGGCACCGAGCCCGTGAAGGAGATGCGGCTGAGATCGGGGTGAGCGACCAGTGCGGCACCCGCCTCTTTTCCGTAACCCTGCACGACGTTGAAGACGCCGGCGGGAAGCCCAGCTTCGGCGGTGATGTCAGCGAAGAGGGATGCCGTGAGCGGCGTCCACTCGGCCGGCTTCAGCACGACCGTGTCACCCGCGGCGAGCGCCGGAGCGATCTTCCACGTAGCGAGCATGAGGGGTGCGTTCCACGGCGTGATGAGCGCGGCGACTCCCGAAGGGTCCCACGAGACGTGGTTGTTGTGGCCGCGAGTTTCGAAGTCCGGATGTCCGAGGTCGTTCACGAGGTAGTCAGCGAAGAACCGGAAGTTGTGGGCCACTCGCGGCATCACACCGCGCAGGTGGCTGCGCAGGAGTGCGCCGTTGTCCATCGTCTCGACGTTGGCGAGATCGCTGACGCGCTCTTCGACGAGGTCGGCGATCTTGTGCATGATGGCTGCACGATCCTGGGGACTGGTGGCAGCCCAGCCGGGGAATGCTGCGCGCGCTGCGGCGACGGCCAGATCAACTTCGCGTTGACCTCCGCGAGAGATTTCACCGAGTGCACTGGCATCGATCGGTGACACGTTGGTGAAGGTTTCGTCTGAAGCGACGCGTTCTCCGTTGATGAAGTGCCGCGTGTCGACGGTCACTCCTGCTACTTGAACGTTGGTCATAGTGTTCCCGTCTCGAATCGCTCGCCGTTAAGTCATTCGGATACTAATGACTTACCTTAGCGAGTGATTCGAGCCCAAACAAGAGTTCAGCGCATCCGGCCACTAAAAAATCAGTGTGGGTTAGTTCTTGGGCTCCACGCCAGCCGTGATCACGCGCAGCATCTCGGCCAGCTCTTCCCTCTTGCTGGGATCAACCGGGCCAGTGACTGCCTGCTCCTGCAGGTTGAACGCCGGAAAGAGTTCCGTCATGAGTTCGCGCCCACGATCAGTGAGCTTCACGACGACGAGCCGACCATCGGTCTCGCTGCGTTCGCGTGTGAGCCAGCCGCGGCGCTCAAGAGTCGTGAGCACTCCGGTGAGTGTCGCCTTAGAGAAGCCTCCCTCAAGCGCGATCTGGCGAGTTTCAATCGGTTCCCAGATCCACGTAACCCAGAGAACGACAAACGCTGTCCAGGAAAGGTTGTGCTCCGACAACACGGTGCGCTCGAAGTGATTACGCACGGCGTTTGCCGCCCGAAAAAGGTTCGATGCGACGGCCATTGCGGAGTAGTCCAGCGGTAGGCCGCCGACTCTCGCCTGTACTTGGCGTTCGGTTTCAGTGAGTGTGTGTGGTCCGGCCACGAAGGGTCCCCTTGCTCGCGTTTAGCTGCGGTTACTCTATCCAACCCCCGGCGTTCAGAAAGTTTTTAGGGACATCCCTCACAGAAACGCACCGATGTGGCATATTGTTTGTATCCAAACAACCCACGGAGGATTGAGTTGACTTCAATGGCGAACGTCACCCTGGCAGACCTAGATCTGTTCGAGAACGGCACACCCTGGAACGTGTTCGACAAGCTTCGAGCAGAGGCACCCGTGCACTGGTCGGAAGAACCAGCCCCCAACCACGGGTTCTGGTCGCTCACCCGTTACCACGACATCGTTTCCGTATTGCGAGACACCGAAACGTTCTCGAGCGAACGCGGCACCGTCAACCTCGAAGAGCTCGACGCTGACCAAATCGAAGCTCGCAAGTCAATGCTCGAAACGGATGGCGTGCGTCACCGGGCGCTCCGTCGCCTTATGCAGGGTGAGTTCACGCCCCGCGCCGTCGCCGGCTACGAGACCTTCCTCCGCGGCCTCACCGCCAGCACTCTTGATGCGGCATTCGCGAACAAGGAATTCGAGTTCGTCGACCAGGTCGCAGCCGACTTCCCCATCCGTGTGCTCGCCAAGATGCTCGACGTGCCTGACACCGACATTTACAAGCTCATTGACTGGGGCAACCGGATGATCGGAAACGACGATCCGGAACACGCCGACGTACTGGCAAGCTCCGCCGAGAGCGAAGAGTTCCGACTGCTGCCCTTCCGCTCCCCCGCAGCTCGGGAGGTTTTCGAGTACGGCAACGACCTCGCCAACCAGCGTCGCGGCAAGGACGGCAACGACCTCGTGTCGCGCCTCGTCAACCAGACGCCGATGGACGGCCAAGCGCTCAGCGAGCGCGACTTCAACAGCTACTTTCTGCTGCTCGTCGTCGCTGGCAACGAGACCACACGCCACACCATCACGCACTCCATGAACTACCTCATGGATAACCCCGACCAGCTTGAGCTACTCCAAGAAAAACCAGAACTCATCCCGTGGGCGGTCGAAGAGTTCTTGCGCATGGCCAGCCCGGTTTACCACTTCCGTCGCACCGCGACCAAGGACACCGAGATCAATGGTCAAGCGATCAAGGAAGGCCAGAAAGTTGTCACGTGGTTCGCTGCCGGCAACCGCGACCCCGAGATCTTTGAAGATCCTTACAAGATGGATGTCACCCGCAACCCGAACGAGCACATGGCGTTCGGTCGCGGTGGCCCGCACATGTGTCTCGGAAACTCACTGGCACGCCTTGAGATCCGTATTATGTTCGAGAACCTGTTGCCCCGCATCTCGGGAATGACGAAGCTCAGTGAGCCTGACCGTCTGCGCAGCAATTTCGTCAACGGAATCAAACGACTCCCGGTACGCGTCGAACTAGCAAAGTAGGCACATGAGCGAGGTAGTTGCATGAGCGAAGTTCGGCCGCAGGGCAGACCCCACGCTGTCTGGGGCGATGAGACTGAAGTCGTTCAGCTCGCCATTGACTGGACCTCCAAGAGGATGGTTCGCGAGACCGACCCGTTTTCGACAGCGCGGCCAGCGGCCGATTTGGCAGCCGCGGTTGGTCACGCGATCCGCCCGGAGGGCATCGGCGGCGCGGAAGCGTTGCGTATTTTCGATGAGATTCTTGAACCTGCAACGCGGGCTCAGGATGACCCGCTGAACCTCGCTTATATCGCTGCCGCCCCCACCCGGGCGGCAGTAGCCTTCGACCTCGTCACGAGTTCCGCTAACATTTTTGGCGGCCTCTGGGAGTCGGGTGCTGGCGCAATCTTCGCTGAGAACCAAGCGCTGCAGTGGATTATCGGACTGCTCGATTGGCCCGATACTGCCGGCGGCACTTTCGTCTCCGGCGGCACCTCGGGCAACCTCTCAGCGCTCATGACTGCCCGCGAAACCGCCAAAACGCGACGCGGTGGTCGCCCCGCTGGCGGCTGGCAACTGGCCTACACCTCCAATGCTCACTCGTCGATCAATTCGGCCGCGAAAGCGCTCGACGTGGATCGGGTTGACGTGCCGATCGATGATCGCGGGCACATGACCGGGGCAGCGCTGCGCGCCGTTCTCGAACAGAACCCGAACGTGTTTGCCGTGGTGGCATCCGCCGGAACAACTAACGAGGGCCTTGTCGACGACCTGGCCGATATCGCCGACGTCTGCGAAGAGTTCGGTGTTTGGATGCACGTTGACGGCGCCTACGGTGGCGCAGGGCTCGCGGCCCCGAGCATCCGCCCCCTCTTTGACGGCATCGAACGAGCAGACAGCTTTATCGTCGACCCGCATAAGTGGCTCTTCGCCCCCTACGACTGCTGTGCGCTGATCTATCGCGAACCCCAGCTGGCGCGGGCGGTGCACTCTCAGCACGCCAGCTATTTGGATGCCATTGACCGCAACGAGTCGAACCCCAGCGAGCTCGCCCTGCACCTCTCGCGGCGCGTGCGAGGCCTTCCACTGTGGTTCAGCCTCGCCACCCACGGCACCGACAAGTATCGGGATGCGGTTGAAGCCTCGGTGTCGACCGCTCGCGAAGTCGCCCGCGCAATCGACGCGACCGACTACCTCGAACTCGTGCGCGAGCCCGAACTCTCAGTGCTGCTCTTTGTGCGCACCGGCTGGACGGCCGAGCAGTATTCGGCGTGGTCGAAGCAAGTGGCGCACGACGGCGTCATCCTGTGCGTACCGACGAAATGGCGTGGTCAAACGGTGTTGCGGCTCGCGTTCGTGAACCCGGATACCGAGGCTGCGAAGGTCATGGCGGCGCTGGAGACGCTCCGCTAGCAGGCCCGCTTCGCGCAGCACCAGTACCGACTGCGGTAGCTTTGCCCCACGGCGATGACGCCGACCGTGCACGAAAGGCGTGACGAGATGAACACCACTGTTTCTTTGACCGAGCTTGCTTCTCAGGAATTGGCGAGCGCTCTCGCCTCGAACAACGGCCGCAGCGCCGTGACGGTGTGCGGCGGGCGCGATGCCCAGCTCAGACAAACGGTGATGGCGATGCGGGCTGGTGAAGGGCTCTCCGAGCACTCCAGCCCCGGCGAAGCAACACTGCAGGTACTCGTCGGACACATCGCACTGCGGTCCGCCGACGAATCGTGGGAAGGCAAGCCGGGCGATCTGCTGCCAATTCCCACTGAGATCCATGCCGTGGATGCTCTTGAGGACTCCGTGATTTTGCTCACGGTTATTAAAGCTCAATAGCGGTCAGCGACGCCCCCGCCGCCGCTAGACGAGCTTGGCTACTCGCCCCAGGAAAGCATCGACGAGCGCCGCGGTGCGCTCGGCAGCACGACCCTCTTCGTCGCGGGTTTGAGCGATCATGATCTCAGGATTCTGCCCGCTCGCGATCACTTCGTTGATACCACCCTGATCAAGCCAGCCTTCCAAAATTGCCGAATTGAGTTCGGGATGAAACTGCACGGCCAAGCTGCGGCCGTAGGTGAATGCTTGAGGTGCGATCGGGTTGCGAGCGATTTCGACGGCGCCTTCGGGCATCGTCCACTGGTCGTAGTGAAACTGAAACCAGGGACCGTTGGAGACCAGCGAGGTGTCATCGCTGTAAATCGTTTTCCAACCGATTTCTGATTGAGCGCCACGAGCCACCGTGCCGCCGAGCGCCCGTGCGATCAGCTGACCACCGAAACAAATGCCCAGCACCGGGATGTCCGCCTCGATGGTGGAGCGCACCCACTCCAGTTCCGGAGTCAACCACTTGCCAATGCAGCCGTCATCCCACGCGCCCCACGGGGCTCCCATGGGAACGACGAGGTCGTAGCCCGAGACATCCGGAAATTCAAAATTAACGTTCGGGTTCTCGAAATTCTCTTCGGTGACAACCATGATCTCGTCGATTTCGAAGCCGCGCTCCCGGAGGCGGTCGCCCACTGGGCCGCTGGCGGTGACGTGATCGTGTTGCACCAAGAGGGCTCTCATCTGTGTACCTTTCCGGTAAATTCTCGCGATGAGTGGACAGCCACACCGCTCTGTGGCTTAGTATCTCACTAATCGTTCAGTGCCGAACGATTTATTTTTCGGAGGAAGAATGACTCTCGACATAGCAGCACTCCAAACAGACCTGCAGGCAAAAGGGATCGATGTTCTGCGCCTGATTTTCCCGGATGTGCTGGGAATCACCCGTTCAAAAGATCTCCTCGTCAGCCAATTGCACCGCGCGAAGTCTCCCCTGTTCTGCCAAGGCGTCTGGGTAACCACGACCGGCGGCGGCGTGCTCGATGGAAACGACATCATGTCATCCGGGCTGCCCGACCTTCTCACCCAGATTGACCCCAATACCCTCACGATGATGCCGTGGGAGCCCGGAGTGGCGCTCGTTATCGGAGACGCGTTCAACCCCGATCACAGCGTCAGCGAAGTGGCACCGCGCTCGGTATTGCAGAAGGTCATCGCCGAATACGCCGCCCTCGGTCTCACCCCCACCGTGGGCCCCGAACTTGAGTTCTACATCGCCAACTACGACGAGGAGGACGGCTGGAGTCGCAGCCTCAGCCGCACCGGTCGCGTCTACACGACCGGCGAGCACGTCGACCCCGGCGGGCAGTTCTTGAACCTCATGCGCATGCTCGACGGCATGGACATCGGCGTCTTCGCTGGCAATCACGAGTTCAGCCCCGCTCAGTACGAGATCAACCTCTGGCACAGCGAGGCACTGGATGCCGCTGACCGCACCTTCCTGTTCAAGACCGCGGTTCGCGACATCGTCGCTCGCACCGGCAAGCACGCCCTCTTCGTGGGCAAGCCCTGGGACGACGAGGGTGGCAGCGGCTTCCACCTGCACTTCTCGGTCGTCGACAAAGACGGCAACAACATCATGTCGGATGGCGGCTCTGGGCTCTCAGAGATGGCCAACCACATGATCGGCGGCATCCTCGAACACGCTGGCTCACTCGCAGCGCTCTCGAACCCCACCGTCAATGCCTACAAGCGCCTCGGCCCCGACACTCTGGCTCCGTACCGCGCCAACTGGGGCCACGACAATCGCAGCGCGATGCTGCGGGTCCCGCCCGAGCGCGGCGCGGGCACGCGACTGGAAGTTCGCCTCGGCGACCCGGCAGCGAACCCGTACCTGCTCATCGCATCCACTCTCGCTGCTGGCCTCGACGGGATCAAGCGCAAGCTGACTGCCCCTGCTGCGGTCGAAGGCTGGGCCTACGAAGACGAGTCGGCCGACATCTTGCCCATGACCCTCACTGCCGCGCTCGACGCCCTCGACGCCGATACCGTAATGCGGGACACCATGGGCAGCACCGTCATCGACGTCTTCAGCGTGCTCAAGCGTGACGAGGTCATGCGCTACGAAGATGCCGTCTCAGACAAGACGACCCGCGACGTCAGCCAGTGGGAGATCGACGAGTACTTCGCCGACTACTAAGCCGGTAACGAATACGACGCCAGAAAAGCCCCGCCGAACGAATCGGCGGGGCTTTTCTGTATCGCGCTGTAAGCCACTGTGAGCGGCGGTGTCGACTGCGGCAGCGAGCGGATGCCGCTGCCGCAGTCGGCGCTTAGATCGCCTGTGAGCGGTCTTCTACGAGTTCGCCACCGTTGAAGGTGACTCCGATCTCGCGGTAGTACCCACCGAGAATCTCTTGCACGGGCAGGATTGAATGCAGCTCATCCCACTGCGAGTCTTCAAGGTGAAGCTCAGCATCGCCCTTCCAGGTCTCGCCAATCTCGACGTCGGTGCCGCCCATGGTGATGAGCTGGTCGAGGGACATGCCGCCGTCCTTGCTGATGGAGGGCATGAAGCGGCTGTGCAGCATCTTGTGACCGTTGACGAAGCCATTGCTTTCGGCGGGCTCGCGCAACGTGACGACGGCAGAAGCGAGGCGGTGGTCGTAGGCCGCGATCGACGCGCCGAACTGGCCGCCGTTCTCGAGCTTGGGGGTGGCCTTGCCCTTGTTGAAGACTCGCGTAACGGCAATGTTGCCGAGCTTCTTGGGGTAGCCCTGGAACCAACCGCGGCCGATAGCGAAGTCTTTGTTGACCCAGATGGCGACGCAGCGGCTATAGACGATGCCCTTGTGGGAGCAGCGCACCACCATGAACGCTTCGAGGTACTGCGCGCGCACGGGGTCGAGCAGTTCGAGGCCGCCCGTGCTGCAGGACTGCCAGTCGGCCCAAACAATGGCAACGGCGCCAGGTTGCTCGGGGGCGAGGTCAATATCGTCAGGAAGGATCGCGCGTACGTTGGCTGGATCGGTCAAGTACTCGACAGTGAGTAGCGTTCCCGAGTAGTACCAGGGCATCTTCGGCACGAGCGAACTTGACCCGCGTGGAGTGAGGGGAGGAAGGAATCCATTGAGTTCGGTCATGCGCCAGAGTGTAGCCCAAAACGGTTCGTATCCGAATGAATTTCTGAAAACGCTTGACTAAGACACCCTGTCTTCGCCATTGTTGAACGCAACTCGTTCGGATACGGACGAACTGATTTAGAACTCAACGAGGAGTTTCACTATGGCGCTTGACCAAAAATCCCAGGAAAGCCCCGATCGAACCCTGCGCAAAGGGCGACTCGGCGTAATCGGAATCGTCTTCTTTGTCGTGGCTGCGGCCGCGCCACTTCTCGGAATGACCGGCGCCGTTCCCGTCGCTATCGTTCTGGGTAACGGAGCCGCCGCACCCGGCGCCTACCTCTTCGCCGGCATTGTGCTTCTCTTGTTCAGCGTCGGCTACGCCGCGATGAGCCAACGCGTCACCAACACCGGCGCCTTCTTCGCTTACGTCGGTCGTGGGCTCGGCCGCCACGCCGGAATCGCCTCGTCGTTCGTGTCGATCCTCGCGTACCTCACCATCCAGCTCGCCATCTACGGATTCTTCGGCGGCGTCATGGCCGGGCAAGTCGGGCTCCTCCCTTGGTGGGCCTGGACTCTCCTCGCGTGGATCGCAGTCACCGCACTCTCGCTGTTGCGCGTCGACATCGGCGCCAAAGTGCTCGGTGTGCTGATGATCGCCGAACTCGTCGTTCTGGTGATCGCCGCTGTTGCGATCCTCGCCGACGGTGGGCCAGAAGGCCTCAACTGGGGCGCTTCGTTCTCCCCTGATCTGATCCTCGCCGGTGGTCTTGCCGGTTCCGCCGGTATCGCGTTCGCGTTTGCGTTTGCATCCTTCATCGGCTTCGAAGCAACCGCTATCTACGGCGAAGAAAGTGTCAACCCGAAGCGTGCCGTACCGCGCGCCACCTACCTCGCTGTTGGCCTCATCACTGTGCTGTTTGCCTTCACCGCTTTCGCCCTCGTTACGGGAATGGGCGCCTCGAACGTTATTGACCAGACGCTCGAACGTTCAGGCGGCCTCGAAGACCCCGCCGCTGTACTCTTCACGCTCGCGAGCGAATACGTCGGCCCGTGGCTTGCGACGCTGATGAGCATCCTCGTACTCACGAGCATGTTCGCCGGGCTCCTCGCGTTCCAGAACGCCGCAAGTCGCTACCTCTTCGCCCTCGGCCGCGGTGGCGTGCTGGCGAGCTCGGTGGGAACCGTGAATGGTCGCGGAGCCCCCGGTCGCGCATCCATCATCGTGTCGATCATTAGCGGTGTGGTGATCGTGCTGTTCGCCGCGTTCCAGCTCGACCCCGTCGGCAACATGTTCTTCTGGTTCAGTGGTCTCGCCGTTGTGGCGATCGTGCTGATCGAAGCGCTCGTCTGCGTCGCGATCATCAGCTTCTTCCTCAAGAACAAGGGCACCGAAAATATCTTCGTGACGATGATTGCGCCGATCTTGGCCTTCATCGGTCTCGTGCTCGCCGAGTACCTGCTGATGTCACGCTTCGGCCTCCTCGCCGGTGACCTCACGCTCGCTGAGGGAGTCGATCCGACCGCAACGGCGTTCGGCCTCAATGCCTTCGGTTGGTTCCTCGTACTGTCGCCCTTCATCGCCCTGGTGATCGGCTATGTCGTGTCAATGGTTCGCAAGGACCTCAACGACGAACTGCTGCAAGACGTTATCTCCTAACGATCCACGCGAAGGGCCCCAACACTGTGGTGGTGTTGGGGCCCTTCGTGGTTCAGAGGAGTTCGCGTTAAAGAGGAGTGGCGCCGAATGACTCGAGCGGATGCCTCGGCTAGGAAGTTGCCGCTAGGGAGTTGCCGCTACGGCGTCACCCCCGTGGCGACCGGGCGCTCCGGCTGGTTAGACCACGCCGACCAGGAACCGGGGAACAACGCCGGGCGGAATCCCGCGACGGTGAGCGCGAGCGCATCGTGCGCGGCCGTGACGCCCGAACCGCAATACACACCGACTGCCCGGTCGACGCTGACGCCGAGGGCTTCGTACCGTTCGCGCAGCGCTTCGGAGTCTAAGAACTGGCCATCTTCACCGAGGTTGCCTGAAGTGGGTGCGCTGATGGCACCGGGAATGTGACCGGCTCGCGGATCGATCGGCTCGACCTCGCCGCGGTAGCGCTCCCCTGCCCGGGCATCCAGCAGCACGCCGGTTTCGGCGAGCGCGGCAGCGTCATCCGCAGTCAAGGCGGGCTCGTTACCAGCGCTGAGGATTGCCGTGCCCGGCTCAATTGTGGTCATGTCGTCGGCGCCGATAGCGAGCGGATGCCCGGCCGCCCTCCACGCGGAGAGCGCACCGTCGAGCACCTGCACGTTCTCGATGCCCATGTAGCGCAGCAGCCACCAGGCGCGGCAGGCGGCGAGACTGTTCCAATCGTCGTACACGACAACGGTGTCGCCATCGTTGATCCCCCAACGGCGAACGGCAGCCTGAAAAGCGTCGACCGTGGGCAGCGGATGACGACCCTCTTCTGGTTCACCGTGGCGCGCCAGCTCGGTGTCGAGGTCGACATAGACCGCGCTGGGGATATGCCCCTCCTCATAAAGAGGGAGTCCGGCAGGCCCACCCAAGCTCCAGCGCACATCGAGAACCCGCACCGGTGCTCCCCCGTTCGCGGCGTCGTCGAGCAGCGCGGCGAGTTCATTCGCGGTGACGAGGGGGTGAGGCATCCGAGACTCCGATCATTGAGGTAGCTCTATGATCGCACTCGCTGCGGCGGCGGCGTGTGACGTCGTTAACGCAGTGTTCCCACCGCCCGCTAACCACGGACGGTGGGAACCCCTGAACTAACGTGAACGCGTTCTAGCCGCGCGGCTCGTCACGACCGTCGGTCGCGAGCAGCTCTTCTTCAACTGCTCCCCCGTAGCCTTCCTTTTGCGGGTCTCCGTGCAGCCCACCGGAGATCGCATACTCCTCTTCTGGAGAGAGCACGAGGCGCTTGCGACCGTAGAAGGCAAAGATGGCGAGCATCACGATGTAGACCACGGCGATTGCGGCGATCGCGGGACGCGCCTCCTTGTTGATCAAGAAGCCGAAGAAGATAGCGACGGAGAGAACCCCACCAATTATGGCGCCAGGAACACCCCATGGACTGCGGTAAGGCCGGCTCGCATTCGGGTACTTCTTGCGAAGGATCAAGAACGACACCATCTGGAGCACGTACGCGATCACCGCACCC
This sequence comes from Salinibacterium sp. SWN1162, assembly GCF_015864675.1. Classification (NCBI taxonomy): domain Bacteria; kingdom Bacillati; phylum Actinomycetota; class Actinomycetes; order Micrococcales; family Microbacteriaceae; genus Salinibacterium; species Salinibacterium sp. SWN1162. Next base: position 94,976 of record NZ_JADYWT010000003.1, read on the forward strand.
CACACTGCGATATTGAGCACAATAGCTCCGGCTACTCCGCCATCGCCGCCGAGCGAATCGACGAGCACTAAAGCGATGTATCCGATGATCGCACCCACGAGCAGAGCGACAGCCGGAGTCTGACGTTTGCCCGTGAGCGAAAGGAACTTCGGGTAATACCCAGCCCGCGAGAGCGAGTACATGTTTCGTCCGTACGCGAACATGATGCCCTGCAGCGACGCCAACAGCCCGACGAGAGCAAACAGAGCGAGAACCGCTGCCGCCTGGTCGCCGACCATCGCACGGAAGCCATCGAGTAACGGTTCACCTGCGCCAGAGATTTCAGAAGCACCCACGATTCCCGTGTTGAGGAAGAGAACCAAGAGACCCGTGACGATCAGGGTAGTGCGCGCAATCAGCCCGGCCTTGGGGATGTCGCGCACGGGATTGTGGGCCTCTTCAGCGGCGAGCGGTAATTCTTCAATACCGAGGAAGAACCACATGGCGTAGGGAAGAGCGAACAGGATCGGAATTATGCCGTGCGGCAGGAACGATGACTGCCCCGGATCGGGCTCGATATTGAAGAGGTTGTCCCAGCTGAAGAGACCGGAGAATGCGGCCATGACTGAGAAAACTAGAAGGATTGCGATCGCGAGGACGGCGACGATAATCGCAAATTTGAAGGAAATAGCAGCACCGGCGGAGTTGAGACCGATGAATACGATGTACAGGATGAGCCACCAGACGGGAGCGGGGAGTGAGAAGCCCAGCAGTTCGCTCGTGATGCCATTCGCGTAGCCCGCCGAGAAGTACACGATCACCGCTGTGGTGGCCACATACTCGATCGTCTCAGCGAGTCCCGTGACGAAGCCACCCCAGGGCCCCATCGCTGCACGGGCAAACGAATATGCCCCGCCGGTGTGCGGCATGGCAGATGCCATTTCTCCGATGCTGAAGATCATGCCGTAGTACATGAAAATGAGCAGAGCGAAGGCGATCAGCATGCCGCCGAAGCCGGCCTGCTCGATCCCAAAGTTCCAACCCGAGAAGTCACCGGAGATTACTGCGGCGACCGCGAGGCCCCACAGCCCCCAGATTCCCGCCGTGCGTTTGAGTGTGCGTTTCTCGAAATACCCGGCCGCGGCCGTCGTGTATTTCACCCCGGAGACGTTCAGTGTGTCTTTGGACATCCTGTTTCCTTTGCAGTCTGGTTGCGCGCACCGACGGGTCGATCACACAATGCTGGGAGAATCCTTGCGATGACTATACGGTTTTCAATGGTTGTTGACTAGGGATAATCCACAGAAGTTTTCGCGGATATTGGGGAAGTTTTTGTAACAACCCACGCTCTGTTGTGTTCTAATGGTCGGAAAGCGCACCATTTGACTTGCTTAATGAGGAGAAGTTAATGTCCCCCAGCTCAGGCAACCTCACGCTCGAAGAACTGACCGACGACGTCGCGAGCGGCGCGATCGATACGGTTCTCGTGGCGTTCACCGACATGCAGGGTCGACTGGTGGGCAAGCGACTCTCCGCCCGGCTCTTCCTTGAGGATGCCGCCGCTCACGGAGCGGAGTGCTGCAACTACCTCCTAGCCGTCGACGTCGACATGAACACCGTCGAGGGGTACGCCATGTCGAGCTGGTCCCGCGGCTATGGCGACATGGTGATGGTGCCCGACCTCGGCACCCTGCGTCGCGCACCCTGGCTCACCGCGACGGCGCTCGTCACTGCCGATCTACAGTGGCATGACGAGACTCCCGTTGCCCCGTCCCCGCGGCAGATCCTCAAGGCCCAACTCGATCGCCTTGCCGAGCGTGGTCTCGACACTTTCGTCGCCACCGAACTCGAGTTCATCGTTTTCGACGACAGCTACCGCGACGCGTGGAAGAAGGGCTACCGCGAGCTGTCGGCTGCTACCGATTACAACATCGACTACAACGTTCTGGCCTCTACGCGCATGGAACCGCTGCTTCGCGACATCCGCAACGGCATGGATGGCGCCGGCATGTACTGCGAGGGCGTCAAGGGCGAGTGCAACCCTGGCCAGCAAGAGATCGGCTTCCGTTACGCCTCAGCGCTCGACACGTGTGACAACCACTCGATCTATAAGAACGGCGCGAAAGAGATCGCCGATGCGCACGGCAAGAGCCTTACCTTCATGGCGAAGTACAACGAGAAGGAGGGCAATAGCTGCCACATCCACATCAGCCTTCGCGGCAGCGATGGCACGGCCGTCTTCGCCGACAAGGATGCCGAACACGGTATGTCAAAGATGTTCCGCCACTTCATTGCGGGTCAGCTTGCGGTCATGCGGGAGCTGACTCTCTTCTCTGCGCCCAATGTGAACTCTTACAAACGCTATGTTCCGGGAAGCTTTGCCCCGACGGCACTGGCCTGGGGCCTCGACAACCGCACCTGTGCGCTTCGCGTCGTTGGCCAGGGACACGGAATGCGCGTCGAGAACCGCGTGCCCGGTGGAGACGTCAATCAGTACCTTGCCGTCAGTGCCCTCATCGCTGCGGGGCTCTACGGCATCGACAACGAGCTTGAACTCGACGATGCATTCGAAGGCAATGCTTACACGAGCGATGTTCCGCGGGTTCCGGCGAGCTTGCGAGAAGCGGCCGACCTGTTCGCGTCATCCACCTTTGCTCGGGAAGCGTTCGGCGACGAGGTAGTCGACCACTACCTCAACTACGCCGCGATCGAACTGGCCGCCTTTGACTCTGCGGTCACCGATTGGGAAAAGGTGCGCGGCTTTGAACGACTCTGATCGGCCCATAATCGGCCTGACCACCTACCTCGAGCAGTCCCAGACGGGCGTGTGGGATGTTCCGGCGTCCTTCTTGCCGAAAGCCTATTTCGAAGCCGTAACTCGTGCGGGCGGCATCGTTGTTCTGCTGCCACCGCAACCCGTCAGCCCCGAGATCGCGCGCCGCGTGCTGCACGGTCTTGATGGCCTCATCATCACCGGCGGCAAAGACATCAACCCGGCGCGCTACGGCCAAGAGCCCCACCCGACCACCGACGATTCCCGCCTCGATCGTGACGCGTGGGAAGACGAATTGATGCGTCAGGCACTCGAAGCCGATTTGCCCTTTCTTGGCATCTGTCGCGGAGCCCAGATTCTCAACGTCGCGCTGGGAGGCACTCTGCACCAACACCTCCCCGACGTGATCGGGCACGGAAACTACCAACTCGGCGGTGGCAACTTCAGTCACGTGCCGGTAGAGGTCGAGCCCGACAGCCTTCTCGCGACCGTGCTCGGCACGCAGACCGAACCGCTCGTCGTTCCGCTCTATCACCACCAAGCTATCGATCAGGTGGCCGAGGGGCTCGTTGTCACCGCTCGCACGAGTGACGGCGTGATCGAAGCCGTTGAACTGCCGACCGCCACTTTCGCGGTTGCCGTTCAGTGGCATCCCGAAGCAGCTCCAGAAGACATCCGACTATTCGAGGGCTTGGTCGACGCCGCCCGCCTCAACCGAAAGGCTCTCGCGTGAGCACTTATACCGTCATCAACCCCGCAACTGAGGCCGAGATTGGTTCGGTCGAACTCCTCGACATCGAAGCGACGGATGCCGCAATCGCCCGTGCCGCGATCGCCCAGAAGGCGTGGGCGCGCGTCTCCCCCGCAGACAAAGCCCTCATGCTGCGTCGCTTTGCCGCGACCGTCGACGGCGACCTCGAGAACCTTGCAGCGCTGGAGGTCAATAACTCCGGGCATCCGATCTCGCAGGCTCGGTGGGAAGCCGGTCATGTTCGTGACGTACTCAACTATTACGCTGCTGGCCCTGAGCGGATGTTCGGCCAGCAAATTCCCGTCGCGGGCGGCCTGAACATCACGTTCCACGAGCCGCTCGGCGTTGTGGGCGTCATCACGCCGTGGAACTTTCCCATGACGATCGCGGCGTGGGGATTCGCTCCCGCGCTGGCGGCGGGCAACGCCGTTGTACTGAAGCCCGCCGAGTGGACCCCACTCACGAGCATCCGGCTCGGTGAACTCGCTCTCGAAGCGGGCCTCCCCGAGGGCCTCTTCCAGGTTCTACCCGGCAAAGGTTCCGTTGTCGGCGAGCGCTTCGTCACCAACCCCACGGTGCGAAAGGTGGTGTTCACCGGTTCAACAGCAGTGGGTAAGCAGATCATGGCCGGCTGCGCAGCTCAAGTGAAACGCGTAACGCTCGAACTCGGCGGCAAGAGCGCCAACATCGTGTTCGCCGATGCCGATCTCGAGAAGGCTGCCGCGTCGGCCCCCTATGGCGTCTTCGAGAACGCTGGCCAGGACTGCTGCGCCCGCAGCCGCATCCTCGTCGAGCGCAGCGCCTACGACCGCTTCATGGAACTCCTTGAGCCTGCTGTTGCTGGAGTCAAGGTCGGCGATCCCTTGGACGAGGCGACAGAAATGGGACCGCTCGTGTCAGCGAAGCATCTTGCCTCGGTGCAGTCCTATGTTCCGGCGGATGCTCCTGTTGCATTCCGGGGCAGCGCCCCCGAGGGCGCCGGGTATTGGTTCGCGCCTACGGTGCTGACGCCGGAATCGCGCAGCGACCGTTGTGTCACCGACGAGATCTTCGGTCCCGTCGTCACGGTGCTTCCCTTCGATGATGAGTCCGATGCCCTGCAGTTGGCGAACGATTCCGAGTATGGATTATCGGGTTCGATTTGGACCCGGGATGTCAGCCGCGCAATTCGCGCTTCTCGCGGAGTCGAAGCCGGCAACCTGTCGGTGAACTCGCACTCCTCCGTGCGGTACTCCACCCCCTTTGGTGGCTTCAAGCAGTCCGGCCTCGGCCGCGAGCTCGGCCCCGATGCACCACTGAACTTCACCGAGACCAAGAATGTTTTCATCGCCGTTGATTAGCCCTCTCAACACCTCTTATTCAAGGAGCAACACATGACCATCACCCCTCTCGACCTCACGCAGCGCCTCGCGGGCAAAGTGGCCGTCATCACCGGCGGTGCCAGTGGAATCGGCCTTGCCACCGCACGACGCTTCGCCGCTGAAGGCGCTACCGTCGTGATCGCCGACATGGACGAAACCACCGGTCTTGCCGCCGCAGAACTCGTCGGCGGCCATTTCATCAAAGTCAACGTGACGGATGAAGCCCAGGTTAACCAACTCTTCGACACCACGGCCAGCACCTATGGCTCGGTCGATATTGCCTTCAACAACGCCGGCATCTCGCCGCCCGAGGACGACTCGATCGTCACCACTGAACTCCCCGCGTGGGAAAAGGTTCAAGACGTCAACCTCAAGTCGGTGTACCTGTGCTGCCGCGCCGCGCTTCGCCACATGGTGAAGCAGGGCAAGGGCTCGATCATTAACACGGCATCCTTCGTCGCTATCATGGGATCGGCGACCAGCCAGATTTCATACACCGCTTCCAAGGGTGGCGTGCTGGCGATGAGCCGTGAGTTGGGCGTGCAGTTCGCCCGGGAGGGAATTCGAGTCAATGCACTCTGCCCCGGCCCCACGAGCACCCCGCTTCTTCAAGAGCTCTTTGCGAAAGACCCCGAACGTGCCGCTCGTCGCCTTGTTCACATTCCGATGGGCCGTTTCGCCGAAGCGGATGAGCTCGCCGCTGCAGTTGCCTTCCTCGCCAGCGATGACTCGTCCTTCATTACCGCTTCGACGTTCATCGTCGATGGCGGCATCAGCTCGGCCTACACAACTCCTCTGTAATGGATGAGCCGACCGGTCTCCACGGAGAGTTGCTACTGCGCCCGGTGCGCGGCGGCAACTCCTTCGAGGAGACCGTTCAGCGCCTTCTTCAGACGGTTCGCCTGGGGCTCGTCGCTCCCGGCGAACGCTTGCCCGCCGAGCGTGAACTCGCCACGATGCTCGCTGTCAGCAGGGACACCGTTCGCGACGCCATCGCATCGCTCAGCGATGCCGGCTATCTGGTGTCGCGCCGAGGTCGCTACGGCGGCACTTTCGTCAGCGACGTGTTGCCGACTCACACCCCCGGAACGCCCTCCGGGGAATCAGTGGGGCCAGCACGCCCGCTGACTCCCGAGCTCATCGAAGACACTCTCACCCTGCGCGAAATTCTTGAGGTCGGTGGAGCCCGCGCCGCAGCCGGCCGCGCTCTCACCCCCAGCGAGCGAGAGTTGCTGTGGGAGAGCCTCAGTAACGCCAACGCGGCGAGCGACGAAGAATACCGCCGGCTCGATTCGCGCTTTCACCTCATGGTGGGCGAGCTGGCTGGCTCGGCATCCTTGACTCCACTGATTGCCGATGTGCGGATGCGCGTCAATGAACTGCTCGACAGCATCCCGTCTCTCGGCCCGAACATCGCCCATTCGAACACCCAGCACGAACAGATCGCGATCGCGATTTTGACGGGGCGACCAGATGCTGCCGCTCAAGCAATGAGCGAGCACTTGGCGGGCACGGCACTCCTACTGCGTGGCTTTCTCGAGTAGCACCCGCGTTGTGGCGATTTCGACAAGCGCCACTCCCACCACGCAGCAATCGGGCATACGCTGAAGACATGCTCACCCCTCCTGAAGCCGCGAAGATTCCCACAGAACGCCTCCAGCATGGCGACCACTACGTCGACAACTACGAGTGGATGCGCGACAAAGAGAGCCCCGAGACCCTCGCACATCTCCATGCCGAGAATGCGTACACGGCCGCGCGCACGAGTCACCTCAGCGTGCTGCAAGAGCAGATCTTCGAGGAGATTAAGGGCCGCACGCAAGAGACTGACTTGAGCGTTCCGGTTCGACGCGGGCAGTGGTGGTACTTCAGCCGCACCGAAGAGGGCAAGCAGTACCCGATTCACTGCCGCGCGCCGATCGCGGGTGATGATGACTGGACTCCGCCGACGATTGCCGAGCCCGTTGCTGGTGACGCTGAGGCTGCCGCCGCTGGTGTCGCGGATGCCGCTGTCGTTCCCACCACCCTTGCCGGCGAGCAGATCCTCCTCGACGACAACGTCGAAGCTGAGGGGCATGACTTCTTCAGCCTGGGCTCGTTCTCGCTGAGCGACGACGGCACGCTGCTGCTCTACGGCGTCGACATCGAGGGCGACGAGCGTTACACGCTGCGCGTGCGCCAGCTTGGCGATACGGCTGCCGCGAGCGCTGGTTCTGCGGATGCTTCCGACGCTGATTCTGTCATCCGCTTCAGCGCCGCCGATGACCTCCCTGATGAGATTCCGGGCACCGCGGGCGGCGCGCTCTTGGATGCCACGGGCAAGTACGTCTTCTATACGACGGTGGATGATGCGTGGCGCCCCGACACCGTCTGGCGCTACGAACTGGGCACGGCTGCGGCATCCGCGGTGCAGGTGTTTCATGAGCCCGACGAGAGCTTCTGGGTGGGCGTTGGTCGTTCGCGCAGTGGCAAGTATTTGGCGATCGAGGCGGGTTCGCGCCTGACGAGCGAGACGCGGCTGCTCGACACGAGCGACCCAACCGGTGAGTTCGAGGTTGTCTGGCCGCGCGAAGTCGGCGTTGAGTACGACGTTGAGCACGTGGTGGTCGGCACCCAGGATCGCTTGTTGATCGTGCACAACAAGGATGCGATCAACTTCGAGCTCGTGAGCGTTGCTGCAGCGGATCCGCTCGGCGAACGCCGCGTGATCCTCCCCCACAACGAAGCGGTGCGCCTCGAGGGTGTCGATGCCTTCAAGGAATTCGTGGCCATCGAGTACCGCCGCGAGGGGCTCACGCGCGTGGCGGTGGCTATCGTTCCGAAGCATGGCGGGCGCTACGAAGACACCCCCCACGAACTGAAGTTCGACGACGAACTCTTCACCGTGGGCCTCAGCTCCAACCCTGAATGGAACCAGCCGAGCATCCGTCTCAGCTACGGCAGTTTTGTGACCCCGACTATCGTCTACGACTACCTCGTGGACGACAACGAGCTGGTCGTGCGCAAACAGCAGCCGGTGCTGGGCCACTTTGAGCCCGCGCTGTACACCCAGCGTCGGGAATGGGCCACCGCCTCCGATGGCACCCGCGTGCCGATCTCGCTTGTGTACCGCAACGACCTCGTGCAACCGGGCACCCCAGCACCAACGGTGCTCTACGGCTATGGCTCGTATGAAATCAGTATCGACCCCGGCTTCACGGTTGGCCGACTGAGCCTGCTCGACCGCGGCATGGTGTTCGCGGTCGCGCACGTGCGCGGCGGCGGCGAGCTGGGCCGCACCTGGTACGAGGGCGGCAAGAAACTGCACAAGCGCAACACCTTCACCGATTTCGTGGCGTGTGCTCGCCACCTCATCGACATCGATGCCACCTCAAGCGATCGCCTCGTCGCCGAGGGCGGAAGCGCCGGCGGCCTGCTCATGGGTGCCGTCGCGAACCTGGCCCCGCAACTCTTCTCGGGCATCCTCGCGGTCGTCCCGTTCGTCGACCCGCTCACGTCAATCCTCGACCCCTCACTACCGCTGACGGTTATCGAGTGGGATGAGTGGGGCGACCCCCTGCACAACGAAGAGGTCTACCACTACATGAAGTCGTACTCTCCGCTCGAGAATGTGCATGACACCCACTACCCGCCGATTCTCGCGGTGACCTCCCTCAACGACACCCGCGTGCTCTACGTGGAGCCCGCCAAATGGGTTGCTCGCCTGCGCGAGGTGGGGGCGGATGCACTGCTCAAGACCGAGATGGCGGCAGGCCACGGCGGCGTTTCCGGCCGCTACGACGCCTGGCGCGAGCGTGCTTTCAACTACGCCTGGATGGTGGATGTGACGCGCCCCTCAGCGCACTGATCGCGGGCGTGCACGCAGCGCCCTAGCGAGTTAGGCAGTCCACCACTCGTCGTACATAGAGACGGGTACGGAGCGCTTGTGGCGAGTGTTGAGGTACTTCTGCTCGATGTCGGCGGCAGCCTCGGCGGGCACGTCGAGGCCCTCAAGGTAATCATCGATGTGCTCGTAGGTGACGCCGAGGTTGGCCTCATCCGCCTGGCCGGGCGTGTGGTCGAGCAGGTCTGCGGTCGGCACCTTTTCGTACAGGCGTTCCGGAGCACCCAAGTGAACGAGTAGTTGCTTGCCCTGTCGCTTCGTGAGGCCCGTGAGCGGCAGCACGTCGGCGCCACCGTCGCCGAACTTGGTGAAGAAGCCCGTGACGGCTTCGGCGGCGTGGTCGGTCCCGACCACGAGGTAGCCGAGCTGCCCGGCTATGGCGTACTGCGCCACCATGCGCTCGCGAGCCTTGACGTTGCCCTTGTTGAAGTCCGTGATTGGCTCGCCCACGGCATCCGCGAACTCAGCGGCGATACCGTCGACGGCACGCTGGATGTTGAAGGTCACTTCGCGGTCGGCCTCAATAAAGTCGAGCGCCAATTGCGCATCGTCTTCGTCGCGTTGCACACCATGCGGTAGCCGGACGGCGACAAACTGGGCCTCAACACCATCCGCGCGCAATTCAGCGACCGCGAGCTGGCAGATGCGCCCCGCGAGCGAGGAGTCTTGCCCACCGCTAATCCCCAACACGAGTCCCTTGGCATGCGAGGCCTTCAGGTACTCCTTGAGGAACTCGATGCGCCGACGAATCTGCCCAGCGGGGTCAATCGTGGGCTGGGTGTTCAAGTCAGCGATGATGCGTGCCTGCAACGAAGTCATGCATTAAACCTAACCCCGGCATCCGTCATTAGGATTGTTCACTTATCCTTCGCCGCAGACTCTCGGCGGGTTACCCTGAAACTGTTACGCCCACGAAACACAGGAGCTACGAATGATCGATCAACTTCTTCGCCCCAAAATCGCTTTCTGGGCGGGAGTCGCTCTCACGGCGATCAGCTTCATTGTTTTCGACTTCATCATCCCTGCCCTCTACCTCGGCGTGCAGGCGATCAACTTTCCGATGACTCAGCAGTTCGTGGGGGTTCTCACCTCGGGCGTGGAATCTCTCGGCCAACTCGCGCGCCTCATTGGCCCCGTGCTGATCGTCGGCGCCCTCGTGATGCTCAAGATTGAGCGCCCCGGCAGGTCCCCCCGCGAGAACTAGCCCAGCTCCTGCGCGATCTCCCACGGCAGCCCTGACGGATCGAGAAACACCGCAGTGCGGCGGCCCCACGGCCGGTCGACGGGCCCATTCACGAGCTCGACGCCACGCTCGCGCACGGCAGCGCACGCGGCATCCGCATCGGGCACGTTAACGGTGAGCATGACGGATGCCGCAGCCCCCGGCTCCGAAACGGCCGCGGGCCCGATCAACTCAGCTGCCTCACTTCGCGCGAGCACGTTCAGCACCAGCGCGCCTACCTGGAACATGCACGACACCTCGTCTTCGAAAACCACCGAGGCGGAGAACACGGCCCTGTAGAACTCTCGCGACAGCGCCACGTCATCTGAAAAAACGGTGATTGCTTCTACGTTGTTGAGTGCGTCAATCATGCGATTCTCCCTCGATGCGCGCCACCTGAACCCAGTCACCCGAAATGGGTCCTGAATGAAAGTGCTGGTGGCGATAGTCTAAAGAGGTGATCGGTTGCACCCGAAGCGACTTCACGTTTAAGGATTCACAGTGAAAAACCCGATTCTTGTTCCCGCTGTCGCACCCCGACAGCGAGCGTTCGCGCCGAAAGCCGCACTCGCAGTGGCAATTTCTGTTGCCCTGGTTGCGCTCGGAGTGCTCCCGGCATCCGCAGCGACCTACGACAGCATCTCTGACGAGGTAAGCGGAGGCAGCATCGCCAGCCACCTTGCCGCGCAAGAACTTCGCGACACGTGGGCTGCTGCCGTCACAACGCGCGGGGGCACGGTGCCCGCGCCCTTAGATATTGCCGGCCCCAATAATCGGTTAGTGACCGGAGTCATCGGAACCACTCCGGCCGGCACCACAGTTTCTGTGGAACACACGATGTATAACACCGACGCGCAGGTGACCTTCTTCGGAGTCAGCAGCGCTGCGACGCAAGGCAAAGCTCAATGCACCGGAGGCGGAGACACGCTCCAAGACGGCGCCCCGCGCCCCACGCTTCTCCAAGGCTGCACCGCGACGACCGGTTATAGCTACGGCGCCTCCAGCAACAGTGGCGACAACGCCGACACTCGAGACGGCGTTGAGTTCCGGTTCTCCACCGGCGTTCTGGGCTTTGGCGCCTGGTTCGGCGACCTCGAAACACGCACCGATGGCCTGGGAGTGCCGGCACTGCTGCGACTGTACTTGGCCGACGACACTCTGCTCTCTGAATCGGAGATCGCCCCTAGCGGAGATCAATCGCTGTGCTCGAACTCAGACGATGGGTGTGGCAATGAGAGCACACGCTGGGTTGGCTTCACCGCAGATCTCGCGACTCCGGTGTACCGGATGGTTGTCATCGTCGGCGATGAAGACGCCACGGGCGACGCGAAGCGCGAAGGCATGAGCTTCATCGGCCCCTCAGTCGTGGACGGCACCGCCAACCTCACGATCGATAAGAGCGCTACAGAGTTGCCCATGACGGCCACTAACGTGGGCGACCTCATCGATTACAGCTTTCTCGTAACCAACACCGGAACACTCGCGCTCGACGACGTCGAGATCGATGACGCTGGTGCCCAGAACCTGTCGTGCCCGGCGACCGCCCTCGCCGTCGACGCAACCATGACCTGCACCGCCGAGCATGCCGTGACTCAAGGTGAGATCGATGCCGGCAGCTACACCAACTCGGCCACCGTCTCCGGCGACGCCTGGGGCGAGACAGTGACCTCGGAAGCCGATACCGCCACCACAGCGATCACTCAGGTGCCCGCGCTGACGGCGACGCAGACCGCGAACGTATCGACTTTCACCGCCGCGGGCGACACCCTTGTTTTCACCATTGCCATCACGAATGACGGCAACACCACTCTCACTGCGGTGGATGTCGCCACGAGCCTTCCGGGCCTGAGCCTCGATTGCGCCGCACTGGCTAACACCCTCGCACCGGGCGCAACTGGTTCCTGCGAGGCAACTCTCGTCATCACCGATCAATCGAGCGATCTCAGCAATGTCGCTACCGTGACGTCGGAGCAGACCACAGCCCTGTCGAACCAGTCGACGGTACTCTTCGTTGCCCCTGTAGTCACCCCCGAGGTGCCCGAAGTGCCGGAGGTTCCGAGCGTCGCAGGCGTGGAAACGACGTCGGCGGCTAGCCCCGCGCTGGCCTACACCGGCTCCTCGATCACGGCATCCGCAGCGACAGGAGCGCTTCTCTTGCTCGTCGGATCTCTGCTACTTCTTGTACGCACTCCAGCGCCGTCCGCGAACGAGCGGCTGCAACGGCCTTCTCAGCGCCGCTGAAGCTAGTTAGCTAGCTAGCGAGTGCTCGCTCCGCCAGAAACGGCGAGCCTCGAAACCACGTTCCACAGCGCACGCTGGCCCGCAACGTTGGTGAAATGGCTCATCGTCATGGAAGTGACAGGGCCGGTCATCTTCTGAGGCGGCGATGCGAAGAATTGGCCGGTCACGCCATCCGGCATATCGATCACGGTGAGGTAGCGGGCAGCAGCCGTGGGCACACTGTGCCACATGCTGGGCATGAGTTTCATGACGGGCAGCATGACGCGGCGCATGATCGCCGGCATCTCTCGAGATGCTTTCGTGTCAGGAGTGTTGCCGGGCGAGACCGTGTTCACCGTCATGCCGGCGGGCAGTTGGGTCGCGAGCTCCTTGGCCCACCAGACCGCGAACGTCTTGGCGGTCGCATACTGCGTGCCGTTGGCAAACTTCACAGGCTTGTCCGCGCGAAGAACGGCCTCAATGGCGCGTTCGAGATCACCGCCGAAGGATGCCGCAGCGAGCGCCTGAACATCGATGTTCGAGAAGGTGGGAACATCACCGCGCGCGGCTTCCGATCCAGCAATGATGATGCGCGCGTGGCCGCTCAGCATCTTGGCGCGGAGCAAGTGCATGGTCAGCGCGTGGTGTCCGGTGAGGGTCGCCGCCATAATCTGCTCGATACCGTCAGCGGTGCGGCGCAGCTCACTGGTTGCCGCGACACCCGCATTGAGGATGAGGGCGTCGATGGGGATTGCCGCCCCCACGAGCGCCTGTGCAGCTTTCTCGATCGACGAGAAGTCGTTGAGGTCGAGCGCGAGCGGTACGAACTGCGCGCCCGGTACGCGAGCAAGAAGAGCCGTGCGCGCGTCCTCTGCCTTCGCGGGGGTGCGGGCCGTGACGATGACGCGGCCGTAGCCTGCCTCAGCGAGCTGGGCTGCGGCTTCCCAGCCGACTCCGGAGCTAGCTCCGGTGACGAGGGCGGTGTGGGCGGCGTGGTTGTTCATCGAGCGTCTCGTTCCCTAGTTTTGATACCAAACAGTATCATCGCCATCCACCTATTTGATACCAGTAGGTTTCAAACGCTGAAGCCTGCGCGTATAGTGAAAGGATGAGCGCAGCAACGGGCACCACGGCGGGGCGCCCGCGCGCCTTCGACGCCGATGCCGTGCTCACGCAGCTCACCGACCTGTTCTGGCAGCAGGGCTACCGTCACACGTCGCTCAGCGACATTGTCGAGGCCAGCGGTGTTCACAAACCCAGCCTCTACCGCACCTTCGGCGACAAAGAGCAGCTCTTCGCCACCGTGCTGCGCCGCTACCTGACCGAGCGTGAGCAACACCTCACCGGCATGCGCGCCACGGCAGGGCCCGGCATTGCCGGCATCCATAACTTCTTCGATCTCTTTGAAGAGTTCGCCCACACCGAGGCTGGCAGTCGAGGGTGTCTCGCCGTTAGCGCCAGCAATGAGTTGCGCGGAACAGCCCCCGGCTTCGAAGACTTTTCGCTCGAGTACCGCGATCTCATGATCCGGCAGATGACAGCCCTGGCCGCACTTGCTCTGCCCGAGAATGCTCCGGATGCTGCGCTCACAGGTCAACGCGCTGAGCTGCTCTCCACGCTCTTCCTCGGACTTCAAGTCACGATTCGCTCGCAGGCCGACGCCGCGCAGCTTCACTCCGTTTTTGCCGCGGTCCACGCTCTCGTCGACACCTGGAAATAGCGCGGCCCTTCAGAGTCGCGGCGCAGCAGTATTCGCTGTCGCCGCCGATACCCCGTACCTTTCTCTCGTGCGACGATTGCTACCGGAGGTTCTAGGATGGCGCAGAAGAGAAGGTACACGGTGCTCGTCCGCGTGCTCGCCCTTGTGGCGTGCGCTGGCGCCCTTGCTGCGCCCGCCGCGCTAACAGTCAGCAGCAGCTCGCCCGCCTCTGCGGCGATAGTGGCGGTTGACGAGCCCGGAGCGCCCGACGCGGTCGCCACGGCGACGCCCACACCGGCCCCCACCGTCACGACGAGACCCGCAACGCCAGCACCGACACCCGCGACCACACTCCCCCCCCACCGAAACGCCTACCGCGAGCCCGAGCGCGAGCCCGAGCCCAACGGCAAGCCTGACGCCCGCCCCGACCGCAACCCCGACCCCGACGGAGCAGTCTCCCGCTCCCGTGTCGCCTTTGCCCGCGATTCCGCCGAGCGTAGCGACGTCGAATGTATCCCTTACCACGCTGCTCATTGCCGTGACGGTACTCGCCGCAAGCATTGTCGTGCTCTGGCTCATTCTTCGCCGTCGCCCTCAGCCGAAAGCCGCAGCGACCTCAGCGCACAGAAGTGCTGCGCCGCCGCGCGCACAGTCAGCTGCCGTAACGCTCGATGCGCTGGCGGAACTCGGCAGTTCTATGGTCGATAGCGGCTACCCCGTCAGCATGGTGAGAACGGCAGTTCAGGATGTCGCCACCGCCAACGGATTCGCGTCCGCCACTGTAGTGGTTTTTCCGACCGCTCTCTTCGTGTCGCTCGACAACGATGGCGCCACACTCACACGCGCCGTTTCCGCTGGCGGCCGCTCCTACCTTCTGCATCAGGTGGATGTGATTGATCGCATCATGAAGGTGGGGCGCGCCCGGTCTGGCTCGGCCGACTGGGTGAGCCGACAAATCGCCAAGGTGAGGGAACTCGCTCCTCCCTTTTCCGCCTTTCACCGCGTCGCCGCCTATGCGCTGACCACCGGCGCCATCGCAGTCTTGCTTGGCTCGTCCTGGCTCGGCGTGTTAGTCGCTGCGGTCTTGGGAATTGGAGTGGGCACCCTGCTCCTGCTGGGTGAACGGCTGCCCTCGAGCTATGACGCTCTCGTCATCGTGAGCGCCGCTCTCGGCTCATCGCTGATCATTTTGCTGGTTGCTCGTGCCACCGATGATTCGGCCATACTGCCGTCGCTGATCGCTCCACTCGTCGTGCTGCTCCCGGGAGGGTTACTCACGACAGCAGTAATCGAGCTGGCAACCGGGCACATCATGTCTGGCTCTGCCCGTGCCGCAGCTGGAGCGATGAGGCTGCTTCTTCTCGCGGTCGGCATCGTCTCCGCCGGTGCGCTGATTGGTGTGCCCCGAATTGAGCTCGAGGTCTCCGGAGAGGTTCTGGGGCCGATTGCACCGTGGATCGCCATTGCCGTCTTCGGCGTGGGAATCAGCGTCTACCAGTGCGCGCGTCCTGCGTCGATCCCATGGATTTTACTCGTTCTCTACGTCGCCTATGGAGCTCAAGTAATCGGTGACGTTCTCTTCGGCGGGGTGCTCTCCGCTCTCATCGGCGCCATCGCCATGACCCCGGTGGCAGTCTTGGTGGCCCGCCACCGCACTGGACCGCCCGCCATCGTGAGCTTTCTTCCCGCGTTCTGGTTGCTCGTGCCCGGAGGTCTCGGCCTCGTGGGTGTCACCGAAGCGCTGGGAGGGGGCGATGCAAGCGGCACCTTGATTACAACGGTTGGCACTATGATCGCCATCGCTCTCGGAGTACTGATCGGCCTTGCCGCGTCCAGCACCTTGCGCGATCGGCGCCTGCCCAGTCTTTTTGCTTTTCTCGACCCGGTTCCTGATGCAGGAACCACAACCGATCCAGTTACCATTTCTGAGAAACCGCAGGTTTAGGAATAGCGCCTCGGACTCTGCAGTCGGATGTCGAGCCACGCCAACATGTCGCCTACCGCGCGGTCCGGCGCGCCCTCCGCGCCGGCTCGCGCCCACTGCACGAGCGCGGAGAACGTTGCCGCCTCATAAGCGACCGCGAGTGCACGACACGCTGCGGCAGGAGCATCCGGATGTCGATCAGCGATAAAGCGAGCCAGAGCGTCCACCCAGGCGGCGTTCGCAATAGGAGCCGACGCGCGCAACTGGGGCACCTCAGACACGAGCGAGATCCAGTCAGGGCTCAGTCGCAGCACTCCGTCTTCGTGGGAGACCGACGCAACTATTGCGTTACGCACCACCGCCCCCAATGGAGCAGCCTGTGGGGCGATCGCGAGAGCCCCCTCCAGCCGCGCTACGGCAGCGGGCAGCCCCACCCATGGGATCCTCGAGCGCTCACCGAATCTCCGGATGAGAGTGCGAACGCTCACCCCGGTGACTTCCGCTATCTCCCGCCATCCTGTCTCCTGGTAACCGCGATCTCGCCACAAGGAAAGCGTTGCGTGCAGAAGCTGCTCGGCATCAATGACCGTGGGGCGTCCGCGGCGTCTCTCGGATTCGTGGGGGGTCGCACTGGCAGCTGTCACGCCACCAGTATGCCCCACTCTTCTAATATTGGCGTAGAGTGCCAATAAACACAGAGGAAAGGTTGAGCAATGACTCGCACGTATGTAATCACCGGCTCCGCATCGGGAATCGGCGCCGAGACAGCCGACATTTTGACCAAGCGGGGCGAACACGTCATCGGGATTGATCTGAAAAATGCCGACGTCGAAGCCGACCTCTCGACCCCCGCGGGACGCAACGCCGCAGCAACTCAGGCATCGGAACTTGCCGGAGGGCGAATCGACGCAGTCATTGCGTGCGCTGGCATCTCCGCCCCGATCTCAGCAACCATATCGATCAACTACTTCGGAGTCACCGAGTTCTTGCGCGCACTCTTGCCCGCCCTACGCAAATCGGATGCTCCACGAGCAGTTGTGGTGTCATCGATGGCGTCGATGCAGCCCAGTTCCCCCGAGCTCATCGAAGCTGCACTTGCAGGCGACGAAGCCTTAGCCCTTTCTATCGCTGACACACTCACCGCACAGGGACCGCGCGTGGGCTACCTCGTCTATCCCGCATCCAAGCGTGCCCTTTCACGATGGGTACGCCGGGAATCTATCTCCGAAGACTGGGCAGGGGCAGGGATCCCACTGAATGCGGTCGCACCGGGCACCGTGCTCTCCCCCATGACCGAGGAGCTTCTCTCCACGGAGGCGGGGCGCGCGATGGTTGACACCGCTGTGCCGATGCCGCTCAATTACCACCAACCGACTGAATCGATCGCGCATCAGTTGATCTGGCTCACCAGCGTGGAGAACACACACATCACCGGGCAAGTTATTTACAACGACGGCGGTGCGGATGCCACGTTGCGCGGTGACGACATCTGGTCCTGGAATGACCCCCAGTAGGTGCTCGCTCGCGCGATCGCCAGCCCATCTTGACGACGCCCGCGGGTGCCTCCGAGCGAGGCCGCGGGCGTTCTCGGGGTGACTGATGACGACAACGGCTTAAAACAAAAATCCCTCTCCGTAAAGGAGAGGGATTTTTGTTGTGATGTCAGAAACATCTTTTCGTTGCGGGGACAGGATTTGAACCTGCGACCTCTGGGTTATGAGCCCAGCGAGCTACCGAACTGCTCCACCCCGCGGCGTATATAAAGCGTAACACAGGGTGAGCGGCTCGAAAACCGAACTCAGCGGGCACACAGTCTGCAGCGGCCCGCTGAGTCAGAATTAGCTACTCGGTAGCGGCGATTGCCCGCTCGATCGCGTCGACCATTGCCTGGTCAGCTTCAGCAGCAGCGACGAGGTCGTTGGCTGCATAGGCCGCGTTACGGTCGGCAAGGGCTGACTTGTAGTCGGCGAGTGCACTGTCGAGTGCCGCATTGTCACCGGGAGTGACAACCGGTGCATCCGGGTCTACTGGCGCATCCGGGTCAACGGGAACATCCGGGTCAACGGGAACATCCGGCGTTACCGGAACTTCTCCGTCGCCGGCTTCGGCGCCAGAGTCTCCACCAAACAGTGTGTCGAGTGCTTCGTCGAGAGTGTCTTCGAAGGCAATCTCGTCACCGAACGACACCAGCACCTTGCGCAGCAGTGGGTACTGAGTTCCGCTGGTCGACTGAACGTAGACCGGCTGCACGTAGAGCAGCCCGCCGCCGACGGGGAGCGTCAGCAAGTTACCGAGCTTCACCTCGGTATCGCCCTGTTGGAGAAGAGCCAGCTGGTTGGCCACGATCGTGTTGGTATTGAAGCTGTTCTGCACCTGTCCGGGACCAGGAACAGTGTCCTGCTTCGGCAGCGTCAGCAACGTGAGCTTGCCGTAATCAGGTCCCGCATCCGAGTTCGCCGTCAAATAACCGGTGAGAACACTTCGACTGGCGTCCGCTGTTCCCTTAGGAATGAAGGTCGAGTACAGCGTGAACGCGGGGTCGTCTGTTCCCGGAACCTGCATCGTGAGGTAGTACGGGGGCTGAAGCGAACCAGTTCCCGAAACCGGATCCTCCGGGCTAACCCACTGGTCATCACTCGAGTAGAACGAGCCAGCATCCGTCACGTGGAAGGATCCCAGAATTTCGCGCTGAACCTTGAACAGGTCGGCGGGGTAGCGCACGTGATCCAGCAGTTCGACGCTCATTTCGTCTTGCGCAAGAAGCGAGTTCGGGAAGATCTTGTTCCACGTCTGCAGAACCGGGTCTTCGTCATCCCACGCGTACAGTTTCACCGAACCGTCATAGGCATCAACGGTCGCCTTGACCGAGTTGCGGATGTAGTTGACGTCGTCGAGCGCAAACTGCGGCGCCGGCGTGTAGGTGTCGGCAATCGCGCTGGAGAGCTGCTCAACCTGCGAGTAAGGGTAGTTAGCGCCGGTGGTGTATCCATCGACGATCCACACAATCCGGTCGTCCACAATGGCCGGGTACACGTCACTGTCGAGGGTGAGGTACGGAGCAACCTTCGCTACACGCTCGAGAGGCTCGCGATCGTAAAGAATCTGCGACTCGTCAGTTACATCTGAGGCGAGGAAGATCTGCTCGGATTGGAACTTCACTGCGTAGACAAGCTTCTTAAAGATGTTGTCGAGCACAGGCCCGCCGTCACCCTCAAAAGTCGTCGTGGCGTTCTGCTCGCTGTCTTCTCCGCCCGAGGGGTAGTCGAGTTCGATGTCGTCAGCACCTTCCGGGGCACCAACGATCGAGTAATCCGGAGAGTCCTCACCGAAGTAAACGCGAGGCTCGTAGTCGCCGAGATCTCCAGTGCTCGGGATGCCCGACTCGAGGAACACTGGCTGGCCATCGGCGGCACGCTGGTTTCCGAATGCTGCAACCACGCCATAGCCGTGGGTGTAGACGACAGCATTGTTGTACCAGGACTGCGCTTCGCCAAGACCGGACTGGTTGAGTTCACGGACGGCAATCACCGTGTCTTGAATCTCACCGTCGATCTCGTAGCGGTCAACATCAAGGTAACTACCGAACTGGTAGTACTGCTTGAACTGCTCGAGCTGGGCAAAAGCCTGTGGCGCAATGGCAGGGTCGAGGATACGGATGTTCGCGGTGGTTGTCGCGTCTTCGCGAAGCGCACCGGACTCGGCATCAGTCGAGGCGCTATAGGGAATCTCCTCAACATCGGCGATGCCATATGCGTCGCGAGTTGCCTCGATGCTTCGATCAATATATTCAGACTCGTAGGTACGCGCGTTGGGGTCTACCTGGAAGCGCTGAACGATCCACGGGTAGAGGTTTCCAACGACGAGACCGCTGATGAGCAGCAGTGCCGTACCGATCATCGGCAAACGCCAGCGACCGATGATGGCCGTGACGATGAAGAGGATGGCAACGATGGCTGCGATACCGGCCAAGATTGCGCGGCCCGGAATCGTAGCGTTGGCTTCGGTGTAGCTCGCACCGGTCTGCAGGAAGCCCTGGCTGGTGGAGTACAGCGTCGTGTACTGATCAAGCCAGATGCTCACCGCCTGAAGGGCGAAGAAGATGCCCGCGGTGATCGCGAGCTGTACGCGCGCGGAACGCGAGATACGAACTTCGCGCCCGTTCACGCTCAACGCACCATAGAGGTAGCTCGTAGCCAGTGCGCCAAGGAACGAGAGGATGAGCACCGCTGACGCGTACCCGACGATCGAGTGGTACATCGGAAGCTCATAGAAGTAGAACGAGATATCTAGCCCGAACTGCGGGTCGGTCGTTCCGAACGAACTGCGGTTCAGCCACTGAAGAGCGACCGGCCACGCGCTAGCCGAAGAAACGCCACCAAATACGCCGAGCAGAATCGGGATGCCGATCATGGCGAGCTTGCGCAAGGGTTCTACAACCTGCTGGTAGCCCTCTAATTGCGCGTTGAGTTTCGCGTAGATCGGGCGGGCGCGGAATGCGACCAGAAGGCTAACGCCCACCGGTACGGCCATGGCGACAAAGCCAATGGCGAACATTACGGCTGTTGCAATCCACTGAGTGGTGAGAACCTCCAGATAGCCGGTCTGGCTGAACCAGAGAACATCGGCATAGAGGCTCGAGAACAAGAAGAACGCGATCACTATTACGGCGAGAATTATCGCCGTAATCGTAAACGCAGACCTCGTCTTGCTCGTCGGGGCTTGTTGGGTTTGGCTCGACACAGTACTTCGCTCCTGAAATTGGGGGCCTGGCTATATCTTAAAGGTCTTTCATGGGCGCGGGGCTGATGATCGCTCTCAGCGTGACTTGCCTCAGCGGGGCTCTATTGGTCGCTGCAGGAAGGCAGTCCGGCGCCACTAAGGCCACCGCGGATGCTCGCCAACGCAACGATGGCGTCGTTGAGGTTGTCGATCGCATACACCGTGAGGCCCTTGGGGGTGTTATCTACGACTTCATCGCAGTTCTCAACCGGTGCCAAGAAGAAGTCGGCTCCCGCCGCACTCGCTCCGTACATTTTTTGCTGGATGCCACCGATCGGGCCAACATCGCCGGTAGCGGTGATCGTTCCCGTGCCTGCAACCTCGTTACCGCCGTTGATGGCGCCTGGAGTGAGCTTGTCGATGATCCCGAGGGCAAACATCATGCCAGCGCTGGGGCCGCCAACGTTCTCCAATTGAATTTTCACGTCAACCGGGAAGTTGTATTCGCTACCGACCACGACACCGATGATGGCGATGGGGTCGTCGCCCTCGCTCATCTCGGGAGTGATCTCGACGGTGAGTTCTTCGTCGTCGCGTTCAAAGACAACCACCGCGGGTGTGGTCGTGCCGTTTTCGGCGATGGTGTCGCGCAGTCCAGCGACATCGGCGAAGGCCTCGCCATTCACCGTGAGGATGATGTCTCCGGCTGCGAGCACGCCATCCGAAGGTCCACCCTCCGAAGTTTCTGCGACCGTGAGAGTAGCGTCGAACTCGTAATCGAGGTCGGAGAGTGCTGCAGCGATGGCTTCCTGCTGCGAAGACTCCATCTGAACTCGACCGGCCTCGGCCGATTCTTCAACAGTGACGCCGACGGGATAGACCGATTCGACAGGCACGATCGCGCGGCTGCGGTCGAAGTAGGCGGCCCCGACCTCGAACCAGCTCAAGGGAGAGTCGGGATTACCGCGCACATTGACGGTCAGCATGTCGAGCGCGCCCTCGGTGGGATACGTCGTTTCGACGGGAATCTGGATGAGCGGCACGAGAGCGCCATCGATTTCTACGTCGCCCAAAGTGTCGTAGACCGGGCCTGGTTGCTCGATGATGTACGGCGAGGGAACCAGGGTCGCAAGCAGCGTTCCGACGAGTGCGATGCTCAGAATCAGCCATCCCAGCCAACCGCTTCGGGCGCGACGTGGTGACGGTTCGGGTCGATTATCAGTAAACAGGGCCACCTAGGTCCTTACGGGGTGGGGAGCGGTGTTCGCCACAGGCGCACGGTAAGAGTCACTAGCCTAGGTCAAAACTCAGCCGCGCACGGCATCGAGCGGCTAGCGTTAATCCATGGCTGACAATGCTGAGAACAATTCTGAAGACGAGTTCCGCGACATGATGCGGGACTTCCTCTCGGGCGATGGTGAAATCGATCCCGCGAAGCTGGCCGGTGCGGCAGGCTTGCCCAACGATCCAGCAATGATCCAACAGCTGCTCAGCCAGCTTCAGAATGCCCTCGGCAAGTCGGGCGATGGCATCAACTGGGATATCGCCCTTGAGCAGGCTAAGAACCTCGCTTCTCAGAGCACGGTTGTCTCGCTCCCCGCGGAGCGCAGCAAGCTTGAGCAAGCGCTGCACGTTGCCGCCCTCTGGCTGAATGAAGTCACCGACATCTCCGAGCTGACGGTCGAGCCCAAACTGCTGAGTCGCAGCGAGTGGGTCACGATCACGATGCCCATCTGGACCCAGTTGGCTGAGCCGGTAGCCAACTCCATCGCGAATTCTCTCACCGACGTTCTCAAACAGAATGCTCCCGAAGAGATGAACGAAATGCTCAACGGCGCCAGCAAGGTGATGCGCAACATCGGCGGTACCCTCTTCGCCATGCAACTCGGTCAGGTAGTGGGCCAGTTGTCGAGCGAGGTTGTGTCGGGTGGCGACATCGGTATCCCCCTCTTCGACGAGCAGCAGGCGGTGCTTGTTCCGCAGAGCGTTTTTGCCTTCGGCAACGGTCTCGACTTGCCCGACAGCGAGATCCACCTCTACTTGGCGGTGCGCGAGCTAGCCCACGCTCGGCTATTCCGGCACGCGAAATGGCTTCGTCTTCAGTTCATGACTTCTGTCACGGCCTACGCCCACGACATCCACATTGATTCGGATGCCATTGCCGAGCTCGCCAGCGACTTCGACCCCAACAATCCCGAAGAGCTGCGCGACGCTATGACCAATGGGTCGCTCATCCCGCCGAAGAGCGAAGAACAGCGGGAGGCTCTTGAGCGTCTCGAGACCGTTTTGGCGCTCGTCGAAGGTTGGGTCGATGTCGTCACCGCTGCCGCCACTTCTCGCCTGCCAGCACGTGGCGCAATCGCGGAAACCGTGCGACGACGTCGTGCCTCCGGTGGCCCCGCCGAGTCAGCGTTCGCGACCCTCGTCGGTCTCGAACTTCGCCCGCGTCGATTGCGCGAAGCTGCAGCAATGTGGCAACACGTTACCGATGAGCTCGGCGCGGAACAGCGCGATTCGCTGTGGTCCCACCCCGACCTCATGCCGACGGCGGCTGACATCGACGATCCGGCGGCTCTGGTTGCGCGCTTGCGCGACGGTGGCACTACTCCGGATGACATCGACCAGGCCATTAACGATCTTCTGAACGACGAATCTGGTGACCGCCCGCACGAGGGCGACAACTCTTAGCGCGTCCATCGGCGGCCTAATCGGACCCCGATCGGGCATTCTTTGGCGACCGTTCATTTTTGTGCTGTGGAATCTTCACACTGACCAATCGGACAGGTGTGCACAATAGGCACATGATCCTGCGCGTAGACCCCCGACTACCGCTTGTGTGGCGATCCCCCACCAGCGCCCAATTTGGCATCGACCCGCCCGCTGTTGTGCTGCCGAACGTGACCGAAGCACAGGAGAAAATTCTCTCCGCATTGGTCGCCGGAATAAGTCGCAGCGGCTTAGAGATGTTGGCGAGCACCCACCCCCTCGAGTGCAACGAACTCATCGATTCCCTTTCGGCAATACTCGTTGCAACTCCCCCACAGCCGCCCAGTGCGCAGGTGGCTGTGTTGGGTTCAGGCGCTGTCGTTGAGTCACTCGCCGCGATCCTCTCCTCCAGCGGCGTCACCGTCGAAGTCGCTGCGACACCTCACGATCTGAGCCAGCCCGATCCCGATCTCGCGATCTTGGTTGGCCACTTTGCCATCCCGCCCTCGGTGCACTCGCACTGGCTGCGCCGTGACATCCCGCACCTGCCGGTACTAATTTCCGACTCTGCTGCCGAGGTGGGTCCTGTGGTGACTCCGGGGATAACCGGCTGCCTGCTCTGCATCGACATGCACCGTCGCGATGCCGACCCGTCCTGGCCTGCCATCGCCACTCAACTCATGGGGCGCACCTCGCTCGCCGAGACTCCGACGCTTGTTGCAGAGGCAGCGGCCGAAGCGAGCCGCATGGCCCTGCACCGCCTCGGTCGTGGTGGGTACACCGTGTTCGATCAGACTCCCGCTGATGCCACGTCGTCGGTTCGGATCGACTACGCGACGGGCCGAAGGGATGAGAGCTTGCGTTTTCGCCACCCGGATTGCGGTTGCCAGCAAGTAGCGAACGTTACGAGCGCTGAGTCCGATCGCGAACATCGTCGAGGAACCGACTGGGGGCACGACGCCCACCCCGGCCTGTTTGTGCACTAGCCGACCACGACATCCCGAGCGATCGACGAGCACGAGTGATCCCGACGTACAGAAGGCGTCGTTCTTCGTCGATTGCGTCGGGGGTGCGGGCGTAGCTGATCGGCAATAGCCCCTCGTTGAGCCCGATGAGGTGCACGCACTCCCACTCAAGACCCTTAGCCGAGTGCAGTGTGGCCAGGTTCACGGCCGAGCGCAGGGGTTCGTTGTTGCTGCTCTGGCGGTCAACCAAGTCAGCGACGAATTCGCGCAACGTGACCTCGGGGGCAGCGTCTTCAGCCAAGCGCATGATCACGTTGAGCGACTCCCAGCGTTCGCGAACCGCACCGGCCGTCTCGGGCGGATCCTGAGACCAACCAATCGACCGCAGGATGTCGCTGACCGATTTGAAGAGAGGTTCGGTGGCGGTGCTGATCGAAGCACCGCGCAGCAGCATGATGGCCTCTTTGACTTCGCGCTGATCAAAGAAGCGGGTGGCTCCCCGAACGAGGAAGGGAACTCCCGCGGCCGAGAGCGCAGCCTCAATGGGCTGCGATTGAGCGTTGATGCGGTACAGCACGGCGATTTCTTCGGGGCTCGTGCCCGCCGCGATCTGAGCGGAGATGGTGGCGGCGATTGCGGTCGCTTCGGCGTTGTCGTCGTCATACCCGGTGACCTGCGGCGTGGGCGAATGTTCCGTCGTGGCCGCCTGCAGGGTCAGCGCGCCCTTCTGATTTGTCATCAGACGGTTGGCGGTGTGCACGATTTCGGGCGTGGAGCGGTAGTTGCGCTCGAGACGCAGCACCGCAGCGTTGTCGTGCTGCGATGCGAAGCGCAGCAAGAACTCCGGGCTCGCCCCGGCGAATGAATAGATGGTTTGACTCACATCGCCGACGACGCAGAGATCGTCACGGTCGCCGACCCACAGCCGCAGAAGTTCATGCTGGAGCGGCGATACGTCCTGATATTCGTCGACGACGAAGAACCGGTACTGTTCGCGAACCTGTTGCGCAATGCGCGGCTCGGCCTCGATCATTCCGGCGGCAGCCAACAGCACGTCTTCGAAGTCGATCTGGCGCCGGGCATCCTTGATCGCCTCATACGCGGTCTGCAGCTCGACCATGCGCTCGATTGTGAGCGCTGCGGGAGGCGTGCGACCAGCGTTGCCGTATTGCTCCACCGACATCCGCGAGGTCTTTCGCCACTCGATTTCGGCCGCAACATCGCGCAGCGTCGCAGTGTCGAGCTTCAGCTTGAGTGAGTCAGAGGCGTGGGCGATCATGCGCGCTTTGCCCTCAAGCAGTCGCGGCATAGTGCCACCGATGGTCTGCGGCCAGAACGCGTTGAGTTGCGAGAGCGCGGAGGCGTGGAACGTGCGAGCCGCGACACCGTCGGCGCCGAGGGCACGCAGTCGACCGCGCAGCTCACCAGCCGCACGATTAGTGAAAGTCAGGGCCATGACGCGTCCGGGAGGGTACACACCGGTCGCGACACCGTACGCAATGCGATGCGTAATAGCGCGAGTCTTTCCGGTGCCGGCGCCAGCAAGCAGACAGACCGGCCCTAGGAGTGTTTCGGCGGCCTGTCGCTGGCCTTCATCAAGAGCGTCGAGTAGTGCATTGGCATCAAGCGTCACGGTTGTTCGTCAATCGGTTGGCCGTACCAGTGCTCGATGATCGCGCGCGCGATCGACGAGTGTCCTGGCAGACGGATGTCGTTCAAAGAGTTAGCAAGTTCGTCTCGACTGAACCAGCGCAGGTCGAGAATTTCTGTGCCGTCTGGAGTGCCGAGGCCCGTGAAACCCGGAGCGACGGACGCGGTGAAACCGAGCATGAGCGACGCGGGAAAGGGCCACGGCTGGCTACCCAAATAGACCGGATCAACGACCGGTACGCCTGACTCTTCGAAGATCTCGCGTTGTACCGCTGATTCCAGAGACTCCCCTGGTTCGACAAAACCGGCGAGCAGCGAGTAGCGATTGGACTCCCACAACGCGTTCGAACCGAGCAAGAGGCGGTCGTCGTTGTCTGTCACGCCGACGATGATCGCGGGGTCAGTGCGGGGATAGATCTCGAGTTTCGAAGCCACATCGCGGCGAACCCAGCCGGCCTTCTCCACGACAGTCGGTTCTCCCGTGCGCGGCGAGAACAAGTGCGAGGAGTGCCAGTTCAAGATAGCCAGCGCCTCGGTGAAGAGCCCGGCATCCCGGTCGCTCAGTTGCGTTGCAATACTGCGCAGGTTGCCCCAGTTCGCCTCGGCAAAGTGACCGGCATCCTCGAGCTCAACGGTCACGATGGGAGTGCCAACGGGCTCGGGGCTTGTGTCAGACGTCGACCGCCCCAGGTAAACACTCGTGTGGCCGCGCTCGATCGCATCCGGGTGGAGCAAGGCTAAAGAACCATCGGCCGCCAGCAGCGCCGACCCATCGAAAATGGGCAGCACGCGCGTCGCCGAGTCACGCCACAAACGATCAAGAAGACGTGGATCTTCTCGAGCTAAGTGGTCACGATCAATCTCATATCGCGACAGTGGCAGCCGCGAAAGAAAGGATTGTGACATGTATCGACCCCGTCCCAAGTGCGTGGCGTACGGCAAATGCACGCCAGAGCGACCTACCCTGAGTGTTATGGCCAGATCACATCTCACTCTAGCCGCGCTGGCGACCTCCGCTGTCGAGGGACTCGAAGTAGCCGCAGCCGCCCCGTTCGGCACCGGTAACGGCAACGACTTCGACTCGGCGCTCATCACCGACCGCGCCGGTAAGCACTGGATTATTCGCGTTCCCCGCAACGCCGCCGCCGAAAATGCGCAGTCCGCTGATCTCGTGGCGTTGCGCGCGCTGAGCGCTGGAGTGCGTACGCGCCTTCCCTTCGATGTAACGAGTTACGCCGGGCAGGTTCCTGTCGGTCAAACCCGCGGCATCGTCTATGAATTCGTCTACGGCAACAAAGTTCCTATGCGCTCGTACACCACGGGCCCCAAGTCGCTCTCGGCGTCAATCGGAGCCGCCATCGCTGCCATTCACGCCCTCCCCACGAGCTTTGTAGCGGATGCCGGCCTCCCCGTGCAGACCGCCAGCGAGGCACTCCGCGCGTGCATCTCGATCATCGACCGTGCCGCCGCCACCAAGCTCGTCCCCGCGGCTCTGCTGGAACGGTGGCGCGAAGCGGCCGAAGACTCCAAGCTGTGGCAGTTTCAGCCCACCGTCATTAACGGCTCTCTCGTCTCGGACTCGTTTCTGAGTGCAAATAACGCCGTCACCGGCGTGCTGGGGTGGCAAGACATCAAGGTCGGGGATCCCGCCACCGACCTGCAGTGGCTGCTCGGGCCCCGCAATGAGGCGATCATCGATACCGCTTTTGGTGCCTACGCGGATGCTCGGGGGGCTGGTGACCGCCAGCTGAAGCAGCGCGCCAACTTCTATGCTGAGCTTTCGGTAGCGAAATGGCTGCTGCACGGCACCGAAGTACGCAGCACCGAGATCGTTGATGATGCCGGCGAAATGCTCACGACACTTCTCGATGACATTCGTGACGACATCATGAATCCCATCAGCGCCGACACCGCGCCCACAATGGCGGTCGAAGAAGTCGAAGCCATGCTGCGTAAGGATAACCGCGCGGTCTAACGCCCTCGCGGCACCCGTGTCGGCTCGCTACTACGGCTGAATTGCGGGACTCTCTGCGGCCGTCGCTCATCGTCACCGGTCATCGCAGCATTTCACTACCGGTCAGAACGCCGTCTCGACGCCGATTGGCGCAGCAGCGATGACCGCAGCGAACGCAGCTTGTTGCGCTTCGGTGCGGGATGCGGATCGATTCCGGCCTGAATGGCGTCAGCATCCACGATCGTGATCGGTTCCGTGATCGTGCGTAATTGGTGATGCGGCACAATCGCGACCCAGCGACCGTTACGCCGCGGTGCAACCTTTACGGTCAACCGGCCCGAGCGAGCGAGCAAAATCGCGATGGCGATCGCAACGGTGGCGGGAACACCCCCGGCGATAACGAAGGCCAGCTTGGCTCCCCAGAGTTCCGCGATGGTTCCCATGAGGGGGCCGCCGATCGCTTGGCCACCCAGGATTACGATCACCCAGAAAGCAACGACGCGACCACGAATGACGAGATTCGACGACAGTTGAACCATCGTCTCCGCGGCCGTCATGAGCAGCAAGCGGCTGAGCCCGACACCGATGAGAACGGCTAAAAAGAGACCGTAGACGGGAACGATTCCGGCCAGCATCATCATGAGGCCGTAGAGAACGGCTCCGAAAATGATCGTGCGCAACCGCAGGCTAGAGCGGCGCGCTGAGGCAAGCGCCCCGAGGAGAGCGCCGATCGCGGCGAGCGAGTTGTAAAGACCGTAACCGCTGGCACCGGTGTCGTACACCGTGTTGGCCATGGCCGCGAGAAGTGTCGGCATTGGCATTCCAAAGACCGCGATGACAAAGCCCATGACCATCGTCCAAAACAGGGTCGGCTTTGCCTTGATGTAGCGCAGTGCTTCGCGAATCTGTCCCTTCGCGCCCACGGCACGGGGAGCAACGAGGATCTCGTTTTTACGCATCGACGCGAGGGTTATCACGCCGATAACCACAGCAATGGAGTTGATCCCAATTGCCCACCCCGAGCCCGCAGCGACGATAAGAATACCGCTGAGGGCTGGGCCGAGAAAGGCGCCCGCGTGAAAAATTGAGGCGTTCAGGCTGATGGCGTTACGCAGATGACGAGGGCCGACAAGTTCGTTGACGAAAACGGCTCGGGCGGGGTTATCGAACACCTGCACGACCCCCATCAGGAACACCAGAATGTACACCAGCCAGAGTTCCGCTGCTCCCATAATGGTGATGATCGCGAGAGAGAGACTGAGCAGCCCGATGATCGACTGGGCGACCATGAGCGTGATGCGTTTGTTGAACCGGTCGGCGATGACTCCCGCGTAGGCGCCGAGCACGATCGTGGGCGTGAACTGGATGGCAATCGTGAGCCCCACGAGGGCGACGTTGCCGGTGAGTTCAAGAACGAGCCAGTCGACGGCGATGCGTTGCACCCAGGCCGCGGTGTACGCGATGAACTGCGCGATCACGTAGAGGCGGTAATTGTGCAACCGCAGCGAGCTAAAAGTGTCGCGCCACAGTGGGCGCTGCATGACCGCCGAAATGGGAACTGTCGCGGGGGACGTCTCGGATGGCATACTCACGCGTTCAACCGTATTGTCTCCGCGCTCATTCCGCGGCATAATCGAGCCTATAAATTCAATTACGTTTCGTAATGGAGCAAAGTGTTCGACCCCGTACTTCTCAAATCGTTCGTTGCCGTCGCCGAGAACCGCAGCTTTACGGATGCCGCCCGCGCCCTAGAGCTCAGCCAGCCGACGATCAGTCAGCACATTCGCAAGCTCGAAACCGCGGCCGGGCGCATTCTGGTGATGCGTGACACTCGTGCTGTCTCCCTTACCGACAACGGCGAGGCGATGCTTGGCTTCGCCCGCGCCATCCTCGCGGCGGAAGATCAAGCCGTGAAATACTTCACCGGTTCGGCTATGCGCGGCCGGCTCCGTTTTGGTTCGGCCGATGACCTTGCTCTCACTCAGTTGCCGCGCATCCTGCGCGACTTTCGTCAGCTGTATCCGCATATCAACCTCGAACTGACGGTGAGCCAGAGCGGCAATCTCGTACGCCGTTTGCAGGCTGGCCAGCTCGACCTGATCTTCGTGAAGCAGGATGCCGGAGCCGAAGGCGGGCGACTCGTACGCCGCGACCGGATGGTGTGGTTGGGCCACAAGAGCATGACGCTCGACGCAGGCTCCCCCGTGCCCCTCATCGCATATCAGGCGCCCAGTTTGGGCCGCGCCTACGCTATGCGAGCGCTGGAAGCGGATGGGCGCACCTGGCGCATCACCTGCAACGTGAAAGAAGTGAACGGGGCGCTTGCCGCGGTGCGCGCGGGAATCGGCATTGCCGTGTTTCCGCAATCGCTCATCCCTGCCGACCTTGCCCAGGTGCCGGCATCGTTCGAACTGCCCGAACTGGGCGACGTGGACTTCGTGCTGCTCGACAACCCGATGGCCGCCCGCGAACCCGTCGAGGCGCTCAGCACGGCGATCCTGAGCCGGCCGGTTCAGCGCCGGGTGTAGCGCGTGATCTAGAGCTGGGTTCAGCACCGGGTCGAGTCGGGTGCAGCAGCGGGTCTAGCCTCCGAAACTCGGCGCCGTGCCGACGGAACCCGCCCACGCCTGCCGCAGCTCGCTCTCGCTGGAGATGTGCTTCGGGCGAATAACGGTGTCGTCGGCCACAAAGTAGAACGCGGCATCGATCATGTCGGGAGCAATGCCCTTCCACTGCGCGTAGGCGAGGCGGTATAGCGCGAGCTGCAGTTGCTTGGCTTCAAGGTCAGCCTCATCGCGCGGGGCCCGGCCGGTCTTCCAATCAACGACTTCGTAGCGGTCGCCGTTGGCGTACACCGCGTCGATCTTGCAGATGACAACGCGGTCGCCGAAGGGAACGTGAATCTCGATTTCGACGTCGATCGGCTGCCGCGTGGCCCACGCCGAACGTTCGAACGTGGCTTGCAACTCGGCCAACTTTTCGGCATCCGCTGCACTGTCGTCGTCGGTTCCGTCGAGTTCGAGCGAGAACGCATCGAGGGTTTCGGTAGAGGCCGAAGAGCCGAACCGCGATTCGACCCACTCGTGAAACTGGGTTCCCAGTCGCGTTGCTCGGTAAGGCTTCTCGGGCATGGGGCGCCGCAGCGAGAGCGCCACGGCTTCGGGATCAGCGATGTAGTCCTTGAAGCGCGATGCCGGGATGCGCTGCGGCAACGGGGTGCGGCGAGCTTCGCTCGCGGCACGGGCGCGTTCGGCGAGCAGGAGGTCGATCTCGTGCGCCCAGAGGCCATCAGCGCCGGGGTCGGCGGTCGTGACCAGCTGTGCAGCCGCCTCGACAGTTGCTCGACGATTGCCGAGCGGGTCGAAGGGCCAGAGCGGATCGACAACATCGTTGAGGGTCGGGTTTTCGTCGTTCACAGGATCGGTTGGCAGCTCACCGATCAATTCGCGCTCCTCAAGCTCTTGCAAGAAGGTGCTCGGGGCTTGCGGTTTACTCCGGCTCGACCAGAACGATCCGGTCAGCAGCAGGTTGTCGCGGGCACGAGTGATCGCGACATAGCCGAGACGCCGTTCTTCCGCTTGGTGGCGGTCGGCCAGGGCTGCTTTGAACTCTTTGAGGGAGCCGTCGAACTGCGACTGGTATTGAGCGTTTTCCCACTCGAGTTCAGGGAGCTCCGCAGCGTCGCCGCGGAAGGCGAACGGCAGTTTGCCGAACGAGACCCACCCCTTGCCCTCTCGCGAAGTCGCGGGCACTTCACCGTCAACGAGGCGCGGCACAGCTACGAGATCCCACTCCAAACCTTTAGAAGCGTGGATCGTGAGCAGTTGCACCGTGCCGGCTTCGGCGTCGTCGCTACGCGGCCCCATCATGTCTTGCTGAGCAGCACGGCGCAGCCAGGACAAAAAGCTGGCGAGGTTGGCTTGATCGTCACTCGCCAGGAAGCCTGCAAGCTCGTCGTGGAAGGCGTACAGGTTAGCCATGCCCTGAGCGTGGGGCCGGCTCGCGACAACCTCAATGTCGAGCAGCAGTTCTTGTTCGAGCAGTCGCACGAGGTCACCGAGCTCGAGGCCGGCCCGCGAGCGGAAGAAGGCCAATTGCTTGGCGGCGTCTTTAAGGCGCGACAGCCCCTCGGCGCTGAATTTTTCGAGCTGCGAGTGCGAGGCTGGGGCTTCGCCCACGAAGTCGAGAGCGTCAACAATGGATGCCGAATCGTCGACCGCGACTGATTCCCGCATCCGCTGTTTCACTTCGTCACTCAGCTCGGTGTGCGAAACGGAACGACTCAGCAGCCAGCGTGACAAATCGGCGAGAGCTTGCAGGTCACGCGTACCAATCGACCAGCGCGCGCCCGAGAGCAAGCGGATCAGTTCGGAACCCGCGCTGGGGTCATGGATGACCGTCAGCGCACTGACCAGATCGACGATTTCGGGCGTCGACAGCAGGCCGCCAATTCCCAGCACGTGGTACGGAACGTCGTGGGCGCCGAGTGCCGTGGCGAAGCGATCCATGTCGCTGCGACGGCGGAAGAGGATCGCGGCGGTGGGCGGCTCCGGCGCCACCGCGTCGGGATCAGGGTTGTAGTGATTCCACGCTTGCGGGGCGAGAGCGCTCGCAAACCAGGCAGCGACGCCCTGTGCTTCTTCGTCGATGTGCTCGAAGTAGTGCGCATCGACGGCACCAGCAGGCGCATTCGGTCGGGCCCCGAGCGATTCCACCCGAACAGGCGAGCGCGCGCTGAGCGGCTCGACGATGACGTTGGCCGCATCGAGCACTGTGGTCGCATTGCGCCAGCTCGTGGAGAGTGCAAAGTACTGCGCATCCGCGTTCTCGGTGAAGTCGCGGCTGAAGCGCGCGAGGTTGGCGGCGCTCGCTCCACGCCAGCCATAAATCGACTGGTGCGGGTCGCCGACCGCCATCACGGAGTGGTTTCCGAAGAGGCGGGCAAGCAGCCGGGTTTGCACGACGCTCGTGTCTTGATACTCGTCGAGCAGCACGACGCGGTAGCGGTCTTGGTAGTGGTCGACGACATCCTGCGAGCGCTGAGCGACTTCGAGCGCGAGCGCGACTTGGTCGCTGAATTCGAGGAGGCCCTGCGCTCGCTTCTGTTGCGCGTACTGCACGGCCAGATCGAGCAGAGGCGCGAGGGATCCGATCTCGGCCACGGCTTCGGTCACCGAGGCGTACGGTGTCTTCTTGCGCGCGGTATCGGCATACGGAAGCTCAGAGATTTGGGTGAAGCGCTGCGCGTAGGCGGCCACGTCATCCGCATTCGCGACGTTGTCGCTGAGCGCATGGCTGAGGTCGAGAACAGCCTCGGTGAGCGCATTGATCGACTTCTCGAGGCCGACGAGCCGGTCATCCGTACTCGCGACGACGAGCTTGCGGGCAAGCTGCCACGAGGAGGGGTCGTTGAGCAGTGTCGACTCCGGTTCACGCCCGATGAGCAGTGCGTTCTCGGTGAAGAGCGCACTCGCAAACGAGTTGTACGTGGAGATCGTCGGCTGATCGAATTCGATCGACGCGGTCTCGGGGGTTGCTTCGAAGTGTTCCGGATGCCGGTTCTGCACGTCGCGCAGAATCGCGATGCGCTCGCTCACGCGCTTGCTCAGCGATCCCGCTGCCTTGCGCGTGAAGGTGAGACCCAGGATCTGGTCGGGGCTCACAAAGTCATTGGCGACGAGCCACACCACCCGGCTGGCCATCGTGTCGGTCTTGCCGCTGCCGGCGCCCGCCACCACGAGGGCGGGCGACAGAGGCGCTTCGATGACGACTTGCTGCTGCGGCGTGGGCGCATGGATGCCCAGGAGCCCCGCGAGGTCTACGGAGGAGATCATCGGGCACTCACCGCCGGCACGACGTGGATGCGGCAATTGCCGAAGCTCCACGGGTCGGTGCAGTGACTGCTCACCCGGGCCACGAAGACGCTGCCGGCCATTCCACGGGCATCGTCGATCACGCGCTGTCGGAACAGTTCGAGCTCCTTGTCACTCATCGGTTGCTGTTTGGGGTCGACGTAATCGCGAGTCTTGGCCGAGGGCGAAAGCACGACAAGCTTGGCACCGCCGTTCTCGAGCCCTTCAGGCACTCCCTCGATCGCCCCCGACGCGAACGCGAGCTGGTAGGCCGCGAGCTGCGGATGATCGGCCACTGCCTTATCGGTCGCTGGCTCGTTCTTGCCTGTCTTGAGGTCAACAATCACGACGGTGGTGCCGCCGTACACCTCGACGCGGTCAATCTTTCCGCTGAGTAGGGCCTGCTCAAGTGGCAGCGTGAAGCCCATTTCGTTGCTCACGAGCTCTCCCCCGTTGGCGGTGAAATCGCGCAGGTAGGTGGCGAGGTGCTGCGTGAGTTTCTTAGCGCGCCGCTTTTCGGCCTCCGACTGCCAGCTGGCTTCAAACGTCATCTCGCTCCACCGTTCTTCAACGGCTGCGAAGAGCGCGTCGGCGCTGAGATCGGTTGCTGTTTCCGCAACATCGTGGATGAGCGTGCCGAGGTTCGAGGCCGTGTTTGACGTTGATCCGCCCAGCTGGTCGATGGCCCAGTGCAACGGGCAGGTCTCGAAGGACTCCATGCGCGAGGGCGAGACGCGCACTTCGGCATCCGGTTCGGTGAGGTCGACCAGAGGTTCGGTCGTGCTCGGGGCTCGCAAGCCGTACCACGAGCGCGGATCGGCTCCGGGGACGCCTTGGGCGGCGAGCCGCGCTAGGGACGACGCCGCAGCATCCGGATTCGTACCGGTCGTCAATTCGCGGCGCAACACTCCCACCAGGCCGCGCAAACTCAGTGGCGGTCGTGAGCGCACGGGCTCGTCGGGTTCGGGGATCAG
Source organism: Salinibacterium sp. SWN1162 (assembly GCF_015864675.1). Lineage (NCBI taxonomy): Bacteria > Bacillati > Actinomycetota > Actinomycetes > Micrococcales > Microbacteriaceae > Salinibacterium > Salinibacterium sp. SWN1162. The sequence goes on from NZ_JADYWT010000003.1 coordinate 129,608, forward strand.
AGTCAAGAAGGGTGACGGCATGTTGTCGTCACCGGCCACCGCCGTCACGATCACTTCACTTGTCGCGCGCGACACCGCTTGAGCAAACATGCGCAGTTCGTCGTGCAGCACTTCGCGGCGACGGTCGGCCACGGCAAGCTGTTCTCCCGCGAGCACCCGCGGCAGGTCGGGCGCGCCGAGCAGAGAGCCACGCACGCGGAGGTTGGGCCACACGTTCTCTTGCAATCCGGCGACAACTACGACATCGAACTCTTGGCCGATGACGGATGCCGGCGTTCCGACGGTGACCGAATCCATGATCGAGCGGGCGGCGAGCGTGTCTTCGGCGACATCGGCCGAGAGCCATTCGTTGAGAAAGACATTCGCGGGAGCATCCGGGCGACGCTCCACGAAACGCTTAGCCGAGGAGAAAAGAGCAACGACGGCGTCGAGGTGGCGGTTGGCTTCTTCGGCCACGACGCCCGCACCGAGGGCTTGGTCGAACCACCGGTCTGCCAGCCCGCTGCGCTGCCACGCACCCCAGAGAAGCTCTTCGATAGTGTCACCCGCGGCACCGGCCGCGGCCGTCTCGCGCAGGTTTTTAGCGACCGCAGCAGCGTGCCGAGCAACGCGATTGTCGATCGTGATAAACCCCGCGGGGGCTGCCATTGCCTGAGCAATCAGTTCGTCGGCCGAGTCATAAATCTCAGCGCCCAATGCCTCGTGACGTAGGGCCGCTTTGAGGCGGCGCAGCGAGACGGCATCGAAACCGCCGACTGAACTGCACAGCAATTCGACGGCCGCCGCGGCATCCAGCGGACGACGCGCCAGCGCCAACTCGAGCAGCACGATGAGTCCGTTCACGCTGAACTCGTCGCGCACCGCGCTGCGCGCACTCGACACACTCGTGACAACTTCGAGCGTGCGCAACTGACGTGCGAGCGAGGGAATCAACGATCCCGTGCGCACGATGACCGCCATGCGCGACCACGGCACCGACTCCAGCACGTGCTTTTCGCGCAAGTGCCGAGCGATGAACGCGACCTCTTCAGCGGGGGTCGAGAGCTGAAAACTATGGATGCTCGACGGCCCGGTAGCGACCGCCGGCGACTTGCGCTGCTCGATGAGCCCGGCCACACCGATGCGCTGAGTCAGCGCCGTAACGGTGTGGCGCAACTCGGCAGAGTGGCGATGAACCGACGACAAGAATAGTGATTCGCAATTTTCAAGCCCGAGCCGCACGGCCCACTGCGAGAGCACGGCAGGCTGAGCGCCTCTAAACGAGCCCGTGGTGAGGTCGGGGTCGCCGAAACCGATGATGGTGATGCCGCGAGAAGCAAGCGCCCGTACGAGCGAAATCGTGGCTTCGGTGAGCTCGTGAGCGTCGTCTACCACTACCAGCCGCAGTCGATCGATCGCGGCGTAGTGACCGCCCTCGATCAGTGCGGCGGCCTCGGCCAGCAGCTCACTCGCGTCGAAATGCCGGTCACGGTAGCTGGCTTTCACGGCGTCGTAAACCGAAATGAAGGCGGATGCCGCCACCCATTCCGGCCGATCAGTGCGTTTGCCCAGCGCCGCGAGGTCTTCGGGAGTCACCCCAAACTCGACACAGCGCATCATCAGATCTCGCAACTCGGTGCGAAAGCCCCGCAGGCGGCGAACCTCGGGATCGAGGTGCGCCGGCCAGGGCGCCCCCGTGCCGTCGGCAATTTCACCGGCGAGAAGGTCAGAAATAATCTGGTCTTGCTCGGCACCGGTCAAGAGCGTGGGTGCGCCGTCTCCGGCCACCGCCGCCGCTTCACGAATGACTTCGAACGCCAAGGAATTAGCCGTGCGCGCCATCGGCCCGAGCGTGGGCGCATCGATGCGCGCGGCCAGACGATCCCGCAGTGCCGTTGCACTTTGCCGAGTGGCCGAGAGCACCACGATCTGCTCCGGCGACCATTGGCGAGCATGCACGCGTTCGGCAACGAGTTCTACGAGAGTCGCAGTTTTGCCGGAACCTGCCGCGCCGACGACCACCGCACTCCTACCGTCAGCGAGGTCGACGACAGCGCGCTGAGAATCGTCGAGATTCGGCGGAGCGGAAGCCGCGACATCCGCTGGCTCAGGGGGCAAGGTGACCATGAATCAACGGTATCGGGATGCGCTGACAGTGAACGGGACATTCATCGCCCCGCGTTGTGTCGTAATCTGTCTTCGTGGACATAAGCATCGGTATCAACAACAGCCCCCGTGAGATCAACTTCGAGTCGGCACAGTCGTCGAGCGAGGTTGAAACCATCATTGCCGAGGCATTGAACTCGGATGCCAAGTACGTGAGCCTGCGCGACGCCAAGGGAAAGCTCTACATCGTTCCCACCGCATCGGTCTCCTACGTTGAACTCGGAGAAGAAGAGTCGCGCCGCATCGGATTCGTGGCCTAACAGTGGAACTGCTGTTCGTCACCGTCATCGGGGCATCACTCGCGACCATCATTCGTTACCTGCTGCCCTCGCGCGGCATGTACGGCGCGGCACTGCTGCCCGCCATTGGCGCCGCGGTCACAGCGACCGTCTGGGTCGCTCTCGTCTGGGTCGGACTGACTTTCGACGGTGGCTGGATCTGGGTTGCGAGCCTTCTCGCCGGCATCGCTGCAGCGCTGGTCACGGCTGTCATGCTTCCGCGTCACCGCGAAGCCGCCGATGTGCGTGCTTTCGAAACACTGTCGCACGGAAACTAGGCAGCACGGCAACTAGACAGCTAGGCAGCTAGATAGCTGGACACCTAGAGCCTTAGCAGCGAGACGATCGCTGCTAAGCGGTGAGGCCGAGCGCATCCATTCGGCGGGTGTGCGAAGCGACGAGCTCGGTGAACACGGGTTCAACCTGGGCTTCGGTGTTGCGCGTGTGGTCGGGAAAGACCAGTGCCGAACGAGCCAGCAGCATCATGTCACCCATGAGGCGACGGCCCCACATCGCCAGTCGCGAATCTAGGCGAGGATTCTCGTCAATTGCCGCCTGCAAGAATTCCGCCAGCACCTTCTCGCCCGATTCTGCGCGAAAGATTGCGACGAGTCGCGTGTGCGATTCTGTGGGCAGCCCCGCAGCCAAGCGCGCATAGAAGTCGTCAAAGAATCCGGCGCTCAAATAGGCCGAGATCAATGACTCGTACCAGTCGGCACCTCGAGCGATGCGGTCGAACTGGTCGACCTCATTGGTGAAGGTGTCCATCACTTCGGCGGGCGAACCGCCAGCTTTGGTGATCTCGTCGACCAGCTTGCGATGCTTTGCCATCGACAACTCGGCCGCTTTGCCGATTGCTGTCTTGGCTGCCGTCGTTGGCGCCGTCGAAATCACTCGCGAGAGGTTTTCGAAGATCATGAGTTGCACATACGCTGCACGCCCGAGGAACGCGAGGATGTCGGGAGCGAACTCCGCTAGGGCCACTTTTTCGGTCGCGGAAGCATCAGCTCGTGATCGAAGGCGAGGCACTTCGATGCGACCTGGTTTGCGCGAAAACCACTTAACCACGCAGCCAGCTTAGAGCGTCTCGATGCCCTACGTCTCTGCTACAACGCGCCTCGCCGCCTCAATTCACGGCCTCACCCCAGCGCAACCCGCTAAACTGCGGGCATCCCCCCGACTCAGGAGGGGGTCTCCAGCGCCCCAGGTCAAAAAGGGCGCCTCGCACCTAGACGGGCTTCATACGTGACTTTTTCAGAACTCAATATCGATCAGGACATGGTCGATGCACTTGCTACCAAGGGCATCATCGAACCGTTCCCGATCCAAACTCAAACCATTCCTATGGGCCTCGCGGGCCAGGACATCATCGGTCAGGCGAAGACAGGTACCGGTAAGACGCTCGGCTTCGGGCTCCCCGTACTGCAGTCGCTCGGCAAAGATCCCGAACCCGGCGTGAAGGCACTCATCGTTGTGCCGACTCGCGAGCTGTGTGTTCAGGTCGCTGAAGACCTCGTGCTCGCGGCATCCAATCGCTCCACCAAGGTTGCCGCCATTTACGGCGGCAAGGCTTACGAAGGTCAGGTCGAACAGATCAAGGCCGGCGCTCAAGTTATCGTCGGTACGCCTGGTCGTTTGCTCGACCTCGCTAGCCAGCGCATGCTCTCGCTCAAGGACATCAAGGTGATGGTTCTGGATGAGGCTGACAAGATGCTCGACCTCGGCTTCCTTGCCGACATCGAGAAGCTGTTTGCTCAGACTCCTCCCACTCGTCACACCATGCTGTTCTCGGCAACGATGCCCGGCCCGATCGTGGCTCTCGCTCGTCGCTTCATGAACAAGCCGATCCACATCCGCGCCACCGACCCCGACGAGGGTCTGACGCAGAAGAACATCAAGCACATCGTTTACCGCGCTCACAACCTCGACAAAGACGAGGTCATTGCGCGCATCCTGCAGGCCGAAGGGCGCGGCAAGACCGTCATCTTCACGCGCACCAAGCGTGCTGCTGCCAAGCTTGTTGAAGAGCTGAACGACCGTGGCTTCAACGCCGCTGCCGTGCACGGTGACCTCAACCAGGAGCAGCGTGAGCGCGCCATGGCCGCGTTCAAGGCGGGCAAGAAAGACATTCTGATTGCGACGGATGTTGCGGCTCGCGGAATTGACGTCAACGACGTTACCCACGTGATCAACCACACCATCCCGGATGACCACGACACCTACCTGCACCGTGCCGGCCGTACTGGCCGCGCCGGCAAGACCGGTGTTGCTGTCACGTTCGTGGACTGGGCAGACATGCTCAAGTGGACGCATATCAACAAGGCGCTCGAGATGGGCATCCCGGAGCCGACCGAGACGTACTCATCGAGCCCGCACCTCTTTACCGACCTGGACATTCCTGAAGGCACCAAGGGCCGCCTTCCCGGATCGCACGCTCCGGCTGTGCGCACCGGTGGCTCCGGGTCAGCGTCGGGATCGGGATCAGGTGGCGGTCGTGGATCGCAGCGCTCGACCGACTCGTCGCGTCCGCCTCGCAACCGCACCCGTTCCGCCGGATCGGATTCCGCATCCGGTTCCGGCTCACGCTCGAGCGACGGAGGATCGGTCGCCAACGCCCGCGCTACTGATGACAGCACCCGCCCCGAAGGCGGCGGAACGCATGACGGCGGAGCACCCGCTCGCCGCAAGCGCACTCGTCGTCGTCGTGGCGGCAACGAGGGTGCGCCGAGCACGCCTCCCACCGCCTAAGCAGCACACTTCACACGAAAGCCCCGCACACTGTGCGGGGCTTTCGTCGTTAACGCGGGCGGAACTGCCGGAGAAGCGCTGGTGTGACCCGGCACGGCAGACGAAGCGTCCGCCTCTGAGTTAGGGGCGCAACGATTCTGCGGCCGCGCGAAGGGCGGTCGCTGACCGGGTCAGCAGCTCGAGCTCTTTCTCGCTGAAGGTGGTCTCCTTGATGGGAGTCGCGCCGGACGCGCTGACGATGCACGGCACTGAGAGGGCGACACCGCTGATACCGTGAAAGTCAGTGAGTACCGGCGCCACAGGCATGATCGAGTGCTTATCCCCGAGGATCGCTTCGACGATGTGGGCGGTCGAGAGACCGATCGCGTAGTTCGTCGCGCCCTTGCCTTCGATCACCTTGTAGGCGGCGTCGCGCACGCTGATGGCGATCTCATCGAGCTCGGTCTCTGTCATACGCGGATGCCCATCGCGGTGCCATTCGAGCAGCGGCACGCCGCCGATGGTCGCGCGCGACCACAGCGGAAACTCGGAGTCGCCGTGCTCACCGATGATCGAGGCGTGAACGCTTGAGGGCGAGACCCCGGCGCGCTCGGCGAGCTTCCAGCGCAGTCGCGAAGTGTCGAGCACGGTGCCTGAGGCGAAGAGGCGCTCGGGCGGCAGCCCGGACTGCTCCTGCGCGAGCGCCGTGAGCACATCACACGGGTTAGTGACGATGACGTAGATGGCGTTCGGAGCGACTTCCATCAACTGCGGAATCATCGAGCCGAGCATCCGAGCATTCACATCGGCAAGTTCAAGCCGTGTTTGGCCCGGGTTCTGCTTGGCACCCGCCGTGATCACCACGACGTGCGACCCCTCCGCAACCGAGATGTCGCTGCCACCGATGATCTGGCTCGAGCCCGTGAACTGCGTGCCGTGGGCGAGGTCGAGCACCTCGGCATCCACCTTCTTGGTCGCAATGTCGTACAGGGCGATCTGGCGGGCAGAGCCACGGATCAGGGCGGCGTAGGCGGCACTGGCGCCGACACTGCCGGCGCCTACGATGGTCAGTTTGGAGTTCTCGACAACGCTCATGCGCTTAGTGTGCCACGACTGTCCCACGGTGGGCGCGGTCGCGCTCAGAATTCAAAAGAACGTAACGCGAGACAACTGCTGAGCGGTGGTTAGGCCTTCAGCGCCGCAGCGAGCTGCGCAATGATTCGCTCAAGAATGGGCCGCGAGGTAGCCAGGTTTACCCGGATGTGACCAGCGCCGACAGCGCCGTAACCGACACCGCCATTGACCCGGATGCCTGCCTTCTCCGCCAACATCTCAGAGAGTTCCGGCTCGTCCGAGTACGCGCGCAAGTCGAGCCACGCCAAGTAGGTGCCCTGCATGGGAGCCATCCGGGCCTCCGGCAGCAACTCGGCGAGCGCTGTGCGCGCGTATTCGATGTTGCCCTCGATGTACTCGCGCACTTCGAGTAGCCACGGCTCACCGCGAAGGTAGGCGGCCGTGTTGAGCTTCATGCCGGGTGTGCTGGCGCCGTGCGTGGCAAGCCAGCTCAGCGACTCCCATTGTGCGCGGTCGGCGTCGTTACTGAGGATTATCTGCGCACATTTCATCCCGGGCAGGTTGAAAGCCTTTGACGTGCTGGTGGCCGTGATCGCAGCACGCGCACCGGCATCCGACACACTCGCGAGAGGCACGTGCTTGTTACCGAAGAGGGCGAGGGGCGAGTGAATCTCGTCGCTAAAAATGCGCGCACCGTGCGCGTCAGCAACCTCGGCGAGCGCTACGAGCTCGTCACGGGAATACACCTTGCCCGTGGGGTTTCCGGGGTTAGCGAGAATCAGCAGGTTGGCGCCGGCGGCAAAGTGACGGGCGATGTCGTCGAGGTCGAGGGCGAAGCTGCCATCGTCGCCGCGCAGCATGGGCGACTCGATGACCTCGCGCCCAAAGTCCTTCGGCACAGCTAAGAACGGCATGTAGGCGGGAGTCGGCACGACGACCGCAGCGCCGGGCTTACTGAACTTCGTGATGGCCAGCTCGAGGCCCTTGAGAACGTCGGGAAGGGGGTGCACGTCGGCGGCATCCAGCTGCCAGCCATACTGCTCACGGTGCCACTGTGCCGTCGCCGCGTTCATTTCGAGCCCGACCGACTCGTCGGGGTAGCCGAAGCCGAAACGCTCGGCGACGGCCGCCCACTCTTCGAGCACGGCCGGAGCGGTGCCGTAATCCATCTCGGCAACACCCGCGCACAGCAGGTCACCTTCGGGTGCGGTCCACTTGTTACTTCCCCGGCTGCGGAGCAGTTCAGGGGTCAAAGCGTTCCACTGTTCGGCGTTGGTGGTCATGAGTTCTCCTCCGGGGCGGGGTTAGCGCCTGCAATAAACGGTTGTGATCCTGTGGCACGCGCAATGATCTTCTCGAGCACTTCGGGTGCCGTGGTGTTTTCGGCAAGCCGGTTGGGCTTGCCCTCGCCGTGATAGTCGCTCGAGCCGGTGATTTCGAGCCCGAACTTCTTGACGACCGTCAACAGCCACGCTTTGCCCTCTTCGGTGTTGTCGCGGTGGTAAACCTCGAGCCCGAACAGACCGTGGTCAACGAGTTCACGGATCACCGCGTCATCCATCGACCGATATTTTCCGTGGGCGGCCGGATGCGCGAGCACGGGCACTCCCCCGGCAGCGACGATCATCTTCACACCTTCGAGCGGGCTCGGCGCGTAGTACTTCTCGTAGTAGCCGCCCTGCCAGTGCAGGATGCTCTCAAACGCGGCACTGCGATTAGCGACGTGTCCCTTGCGCACGAGCGCGTCAGCGATGTGCGGCCGACCGAGCGTCGTGCCATCCGACGATTCGGCGAGCACGTCATCCCAGGTCAGGTCGTAGTCAAGGGCGATCTTCTCGACGATGCGCTCAGCCCGCCGCAGACGACCGTCGCGGATGCGCGCCGTCTCGGTCACAATCGTGCGGTCGAGCGGGTCGAAGAGGTACGCGAGCACGTGCACGCTCGCCGGGCCAAAGTTGGTGCTCAACTCCATGCCTGGAATGACATTGATTCCCGAGGCGGATGCCGCAGAAATCGCCTCCTGCCAACCAGCGGTGGAGTCGTGGTCGGTGAGCGCTACCGTTCCAAGCCCCGCTCGGGCGGCAGAGCGCACGAGTTGGGTGGGAGTTTCGGTGCCATCTGACACGGCACTGTGAGTGTGCAGGTCGATCGGGGTGTTGAGCATTATGCAAGCCTATTGCTCTAGGCTCAGGTCGCTATGATTCAACGCTTTCTCGCGGCGATCTTTATACTCGCCACCGCAGCCGCCCTTATTGTCGCGGCGTGGCCACAGCTGTTCGATCTCGAACAGACGGTCGGCGTCGCCCAGGTGGTGTCGCTGCGCGGGTTGAGCGCTGCGGGGGCCTTCGTGGCGGTACTCGCGCTCACCCTCATCGCACTCTTGTCGCCTCGGATGCGCCGCTTCGCGGCATCCCTCGCAGTGATCGGTCTCGCGTTCAGCGCGCTCTCTCTCGTGGTGTTGTCGACGCGCGGTTTTGGTAGCCCCGGTTTCGAGACGAAAGCCGATGGCGATATCACGGTGTTGTCGTGGAACACGCTCGGCGATGCGCCGGGCGCCGAGGCTATTGCTGATCTTGCGCTAGAAAACGAGGCAGACATCATCACGTTGCCGGAGACAACGCGCGAATTGGGCTTTGAGGTCGCACAGCGCATGGCCGATGAAGGTCAACGCATGTGGGTGCACACTCTGGCGTACGACCAGATCTCCAAGTCGCGCTCCACCACTGTGCTCATCAGCGTCGATCTCGGCGAGTACGACGTTGATGTGCAGACGCGCACCACGTCGACGCTGCCGAGTGTCGTGGCGATTCCCCAAGACCCGTCGATGCCCACGATCGTTGCCGTGCACGCCGTCGCTCCCGTGCAGGGCGAGATGGCAAACTGGCGCACCGACCTCGACTGGCTTGCCGAGCAATGCCGCGGCAGCAACACGATCCTCGCCGGAGACTTCAACTCGACCCTCGATCACTACGCGTCTCTCGCCGATGGTGCTGAATATGCTCTCGGCAGTTGCGCGGATGCCGCCTCGGTCACCGACAACGCCGCACTCGGCACGTGGCCGACTCAGCTGCCAGCGATTCTGGGCGCCCCGATTGATCACGTCATGAGCACGAGCGAGTGGACGGCGACGGGGATGCGCGTCATTGAATCTCACGATGGCTTCGGCAGCGACCACCGCCCGGTGCTCGCGACGCTCTCCCCCGTTCAGTAAGCGCCCAGCCTCGGGCGCCTCATCCGCAGAATTCTACGAACAGTGAGGGACCCTCTCAATAGTGCGTTTAACCGCACAAAGGGAGACACTAGAGGTATGGCAGATTCTTCGGCACCCACCCCGCGCGCAACCTCCAACCGCTCTACGACGCCCCAATCGTCGGGCTTCTCGGACTACATCTCTACAGGATGGGCTGAGCGGGTTGATCCTGAAGTCGTCCCCCGTGAGCAGGCGGCCTTCGCTGCTGCCCGCCGCGCGCGCTTGTCGCAGCTTCACGTCGGCCAGCGCCTCATCATTCCGGCCGGGTCAGCCAAGGTTCGCTCAAACGACACTGACTACCCGTTCCGCGCCCACTCGACCTTCGCGCACGTGACGGGTTGGGGCTCGGATGTTGTTGCCGGCAGTGTTCTCGTGATGGAACCGACGGCCACCGGCCACGACGCCACCCTCTACTTCCGCCCGGCCGCCGGCCGCGACACGAGCGAGTTCTACGCCAACCCGGATGTCGGAGAATTCTGGACTGGTCCGCGCCCGTCGCTCGCCAACGTGGCGATCGATCTCGGTGTCGCCACTCTGCCCCTGGCCGAGTTCGAGGCTGTGCTCGACCGCGTCGACGCCTCTACCCTGATCGTGCGCGACGCTGACCGCGATGTCACCGACCAGGTCGATGGCCGCCGTTTGCTCGCTGCGGACTCCGAAGCCCTCGAGCACGATGGCGACGATGAACTCAGCCGTGACCTGAGCGAGCTGCGTCTCGTCAAAGACACCTATGAGGTCGTTGAGATGCGGGCCGCCGTTGACGCCACTCAGATGGGCTTCAACGATGTTGTTGCCGACCTGCCCAACATCATTGAGCACAGCCGCGGTGAGCGTCTTGTGGAGGGCACGTTCAACCGTCGCGCTCGCGCCGAAGGAAACACCGTCGGCTACGACACGATCGCTGCCTCCGGACCGCACGCGTGCGTGCTGCACTGGACTCGCAACGATGGCCCCGTGAAGCCGGGCGACCTCATCCTTATTGACGCGGGCATCGAACTCGACAGCTACTACACCGCCGACATCACGCGCACGCTGCCGATCAGCGGCACGTTCACCGAGGTGCAGCGTCGCGTCTATGACGCCGTGCTCGAAGCGGCGGATGCCGCCTTTGCGATCGTGCGCCCCGGAATCAAGTTCCGCGACATCCACGCCGAAGCAATGCGGGTCATCGCTGAGAAGACTGCCGAGTGGGGCCTGCTGCCCGTCTCCGCCGCCGAGTCGCTCGAAGCGGACAAGCAGTTCCACCGCCGTTACATGGTGCACGGCACGAGCCACCACCTCGGTATCGACGTTCACGACTGCGCCGCCGCCCGCCGCGACATGTACCTCGACGGGATCCTTGAGCCCGGCATGGTCTTCACGATCGAGCCCGGCCTGTACTTTCAGCCCGACGACATCACCGTGCCCGAGGAATACCGCGGCATCGGCGTGCGCATCGAAGACGACATTCTCGTCACGGAAGACGGCGCCGAGAACCTGTCAGTGAACATCCCCCGCACGGCGGATGCCGTAGAAGCCTGGATCGCCCGCTCGTAGTCGCGTAGGCGCGCGTCAGCGAAAGCTCGGCGCGCGCCGTGTCAGCGGCGCCGAAGGACGGCGCTGTGGCCGAGGCCCGAGCGGTACCAAGCACCGCGCGGCCCTAATGCCCGAGCGGTGCCTTAGGCCTTAGGCCTTAGGCCTTAGGCGCGTCGTCGCCGTCGACCGGCGCTTCGGGAGCTTCCGGCGCGGGTGTCGTTGCTGGCGCGCCCGTCGGGGTCGGCACAAACGGTGCCGCGTGTACTCCGGGCATACCGGCCGCTGCTGTACCGAGAACGGTGTGCGCCTTGGCGGTGAGGTTCGGCGAAATGATTACGTCGTAGCGCTCGGCCAACAGCTGCGAGGTTGCGGCGTAGTCGCGGCGCTTGCGCATGATCGAGTAGTTCACGACGCCGAAGATCATTCCGATTCCGGCACCGGCCACGATTGCGGAGAAGAAGATCGCCACTTGCTGCGCGGTGATAGGCGCAATGATCGTGGAGATGAGACCGAAGAACAGTCCAAGCCAGGCACCGGTACTGGCACCGGCGAGCGCCGCACGCCCGTAGCTCAGTCGGGCCGTCACGACCTCGACCGTCGTGAGGTCGCGACCAACGATCGCGATGCCTTTGACATCAAACTCGGCCTTCGCCAGTTTGTTGATCGCCTCTTGGGCATCGGTGTAGCTCTCGAAGCTCGCAAGAACGTCGCCGCGCGGCACGCTCGACTGCAGAGGGGCACGACGGGAGAATCCACTGAAATTACTCATCAGCTCATTGTCCCATGCAAGGGTAGGGTTTTACTTGTGAGCACCTCAAGAGTATTCGTCGCCCGATTGGTGGGCTGCTCTGTTTTCGACCCCAATGGCGACCGCGTCGGCAAAGTGCGCGATGTGCTCGTTGTTGAGCGGGCCGATTCGAGCCCGCGCGTCGTCGGGATGATCGCTGAAATTCCCGGTAAACGCCACGTTTTTCTCTCGATCGGTCGCGTTACGAGCATTGGCTCCGGGCAAATTATCACTACCGGCGTTCTCAATTTGCGCCGCTTCGAGCAGCGCGGTGGCGAAATTCGAGTGATGGCGGAGCTTCTTGGTCGTCGTGTCAGCATGCGTGATGGTTCGGGCGAAGCTCATATTGAAGATGTCGCTATTGAAGAAGTTGACATTGGCGAGTGGGAGATTAGCCAGCTCTTCGTCCGCCGCCCCAAGGCCAGCGGTGCGCCCCTCTTCGCTAAGGGCCCCACCGATTTCGCGCGGTGGGATGAGATCAAGCACAACCAGAACAAGGGCGAAGCGCAGTCCGCCACTCAGCTGGCGGCGAGCTTCTCCGACCTTCTCCCTGCTGACTTAGCCAACGCGATGCTCGACCTTCCCGAACAGCGCATGATGGAGGTCGCCGGCGAACTCTCCGACGACCGCCTGGCCGATGTGCTCGAGGAGATGCCCGAGAACGAGCAGGTTGCCCTGCTCAATAAGCTCGACGATGACCGCGCCGCCGACGTTCTTGATGAGATGCAGCCGGATGACGCTGCCGACCTCATCGCCCACCTCTCCGACGAGCGCGGTGAGACCCTGCTCGACCTCATGGAGCCCGAAGAAGCCGAAGATGTTCGCTTCTTGCTCAGCTACGCCCCCGATACGGCGGGCGGACTCATGACGACCGAGCCGATCATCGTGTCTGCTGACGCAACAGTGGCTGAGGGTCTTGCCCTCATCCGCCGTCACGATCTCGCCCCCGCCCTCGGCGCGGCTATTTGTGTCACGCTGCCGCCCTACGAACCACCGACCGGGCGGCTGCTCGGCATGGTCCATTTTCAACGGATGCTGCGCTACCCGCCCAACGAACGCCTCGGCGCGCTCATCGACCAGACGCTCGAACCCGTGCGCTCGTCGACGACCGCGGCAGAAGTGTCGCGCATCCTGGCGAGTTATGACCTCGTATCGGTTCCGGTTGTCGATGACAATCATCGATTGCTCGGGGTGGTGACCATTGACGACGTGCTCGACCATCTTCTTCCCGACGACTGGCGAAGCACCACCGATGAATCGGCCAGTTTCGACGACACATCCACTAGACCGCTGACTATCGTTCAGCAGCAAGACATTCGCGCAGGGAGGTCAGCACGTGGCATTCGCTAAACGACGCACTCCACGGTCTCAGCGCAATGAGGCACGCCTCGACAGCCCGAAGGGGCTGCGTACCGGTTTCGGTATTTTCGAGAGCCGCGACCGCATGGGCCGGTACTCCGAAGCGTTCGCCCGCGGCATGGGAACCCCCTGGTTTCTTGTCGGGCTCTCCGCTTTCGTGGGTGTCTGGCTGATTTACAACACGAGCGCTCCCCTCGATGCGCAGTTTGACCCGCGCGCCACCAACTTCACCCTGTTGACGCTCATACTGTCGCTGCAGGCCTCCTATGCTGCACCGATGATCCTGCTGGCGCAGAACCGTCAAGATGACCGCGACCGCGTACAGATCGAGCAAGACCGCCAGCGTGCCGAGCGCAACCTCAACGACACCGAATACTTGGCGCGCGAAGTTGTGGCGCTTCGCCTCGCGATGACCGATCTGGCGAGCAAAGACTTCATTCGCTCCGAGCTGCGCTCGCTGCTCGAAGAACTCGAGAAAGACGACGAGACCAAAGACGCGGAGAAGCGTGAACGCTGAGCTCGAAGCCGCGGTTCTCACCTCCCTCGCCTCGGTGATCGACCCCGAGATTCGTCGTCCCGTGACAGAGCTGGACATGATTTCTGGGGTCGCCGTTGACGACGCTGGGGCGGCATCCGTGGGTCTGACCTTGACGATTGTCGGATGCCCGGCCGCGACGTCCATCGAACGTGACGTGCGTGAGGCTACCGAGCGTGTGGCCGGCATCACGGCGGTCACGGTGAACGTATCGGTGATGACGCGCGCGCAACGCGAGGCGCTCACCGAGAAGCTGCGCAAGGGAAAGCCCAAGACGATGCAGTTCGGGCCCGATTCACTGACTCAGATTGTGGCAGTGACGAGCGGCAAGGGCGGAGTCGGCAAGTCGACGCTCACGGCGAACCTCGCGGTCTCGCTCGCTCAGAGTGGTCTGCGCGTCGGGGTTATCGATGCCGACGTTTTTGGTTTCTCGATTCCCGGGCTCTTGGGCCTGCACGGCGCGAAGCCGACCCAGGTCGGCGAGATGATTCTGCCGCCGGTCGCCTACGACGTGAAGGTCATTTCGATCGGCATGTTTGTCGAAGACAACACGGCTGTGTCGTGGCGTGGACCGATGTTGCACCGCACTATTCAGCAGTTCTTGACCGACGTGTTCTTCGGTGACCTCGACGTGCTGCTGCTCGATCTTCCGCCGGGCACCGGCGATGTCGCTATTTCGCTCGGCCAGTTGCTGCCGCACTCCGATGTCGTAGTCGTCACAACCCCGCAGTCTGCTGCTGCTGACGTTGCTGAACGCAGCGGGCTTGTCGCTCGCCAAACCGGTCAACGAGTGATTGGCGTCATCGAAAACATGGCGGGTCTCCCCCAGCCCGACGGCAGCGTGCTCGAACTCTTTGGTTCCGGTGGCGGGGCGGATGCCGCAGCCAAGCTCTCCACGCCAGACGAGCCGGTCTCGGTGCTGGCGTCCATCCCTCTCAGCATCGCCCTGCGCGAAGGCGGCGACGCCGGGGTGCCCGTCGTGATCGCAGCTCCCGAGGATCCGGCGGCGCAGGCCATCACGGCTCTCGCCGCGACTCTCCGCTCGCTCAAGCGCAGCGTGGCCGGCCGCAAGCTCGGCCTCAGCCCGCGCTAGCTGCCCACCCGTATTGCCCGACGGGGCAGCACGCCCGTTAACGCAAAAACACCACAGCAGAAATGCTGTGGTGTTGCGTAAACCGGCTGGCGGTTGGCTACGGCATGGTGTTGTAGCGGCGGGTGGGCACTCGACGGTATCCGTCGGTTGCAACGGCACGCAGGGTTGCGGCGATACCGGTTGCAGCAAGTGCCGCGATGATGATTAGTTCGAAGTTCATGTCTATATTCTGACGTTCGGCAACCTTTTAGAACAAGATGATCTTTCTTATCTAACCTTGTAGGCTAACTACATGGAGATACGGCGTCTAGAACTGCTGCGCGAGCTGGCCGATCGCGGCAGCATCACCGCTGTCGCTAAGGCGACGATGCGCACGCCATCCGCCGTTTCTCAACAGCTCAAAATCTTGGAACGCGAGGCTGGAATCCCCCTCACCGAACGCGTAGGCCGAGGCATCGTGCTCACTTCTGCTGGCCGCGCCCTCGCCCAGACCGCGACCGATGTCGCCACCGCGATTGAGAAAGCCGAAGCGCTGTGGAACGACTTTCGCGAGTCCCCCCGCGGCGACGTCACCATGACAATCTTTCCCACCGGTGGCGAGATGCTGCTGCCGGGTCTTTTTCATTCGGTGAACCGTTTGGCCGGGCTAACGCTCAGCTGTCACGACCAAGATTCGGTGCTCGAAGACGTCGCCAACCTCACGGCCGATTTTGACATTGTGGTCTCGGATTCGCCGCACGTTCTCCCCGCCTGGACGGAACGTGGTCTTGCCGTAGTTCCCCTCATGCGGGAATCGCTCGATGTTGCCCTGCCGGAGGACCACCCTCTCGGTCGCAAAGCGGCCCTCACCCCCGCCGACCTCATCGACGAGACCTGGATTGGCGTGCCCCAGGGGCTGCCATTCGACCGCATCCTGCGCCGCATCGAAGCCGCCAATGGCGCCCCAGCCAAAGTGGCGCAACGCCTCACCGACAACAGCATCGTCGAAGCCGTCGTGGCTGCCGGGCACGGCATCGCGATCCTGCCGCGCTTCACAACCCGTGACCGCGAGAACGGACTCATCACCCGCCCCCTCAAGGGTGTGCCGTCATCGCGCCTTATCTCGGCGCTGCTGCGTCCCGACCGCGCCGAGCGCCCCTCGGTGCGCGCGGTCGTGAAAGCGCTCGTGGATGAAGCTCAGCGCTTCGAGCGCGAGCACACGGCGTAAGCGCCGCATCCACTTCACGTCTCCGCCCGGCTTAGAATCTCGACGTGGACTTTTCCCTACGCCCCAGCACCGACGCCGACCTCGACTGGCTGCTCGAACTGCGGGCTGTCGTGCTGCGCGCTGATCTCGACCGCCACGGACTCTTCGACCCCGTGCGTGTGCGCCAATGGATGAGCACGGCATTCGTCGCGAGCAACACCCAGATCATCCGCGTTGACGGAACGGATGTCGGCTCCATCACCGTGCGCCACGAACCCGACGCCCGCTGGATCGAGCACTTCTACCTGCCGACCAACCTGCACGGTAGAGGCATTGGCACGCAAGTACTCGCCGATGCGCTGAGCCGACCAGATGCGCGCCCGTTCCGCCTCATGGTGCTGCAGGGCAGCCCCGCCATCCGTCTCTACGAACGTCACGGCTTCGTGCCCTACGACAGCGACGATCACGACGTGTGGATGACGCGGCCCGCCGTTCTTGGCTAGCCGCTCGCGAGCGCAAGGATGTCGTCGGCGAGCGAACGCAGCACGCTGCCGCGTCCGTCGACCCGAGGTTCTTCTCCCACTAAGCCTGCGGCTCGATCAGGCGCGCGAGCAACTCGATGAGCAGGCGCTCGGTCAGCGGGGCCGGCATCGCCGCGATGAGGGCGAGTAGGGGTGCCATTCGCGCAGGCAAGCCCTGCTCGCCGGCACCGATGCCGAGCGCGCCCAGGAGGCCCGCAGCGGTCGCGGAGTCGAGCGGAGCGGCATCCGGGTTCCCTAACGCTGCGAGAGCCTCAGCGGGCAACCCAGCGAGTACAGCCTCGGCCGAGACGGCCGGCACGCCCCGCACGTCGTCAGCGGCCGCAACGAGTGCGACGCTGAGCTCGTCGAGCACGTTGGCGGTCACCGGCGTGATCGTCAGGTGAGTCGTGGCGGGCAGTACGCTGCCGTCGCTCTGCACGAGAGACGGTTGCAGCTGCAGCAGGAAGCCGTGCTCGCGCACCTGGTCTGCCCAGTGATGCGCATCGACGCGACGCTCGGGAGCGACGGACTCGTCCGTTGCGATGGCGAGCAACGGCCCGACGGGATTGCCCACAACTCGCAAGCCCTCGATGCCACCGATCACGTCGCGCAGCGATCGCGTCGACCGGGCACACGACTGCGAAAGCTCGGCGAGCCCGCTCGTGCCCAACGCCTGAATGATCGCCCACGCTGCGGCCAGAGGCCCGGCAGACTTCGAACCCAGAATAGTTGGATTCACGATCGGGTAGCCCGGCCACTGCGTCGTCGCGAAATACTGGGTGCGCTGACGGTCGCGACCGCGCTGCAGAATTACAGAAGCACCCTTAGGCGAGTACCCGAACTTGTGCAGGTCGGCGCTGATGCTTGTAACGCCGGGCACCTTGAAGTTCCACGGCTGAACGTCGTCCCAGAAGGGAAGCACCCAACCGCCGATGCAGGCGTCTACGTGACAGGCGATACCGTGCTCGGCTGCCGCCGCGGCGACCTCCACCACAGGGTCCATCGCGGCGTGCGCATAACTCGGTGCCGAGACCACCACGAGAGCAACATCGTCGCCCAGGCGCGCGATGAGGTCGGCGGCGGCAACGTCGCCGCCCGGGCCGACCGGCACGAGGTCGAGCTCAAGACCGAAGTAGTGCGCCGCCTTCTGGAAGGCCGCGTGAACAGTCACGGGAGCCAAGAGGCGAGGCGTGCCCGTGCGTGCCGACGAGCCAGAACCGCGCCACACGTCGCGCGCCGTCTTGACGGCCAGCAGGCAGCTTTCGGTGCCGCCGGTCGTGACGGTGCCGACGACATCCTCATCGCCACCGAGCAGGTCACGAGCGAAGCCGAGCACTTCACGTTCCATGACCGCGACCGAGGTGAACGTCGTCGGGTCGAGGCCGTTCACCGGCTGCACGGCACGGATGGCGCTGGCGGCGAGCTCGTCGAGCTCAGCAAGGCCGGAGTCGTAAACGTACGACAGCACATGGCCGCCGTGGGTGGGAGCATCCGCTTCGCGCAGCGCTGCGAGGCGTTCGAGAATATCGGCGGGCTGGTGATCGAACTTCATCGGGTCTCCTGATCGTTCGCAGTGGTGGTTTGGCCGCTGGCGGGGTTCGGGGTGGGGGTGGGCTGGGGGCCGCCGTCAGCCTCATCAATGTGGTGACGGCGCAACGGGTAGCGCCTAAAGGTCAGCAACGAGAGCCCGATGATCACGGCGGGCACGATGCTGAAGCTAATGATGATTCCGGCGATGGCCGAATCGGGTTGGGTCACGGTTTGGTTCGCGACCGATTCGAGATAGCCGGATGCCGCCAGCACCGTCGTGAGCACCGTTGCCCCGAGGGCCATTCCCGTCGTTTCACCCGCGGTCCAGACCCCTCCGAACGTGCCGGCCGAGGCGATCTTGTGGCGGCGCGAGTCGTGGGAGATCACGTCGGGCAGCATCGACATCGGTAGGGCTTGCATGCCGGCGTAGCCTGCTCCGGCGAGCGCGACGGGCGCATAAATCCACGCGCCGGGGGCCCACAGTTGCGGAACGATCAGCAGCGCTCCCAACCCGTAGCAGGCGGAGGCCCACACGAAGGCGCGCTCCTTACCGATGCGACGCGAGATGGCAGCCCACACCGGGGCGAAGAGCAGGGCGGGGCCGATGAGCGAGACAAACAGGATCGCAACCCCGGTGCCCAGCACCCACGTCGCAACGTATTGCGCCCCCGCGAGCATGACGCCCGTCGCGAGCCCTTGCAGCAAGAAGGTCAGCAGCAGCGCCCGGAATGGTTGGCTGCGTTTGAGCGCGGCGATTCCCGAGCGATACGTCTCCACGATCGATACCGTCGGAGTCACCGAGATCGTGCCGGTGGGCGCCGAGAACGAGGAGATCACGAGCGAAACGCCCATGAGGGCCGCCGCCGAGAGTGCCATCACGAGATAGCCGAGCCGTTCATCCGCAAAGGCGTCACGGATCTCGGGGGCGCCGGCGCCGAACAGCAAGATCGCCACGGTGAGCACGACCACGCGAACGGCCAAGAGGCGCGTGCGTTCGTCGTAGCTGCGGGTCAGTTCGGCCGGCAGCGCGATGTACGGCACTTGGAACAGGCTGAAGGCGGTTGCCGTGGCCACGAACGCGATGAAGACCCAAATACCCGAGGCTAGTGGGCCGATTCCGGCGGGAACCGCGAACGTCACGACAAACAGGATCGGTAGCAGGATGGCGCCCACGAGCATCGCCGGCCGGCGAGTGCCACGGTGGGCGAGGCTGCGGTCACTGCGCGCACCAATCACGGGATCAATGATCACGTCCCACACTTTGGCGGCTGTAACCAAGATGCCTGCCGCGAGCGCGGCGATACCGAGAGTGTCCGTGAGGTAGTACACGAGAACAAGCCCAGGCAGGGCCCCAAAACCACCGGTGCCCAACGAACCAATGGCATAGGTGGCGATGGAGCTTCGGGTAAGAGCTCGCGGCGCTGCGGTCGTCATCTTCGTGAGCCTAGCGCTTTGCTCAGCCTAAATTGTGCTGGTCAGTCGTAGTGTTGAGATATGTCGTCTTCCACCGTTGCCTCACTGATCGGGTCGCGTCGTCGCGACACTCTCGTCGCCCAGTTGCGCTGCACCAGCTCCGACACCGCCGCCGTGATCGCACCGTTCACGGGCGAGACGCTGCACGAGTTGCCGCAAAGTTCGGCGCGCGATGTGCGGGATGCCGCAGCATCCGCCCGCACCGCCCAACGCGCCTGGCGAAATGCCGGGTTCGCGTACCGCCGCCGCGTGCTGCTGCGCGCCCACGATCTGTTGTTAGAACGTCAAGATGAGTTGCTCGACCTGCTGCAGACCGAGTCGGGCAAAACGCGCGGGCAAGCCTTCGAAGAGATCTTTCAAGCGGCAACGGTAACGCGTTACTACGCGCTTTCGGCCGAGCGCACTTTAGCGACCAAGCGTCGCCGGGCGGGCATTCCGCTGCTGATGTCGACGCGAGTGAGCTACTCCCCCAAGCAACTCATCGGTGTTGTTACGCCGTGGAACTATCCGATCGCTCTCGGTGCCATGGACATCGTGCCCGCGCTGGCCGCCGGCAGTGCCGTCATCCAAAAAATCGATAATCAGGGCGCGCTCTCGATGCTCGCCACCCGCGAGGCCTACATCGATGCCGGAGTTCCTGCCGCTGTCTGGCCGATTCTGGCCGGGCCCGGCGACCAAGTCGGTAACGCCGTTGTCGATACCAGCGACTACATCTGTTTCACCGGGTCGACCCCGACGGGCACGAAGGTCGGCAAGCGTGCCGCCGGGCGCCTCATTGGTGCCTCGCTCGAGCTCGGCGGCAAGAATCCCCTTCTCGTGCTCGGCGATGCCGACCCCATTCAGGCCGCGGCGGATGCCGTCTACGCCTGCTTCGCTTCGATGGGCCAGTTGTGCGTTTCGATCGAGCGCATCTACGTTCACAAGTCGATCGAGGCGGAGTTCACTCGCGCGTTCACCGAACGCGTGAACGCGCTGTCGCAGACCTCGGCTCTCGACTTCTCGGGCGATGTGGGCTCACTCACCTCTGCGGCGCAACTGGAGCGTGTTCAGGCCCACGTCGACGATGCCATCGCGAAGGGCGCGATCGTGCTCGCCGGCGGAATCCCGCGTCCCGACCTCGGCCCGTACTTCTACGCGCCGACCGTGCTCACGGGAGTCACCGCCGAGATGGACTGCTTCGCCAACGAAACGTTTGGGCCAGTTGTAGCGATCACCGCCGTTGACAGCGACACGGATGCCATCAACCGCGCCAATGACACCGAATTCGGCCTCAACGCCTCCATCTTCAGCGGCTCGATCGCGCACGCCCGTCGCTTGGCCGATCGCCTGGATGCTGGCAGCGTCAACATCAACGAGGGCTACCGCGGCAGCTTCGCGAGCGTGGACGCCCCGATGGGCGGCATGAAGCACTCTGGGCTCGGACGCCGCAACGGGCCAGAGGGCATTCTGCGCTTCGCGCAATCCCGCACGGTCTCGCAGTCGAACGGCATTCTGCAGTTGCCACGCTCGGGTGCCGAGTTCGCGGCAATGGCGGGGCTCATGGTCACGCTATTGACCGTGCTGAAGGTGCTGCGCCGCCGCTAGCACTGAGGCGTCGGTGGCGACTAGGCGCCGGTGCCGGTGGCGGTGCCGACAAGGTTTCGGCGCCGGAGGGCTTGCACAGGCGCGCTAGGTCGCTTCGTTATCGAAGGGGGCGCGTTCGCCCGCCTTGAGTTCTGCTTTGAGTTGCGATTGTCGCTCGGCGAGCGCCGCCTGCCGTTCGGCATACGCCGCGGATCGTGGCGGTCGCACCTTCACGGGAGGCGTTTCGTCTTCGAGCAGAGCGTCGCGGATGATGCGGCGCGGGTCATATTGACGAGGGTCGAGCTGCTTCCAGTCGATGTCGTCGAAGTCAGGGCCCATCTCTTCACGCATGCGGTCTTTGGCGCCGCTGGCCATGTCGCGCAGCGAGCGGACGAGGCGTGCGAGTTGCGATGCGTAGTAGGGCAAACGGTCGGGGCCCAGCAAAAAGACAGCGATGATCCCGATGATCAGCAGTTTGTCGAATGTGAGACCGAAGGACACCCGTTTAGCTTACCTGCGCTTGCCGCTGCTGCGTCTACAGTTGACACAGCGATAGGAGCAATGTGTCAGACAAGCAGTTGAGTTGGAAGTACGCCGAGGAGTTCGTTACCGAACGCCCAGAGATCGCTGCGGCGCGCGTGCATTCCAGCGAGTTGGGAATCGAAGCGGTCAGCCCCGCTGTCGGCGCCCAGCTGGCCTTGCTCGCTGCGGCCACGGGAGCCAAGAGCATCATCGAGGTCGGTACCGGTGTCGGCGTCAGCGGGCTCTGGATGCTCGCCGGCAGCCCCGGCGCTCTACTCACCACGATCGACTCTGAAATCGATCACCAACAGGTTGCTCGCGCCGTGTTCGCGGATGCCGGCATCCCGTCGAATCGCGTACGTCAGATCGGTGGCAAAGCTGCCGGAGTTCTGCCACGCATGAACGAGTCGAGTTACGATCTCGTTTTCATCGACGCCGACCCACAATCAGTCATCGAATATGTCGAGCACGGCCTGCGCCTCGTTCGTCCCGGCGGCGTCGTCGTGGTTGCCCACGCCCTGTGGCGCGACCGTGTTGCTGACCCTGCTCAGCGCGATTCAACGGTCAGCAACTTCCGCACTCTTCTCAAAGAGATCGCGCAGTCGGAGGCAGTGATCAGCTCACTCATTCCGGTCGGGGATGGTCTGCTTCAGCTCACTAAGCTCAGCGACTAACGCATACCGGGGCTCTTGCGTATCCCGGGCGCTTTCGCGCACGTCGGCGGCTCACGCGCTCAGCGAACGCTCACCGAGCGTTCAGCATCCTGTCCGTAGGGTGGAACATTCGCCACTCTCGACGACCATGACTGAGCGTGCGCTGCTGAGCATCCGCCATCTCTGCGCGCCGTGAGAACGGAGCACCCATGAACAGCAACGATCGTGACGGTTGGGTTCGCGTTCGCGGGGCCCGCGAGAACAATCTCGCCAACATTGACCTCGATGTGCCGCGGGATTGCATGGTCGCGTTCACCGGCATCTCCGGCTCGGGAAAGTCATCGCTCGCGTTCGGCACTCTGTATGCCGAGGCTCAACGCCGCTACTTCGAGTCCGTTGCGCCCTATGCGCGCCGTTTGCTCAACCAAGTCGGCGCTCCGGATGTCACGGACATCACAGGCCTGCCGCCTGCGGTCGCGCTTCAGCAGCGCCGGGGCGCTCCCAGCTCGCGTTCGAGCGTGGGCACGATCACCACGCTCTCGAACCTGTTGCGCATGTTGTATTCCCGCGCCGGCACCTATCCCGCTGGCGTCACGCACCTCTCGGCTGAAGCCTTCTCGCCCAACACCGCGACCGGTGCTTGCCCGCGCTGTCACGGCCTGGGAGTCGTTCACGACGTCACGGAAGATCTGCTCGTTCCCGATGCCTCGCTGTCGATCCGCGACGGCGCCATCGCCGCCTGGCCGGGCGCATGGCAGGGCGCGAATCTCAAGAGCATCGTGAACGGGCTCGGCATCGACACCCGCGCGCCGTGGAGCACTCTCAGCCGCAAGGATCGCGACTGGTTGTTGTATACCGAAGAGCAGCCCTCCGTCTTCATCCAGCCCGAAGAGGGTCGCGTCGACCACGGGTACAACGGCAAGTTCTGGAGTGCCCGCAAGCACATCATGAACGTGCTCTCGCAGTCCCAAAGCGAGCGGATGCGCGAGCGCGCGCTCCGCTTCGTACAGAGCATGACGTGCCCCGAGTGTGGCGGCAGCGGGCTGCAGGCTAATGCCCTGTCCGTCACCTTCGCGGGGCTCAGCATCGCCGAATTGAACGCTGTTCCACTGACCGACCTTGCCGACCGACTGCGCGAAGGCATGGCGCGTGCCGACTCCGAAAGCGAAGGGTCTGAAGGCAACGAGGTCGCCCACCGCATCGGCGACGATGTGATTGCGCGCGTTGATGTGCTGCTCGACCTCGGGCTTGGCTATCTCAGCCTCGGCCGCAACTCCACCACGCTCTCCCCTGGCGAAGCCCAGCGCCTGCGCATCGCCACGCAGCTGCGCTCCGGCCTCTTCGGAGTCGTCTACGTGCTCGACGAGCCCTCGGCGGGATTGCATCCGGCGGATGCCGCGCCGCTGCTCGAAGTGCTCGACCGCCTGACGGCATCCGGCAACTCCCTCTTTGTCGTCGAGCACGATCTCGACGTCATCCGACGGGCGGACTGGATTGTCGACATCGGCCCCGGAGCAGGCGAAGGCGGCGGACAGCTCGTGTACTCCGGCCCCGTCGACGGCCTCAAGGATGTGCCCGAATCGGTCACTGCGCGCTACCTCTTTCCCCAGGAAGCGCGACCGACGCGCGACGTGCGCGCCCCCGAGTCCTGGGTGCGGCTGAAGAAAGCCTCGCTACACAACATCCGCGATCTCACCGTTGATTTTCCGCTCGGCGTCATGACCGCGGTCACGGGAGTCTCGGGTTCCGGCAAGTCAACGCTCGTCACTCACGTACTCGCTCAGGCAGTACGCAGTCAGCTGGGCACTACGCCGGATGCTGCCGCCGACGCGGATGACCCCGATGACCGTCTCGACGACCTCTCGCTCGAAGGCAGCGCTGGCCTCGACTCCTTCGACCGCCTTGTGCTCGTCGATCAGCGCCCCATCGGACGAACGCCGCGTTCAAACCTCGCGACCTACACCGGAATGTTCGATGTCGTTCGCAAGCTCTTCGCCGCGACCGATGAAGCCCAGAAGCGCGGATACACGGCAAGCCGGTTCTCGTTCAACGTGGCCGGTGGGCGCTGCGAAACGTGCCTCGGCGAAGGGTTTGTCTCGGTCGAGCTGCTGTTTCTGCCGGGAACCTACGCGCCCTGCCACACCTGCCACGGTGCGCGCTACAACGACGAAACGCTCGAAGTCACCTACCTCGGCGGAACGATTGCTGACGTCTTGGGCATGACCGTCGCCACCGCAGCCGAGTTCTTCGCCGAATCAACGTCGGCGCTGCGCAGCCTTGACACTCTGCGCGACGTCGGCCTCGGGTACCTCCGGCTCGGTCAGCCCGCCACTGAACTCAGCGGCGGCGAAGCGCAGCGCATCAAGCTCGCGACCGAACTGCAACGAGCCCGTCGCGGCCACGCGCTGTATCTTCTCGATGAACCAACGGCCGGGCTTCATCCCGCCGACACCGAGCTCTTGCTTGCACAGCTGCAGCGACTCGTGGATGCCGGAAACACCGTCGTGCTCGTCGAACACGACCTCGCTACTATCGCCGCCAGCGACTGGGTTATCGATCTCGGCCCGAGCGGCGGAGACCAGGGCGGCACGATCGTGGCGACCGGGACCCCGCGCGAGGTGGCCGCTGGCCCCGGCGCGACCGCCAAGTACCTCAACGAATGGCTCGAGACCTCCACCGCGCGTTAAACACAAGCACCGAACACGAAAAGATCGTGTTCGGTGCTTGTGTCGGCAGGCTCCGTGCGGTGACGTGAGCTGCCGGCTAAGGCTAAGAAGGAGCTCTAGGCCGGAGCGACTACACCCGCGAGAGCGTCATGCAGTTCTTTTGCTTCGGCGTCGTTCACTGAAACGACGAGACGGCCGCCGCCTTCGAGAGGTACACGAACGACGATGAGTCGACCCTCTTTGACAGCCTCCATTGGCCCGTCACCGGTCCTCGGCTTCATTGCTGCCATCGATAGTCCCCTTTCATCGGTACTGGCTTCTATTATCCAGCAAAAACTGCCGATACTGAAACTCTGTCGAATCATTCACCCGCTGTGCACCTCTTTAGGGCGGCGTCCAGTCGTAGCCGTCAACCCACCATGCCAGATGGATCCACGCCCATTGACCGGCGACGCACGCCGCCAGAAGCACCGCGCGGTACCACCGTGACTGCGGTAGAGCCAACACCCCGGCAAGCGGGAACAGCGGCATGAGCAGGCGAAAAGTGCTCGACTGGGGAAAGAACACTGCCAGCAGATAGAGCGCATAGCTCGCTACCCAAAGACGGAGATCGACCCCCAAATGTCTCGCGGGCTTCGTGAGAAGAAAAGCGAAGAAGGCAATCACTGCGGCGACGAGCAGAACGATAAGCAACCACGGCGGCAGGTGCCACCAGCCTGCCCAGAATTCGGCGCCTTGAAACCACGCCGTGAACGGAATCAGTTCGCCGTAGCCGATATAGGACGCCCGCCACGCCAGCTCGGTGTCGGTGTAAGCCGTGAGCGATCCCGTGACCGCCGCGGCGATGAGAAGCCACGCGAAACCCATCATCAGGCTGAAGAGAGTTGCGGCGATCGCGGCGACTCTCTCACGAAGGGGAAACTCTTCGCGCCGGCGAATCCACCAGCGATAGACAACGTGCAGGCCGAGCGCGAGCGCGAAGGCGAGCCCGCTTGGCCGCGTTACAGACATGACCGCGATCACCGGCAGGAGCATCCAATACTGACGTTTCATGAGCCAGAACAGCGCGAGGATCAGCAAGAACAGATACATGGATTCGGCGTACGAGACCTGCAGAATGGCCGAGAGCGGGGCGAAACAGAAGATTGCAACAGCGAAGAGTGCCGAGCCGGCAGGGAGCACGAGGTGCATCACGCGATACAGCATGAGGGCTGCGCCCAGAGAGCAGGCCACGGAGACGAGCACGCCGGCCACGGCGAAGTCGAGCGTCGTGAGCGTCATCACCACTCGAACGAGAGCGGGGTACGCCGGCATGAATGCCCACGCATTTTCGCCGACCTCACCGGCCTCCGTTAGCGGTAGCTCACTCGGATACCCCGCCAGCGAGATGATGAAGTACCAGTGACCATCCCAGATCTTGGCAAACGAGAAGTAGTCGGGGCGCGGTCCCGTCCAGGCATTCTGGCCCTGAATCGACGCGAACCACAACAGGAGCGACGTCGTCACGACGCGGGACGCCACGAAAATCGCAATGACCGCAAGCCACCAACGCTCGGGAGCCAGAATCGCCGCAGTCGCGCGGCGTGCTGCCGAAACTAGCGAGCTGTCAGCCACGCCCGCAGCCCCTGCTCGCAGGCCACAATTTCGCTCGTCGCAACACGTTCGTCGTCGGCATGAGCCCGCAGGGGGTTGCCGGGGCCGTAATTCACGGCGGGCACTCCGAGCGCCGCGAAACGAGCAACATCGGTCCAGCCGTACTTGGGCGCCGGGGTACCGCCGACCGCAGCCAAGAAGTTCTTGGCCAGCGGGGCGTCAAGGCCGGGGCGCGCGCCACCGGCAAGGTCGGTCACCTCAAAGTCGAAGCCCGTGAAGACCTCACGCAGATGCTGGATGGCCTGATCAGTGCTGCGGTCGGGAGCGAAGCGAAAGTTCACGGTGACGGTAGCGGCATCCGGAATCACGTTGCCGGCAACGCCGCCCGTGATTCCTACCGCGTTGAGCCCCTCGCGATACACGAGGCCGTCGACCTCGTGCGACTCCGGCTCGTACGCTGCCAGAATCGCCAGCACGGGCGCCGCAGCGTGAATCGCATTTTCGCCCATCCAGGCGCGGGCAGAGTGCGCCCGTAATCCCGTGAGCGAAATGTCAATGCGAGCGGTGCCGTTGCAGCCGCCCTCGACCGTCGCGTTGGACGGTTCCCCGATGATGGCGAAATCGCCTGCCATCAGGTCAGGGCGGTTGCGTGCGATACGACCGAGTCCGTTGAGATCAGCAGCGACCTCTTCGTGGTCGTAGAAAATCCAGGTCACATCGACCGCAGGATCGGTGAGTTCTGCCGCAAGCTTGAGGGCAATCGCGACGCCGCCCTTCATGTCGACGGTGCCGCGGCCAACGAGGTGCTCCTCGCCGTCAATCATTTCGAGCGTTGTCGGCAGATTGTCATTCACGGGAACGGTGTCGAGATGCCCCGCGATCACGACGCGCTGCCCCTTGCCGCCGTTCGTGCGAGCAACGACGGCATCCGCATCCCGAATCACCTCAAGGTGGCTGTACGCGCTCAGGGCCGTCTCGACGGCATCCGCAATGCGCTTCTCGTTGCCGGAGACCGACTCGATATCGCAGATCTGGCGGGTGAGTTCGGGGCTCGAGGCCGTCAAATCGAGCACGGGAACGGTGTTATCGGTCGCAGGCATGCACCCAGTGTAAGTAACCTTGATGTATGACTTCGCGCACAGCATGGGGATACGGACTCGCAACAATCGCTAGCGACGGAACGACACTTGACGTGTGGTTCCCCGCTCCGCACCTGGGATCAATCCCCGAGGGCACCGACCCGCACTACACACCCGCCGACCTCGAAGAGCACTTGGGCAACGACGAACGTCGCCGCGTGCGTACCGAATTTGTGACCGTTGAGATCGATCTGGATGCCGCACCACAGAACGTCGCCGACGCCTACCTGCGTCTGCACCTGCTCAGCCACCTGCTCGTGCAACCCAACAGCATCAACCTCGACGGACTCTTCGGCGCCCTGCCCATCGTCGTCTGGACCAACGCCGGAGCGGTGCACCCCGACGACTTCCGCGAGCTTCGCGTTTCGCTCAAGCGCCACGGCATCATCGTGACCGGCATCGACAAGTTCCCTCGGATGCTCGACTACGTTCTGCCCGAACGCGTGCGCATCGCTGATGCCTCACGCGTGCGCCTCGGCGCCTACCTCTCCCCCGGAACCACCGTCATGCACGAGGGCTTCGTCAACTTCAACGCCGGCACTCTCGGTAGCTCGATGGTCGAGGGCCGCATCTCTCAGGGTGTCGTCGTGGGCGATGGCGCCGACATCGGTGGCGGCGCATCCATCATGGGAACCCTCAGCGGCGGTGGCACCGAACGTGTCTCCATCGGCGAGCGCGCTCTGCTCGGAGCCAACTCGGGAATCGGAATCGCCATCGGCGACGACACGGTCGTTGAAGCCGGGCTTTATGTCACGGCCGGCACCAAGGTCACCGTCATTGATGGTTCAGCTACCGCGCGCAGCGTCAAGGCGGTCGAGCTCAGCGGCGTCAACGGCCTGCTGTTCCGCCGCAACTCGGTCACCGGCGCGGTCGAAGTTCTGCCCCGCAGTGGAACCGGCGTTGAGCTGAACGCGGCGCTGCACGCCTAAGGGTCATATCCATCGGGGGAAGTAAAGGAAGTTGAGCATGAACAATCTCACTGTCCCCTGCTCGACACTGCGGCTGCGCCACTATCGCGCCGCCGCAGTGTTCGTTGCAGCCGCTCTTGCTCTGACGGCGTGCACGGGCGCTGAGCCGCTGCTATCGCCCACCTCCGCGGCGTCACCCGCTGCCTCTCCTCCGGCCGCGCCCGCGGCGAACGCCGACACCCTCACGTGGGGAATGGATGCTACGACGCCCGATAGCTCGTGGCAGAAGCCGGCGCTCGGTGCAGTGACGTCGGATCCGGTCTATGGCACGACGATTCAGCGCGTCACCTCGGCGGAAGGCACGCGCTTTGACCGCAACAGCTACAGCCGCCGCCAGGCCGAGAACGCCGACGGCTCGATGTTCTTTACGTACCACGGTGATGCCGAGTACCACGTGTACTCCACCATCGACGCGGCCCTTATCAGCGCCCTCGAAATTCACCCGGATGCCGAGCCACAGTGGCATCCGACCGATCCCCGTCGTATTCGCTACCTAGCCGGCCCCAACTCGTCCGAAGGTGATCTCACCCTTTTCGAACTCGACGTGACGACCGGCAAATCGACGGTCATCGCCGACCTCACCGCCCCGATCACCGCGGCATTCCCGGGCGCTGATTACATGAAAGACCGCAGCGAGGGCTCTCCGAGCAGTGACGGAAACCGGTATGCCTGGATTGTCTACAACGCGGCGGAGGAACCGCTCGGCATGGTCAGCTACGACCTCGCCTCCAACTCGGTGCTCGGCACCAGTAAGCTCCCCGCCGACACAGACTGGGTAAGCGCCTCCCCCACCGGAAAATACGTCGTGGCCTCCGCCGAGTCTGGTACCTATGTCTATGACGCCGATCTCACCCATCAACGCCTGCTGACCGAGGCTAGCGAGCACAGCGACATCGCGCTCTCAGCAGACGGCCGGGATGCCTACGTCTACATCGATTTCAATTCCGCGAGCGAAACAGCGGGCTTCTTGACCTCGGTCGACATGGACTCGCTCAAGCGCACCACGCTCTTCGATGCCTACGACGATGCCAACACCTCCATGCACATCTCCGGCAAAGGCTACGACAAGCCGGGCTGGGTGGTGGTCTCCACCTACAACTGCAACGCCGAGGGCGCGTGGACGTGCGAAAAGGTAATGGCCATCGAGCTCGACGGCGGCCGCATCCTCAACCTCGCCCACACCTACAACTGCGGTGAGGACTACTGGACCGAAACTCACGCCGTCGTCAATAGATCGTTCACCCACGTGTATTTCAACTCCGACGGTGGCTCGTGCGGCATGGACGCCGAGGTGTACCGCATCGACGTTCCCGCCTTCGACTAGCCGGCCCACGCCCGGCACGCGAAACGGCCGGCTTCCCCGAGGGGATGCCGGCCGTTCGTCATGCAGGATGGTGCGGTCTCTAGCGCTGAGGCCAGTCCCGCGCCGCAGGGCCCACGTACAGCTGCTGCGGGCGACCGATCTTGGTCTTGGGGTCTTCGTTCATCTCGCGCCAGTTGGCGATCCAGCCCGGCAGTCGACCAATAGCGAAGAGCACGGTGAACATACGCGGCGGGAAGCCCATTGCCTTATAGATGACGCCAGTGTAGAAGTCGACGTTGGGGTACAGCTTGCGCTCGATGAAGTAGTCATCGGCCAAAGCGACCTCTTCGAGTTCACGAGCGATGTCGAGCAGCGGGTCGCTGATGCCGAGGTCGGCAAGCACCTCATCCGCACTCTCTTTCACCAAGCGGGCGCGCGGGTCGAAGCTCTTGTACACGCGGTGCCCGAAGCCCATCAGGCGTACGCCGTCTTCTTTGCGCTTTACGCGGTCAACGAATTTTTGAACGCCGTCGCCCGATTCCTGGATCTCGCCCAGCATCTTGAGTACGGCTTCGTTGGCGCCACCGTGAAGCGGGCCGTAGAGAGCGTTGATTCCGGCGGAAATCGAGGCGAAAATGTTCGCTTCGGTGGAGCCGACGAGGCGCACCGTGGAGGTGGAGGCATTCTGCTCGTGGTCTTCGTGCAAGATGAGGAGGCGATCGAGTGCCTTACTCAACACAGGGTTGACTTGGTATTCCTCGGCCATGTTGCCGAAGTTGAGCTTCAAGAAGTTGTCGACGAAACTCATCGAGTTGTCGGGGTAGAGCAGTGCCTGACCGAGCGACTTCTTGTGAGCGTACGCCGCGATAACCGGCAGCTTTGCCAGCAAGCGAATGGTTGAGATTTCGACCTGCTCCGGGTCGCGCACATCGTGCGAGTCTTCGTAGTACGTCGAGAGCGCCGACACCGCGCTTGAAAGCACCGACATGGGGTGCGCGCTATGCGGAAGGGCGTCGAAGAATCGACGGAGGTCTTCGTGCAGCAGAGTGTGGCGACGAATCTTTTCGTCGAACTCTTCCAACTGCGATTTCGACGGCAGCTCACCGTAGATCAGCAGCCAGGCAACCTCGAGATACGTCGAGTTTGCCGCAACGTCTTCGATCGCATAACCGCGATAGCGCAGGATGCCGCGGTCTCCATCGATATAGGTGATCTCGCTGCGGGTCGACGCAGTGTTCACAAATCCTTGATCAAGCGCCGTGTAACCGGTCTGCTTCATAAAGGTGGAGATATCGATGCTGTTGTGACCATCGACCCCACGGATAATGGGAAATTCAGCAGCACCGCCCGGAAAATGGAGGGTGGCCTTCTCTGGGTCTTGAGGGGCTTCATTCACCGCTACAGCCTACAAGGCTTAGATAGCCACTGTCACACCCACCAACCGAACGACGAGGCTTTTAGAGGTCAAACACAAGGCCTCAGCCGATTAGTGCACTTAAGCGAGCAACTCGAGGCGTGCGACAGCATCGGCGATCGTCGCGTCACTCGCCGTGAGCGCGATCCGCACATGGTGAGGTGGTGTTTCGCCGTAGAAGGAGCCCGGAACAACGAGGATGCCGGCCTGAGCCAGATCGCCGACCGTCTGCCACGAGTCCTCATTCTTTGTGGCCCACAAGTAGAGCCCCGCAACGCTGTCGTCAACGCGGAACCCGGCGCGCTCAAGAGCGGGAAGCAACTTCGCACGACGGGCGCGATAGAGCTCGCGTTGCTGCGCAACGTGGGCCTCGTCCTTGAGCGCGGTAACCATCGCCGCCTGCACGGGGCCGGGAACGATGAGTCCGGCGTGCTTACGCACCTCGAGAAGTTCAGCGATCAGCTGCGAGCATCCGGCCACGAACGCAGCACGGTAGCCGGCGAGGTTCGATTGCTTGCTGAGCGAATATACGGCCAGAACCGACGAGCGATCGTCGCCAATGACCTCGGGGTCAAGAATGGAGGGAGTCGGGTCAACGCCGTTCCAGTTGAGCTCGGCGTAGCACTCGTCTGAAGCGATAACCGCACCAAGCTCGCGAGCGCGCGCTACCGCAGCGCGCAGTTGCTCGACATCGAGCACGCGGCCGTCGGGGTTACCCGGGCTGTTGAGCCACACCAGCGCCGTGTTCTCGGGCCACTCGGCAGGCTCGTCAGAGGCAATTGCCGTAGCACCAACCATGGCAGCGCCGATGGCGTAGGTCGGGTATGCAACCGAAGGATGAACGACCACGTCGTCTTTGCCCAGGCCGAGTAGCAGCGGCAGTAGCGCCACGAGTTCTTTTGAACCAACCGTGGGAAGAACGTGGTCAACGGTGAGCCCGGTCACGCCACGGCGTCGCTCGAACCAGTCGACGATGGCTTCACGCAGCTGAACGGTACCGGTTGTCGTGGGATAGGCGTGGGCATCCGTCGCCGTCGCCAAGCTTTCGCGAATAACGTCGGGAGTCGGGTCTACGGGCGACCCGACGGAGAGATCGACGATCCCATCGGGATGCGTACGCGCGATGGTGCCGAAGGGCACAAGGGAATCCCACGGGAAGTCGGGAAGAACCAACGGCGTGCGCGTCATTAGTCGGAGGACCCGCCACCCTCGGGAAGAGCAACGATGAGAGCGTGATCCAGAGGAAGCACCCCGACCTTCGCTGCGCCGCCGGGCGAAGAATTTTCTAGGAGGTCGAAGAATTCGACGTTCGCCTTGTAGTAGTCGGCCCACTTATCAGGCAGATCGTCTTCGTAGTAGATGGCTTCGACCGGGCAGACAGGCTCGCAGGCGCCGCAGTCAACGCACTCATCCGGGTGGATGTAGAGCATGCGGTCGCCCTCGTAGATGCAGTCAACAGGGCATTCGTCTACGCACGCGCGATCCTTGAGATCGACACAGGGCTGAGCGATGACATATGTCACGAGATATCCGCACCTTTCACGGGAGAGTTCAATTCAATGTTAGCGCGGCTCGCCGATGAAACCTGACGGTTGACCCGAGGCCAGCCCACCACAATGAGCACGACGAGCACGGGCGCAAAGGTCCAGACGTACCCCGCGGTGTTGGCCGGAATCAGGATCGTTCCTCCCGGCATGACGCTGGCGAGCACCGCTGACATGACCAAGACGCCGAGTGAAGCGAAGCCAGCAGCCACTCGAGTGTCGTAAATAAGGCGCAAACCAAGAATTAACGCCGTGACGAGAGTGACGGAGACGACAACTCCCCACGGGATGCGCACATCGCCGAGGGCGAAGGTTGATTGATGCACCGCGGTCAACACGACTCCAACGAGAGCGCCCAGCACGAGGGAAACCAGCGCCAGAATTACGCGCTCACCACGACTTCGTTCGCCGATGACCAGTTCGCGGCGACGCAACCGACGCAAATACTCCACGGGCGTCGAGATGCTTTCGCCTACCGGAATCTCATTGCGGTAGATCTCGGTGGCGCGCCGCTTGAACGCCAACGCTGTTGCCGACGACACCGCAACGCCCCGATC
Source organism: Salinibacterium sp. SWN1162 (assembly GCF_015864675.1). Classification (NCBI taxonomy): domain Bacteria; kingdom Bacillati; phylum Actinomycetota; class Actinomycetes; order Micrococcales; family Microbacteriaceae; genus Salinibacterium; species Salinibacterium sp. SWN1162. The sequence goes on from NZ_JADYWT010000003.1 coordinate 163,003, forward strand.
AACAGGAACAGCGGATGCCGTATAGAAAGGAACCCCCGCAAGCTCGGTAGCGAGAGCAGTGGCCTCGTGCACGAGCAGCGCTTCGTCGCCGCGCGCCGTTCCACTGGACTCTTTGGCGTAGCTGACAACGACATCCGGCTTCAGCGCGGTGATCGCTGCGGCGATGTCGGAGGCGAGAGCGCGGGCGTCGAGGGTACGAAACTGACGCCCGTTATCTTCACGCAGGATGTGGTGAGCGGTGATACCCAAAATCTCGCGCACGATGTCATCGACAGACGCCGCGGGCTCTTCTGAAACCGCGGAGGCATCATTGTCGGCGGTGGCGGTGGCGGGTGCCGACGCAAACGCGTTCTCGGCCGTCACGGTCGGGACACCGCCGATGGCGGGGCTCGCCGCGATGGCGGCGGTCGCGTTGTTGCTGCAACTGAGCACTATGAGCTCAGTGCCGCGCTGAACGAGTGTCGCGATGGTGGCCCCGAAAACATAGGCTTCATCTTCTGGGCGCGCAGCGATAACCAGCACCCGCTGTGCACGATCTTTCACGGCCGTTCCTCCACCATTCTTTCTGCAGTAAACAGAATAGACACAGGTAGCCCGATTACGGTTGATTAGGTTAGGCTTACCAATCCACCCAAAACTTCGATTGACAAGAGAGTTCCGTGCTCGCAAACTTCCTGATCGGCCTGCGAGAAGGCCTCGAAGCTGCACTTGTTGTGGGCATTCTTATCGCGTACGTTCACAAGATCGACCGCCGCGACGTTCTCCCCCGCATCTGGCTCGGTGTCGGCATCGCTATTGTCCTCTCCCTCGGGCTTGGCGCGAGCCTGACCTTCGGCGCCTACGGCCTTTCCTTTCAGGCAAAAGAGCTGATCGGCGGCATCCTCTCGATCATCGCGACCGCTTTTGTCACGTGGATGATCTTCTGGATGCTTCGCGCCGCCCGCGGTCTCGGCCGCGAATTGCGCAGTGAAGTCGACTCGCACCTTACGGGTGCCGGTTGGGGCCTCGTCCTCGTGGCCTTCCTCGCCGTAGGCCGCGAAGGAATCGAAACTGCTCTCTTCATTTGGGCCGCCGTTCAAGCCAGCGGGTCCACCACGCTCCCCCTCACCGGAGCAGCCCTTGGTATTGCCGCCGCGATCGTGCTCGGCTACCTCATGTATCGCGGAGTGGTGAGCATCAACCTCACGCGCTTCTTTACCTGGACCGGCGCCATCCTGATCATCGTCGCCGCGGGAGTACTCTCCTACGGCGTTCACGATCTGCAAGAGGCGGGTGTCTTGCCCGGACTCAATGCTCTCGCTTTCGACGTCAGCGCGGTCATCCCGCCCGACAGCTGGTACGGAACGCTGCTCAAGGGCGTCTTCAACTTCTCGCCCGCCACCACGTGGTTCGAAGCGGGTATCTGGTCGGCCTATGTCGGCACTGTTATGACGATTTTCATCCGTACTGTTCGCGGCAACGCTCGCGCAGACAAGTCCTTCGTTCCCGCTTCACCTCTCAGCACTCAAGGAGCCTGATGACCCCCCGCTCTTCCCGCGTCGGCTACGCCGCCGTCGCCACCGTTGCCGCTCTCGCCCTCACCGGCTGCGTTCCCAACAACGTCAGCACTACGGCATCCGGCAACACCATCAGCGTTGAGAGCAGTGCAACCGACTGCGCCGTGAGTTCGAGTGAGGCGCCCAGCGGCAACCTTGTGTTCTCCGTCACCAACTCCGGCGACCAGGTAACCGAGTTTTATTTGCTCGCGGATGACGGCTTACGCATCGTCGGTGAGGTCGAGAACATTGGGCCGGGAATCACTCGCGACCTCGTGGTCTTGGCGCAGCCTGGCGACTACTTCACCGTGTGCAAGCCGGGAATGGTCGGAGAAGGCCTCGGAACGACTGCGTTCACCGTGACAGACTCCGGCACCGACCTCGCCTTCAGCGGCGACATCGCCGCTCAGGTCGAGACGGCCAATGCCAACTACAAGAGCTACGTCAAAGACCAGATCGAAAATCTCGTAGTCGGTACCGAAGATTTCGCCGCCGCGTACATCGCCGGCGATGACGACACCGCCCGCTCGCTCTACGCCCCCACCCGCGTGTTTTGGGAACGCGTCGAAACCGTCGCCGAGTCCTTCGGAGATCTCGACCCGCGCATGGATTTGCGTGAAGCCGACCTCGAAGATGGCCAAGAGTGGACGGGCTGGCACGCCATCGAGAAAGATCTCTGGCCCGCGGATGCCGAAGCCGGCTTCGAAGCCTACGACCAGTCCAAGCGCGAGGCGCTAGCGTCGCAGCTCGTCGCCGACACCAACACGCTCTACGCCAATGTTCAGGAGCTCGAGTTCACGCTCGACCAACAGACGAACGGCGCCATTGGTCTTCTCGATGAGGTCGCCAGTGGCAAGGTCACGGGCGAAGAAGAATTCTGGTCGCACACCGACCTCTGGGATTTCCAAGCCAACATCGACGGCGCGCGCGTTCTCTATGACGGCGTTCGCGACATCCTCGTGGAGAAAGATGCCGACCTCGCCGCGACTCTCGATGAGGAGTTCGAACAACTGCAGGTCCTGCTCGACGCTCAAAAGGAAGGCGATGGTTTCCGCCTTTACACGGAGTTGTCCACGACTGAAATCCGCGCTTTCTCCGATCAGGTGAACGCCCTCGCCGAACCACTCTCTCGCCTCACCGCCGTTCTCGTTCTCTAAACGCAGTCGCGTCCATTCGCTCATCCGCCCATCCGCCCATCACTCACGAAAGTACCGCCATGCCAACAGATGACACCAAGGGACTCTCCCGCCGCGGCCTGCTCGGTCTCGCCGGCGCTGGAGTCGTCGGTGCTGGGCTCGGCGTCGGTGGTGCGTTCGCGATCGGGGGCGGCGGAGCGTCATCCACCAGCAACGATGTGGCATCGACGTACCCGTTTTTCGGCGACCACCAGTCGGGGATCATCACCCCGGCGCAGGATCGACTGCACTTTGCCGCGTTTGACGTCAACGACATCTCTCGCGACGAACTCATCGAGTTGCTGCGCGATTGGAGCTACGCCGCGGCACGGATGACGGCAGGCCAGGCTGCTGGCGAGTACGGCCCTGCCGGTGGCCCGTACGACGCTCCACCAGACGACACTGGCGAAGCTCTCGACCTTCCGCCCGGCGGCCTCACCATCACCTTCGGCTTCGGCCCCAGCCTGTTTGATGACCGCTTCGGCCTCGCTGGCAAGCGACCCTCAGCGCTCATTGACCTCCCTAAGTTTCCCAGCGACGCTCTGCTGCCCGAACTCGTCGGCGGTGACCTCTGTATCCAAGCCTGCAGCGACGACCCCCAGGTGGCTGTTCACGCTATTCGCAACCTGTCGCGGATCGCTTTCGGTCGCGCAACCCTGCGCTGGTCGCAACTCGGCTTCGGCCGCACGTCGTCCACGACGCAGGCTCAAAAGACGCCCCGCAACCTTTTCGGCTTCAAAGACGGCACCGCCAACCTCCGCGCCGAAGACACCGCCGGCGTCAACGAACACGTGTGGGCAGCATCCGGAGACGGAACAGCGTGGATGGCCGGCGGCTCGTACCTCGTCAGCCGCAAGATTCGCATGACCATCGAGACGTGGGACCGTACCTCGCTGCGCGAACAAGAGACGATCTTCGGTCGGACCAAGGGCGAGGGTGCTCCCCTCAGCGGCGGCAGCGAGTTCACCGATCCCGATTTCAAGCAGACCGGTCGCGACGACGCGCCCCTGATCGATGACGCATCGCACGTGAAGCTCGCCCACCCTGACACTCATGGTGGCGCCCAGATTTTACGTCGCGGCTACAACTTCGTGGATGGCAATGACGAACTCGGCCGCCTCAACGCTGGGCTCTTCTTCATCAGCTTCCAGCGCGATCCCGAGAAGCAGTTCGTGCCAATTCAGCTCGCCCTCTCGCGCAACGACCTCATGAACGAGTACGTCCGCTACGTCGGCTCGGCGATCTTTGCCGTACCTCCCGGGGCATCAACATCGAGCTTCATTGGCGCGGGAATGTTCGACCTCGCCTAAGCGACGTTGTTAGTTGGCGGTGCCTGCCGGCGCTACCGTGTAATTCGCGGTGTACCCGTCGTCGGTGCTCGCGACAATTACGGCCACGTTCCAGTCGTCACTCGAAAAAATCACCGAGCCCACACCATCGGAACCGCTTGCTTGCACCTGCGATTCGTAGCCGGCAGCCGCAAAATCGTCCTCGATAGCATCGAGTGGCGACTCCGCACCGGTAGCGATGGTGATGTTGTACCCGCGGCTGTCGCCTTCTCCCGCGGCGATCGCAAACTGCACGTCCCCCTCGGTCAAAGGAACGGTACTGGGGAAGCCTTCCGGAATCTCCGTGCCGCCCAGGCTGAGGTTGCCGCCGGTGGCCTGTTCCACGATGCCGCCGATAGGGTTCTCCCCCGAGCAGCCCGCCAGTGCCGGCGTCGCCGCCAGAGCGAGAACGAGGGCTACGGATGCGCTAACACTGTGGCGTGCGCTCAACATGACAACTCCAGAAAACGACGAGATGGTTACGGCCGCACGGGTCGTTAACCAACGATGCAGCCACGATCAAATGACCGTGGCTGCATCGTACTCCGTGCAGATTGCTGGCTCATGTGAGCCCGCTGCGAGAGTGAGGTTAGGCGTTCTGCTTCTTCATGCGCGACGTGCTGCGAGCGCGAGCGTTGGCATCGAGCTCTACCTTGCGGATGCGCACGAACTCAGGAGTTACCTCAACGCACTCGTCTTCGCGAGCGAATTCGAGGCATTCTTCCAACGTCAGCTTGCGCGAGGGAGTCATACGCTCGAACGAGTCCGAGGTCGACTGGCGCATGTTGGTGAGCTGCTTTTCCTTGGTGATGTTGACGTCCATGTCGTCAGCGCGCGAGTTCTCGCCAACAACCATTCCTTCGTAGACCTCTTGCGTGGGCTCAACGAAGAACGACATGCGCTCCTGCAGAGCAACCATCGCGAACGGGGTAGCGGCACCAGCACGGTCGGCAACAATCGAACCGTTGACGCGGGTGAGGATTTCGCCAGCCCACGCCTCGTAGCCGTGCGAGACGGCGTTGGCGATTCCAGCACCGCGGGTGATGGTCATGAACTCGGTGCGGAAACCGATGAGACCACGCGAAGGAACGATGAATTCCATGCGAACCCAGCCGGTACCGTGGTTTGCCATACCTTCCATGCGACCCTTACGAGCAGCTAGGAGCTGAGTGATAGCGCCGAGGTACTCCTCGGGAGCATCGATCGTGAGGTGCTCGAAGGGCTCGTGAACCTTGCCGTCAACCTTCTTGATAACAACCTGCGGCTTGCCGACAGTGAGTTCGAAGCCTTCGCGACGCATCTGCTCAACGAGGATGGCGAGAGCGAGCTCTCCACGACCCTGGACTTCCCAGGCATCCGGGCGTCCGATGTCGACGAGCTTCAGCGAAACGTTACCGACAAGTTCGCGGTCGAGACGGTCCTTGACCATACGTGCGGTGAGCTTGTGGCCCTTGACCTTGCCGATAACCGGCGAGGTGTTGGTTCCGATAGTCATCGAGATCGCGGGATCGTCAACCGTGATGGTCGGCAACGGGCGAACGTCGTTGGGGTCACAGAGCGTTTCACCGATGAAGATGTCTTCAAAGCCAGCAACAGCAACAATGTCGCCGGGGCCCGCACTTTCGGCCGGGTAACGGTCGAGAGCCTTTGTGATCATGAGCTCGGTTACGCGAACGTTTGCGACGCTTCCATCGTGCTTGACCCAGGCGACGGTCTGACCCTTTTTGATCGTGCCGTTGAAGACACGAAGGAGGGCGAGGCGACCGAGGAAGGGCGAGGAGTCAAGGTTGGTGACCCACGCTTGCAGGGGGTGCTCGTCGTCGTATGAGGGAGCAGGAACGTGCTTGAGGATCGCGTCGAACAGCGGCTCAAGGTCATCGTTGTCGGGCAGCGCGCCGTTGTCGGGCTTGTTCCAGCTTGCAGCGCCGTTACGGCCCGAAGCGTAGACAACAGGAACGTCAAGAATGGCGTCCAAGTCAAGGTCGGGAACGTCATCCGCCATGTCGCTAGCAAGGCCAAGAAGAAGGTCCTGGCTCTCGGCAACAACCTCGTCGATGCGAGCATCGGGACGGTCGGTCTTGTTGACCAAGAGGATCACGGGCAGCTTGGCTTCGAGTGCCTTACGGAGAACGAAGCGGGTCTGCGGAAGCGGGCCCTCACTGGCGTCAACCAGCAGCACAACGCCGTCAACCATGCTGAGTCCACGCTCAACCTCGCCACCGAAGTCGGCGTGGCCCGGGGTGTCAATCACGTTGATCGTGATGGGACCCTCAGTGGCGAACTTACCGTTGTAGGAGATCGCGGTGTTCTTCGCGAGAATCGTAATTCCCTTTTCGCGCTCAAGCTCGTTCGAGTCCATTGCGCGCTCTTCGAGGTGCGCGTGCGCTTCGAAGGAGTTCGTCTGGCGAAGCATCGCGTCAACGAGAGTCGTCTTTCCGTGGTCAACGTGGGCAACGATTGCTACGTTGCGCAAGTCGCTGCGAGTGGCCATAGCCATAGCAATATTCCTTAATTCATTGGAGGCTGTGCGGACTTTCACCGCAGTCGCTGCACAGAAAGTCTCGGCAGCAGATCGGCGGCCGAATGCCACCGGGGTAAGATCTTGGGAGGGTGCAGAAGATCTTTCAGAGTATCCTGCTCCACCAGTTTACCCTGTTTGACAAGATTTATCGCAGCCGCCCGTTCAGGGGGCCGTTATTACGGGCAAAACTGGCGCGAGTTACGGCTTCCACTCCCACACGTTCCACCATACTCCGGGGCTGAGCGATGACAGCGAGACGTTCTCTACTCTGTCTTGATCGAACGCAATCGTCACCGGATTCTGGTACAACGGCGTTCCATACGCGGATGCCCAGAGCGCAGCATCAGCCTCGATCAGTAGTGCATCCCGCTCGGACGCGTCGATCGAAACCGAACTTGCCTCGCTGAGCAGCGAGTCCACCGTGGCGTCTGAGAAGTAGTTGAGGTTGGCGAAGCCGTCGGTGCCGAACACTGCTGGCGCTACCCCTACGCCCGGGCGCGTGCTCTGCCAGCTGAAGAGCGCTGCATCATATGCCTCTGGCGTTCCGAGAGTTTGCTGCCAATCTTCGCTCGAGCAGTCGCTCACCACGAAACCGGCCTTAGCGGCAGACTCTTTGATGAGAGCGTATTCATCCTCACGCATCGCGTCATCCGCGTCGTAGAGGATACAGACGGCTGGCTTCGAGACCTCGGCCTCGGCTAACAAGTCTTTTGCGCCCTCGATGTCTGGCTCACCGTAGTCGGCCGAGCCGTTAGCGGATCGTGCGCTGCGGTACTCCGCGTCGCCCGGGGCGAATAGGAACGAGTCCCTGGTGGTCGCACGCGGGTATGCGTCGTCGAACACCGTCGCAACGATCTCGGCACGCGGAACAGTCTTCAAAAATGCTTGCCGCACGAGCACGTCGTCAAAGACGCCGCTCTTCGACTCCGCAAACTGCAGGTCAAGATGCTCGAAGCTGTCGGTGTAGCCGTCGCGGATGGTCGCATCCATGGTGGCCAGAGCATCACGCACATCGCTGTTCATCGACGGCACCGCAATTTGCACTGCGCCCACGAGAAGAGCTTGAGCTTGAGCGAGCGGATCGCTCATGAACCGCACCCGGATCTCTTGGAACGTCGCCTCACGCATTCCGCTGTAGTTCTCATTCGCGCGAAGCGTGACGTACTGATTCGCGACGTACTCCGACACCACATACGGTCCACTTGAGACCAGAAGGCTCTTGTTCGCGGGCATGCCTTCGAAATTGAACACTGTGTTCCACGTGCGCGCGATCGCTGCGAGATCCTTCTCGTTGTTCTCGCTTATCGCAGAGAAAACGCGCTCCTTGGCCGTGATGGCATTGTCGCTCGCGAATGCCATCATGCCGACCACATGCGCGGGCTTAGCGAACGAGCCTGGGCCGAAGAACGCCGTTCGCCAGTCGGCTGTCGGCTCGTCAAAGACAAGAGTGAGAGACAGACGGTCATCGCTCATCTGGGGAAGCTCTGTAACCAGCGCAATTCCAGTGTCGTCACCGGCCGTCGAGTCGAAGAGAACACGAGGGTCAGAACGATCGATCGGAGCGCCCGTCTCGGGGTCGACCGTGCTCGCGGCATCCGCGTCGGCAGCGTTGAGGGCGCCGGATGTTGCCGCCCACTCGAGCAACAAATCAACCGCGTCGACCGCGGAGCCATCTGACCAGCGCACGCCGTCGGCGACGGTGTAGGTCACGGCAAGCGGATCGTCCGAGACCTTGACGAAGTGGCCGAAGGACTCATCGCGAACCAGCTGAGACTCGTCATTGAAGTAGGTAAAGCCAGTGCCCGTGGCGTAGGCGATAGTGGTGTTGGTTTCGCCAGCGCCGAAGGCTGTCACTGGATTGCCAGAGGTGTAGGGCTGGGTGACCGCGATCGTCAGCTCGGAGCCATCGATCGTCGGTGACGCTTGCGGCACACACCCCGCAAGGGCGATCGCTGTGGCAGCCGCGATGGCCAGGGTCGCCATGATTCTTGTGGCGCTCACTGAACCTCCTGCACACGGACTCGCAGCGCGCGGTGGCACGCTAGAAACGAGTCTAAGTCAGAAGGGCCGCTCCCCGAGGGGGAACGGCCCTTCTGACTTAATAAACTAAGCGCCTAGCTTGATGTTGGCGCCCGGAATGGCTTCAAGCAGTTCCTGCGTGTAGGGGTTCGACGAGTTCTCGAACACCTCGTCCGTTGTCGCAGCCTCAACGATGCGGCCGCCCTGCATGACACACACGTTGTCGGCTACCAAGCGAACCACCGCGAGGTCGTGAGTGATGAAGAGATACGTCAAGTCGAGCTCGGTCTGCAACTCGGTGAGCAGGTTCAGCACCTGCCCCTGAACGAGTACGTCGAGCGCGGAGACTGCCTCGTCAAGCACGAGAACTTCGGGCTTGAGAGCTAACGCCCGAGCGATAGCAACACGCTGCCGCTGACCACCGGAGAGTTCGCCGGGGTAACGGTGACGCGCTGCCTGCGGAAGCGACACCTGATCGAGCAGTTCGCTCACGCGGTTGTAGCGTTCCTTGGCCGTACCGAGCTTGTGAGCAAGCAGCGGTTCCGCGATCGTGTTGCCGACGCTATATTGCGGGTCGAGCGAACCGTAGGGGTCCTGGAAGACCGGCTGAACACGGCGACGGAACTCCAAGAGCTCCTGGCCTTTGATTCCCGCCAAGTTCTTGCCGTCGAACTCGATCGTTCCGCTCGTGAGCGATTCCAGTTGCAGAATGAGCTTGGCTACCGTGGACTTGCCCGATCCGGACTCCCCTACCAGCGCGGTAGTGGTGCCCTTCTTGACGCCAAACGAAATGTCGTTGACGGCGAGGAGCTTGTCTTTGCGGAAGCCCTGCTTGCGAATTTCGTAGACCTTGGTGATGTTGCTCACCTTGATCAAGTCTTCATCCGACCCAGCCTCGCGGCTCGCCGCACGAGCAATGAGAGTGTCGTCGAGCGACCCTTCCGCGAAGATACGCACACTGTCATCTTCGGGCTTTGCGGTCTTGATCGACTGAATTCGACGCGAGGCTAGGCTCGGAGCCGCAGCTACAAGACGCTGAGTGTAGGGATGCTGCGGGTTTTCCAGGATCGCCCGAGACGGACCCGATTCAACGACCTTGCCCTTGTACATGACCACGAGCTGTTCGGCACGTTCCGCGGCGAGGCCGAGGTCGTGAGTGATGAACAGCACCGAGGTGCCGTAGTCGCGTGTGAGCGACTGCAAGTGATCGAGGATCTGGCGCTGAACAGTGACGTCGAGTGCCGAGGTGGGCTCGTCGGCGATCAGGAGCTTCGGGCGAGCCGAGAGACCGATCCCGATGAGAACGCGCTGGCGCATTCCCCCCGAGAACTGGTGCGGGAACTGCTTGAGACGCTCGCTTGCGTCGCCGAGACCTGCTTCTTGCAGTACCTCGATGGTGCGCTGGCGTGCTTCTTTGCCCTGAGCAATACCATTCGCCTTGATCGCCTCTTCAACCTGGAAGCCAATGCTCCACACCGGGTTGAGGTTCGACATCGGGTCTTGGGGAACGTAACCAATCTGGCTACCGCGCACTTCAGCGAACTGAGCGTCTGAGAACGTGGTCAGGTCATGACCTTCGAACTCGATCGATCCGCCCGAGACCTTACCGGCGCCCGGTAGCAGACCGATCACTGCTTGCGCAGTAGTGGACTTACCCGATCCGGATTCCCCCACGATCGCAAGTGACTGGCCCTGATACAGGGTCAGATCGACCCCGCGAACGGCGGGAACGAGACCACGCTGGGTTTCGAAGCCAACTTCGAGGTTGCGAATCTTGAGCAGCGGAACTTCCTCGTTCGAGGATTCAGGCGACACAGGAACTGTTTCTGGATTGGTCATCGGCGTGCTCTCGCTTCCGGGTCAAGGGCATCGCGAACTACGTCGCCGAACATCAGGAAGGCAAGCACGGTGATCGAGAGCGCAGCCGAGGGCAACAGAAGAGTCTGCGGGTGAGTTCGAACCGTAACTTGAGCCTGGTTGATCTCGTTACCCCACGACATGACGGTGGGCGGAAGACCAATTCCGAGGAATCCGAGAGTCGCTTCGGCCACGATGAAGATACCGAGCGACACCGTAGCCACAACGATCACCGGAGCAATCGAGTTGGGGATCACGTGGCGAACCAGCGTCTTGAATCTCGAAACACCCAGGGCCGCGGAAGCTGTGACGTAATCCGAATTTCGGGCCGACAGAACAGCACCACGCATGATGCGCGCAATCTGAGGCCACGCGAACAACGAGAGCACGAGCGACACCGTAAGCGCGTCACGAACGGAGATTACCGAGAACAGAACGATTGCTCCGAGAACGGTGGGAACAGCGAAGAAGACGTCGCCGACTCGCGAAACGAAGGAGTCGAGGAATCCGCCGTAGAAGCCCGCGAGGGCTCCAATAACGCCGCCGAATAGCGTCACGATAACCGTGGTCAGCAGACCAATTGTCACTGACGCCTGGGTTCCGAAGATGATTCGCGAATAGACGTCGCAGCCCTGGCGGTTGAACCCGAGCGGGTGACCAGCCTGAGGATCTCCGTTGCTGAACTTGAGGTAGCACTCGCGGGGGTCCGCGCTAGCGAAGAGCCCCGGGAATACCGCCACGATTACGATCACGAAGATCAAACTGGCAGATACCCAGAACATCGGACGTCGACGCATGGCTTCCCACGCGTCTGTCCAGGTGCTGCGGGCTTTGCCCGATTCATCCACCTGATCGACTTCAGCGACCGGAGTCTCTGCAAGCGACGCGATGAAGTGTTCTTGGCCGGGACGAGGCCGACCAGTGTTGTTACTTGGCATAACGGATCCTTGGGTCAAGCGCGGCGTAGAGCAGGTCGACGAGCAGGTTGGCAAGCACAAAGATGATGACCATCACTGCGACGAAGGAGACCACGGTTGGTCCCTCCCCTAGCCGGATTGCTCGGTAGACGGTTCCACCGACACCGTTGATGTTGAAGATTCCCTCGGTCACAATCGCACCGACCATGAGTGAACCAATATCGACTCCCAGGTAGGTGACGACGGGAACAAGAGAGTTGCGCAGCACGTGCACCGTCACTACTCGACGGCGAGAAAGGCCCTTGGCAGTGGCAGTGCGCACGAAGTCTGCACCGAGATTGTCGGCCACGCTGGCACGAGTGAGCCGCACGATATAGGCGAATGACACTGAGGCCAGAACGATCGCCGGCAAGAGGAGTTCGCCCCAGGGAGCCGCACCACTCACGGTGGTTCTTGCCCACCCCAATTGGATGCCGAAAACGAACTGCAGCACGAAACCGACAACGAAGGTTGGCACCGAGATCAGCAGCAGGCTGACGACGAGAGCGGAAGCGTCGAAGAGCTTTCCCTTGCGCAGACCAGCGATGAGACCCACGATGATGCCGAAGAAAGCTTCGATCGCAAGGGCAAGCACAGCTAGGCGAGCAGTGATCGGGAAGGCCTGAGCCATGACATCGATCACTGGTCGGCCGGAGAACGTCGTTCCCAGGTCGCCCTGAAACAGTCCACCGATGTACAGAAGGTACTGAACGATAAAGGGCTTATCCAGGTTGTATTCGGCACGAATCGCTTCGATAACACCGGGAGCTGGCGGGTGGTCGCCGTACAACGCGGCGATCGGATCGCCGGGGACCGCGAACACCATGAAGTAGATCAAGAATGTTGCGCCAAAAAACACGGGGATCATCTGGAGGAAACGCTTGCCTGCGTACCAAAACATCAGATGGTTCCCTCGAAGGAACGGATAAGCATAAGAGTCACAATCACTGAATGAGGGTACTCAGTGTAATGCCCGGGGCCTAAAGGAGCCCCGGGCATCACACGTTGAGAGTGGAAACTGGGTAAAGCTAAGAGCTAATTAGCCCTTGGTTACCTCGTTGTACAGCGGGACAGAGTCCCAACCGAATACAACGTTGTCAACGGAGTCCGAGTAGACGCCAGTGACGTTCGAGTACCACAGCGGGATCGAAGGAAGGTCGACCAAGAGAACTTCTTGAGCTTCCTGGTACTTCGCCGTTGCTTCTTCTACCGACGACGCGCTTGCGCCCTCTGCGAGGACCTTCTCAAACTCGGGGCTCGAGTAGCCTTCCTTGTTCGAGCCAGCTCCATCTACATAGAGCGGTCCGAGGAAGTTGTACAGCGACGGGTAGTCAGCCTGCCATCCAGCACGCGTTCCACCGGTGAGCGCGTTTGCGTCACGGTCGTTGAGCGCGTCTGCGAATGTCGGGTATGCCTTGCCCACAGCTTCGATGCCGAGCGAGTTGCTGATGCTGTTAGCTACAGCGTCAACCCAGGCCTGGTGTCCACCATCAGCGTTGTATGCGATGTCGAAGACGGTGTCTCCGTACGGTGCAATTGCGTCGGCTTCTGCCCACAGCTTCTTGGCCTCATCGGGGTTGAAGTCAAGAACTTCAGCGCCAGCGAGGTTGTCGGAGTGACCAGCGATTACCGGCGAGGTGAAGTCGGTCGCGGGGGTACGAGTGCCCTGGAAGATGACATCCGTGATCTCTGCGCGGTCAATCGACATCGAGATAGCTGCACGACGCAGCTTGCCCTCTTCGCCCGACCAGTGCTCGAGGTAGTACGGCATGTTGAACGCCTGGAAGATAGCTGCAGGCTGGTTCACCGAACGACCCGGGAAGTCCGACTCGTAGGTTGCGAATGCCGAGTCGGGAACAGCGTCGAGAATATCGAGGTTGCCACCGAGAGCGTCAGCGTATGCCGCATCTTGGCTGGTGTAGAAGACGATCGTGACGCCTCCGTTGACAGCCTTGCGAACACCGTTGTAGTCAGGGTTCGCGACGAGGTCGATCTGAACGTTGTGCTGCCAGCCATCTTCAGCAACCATGTAGGGGCCGTTACCGATGGGAGCCTCGCCGAAGGCGTCGAGGTCTTCCCAAGCCGACTCTGGCAGCGGCATGAATGCCGAGTAGCCGAGACGCAGCGGGAAGTCAGCCTCAGGGTTGATCAGCGAAACGGTGAACTCGGTGTCGCTGACGACCTCGAGACCCGTGAGTTCTGAATCCTCGTCGTAGCTGAAGCCCTCGATGTTGTCGAAGAAGTATGACGAGCTCTGCGCGTTGCTGAGCAATGCGCCGTACTGCCATGCCTTCACGAAGGAGTCAGACGTGACAGCTTCACCGTCAGTGAAGGTCCAGCCATCGTTGAGGGTGACGTTCCATACCTGTCCGTCTTCGGACTCGATGGACTTCGCTACCTCGTTCTCGACGTCACCGTCAGAGGTGTACGAGACGAGTCCGGCGAAGATCGACGTGATGATCTTGCCGCCACCGGTTTCGGTGGTGTTTGTCGGAATGAGCGACTGCTGTGGCTCGCTACCGTTCGTTGTGATGATCGCGGCGCTGTCGCCTTCGGCAGGCGCCTCGCTCGCCGAGCAACCCGCGAGTGCGAGTGCTGAGGCTGACAGCAGTGCGACTGCACTGATGCCTATGCGTGATCTCTTCAATGTTTCCTCCTGTGCAGAATTGCGCTAACGGCACGGAAATTGTGGCGCCGCACCGCGCTTGATAGTTCACACCCTAAATCGGGGGGGTACCCCAATCAAAACTGTAAAGCCAAACGTTACACAGCGGTAACGCCCGTGAAGATTATGTGCAGACTTTGCAGTTATTTCGCGCACAAAGAATGTAATTCACAGAAATGGTGCGCAAACACCGCGGGACTCGCGCTCAGCATCGTGAGTTAACATCGTTGCATGTCGCATTCGAGCCCGACTTTGAGCCCCGCAGAACCCGTTCTGATCTTCGACGGAGATTGTGCTTTTTGCACGCTCTGGGTGAATCGCCTTGAGGCTCTTCTCCCCACTTTTCCCGCCACAACACCCTGGCAATGGATCGATCTCGACGACTACGCACTCAGCCAAGATGATGTCGATACAGCAGCGTGGTTCGTGACTCCTACTCGACAGTTCGCCGGCCACCTCGCATTTTCCCTGCTTCTGCGGAGCCAACCGACATTCGGATGGCGCTTCCTCGGGCACCTCATCGCAACCGAGCCGTTCAGCACTATCGCTGCGCTCGGCTACCGCTTCGTCGCGCGCTTTCGCCACCGCCTGCCCGGCGGAACACCGGCCTGCGCAACGCGCCCCGCCGCGTGAGCTCAGCACCGCCCGTTCTCGCCTCGCGAGGCAGAATCTGGAGCGAGATCTCGCTCGTTCTTGCGCTCTCGCTCGGAGCATCCGCGGTGTACTCGATCGTCTCGATCACCAATCGGCTCACCCGCACTGAGGCGCTTTCACAACAGACTGCGACTCTCAACTCCTCGCTTAGCGCTCGCCCGACGTTCGATCTGATCTATCAAGTGCTCGGCATCACGTTCGACCTAGCGCCGGTAGCGCTCGTTGCTTTTCTCCTCTGGAATGCTCAGAAACCACGGCTTTCTCGCTTGGGAATCGACTTCACTCGCCCACTTCGCGACGGAATGAGCGGCTTAGCACTCGCCATCGTGATCGGAATCCCCGGCATCGCCGTCTACCTCGGAGGGCGCGCGCTCGGCGTGACGGTCAACGTTGTTCCTGCAGCGCTCGACCAGTACTGGTGGACGGTGCCCGTGCTGCTTCTTTCTGCGCTCCGAGCCGGGATCACCGAAGAGGTAATCGTGATCGGGTACTTGTACGCCCGGCTGGGCGACCTTGGCTGGGGCCGTTGGCGAATCATTCTGTCGACCGCCGTGCTCCGCGGCACTTATCACCTGTATCAGGGCATTGGAGCCTTCATCGGCAACATAGCCATGGGGCTACTCTTCGGCTGGCTCTACACCCGTTATCGTCGCGTACTCCCCCTCGTCATTGCTCACACCCTCATCGACGCCGCCATCTTCGTGGGCTACGGCTGGGCGGCAGCTACCTTCCCTGAACTCCTCGGGTCCACCCCCAGCAAGTAACGAAATCAACGCGCAGATTGTGCGCGAATGAGCATCGTTGAGCAGCCCGCGGGAAGCAATCTCTCTTCGACCGGAACTTTGTTGCCGTCG
The DNA here is from genome assembly GCF_015864675.1 of Salinibacterium sp. SWN1162. Taxonomy (NCBI): domain Bacteria; kingdom Bacillati; phylum Actinomycetota; class Actinomycetes; order Micrococcales; family Microbacteriaceae; genus Salinibacterium; species Salinibacterium sp. SWN1162. The sequence continues at coordinate 178,567 of NZ_JADYWT010000003.1, forward strand.
TTGACAATGGAGAGCAAGAACTGGCTGTACTGTCGGGGTAGACAGAGGAGTCGAGATGCTGGAGATCAGGCATAGTCCCGCAACAATGCGCGCGGAACCTTCCGGAATAAACGACGTGCTGGCCGCCTCATGAGCGGCCGCGTTGTCGTCGGCTACACCGCAACGAACGCCGGCCTAGATGCCGTCGCTCTCGGAGCACGACTCGCTGTCGCATCCGGGGCGCAATTAGATATCGTGCTGATTCTGCCCGGCAGCGGCAGGAATGTGATCGATCCGTCTGATGCCGGCTATGACCGCTACCTTCTCGACACTGCCGAGAAGTGGCTTAGCGATGCCGCCGCAACAATCAGTCCGGCTATCACTAGCAACACCCACATCCGATTCGGTGAGTCTTTTGCCGAAGGGCTCATGGCGGCAGCGAAAGATCTGAAGGCGACCCACATCGTGATCGGCACGGCGGGCGGTGGCAGGCTCGGCCGTCACCGCTTGGGAACGGTAGCGACGACGCTGCTCCACTCTGCCGAGATCCCGGTCGTGCTTGCACCGGAGGGATCGCGCAACACTGATGATTCCGTCGGCATCACGCGGATCACGGCAGCGGTCGGCACGCGACCCGGCGCCGGAGCGCTGATGAACGAAGCACTCGCGCTGGTTTCGGCAACCGGGGCACGCCTGCGGTTGCTGTCGCTCATCACTGTCGATCTACCTCCCTCGGTCGACACCGGAGTTATCCGCATCACCGGGGCTGCGCACGCCGACGATGTGTTAGCCAGTGCACGAGCAGCACTACCCTCCGCTATCGCAGCCGAGGCAGTTGTCGCGCGCGGCACCAGCATCGAGGATGCGGTGCAGCATCTGGAATGGGAGCCCGGCGAAATCGCGATGGTCGGCTCTAGCCGCCTCGCCCGTCGGCGACGCCTCTTTCTCGGTTCCACCGCGGCCAAGATGCTCCACGAACTAACCGTTCCCATGATTGTCGTTCCCCGAAACTCCCTAGCGAAAGAATCTCAGTGATGAGTGCAGCAGACAATAGCGCCGCACCGGTTACCTCCGATGGCTCGGAGAACAACCGCGGCATTAGCTCCAAGGGACTATCGCAAGGAACGGTGGGGTTAATCGGCGCCGTTGTCATTGGCATCTCGTGCATCGCGCCCGCCTACACCTTGACGGCAGCACTCGGCCCGACTGTTTCGGCGGTCGGGTTTCAAGTACCCGCGATCATCCTGATCGGCTTCATTCCGATGCTCTTGGTGGCCTTCGGGTATCGCGAGCTCAACAATCGCATGCCGGACTCGGGAACCTCCTTCACCTGGGCCACCCGCGCGTTCGGCCCCTGGGTGGGATGGATGGCGGGGTGGGGGCTTATCGCTGCCACCATCCTGGTCTTGTCGAATCTTGCCGGGATCGCCGTCGACTTTCTTTTCCTCCTCATCGCGCAGCTCGCCGGCAAGCCCGAAATCGCCGACCTAGCAACGAATCCATTCGTCAATGTCCTGGTCTGCCTGCTTTTCATGCTGGGCGCGACCCTCATTTCTTATCGCGATATGCAGACCACCCAGCGGCTGCAGTACTTTCTCGTCAGCTTTCAACTACTGGTTCTATTGTTTTTCGCCGGCACCGCCATCGTTGCCGTGGCAAATGGCAACGGCTTTGATCCCTCGGCACTGAGTTGGGAATGGTTCAATCCCTTCGCCGTGACATCGTTCAGCGCCGTCGCCGCGGGACTCTCGCTGTCGATCTTCATTTTCTGGGGATGGGATGTCACCCTCACGATGAATGAGGAAACGAAAGACCCCGACCGCACGCCCGGCCGGGCTGCCACGCTGACCGTCGTGCTCATCGTCACCCTTTATCTGCTCCTGGCAATTTCTCTTCTGATGTTTGCCGGAACCGGCACGGGCGAGTTCGGCCTCGGCAACCCGGACATTCAAGACAACGTGTTCTTCGCCCTCGCTGCGCCCATTCTTGGGCCGCTCGCCTTTATGGTGTCGTTGGCGGTACTCACTAGTTCAGCCTCGTCGCTGCAGTCGACCTTCGTGTCGCCTGCGCGCACCCTGCTGGCCATGGGACACTACGGCGCCCTGCCCAAGAAGTTTGCCGCCGTCAGCCCACGTTTTCTTACCCCGGGCTACGCGGTAATCGTCTCGTCAGTGGTCGCATCAACGTTCTACGCTGTCATGCGATTCATCAGTGAAAACGTGCTTTGGGACACGATCACTGCACTGGGCATGATGATCTCGTTCTACTACGGCATCACCGCCTTTGCATGCGTCTGGTACTTCCGGCACCAGTGGTTCGATTCCATTCGCAACGTATTCTTCACGCTGCTCTTCCCACTGGTGGGTGGCATGATTCTGGCCGCCCTGTTCTTCATCACCCTGATCGACAGCATGGACCCGAACTATGGCAGTGGGTCTAGCATCGGCGGGATCGGGTTGGTCTTCCTGCTCGGTCTCACGGTTATCGTTGTTGGCATTGCCGTGATGATCTGGCAGGCGGTCAAGAGTCCCCAGTTCTTCCGTGGAGAAACTTTGTCCATGGATGCTCCCCCCAGCCATCGGGGCCGCAAACGCTGACCTTTCTGAGCCCCCAAGCCCTGCGATAGCTCAGAGCGACGACACGTAGACCGCAAGGCAATTGCGGCTGCGGCGGCATCCGCAATTGCGAAACTTTGAGTATCGCCGAGCGCGAGCAGATCGTAAAGTGTCTCGTATGTCACCGAAAATCACTGTTGAGACCGTGGCCACGCAACTGGTGGCGGGACTAGATTTTGCCACCACAACAGCAACGCTGCCTGCGGATATGGCTGCCGCGATCGATGATCTCAGAGCCCACACCGCTGAAGCTCAACTCGCAACCACGGGGCCGATAATCGCCGTGTACGCCGAGGAGATGAGACCCAACCTCCCTTGGACGTGCGAAGTGTGTGTTCCCGTCGCTGAAGCATTCGTCGAGCATCCGACTCTCCGCTCGCACGAACTGCCGGGTGGTGTTGTCGCGACTGCGACTCACGCCGGCAGTTATACCGACCTCAAATCCACCTACAGCGCCATTTTCGACTGGTTTGCGGAGCACGGCCATACGTATGCCGGAGCTCCCCGTGAGATATACCTCAACAGCCCGGCAGATGTCGCCGAGGATCAGCTACTGACGCGAATCGAGTTTCCCGTCGTACTCGCCAGTTTTTAGCAGCACACTTTCCATACGCACCGCTCCCTCTGGAAGGAACGACCATGAAGTCCAATCCCTACCTCAGTTTTCGCGATAACGCCCGCGAAGCGCTTGCCTACTACCAATCCGTGTTCGGCGGAACTACGGAAATTCATACGTTCGCTGATTTTCAGGCCAACGAAACTCCGGAAGAACAAGAGTGGGTTATGCATGGGCAACTCGAGTCACCAGCAGGGCTCACGCTCATGATGGCGGACACCCCCAAGAGCATGGAATACACCCCGGGCGGATCGATCTCGATCTCGATCGGGGGCTTCCTCAGCGAAAAAGCAGCGGTTGAGAGCTACTGGGAAAAACTCTGCGACGGCGGCACTATCGACATGCCATTGGAACCGGCCGTATGGGGCGGCATCTTCGGGATGGTCACGGACCGCTACGCCGTTAACTGGATCGTCAGCATCAGTGACGACAACGAGACCCGCTGACGTCGACTGAATCGGGCCGCCCCAGCGGCTAGGTGCAGTTAGGCCGGCACGAACGCTGACTCAGCGCATCCACAAGCACCTTGCCGAGGTCTTCGGGAACCGTCGCCGAATAGGCGGCACCGCCCGTTGACTGAGCAATCTCCGTCATCGACTCCAAGTCAGTGTCAGGACCGAACCCGATCAGAATCACCGGAACCGGCTGCGTGGGATCTTCGAGCTCCTTCAAGCTCTTCAAGAGAGCGTCGAGGCTGATGCCGTCATCGTCCTCGTTGTAGCCATCAGTGATGAGCAACACCGAGTTGATCTTTGACGGGTCGTAATCTTCCTTGACGTGTTTTACCGCCGCCAGGATCGTGTCGTACAAGCCGGTGTAGCCGTAGATCTGATCAGGCAACGACGCGACGACACCGTTAATTTGCGCTACGTGAGCCGGGTCAGAGAGAGGCTCGATCGGAGAAAGCGGTTCCCAGTCTTGGGTTCCGATACGGTTCTGCGAGAACGCCCATACCCCGAGCTCGGCTTCTCCCGAGAATTTCGAGAGCGCTTCGCCCGCAGCCAGTTGGAAGACATCGATACGACGCAGCCCATTGTTGGCTGGATCGAGCATAGAACCGGAAACGTCGATCACCACGAGCAGTCGCGAACGGAGCGTCAGAACACTCCACGAACGCAGAATCTCGATCTGCACCGCAGCATCCGCTGTCGGCTTGGCCTCAGTGGCAACCTCAGGCACCCCCGTTACACGCAGGGCTCCCCCGCCATCAGCATCACGGAAACCCTCACCCGCCAGCAGCTCGACTGACGATCGCGTCGCTGCGGCGAAAGCGGTGAGGAGCTTGCTGGAGTCATCCGTCTCGGCCGAGTCGGCGGCCACGGCAGAGGATGCATCGGTGCCCGCTGCCCCAGCAGCATCCGCGTCACTTCCCGCTCCCACGATTTCGACGAAGGGGTAGGTGAGCTCGACGGTGCCGTCTGAGGGATAGAGAGCGACGACTGGCGAGGACGGCGATGCCGTGTTGTACGCCGCCACTTCGCGCTCGGTCGTGATGACCACGGTCGGTACCGCGGCGTCTGCGGCGAGCTCGAATGCTTCCTCAGTCGACTGCGGGATCGTTTTTCCGATGGCGAGCATGGCGCCGGCGAACTGGCGCGGATCCTCGGCAGAGGACACCGACTTCAGTTGCGCCAAACCGGCGAGGCTGGCCGTAGAAGCTTCGGGATCGGGCAGCAGCGTTGCTACTGTGCCGGACAGCAATGATCCCCAGGACAGTGGTTCGTCACCCAGAGTCGAAACCTGAGCTGCTGACGTCGCAAGAACGACAGGCGTGCTAGCTACGTAATCCGTGATTTCGAGCTCGGGAGCGGTGCGACCCAACGACGACGCCATCGACTCGACGCGGTCAAGCCACGCAGCCGAATCAGGAACCCACGCATCGAGATCGCCCGAAGCACCCGAGGCGAAGAGCGCAGCAGTGTCGGCCGACAGCAAGGAGCGCACTTCGGTGGACGTGCAGTTACCTTCCGCAGCGTCGAAATCTGCGGCAACCGCCGTGAGCGTGGGAGCTATCGACGGATCAGCAGCGATGACGACGGGACGGGTGTCGCTACAGCCGCCCGCAAACGGAGTCACAGCATTGGTAATCCACCCGATCGCACCGAACTGAATGCCGGCGAGAGCAAGAGAAGCAATAGACACCAGGGCGATGGGTACAAGCCACCAACGCTTCTTCCAGCGTTGCCAAAACGTCTTACGGTGGCGGTGCCGTCGTGTCGTCACTGAGGTCTCCAGTCGGTGAGAAAGCGATATGAGATCGTCGGGTCGACCACTCGCCATACACCAAACGCACACTACAACAACTGGTACGACAATATCCAGCCGCGGCCACGGAAAGTTGAGCGTTCTCACAGCGCGCCCAATAGAACACTGGTGTCCCACTTTATGGGGACACACAAACGGCGCGTGCACCGTCGAACTGGATCGACTGTGCACGCGCCGTTTTTCGCTAGAAAACTAGCGGGCTCGCACTCTGTGAACTACTGGGCGAAAGCCTCAATAGGCGGGCACGAGCAGACCAAGTTGCGGTCACCATACGCGTTGTCAACGCGGCGAACCGGGGGCCAATACTTGCCTGAAATGAGCGAGCTCAACGGGTACACCGCCTGCTCCCGCGAATAGGAGTGCTCCCAGTCACCAGCGATCACCGAATGCGCCGTGTGCGGGGCATTGATGAGGGGGTTGTCGTCGGCTGGCCACTTTCCGGCCGCTACGGCATCCGCCTCGTCCTTGATCGCAATCATTGCGTCGATGAAGCGATCGAGCTCAGCCAAGTCTTCGCTCTCCGTGGGCTCGACCATGAGCGTGCCCGATACCGGGAACGACATCGTCGGCGCGTGGAAACCGTAGTCGATGAGGCGCTTAGCGACATCGTTGTTGTCGATGCCGGTCGCCTCCTTAAGCGGACGCAGATCCAGGATGCACTCGTGAGCAACCAAGCCGTTATCGCCGGCATAGAGCACCGGGAAGTGGTCGCGCAGGCGTACCGCAACGTAGTTGGCTGAAAGCACAGCGGCACCGGTCGCGGCTTTGAGGCCCGCCGATCCCATCATGCGCACGTACGCCCACGTGATGGGCAGGATGCTCGGGCTTCCGTAGGGTGCAGCGCTGACCGCTCCCCCAGCGTGAACATACGGGCCGGCAGCACCGGTCTGCATGTCGAAAGCCGGATGATGCTGGCTCTGCGCCATGGGGTGCCCCGGCAAGAACTTGGCTAGGTGCGCTTTCGCTACGACCGGTCCAACACCGGGGCCGCCACCACCGTGCGGGATACAGAAGGTCTTGTGCAGGTTGAGGTGGCTGACGTCGCCGCCGAAGTCACCAAACCGCGCGTAACCGAGCAGGGCGTTGAGGTTGGCACCGTCAACGTAGACCTGGCCGCCAGCATCGTGCACTGCTTGCGTGATTTCCCGCACTTCGTGCTCGTAGACACCGTGGGTCGAGGGGTACGTGATCATGAGAGCCGCGATTTCACTCGCGTGCTCGGCGATCTTGGCGCGCAAGTCAGCGAGGTCAACGTTGCCGAGATCATCGCAGGCGACGACAACGACGCGCATTCCAGCGAGCATGGCGCTGGCGGCGTTCGTGCCATGCGCGCTCGACGGAATGAGGCAGATCGTACGTTCCGGGTTGCCGTTCGCGCGGTGGTAGCCGCGAATCGCGAGCAGACCCGCGAGTTCGCCCTGGCTACCGGCGTTCGGCTGCAGCGACGCGGTGTCGTATCCGGTGACCTCGGTAAGCCATGATTCGAGGTGCGAAATCATGACGAGGTAGCCCGAGACATCTTCGGCAGGAGCGAACGGGTGGATGCCCGCGAATTCCGGCCAGCTCACCGCTTCCATCTCGGTCGCTGCGTTCAACTTCATCGTGCACGAGCCGAGCGGGATCATGCCGCGATCGAGCGCGTAGTCCTTGTCAGCCAGGTACTTGAGGTAGCGCATCATGCTCGTCTCCGAGCGGTGCGTGTTGAACACCGGGTGCGTGAGGTACTCGCTCGTGCGGTTGAGGGCCTCGGGGATGCTGGCGTCGTCGAGCGGCGTCGTGTAACCGCCCTCAAGACCGAAGGCGTCGGCGAGGTCATTCTCCTGCGCCGCGAGCATGCCCGAATAGGGCTGCGTCGATACTTCGTCGAAGCTCAAACGCACGGTGTCAGCATCCACTACATAGAGCAGGATGTCGCTCTCGAGTGCCTTAGCGGCAATTGCCTGAGCCTGGCCCTTTTTCGTGACCGTCAGGGTGTCGAAGAAGGTCTCGTTCTCGACCGTGAAGCCGGCAGCGGTCAAACGCGCGGCGAACTTCGCTGTGTCGTGGTGGATGCGCTGGGCGATCCGCTTGAGCCCCTGCGGTCCGTGATACACGGCATACATCGATGCCATGACAGCCAGCAAGACCTGAGCGGTACAGATGTTAGAGGTCGCCTTTTCGCGGCGGATGTGCTGCTCACGAGCCTGCAACGACAGACGGTAGGCGGGGTTGCCCGCGGCATCCTGCGAGACACCGACGAGACGGCCAGGCAGCTGGCGCTCGAGGCCCTTGCGCACCGACATGTAGCCGGCGTGCGGTCCACCGAATCCCATCGGAACGCCAAAGCGTTGCGTGGTTCCCACGGCAACGTCGGCGCCGAGCTCGCCGGGAGACTTGAGAATGGTCAGAGCGAGCAGGTCAGCGGCGACGACAGCGAGTCCACCGTGAGCCTTGACCGCAGCGATAACCTCGCTGGAATCCCAGACGCGACCGGTGGCACCCGGGTACTGGATGAGCGCGCCGAAGCACTCCGGCAGCTCGGGGTTCGCGCCCAGTGTGGCGAGGTCGAGTTCGACAAGCTCAATGTCGAGAGCCTCTGCCCGGTTCGCCAGCAGAGCCTTGGTCTGCGGAAGCGTGTCGGCATCCACGATGAAAACGGGCGACTCGACGCGAGCGGCGCGGCGAGCGAGGAGCATGCCCTCAACGGCCGCGGTGCCCTCATCGAGCATCGATGCGTTCGTCGTGGTCATGCCCGCGAGGTCAGCCACCATCGTCTGGAAGTTGATGAGCGCCTCAAGGCGACCCTGCGAGATCTCGGGCTGGTACGGCGTGTACGCCGTGTACCAGCTCGGGTTCTCGAGCACGTTGCGCTTGATGACGGCGGGCGTGATGGTGTCGTAGTAGCCGAGACCGATCATGCTGCGGCGAACCTTGTTCGCGCCAGCGAGCGCGCGCAGTTCGGCGAGCGCTTCACGCTCCGAAGCAGGAGCAGGAATGGACGAGTTCTCGACCGGAGTCTGGTGAATGGCCGGCGGAACCGCGGCCTCCACAAGCGCTTCGAGGCTGTCGTAGCCGACAGCCGCCAGCATGCTGGCCTGGGCTGCAGCATCCGTGCCGATGTGGCGGTCAGCGAAGGTACCGCTGAGGTAAGGGTTGGGCATTATTCGCCTGTCAGTGCGGTGTATTCGTCGAGGCTGAGCATCGACGGGAGTTCGGAGAATTCGATCTTCACGAGCCAGCCTTCACCGAAGGGGTCGCTGTTGACGAGTTCGGGGCTGTCAGCCACCGCGTCGTTGGACTCGACGACGGTTCCGGCAACGGGAGCGAAGAGCTCGCCGACGGACTTGGTCGACTCAATCTCGCCGACGATCTTGCCCTCGGCAACCGTGTCGCCGACCTTAGGGAGGTCGACGAAGACGATGTCACCGAGCTTGCCTGCAGCAAAATCGGTGATTCCGACGGTCGCGACGTTGCCGTCAACGAGAACCCACTCGTGCTCGGCGGTGTACTGCAGTTCGCTCTTCTCAGCCATGATCAGGCCTCTCTTTTGTAAAAGGGTAGGGAAACAACGGATGCAGCGATGCGACTGCCCCGCACATCAATGTGAAGCTCGGTGCCGACCTCACTCACGTCAGGATCGACGTAAGCCATAGCGATCGGGTGGCCCAGGGTCGGCGAAAGCGCGCCCGAGGTGATGACGCCGACTTCTTTGTCACCGTGAAAGAGCGGGTAGTCAGCGCGGCCGGCGCGACGGCCTTCGGCGGCGAGGCCGACAAGCACACGGGCACCGGCATCCGGGCCCTCTTCGATGGCGCTGCGGCCAACGAAGTCGCCTTCTTTACTGAGCGCTACGACCCGGCCAAGCCCGGCTTGCACGGGGAAAGTGGTGAGGTTCAGCTCGTGTCCATACAGCGGCATGCCCGCTTCGAGGCGAAGAGTGTCGCGGCAGGCGAGACCGGCGGGAACGAGACCGAGCGGGGAGCCTGCAGCCGTGAGCGCTGCCCAGAGGGCGGCTGCGGCATCCACGTGAATGTAGAGCTCGAAACCGTCTTCACCCGTGTAACCGGTGCGAGCGATGATGAGGTCGGTTCCGTCAAACGTTGCCGCGGTTTCGCGGTAGTACTTGAGTTCGTCGAGGGGCGTTGCGAAGGCGGTGAGACCGGCAGTCGCCTCAAGAATGGCGCGGGAGACCGGGCCTTGCACGGCGATGAGGGCGTAGTCGTCGCTCTCGTCGGTGACTACGACGTCGAAGCCGACGGCGCGCTCGGCGAGTGCCGTCGCTGCCGCGAAACGGTTACCAGCATTAGCCACGACCAAGAAGTGGTCGTCGGCAAGGCGGTACGTGACGAGGTCATCGATGATGCCCCCGGCCTCGTTCAACAGCAGGCTGTACTTAGCCTGCGCGAGGGCGATGCCCGAAAGCTTTCCGGCGAGCGCGAAATCAAGGTACGCCCCCGCGTCGACGCCACGTACGTGAATCTCGGCCATGTGCGAAATGTCGAAGATGCCGGCGGCGGTGCGCACAGCATGGTGCTCGGCGAGGTCGGAGCTGTAGCGCACCGGCATCATCCACCCGGCGAAGTCGGTGAAGGTGGCACCCAACTGTTCGTGGATGCTGTGCAGCGGCGAGTACTTCACCGCGGCGGGCGAAGAGCCAGCGGTTGGCGTTGAGCCAGCGGTTGACGTTGACGAGGGTGATTCATCGGACACGGAGTTCTCCTGGCGCAGGGGCTAGTGAATAGAACTCCCCCTCTGTGATGAGCCTGAGAGCTTCACACACCAAGAATCTAGTGAGCTTTCACCGTCGGCGGAACCTCAGGGTGATGCGAGGTTCTCTTTCCAGAGTGGCCAGTGCGATGCGGTACATGAACCTGAGAGATTGGCGGGGAGGCTTGCTCCTTCGGTGCCGGCCTAGCGCCTGCCAACTTCTGTTGACTCACGCTGGGTTCCCGGCTCTCCCGCATTGTGTTGCGGCCCGATGTTCAGTTGTGAGTTCAGCATAGCAATGCGGGGCGGATGCGCGCGCCGATGAGCACGCTGCGAACAGGCAATTCGCTGCCTTTCCGCCGAGTGGTGCTCGGGTGGTCTACAGCAGCGCGGAGCTGAGCAGCAGGCTCGTCTCGCTGTTCACGACGCCCTCGACGTTGCGCATGCGGGCGAGCACGCGGTCGAAGTTGCTGAGGCTGTCAGTACGGATGTCGGCGACGAGGTCCCACGCACCATTGGTGGTGTGGAGTTCGTGGATCTCGGGCAGGCCTCGCAATTGGCTGATGACAGCATCCGTCGATCGCCCTTCTACCTCGACGAAGGCGATCGCACGAATGAATGACGGGTCGCGATCTTCCCGAATGCGAATGGAGAAACCGAGCACCGTGCCGTTACTCACGAGACGGTCGATGCGGCTCGTGACGGTGGCTCGAGTGACGTTGAGCCGACGCGACAGGCTTGCTACGGACTCGCGTGCATCGGCGCGAAGGGCCGCGAGGAGGCGGCGATCGAGGTCGTCGAGATCTGGCATGTACAAAGTGTACATTTTTGCTCCGCATTATGCGCACTTATAAGCCGAAAATCGCGTTGACTGAGAGTTGTGAATACATAGTGCACATTCGTAACGTGGGGACTAGCAATACTGCAACGAAAGGAGTGAACATGGTTCACTACGTAGACGTCCCGAACATGCGCCGCTGGATCGCCGACACCGGCATCGAACCGATCATCATGGGCATCGTCAGCTATCTCGAGCAGGATTACGCCAAGTGGCCGCAGTTCGACAAGAGCCCGCGCGTGGCCGCCCACTCCAGTGAGGGTGTCATCGAGCTCATGCCCACGAGTGACGGCGAAACGTACGCCTTCAAGTACGTTAACGGGCATCCTTCTAACCCCGCCCTTGGCTTCCAGACCGTCACCGCGCTCGGCATGCTCGCCCGCGTCGATAACGGCTACCCCACCTTCCTCTCTGAGATGACCCTGCTCACGGCACTGCGCACCTCGGCCACCTCGGTCTTGGCCGCCCGCGCACTCGCCCGCCCCGACTCCAGCGTGCTGGCCCTCATCGGCACGGGTACGCAATCCGAATTCCAGGCTCTCGGCTTCCGCGCTGGGCTCCGCATCACAAGCCTGCGAGTGTGGGACACCGACCCCGCCGCCCTCGACAAGTTCATTCGCAACGTTGAGCCGCTCGGCTTCGACATCGTGCGCGCCACCTCCGCTGCGGATGCTGCGGCCGGTGCCGACATCGTCACCACGTGCACTGCGGACAAGAAGAACGCGACGATCCTCACCGCCGACATGATCGAACCCGGCATGCACCTCAACGCCATCGGCGGCGACTGCCCCGGCAAGACCGAACTCGAAGCGGCAATCGTTCAGAACGCGACCGTCTTCGTGGAGTTCCCCGAACAGACCCGCATCGAGGGTGAAATTCAGCAGCTCGACGCGGACTCCCCCATCACCGAGCTGTGGGAAGTTCTCGCGGGCAGCGCAACTGGCCGCAGCTCCGCCGACGAAGTCACACTCTTCGACTCGGTCGGCTTCGCGATCGAAGACTTCTCTGCCTTGCGCTACGTTTTCGACGCGGTTCGCGGCACCGAGTATGCAACTGATCTCGATCTGATCGCTGACCCGGCTGACCCGAAAGACCTGTTCTCTCTCGTCTCCCGCGCTCCCGCGCTCACCGCGTAACCGTCAATGAGCGTTCAGGCGCCTTCCGCCGCAGTACTGATCCGCCCGCACCGGTTCACGCCGAACAGCCAGACCGCGGGTGACAACGCCTTCCAGTCAACTGACCCCACGCGAACACCGGATGAGATTGCTCGCGCCGCGTACGACGAGTCCACCCAGGTGGCCGAGACTCTTCGTGACGCTGGCGTGAGCATCCATGTATTCGAAGACACGGAGAGCTCGCGCCCCGACAGCGTGTTCCCCAATAACTGGTTCTCCACGCACAGTGGCGGCCGTGTTGCGGTGTACCCGATGTACGCGCCGAATCGCCGCACGGAACGTCGCCCCGACGTGATTGAGATGCTGAAGCACGACTTTCGAGTGCAGGATGTCGTCGACTACTCCGGCCTGGAGCACGACGGCATCTACCTCGAGGGCACCGGCGCGATGGTCATTGACCACACCAATCGGGTGGCGTACGCGGCGGAATCGCACCGCGCAAACCCGCTCGCGCTGGAGCGTTTCTGTGCGTCGTTTGGCTACGAGCCGATGATGTTCGAAGCACGCGATAGCCACGGGGTGCCGATTTATCACACCAACGTCATGATGTGCATCGCCACGGATTTCGCCATGATCGGGCTCGACCTGATCGCTTCTGGCGACCGCCGAATGGAGATGGCGGAGCGCCTGACAGCCCCCGGCCGCACCCTGATCGACCTCACGGCCGATCAGATTGCGAACTTCGCGGGCAATGCGCTCGAACTCAAGGGCAGCAACGGTCGCATCTTGGCACTTTCGAGCCGGGCACTGAAGAGCCTGACGCCCGCTCAGCGATCGGTGATCGAAGCGAGCTGCGAGATTGTGCCTCTCGATATTCCGACTATCGAGCTGGCTGGCGGCTCGGTGCGTTGCATGGTGGCGGGCATCCACTTGGATCGCCGCTCACGCATGGCCGCGGATGTTGCGGCAGGCGTGCCCGCCGCCGGTTCTGCCGAAACAGCCCCGACAGCAGGCGCCTAACAGCGTCTCGCTAGCTGCAGTTCGGGCGGCAGTCGCGCTGGGACAACGCCTCGAGCATCACATTGCTGAGCTCGGTGGGGTTGTTTGCTTGGTACGCCGTTCCGCCGGTGGCCTGGGCGATCTTGCGCATCGCCTCGACGTCGGTGTCTGGGCCAATTCCGACGAGCACCACGGGAACAGGCTCGTCTCGGTTTGCATCGATCATGACAGTCAATTCTTCGAGGAGTTTCTCGAGAGAGATGCCGTTGTCGTCTTCGTTGCGACCGTCAGTAATAAGCATTACTGAGTTGACCTTGTCAGGGTTGTAGTCCTCGCGAACGTGCGTCACGGCGGCGAGCACAGAATCGTTGAGCCCGGTGTAGCCACTGATTCGCGAGGGTAAGGAGTCGATGATCGCCTGCAGATTCTCGACGTGTTCGGGGTCGTTCATCGAGCGAATGCCCGCGACGTCTTCCCAGTCTTCCGTACCCACTCGCTCCTTGGAGAAGAGCCACATTCCGAGCTCGTCATCTTCGGAGAGCGTGCTGAACGCATCTTCTGCCGAGTTCTGGAACATCTCGATGCGGCGCTGACCATCCCATGCTCGCTCGAGCATGGATCCCGAAACGTCGACGACGGTGAGGATGCGCGAGCGCAGGTTCAGTGCGTTCCAGTTACGCAGGATGCTGACGAGTTCGTCAGTATCTCCAACGCTCTTCGTCTCGACCGGGGCCGCGATCACGCCCGAGGCGAGAATCTCGCCCTCTCCCGCGTTGTCACGAAAACCCTCCGCATTAAGAACCTGCGAGGAACCGCGAACAAGGTCTGCGAACTCTTCAAGCAGAGTCGTGCGCGTCGTTTCTGTATCCTCGACGGCAGCGCGCTCTTCGTCGGTCATTCGCGATAGTTCGACCTCGGTGACGGTCGAATTCTCGACGACGACGAAGGGGTACGTAAGGGCGACTGTCCCTTCAGCGGGATAAAGGGCGACGAGCGGCTCGTCGGGGTTCGATGCGTTGTGTTCGACGATCTCACGCTCAGTAGCGAGAGCAACCATTCGTGAGTCCGAGATCTGGAGCTCGGTAAACGCAGCCTTTGTCGAGTCTGGAATCGATCGCCCAAGGTTGGTGAGAACCTGGTCAAAATCGCTCGGGTCGCCCTCCGCCGAAAGGTCGTTGAGGGTCGCCAGCGCGATCATGCTCGATGCGGATGACTCAGGGTCGGGAAGCAGCGTGCGATAGCGGCCAGCAAGGATGGCTCCCCATCCCACCTCGGCAGCCTCGAACTCTGCAACCTTGACGGCCGGGGTCGCGAGCACGAGCGGACTCGTGGCGATCGAGTCCCACTCCTGCGTCGCGGGCACTTCGCGGCCGAGCGCTGTCGCTGTGCTCTCTACCCGGTTGAGCCAGACGGGCGAATCGGGGATCCACGCATCCGCACCGGTCGAGGTTCCGGAGGCGAGCAAAGCGGCGGTGTCAGCAGAATTCTGGGTGACGATTTTCACGGACAGACACTGCCCGACATGCTCCGCGTTGAAAGCGTTGGCCACCGTCTGAACGGTCGAAGAAATCGTGGGATCGGTCACTACCGCGAGCTCGGTGGCGTTCGGGCAGCCGAAAGTTTGAGCGACGAAATCGTCGAGCTTGTTCTGAGCTGCGAGCGCGACGAGCGCCCCACCGCCAGCGAGGGACAGGGTGAGCAGGGTAGCGAGGACAGGGGTGCTTGCACGTATAAACCAGGATTTGAGCGTTCTGGAACGGTGGCGAGGTCGGGTCACGGGAACTCCATCGATCACGGGTGCTCTCAGCTTCGGGGGAACCAAGAGTTGACCCCCTTTCGGGGGCTTACACAATACTGACACAATTTCGCGTCAATGAAACGGGTGTGCACAGGAATTTCTCACTTTTGCGGCGAAAAACTGAGGCAACCCACAAAAACACGCTCGAAATCAGACGAATGAGCAAGAAAGAGTTACGAAGTTTTCCGCCATTCGCGAGCGCCTAAGGCGCCGCTTGTTCCCGTGCGCGCAACCTCCCGCCAGCGCAGTGCGCCGGTATCAGCGATCCTAGAGACGGATTTCGACCGCCACGGATTGCCCTGCAGTGCCACGAACTTTTTGTGCGAGACGAATGGCCGCGTACTTGGCACCGTACTTTTTCTTCAGAGCGGCATCCATGGCATCCAACGTCGCTTCGTCATCGCGAATGGCGGCCGTCGCTTGCACCGCAATTGCACCCTCAGAAACATTGCCGCGCATGTCGCACGGAGTGATCTCCACTCGCGAGGTGTGGCGGATGCGTTTTACTTTGCCCGACGAGGGCGCCGTCGTCACCAGCAATCGATCGCCGACGCCCACCGCCCAGACCGGAGTCGACACCGGCTCCCCCGACTTGCGGAACGTGGTGACCAAAACGTAAGTCTCGGCGGCGAGCGTGGAAAAGTTAGCGGCGGTCATGACTCCATTATCCCGCGGCGCTAAGCCTTGAAATTGATGAGCTTGTGGGTGCCATCGCAGAACGGTTTGATCGCCGATACGCCACACCGACAGAGGGCGACCGTATTGCGGACCTGCTCGATAGGTTCGCCATCGGCCGAGCGAAGGTCGATCTCCCCACGCACTAGAAGCGGACCGTTCGTGCACGCCGTGATTTCGACGTCGTCTGTCTTGCCTGAAGCCGTCATCGGCCTGCCCCCACCTCAGCGCCCGCCGAACTCTCCTCGCCTTCGTCGCGGCCGGCCAGCACCGCCTCGAAGGGGAACGGCTTACGCAGGGACGATTTCTCGGCCTCCCACGATTCGAGGATGTGCTCCCCCACCCAATCATCAACGAGCAGGCACGCACGCGCTCCGAAGAAGATCTCGCTAAGCAGCGCAGGTTCGCTTTCGGCAAGCCCACCCGCGAGGTCGCGGGCGGCAATTTGCTCATGCACGGCATCCGCTTCAACGTGCTCGTCGAAGTATTCGGTGACGTTCTCATCGAAACCAAGACGGCGGAAGCCGCGAGCGTAAAGTCCGTTGGGGATCGACGACGTCATTTCGAACGCGGCCAGGTGCCCGGCGATGGCGCCGCGGAGACGACGGTTCATACCGAACAGCGAAATCATGTTGAAGGAGGCGAGCGTGATGGCCGGGACGAAGTTCACGTACGTTCCATAGCGCGAGTCGAGACCAATGCCACGCATCGAGCGCGCGAACAGCTCTGAGTGCATCCGTTCTCGTCGACCATTGCCGTATTCGTCAGCTTGGATCTCGACGAGCGCCGCCTTCGCGCGCCCTGTCAGCCTCGGGATCGCCCACGAGTGTGGGTCAGCCTCCTTCAGTGTGTAGATGGAGCGCTGCACCATGAACTCGACAGCTTGTTCCTGAGTGAGGTTTTTCGCGACGTGGCGCGAGAGGCTTGGCCCAGCATCCGGATCAGGCGCCGTGAGAGCGAAAAGCGCTTGAGCCACGTCTTCGGCGGCGGCGTTAGGAAGTTCGGAAGCGGGAACCAGAGCGCGAAGCTGGGCTTCGAAAGCCCGCTCGAGATCTAGCCGGGCCGCAATGGTATCGACGTGCCACTCCCACTGATCGCCGTTGTCGACGACCCTGCCGTAATACAGACCGTAGAGAAGGTAGAGAGCGAGTTGCACGTCGTCGTCGCGAATAAGGTCGCGCCCGCTCGCGATGGCTGCAGCAACTTCGTCGGCGAGCCCCTCAATGGTGTGTGGTGCCGACGCGCTGGCGAACGCAGGGATCAGCAGCGAACTGATAGGCCCGCGCGGTTCGATTTCTTCGTCATGCCAGTTCTCGCACAGTCGCGTGGCGCTGTTTGCGTCGTGAGCTGCTCCATTGTGGGGAACAGCATCGCGCGCGGGAGAGTTCTCCGTGGGGTGCATTATGACCTCTCCAGTTCATCCGAAGTCTTCGGATCAGGCGCCCAAATTGCCTGATCAGCTTCGTGAGTGAACCAATATTGCCAACAGCGCACACGGTCGTCAACGCAATTGCCGGGCTCCCAAATATTTCTCAGTAAGCTCACTGAGAACGTTCAACTGGGCGGCCTAGTGGCAGATGCTAAGTTGTTGCGTGTCCCCACGGGAGCCCGCTGGCACGGGCTGAGAGGAAGCTGACGCAGCTTCGACCGTTGAACCTACCGGGTAATGCCGGCGAAGGAAGAACGGTCTATGGCTTCATCTCACTCGCACGCTGGTGCGTCGAACATCGCTGTCGCAACCGAGCCACCACTCGGCACTCGACGTGCGGTGCGCGGCGGCATCTTCGGCAACTATGTCGACCAGTTCGACATCTTCTTGCCGGTCATCGCGCTGGCTCCGGCATCCGCCCAGCTCTTTGGCTCGGACAACCTCGTCGGCAACGCGGGGCTGATCTTCGTCGCGACGCTTCTGGGGCGGCCCATCGGTGCCGCGATCTTCGGGTCGATCTCTGACCGCATTGGGCGAACCGCGACCACCAAAGTTGCCCTGCTCGGTGTTGCCCTCACGACGCTGCTGATCGCGCTCGTTCCCGATCACACCGTGCTGGGCGGTGGAACTCTGGCCGCAATTCTGCTGCTGCGGTTTGTCGGCGGCATCTTCCTCGGCGGCGAATACACCTCCGCGATCCCGCTCGCTATGGAATGGTCGCGGCCCGAACGACGGGGACTCGTGAGCGGGCTCATCATGTGGATGTCGCCCTGGGCCAACGCTTCGATCGCGGGCATGGTGTTTGTGCTGCAGAGCGTGCTCGATGCCGCCGCCTATAACCAGTGGGGGTGGCGAACACTCTTCGTTCTGGGCTCACTACTCGCGTTCACGATGCTGTTCTACTACCGTGCGCGCGTCGAGGAATCGCCGCAGTGGCAACGACCGGTGCAACGCGCGAACCCGCTGAAAGAGATTCTGGTGGGTCGCCACCGTCGTGCGCTCTGGCAAGTGTTCATCATGATGAGCGGGCTCTGGTTGCTCACGAACATGGCGATTCCGGTGCTGGCCGGGCAGCTTGGTTCCGGCGCGGGGGCGTTGGGTGCGAGCGGTGCTCTGGATGGCCGAGCACTGTCATTCGCGATGATGATCGGCACCGCGGCATCCGCTCTCACTATGGCAGCGTGCGGGCATCTTTCGACGTTCACCGGGCGGCGGCGTTTCTTTATGGGATTCGGGGTGCTGACCGCTGTGGGCGGGCCGCTCGCCTTTCTTGCAGTGTTTGCGGCCCCCACTCTTGGGCAACTCGTGCTGGGAATCGTGGTGCTGCAAGTCGTAACGGTGTCGGCGTACGGGCCAGTCGGCGCGTACCTCGTCGAGCGGTTCCCCACCGCGGTGCGGGCGAGCGGGTACGGCGTGGGGTACAGCCTGTCGATTGTGATCCCGGCGCTGTATCCCTATTACTTGCCCGCGCTGCAGAGTGTGCTCGGGCAGCAGGGCGCCGTGGCTGCGCTACTCACGCTTGGCGGAGTGCTTATAGCGGTGGGGGCGTTCCTCGGGCCCGAGACGGCGCGGGTTGATCTGGATGCTAGCGAGTCAGTGCCGCTCGCTTAATTAGTGGAGCCGGCTCCGTCTCGCTGGCAACCCCTCAGCTAATCAGTCGCGAGCGAGAGAGCGACGCCGTCGAGGATGTCGTGCTCGCTGGTCGTAACCCACTCGAGCGGGTGGCCTGCTGCAGCCGCGGCATCCGCCACTCGCTGCAGTACGGTAGCCCAGATGACGGCACCCGAGGCGATCACGTCGACGCGACCGGGGTGCATATAGGGCAGCGCTTCGCGTTCGGCGCGGGGCATGAGGGTGAGCGCTTCGCAAGATCGGAGAACCACTGCGAGGGGCAGCCGGCTGCCGCTGATCGCGACGGGGTCGTAGCTGGTGAGGCCGAGGGCATGCGCGGTGATTGTCGTGACGGTGCCGGCGACACCGATGACTTCGGTAGCTTGCGAGAGATCGACCGTCGCCGTGGCGATATCGAGAGCCGCGCTGACGTCGCTCCGGATGTTGGCGAGGTCCGGTTCGGCGGGCGGGTCGGTGGTGATGTTGCGTTCCGCCAGACGCACGCAGCCGACATCCATCGAATATGCCGCTTCGGGGATGTGGCCACCGATCACGAGTTCTGTGGAGCCGCCGCCGAGGTCGACGACGAGGTGTTGGGGTGCCGGCGCGGCACTGGTGGCGCCGTCAGGGTCGGATGCGGGCAGCGCCGTGAGCGCGCCACGGAACGACAGGGCGGCTTCTTCTGTTCCGGGAATCACTTCGACCGGCACACCAAGAATCGCGAAGACCGCGTCGGTGAACTCGGCACGGTTGGTGGCATCCCGCGTGGCAGAGGTGGCCACGAATCGGATGCGCTCGGCGCCGTGCTCACTGCACAGTTCGGCGTAGCGACGCACAGCCGCGAGCGTACGATCGAGCGCACCCTGGCTGAACTTGCCGGTGCGGTCGACTCCCTCCCCCAGGCGCACAACTTCAAGGGTGCGCACGACATCGGTGAGTGCACCGTGGCCGTCGAGATCCGCAATGAGCAGGCGGATCGAGTTGGTTCCACAATCGATGGCAGCGACGCGAGTCATGGGTTCTCCTGAAGTGCGGTGGATGGGGCTAGTGAGCGCGAGCTAGCGGGTGTAGCTAGCGAACGACGACGAGAGCTTCGTTGCGCTTCAAGAATCCGGGCTTCCACGGCGGGTCATAGCGAGCGAAGTACACGGCACCTTGGGGCGCGACGCAGTCCCGGTTGAGAGCGGCGAGCAGAGCATCCGCATTCTGTTGGTACTTCTCTTCGTTGGAGCCGCCGCTGAATCGGCGAGCGGCCACCCGCTGTTCGGGCACATCGGTGGTGCGCACGGTAGCGTCGCGCGGAGCAGGAACGCTCGTCGCGCCCGCCGGCATTACGAAACTCACGGTGTACTTCTTCGATTCGCCCGGCGCTTGAATGACCGGTGCCGTCATCGAGATGTTCGAAGCACTGATGTACCGGATGAGCGGGCGAAAGCCCTGATTGCCGGCTTCGAAAAACGACCCATCGGCCTCAACCTGCGCCAGAATATGCGCGGGATACAGCCGCACTTCGTAACCATCATGCTCAGAAATCACGGTGTACGGCTGCTTTTCGGTCATGCCGTCACCCTACGCCTGTGTGCTTTGAGCGCGCCTGACGGTTCGCCGTACGGCGGGCCCGCGACGCACGTGCTGCGCGCGCGACAACCCGGATGCGATCTCGGGCACGCAATCGCGGGCTTAGGCCTTTTTGACGACGCTCGACTTGAGCTGCATCTGGCCGAAACCGTCGACCTTGCAGTCGATATCGTGGTCGCCAACACCATCGACGAGGCGGATGTTTCGCACCTTCGTGCCGACCTTGATCGACGTGGGGCTGCCCTTGACCTTGAGGTCCTTGATGATGCTCACCGTGTCGCCATCGGCGAGTGGCGTGCCGAACGCGTCCTTGATGACGGATGCGTTCTGCTCGGCTTCGGCAGCGGCATCCGCTTCGCTCGGCGACCACTCGTGCGCGCACATGGGACACACCAGCAGCGAGCCCATTTCGTAGGCAAGGTCGCTTGAGCAGTTCGGGCAGAGAGGCAGGGCGTCAGACATAAGGCACTTTCGGCTAGGCGCCAATCGGGCTGACGCAGCGCTGAACTAGTCGCTGATCGTCAATTTTACCTGATTGCGAAGAGGCAGATTTGTGCACTGATCTGGAATACGACCGGCGACGCTCACGTTGCATTCACGGACACCGCAGGTTCGCTCTGCCCAGTATTCGAAAGGCCCTCTCCATGACCGTGCTTCACGACCGCCTCGCCGCGACCGACTCTCCCATCCTTGACGTGCTCGCCGAACGGTGGAGCCCCCGCCACTTCGACGCCACCGCACCTCTTGATGAGGCGGCGCTGCAGAACGCTCTCGAAGCTGCTCGCTGGGCACCCTCGGCCTACAACAGCCAGCCGTGGCGCGTCGTTGTCGCCCGTCGTGGCACTGCTCAGCACGATGCCATTGTCTCTTCGCTCATCGCTTTCAACCAGACGTGGGCTCCCTCGGCATCCGCGCTGATCGTGTTCGTCGCCGAGCACCACAACGAAGAGGGCCGAGAGCAGGCCATGGCGTCGTACGACCTCGGCCAGGCCGTTGCCTACTTCACGATCCAGGCTCAGAGCCACGGACTGTTCAGCCACCAGATGTCAGGATTCGACCCGGATGCCGCGGCCGCAGCCCTCGAGATCGGCCCCCGCTTCACCCCCACCACCGTCATGGCTGTGGGCACGCTGGGCGACCCCGCCGAAATGACGGACGTCATCCGCGAGCGCGAGACCGCACCGCGCGCTCGTCGTGCCGCTGCCGAATCGGTGCTCATCAACGCCTAAGGCTGGAACGCGTGCGGGGTCCACCCGCTCATGAAGAGAATTCCACGGAAATCTGGTCACTCCACACATTCCTCACTCGGCCACGTCTGTCGACCGAAGAAGACGCAACCAATTGGAAGGAAGTAACCCCCTCCGGGACGACGACATCGAACCGCAAGACGTCGCCTTGAGATACATACTTCTGCGGCGCATCTGAATTCGACCGCGCTGTCGCGTCGTGCATGACAACGATTGGGACGGAATCGGCAGTTCCCCCATCCCAACTAGGGCTCCAGATTTGATGTAAGTACGCACGTGGGGATCGGCAAATCAGGTGCATCGGTATCGCCCCTTGCCGTACAGGCCTTTCACTCCGCACGAAACTGAAATCGACGGGCTGCGAATCGATAGAGAGGCGATACGTGAACCAGGCAACCGCAGATGAAGCGATGGCTACAATCACTCCTACGGCCGCAACGACAATCCCCGCGATCGCTACTGCAACGCCTGTAGCGGCTAGGACCACCTGAGCCCAACTAGCCCCGTCCCACGCGATCACGGTTTAGCGCCCGAAGATCGTTCTCGTCGGATTGCAGGTAAATATTTGTTCATTGTCTCTCGATCCCATCTGTTATTCCGATCAAATTTCAACCCCCAAGTTCTCCGCACCATTGATCCCCTCTTCATCCCGAGAGTCTTTCGGTAGCATGTGTGGAGCGGCAAACGGACGGCTCGCAAAGGTTGACTTACTCCAGTAAATCGAGCTTGAGTGTCGCGCTAGTTCGAGAAGGCCCGACTGCAAACTCGACCGGGATATCGCGTACAGCGCCAGAACTCTCACAGCCCCAATCACAAACAGGATCTATCGGCAGATCGAAGGCCACAGCCACATGAAACGATCTGGCCGCCACAACTATCTAACACCGAAAACCATTTGCCCAAAGGTTTCTGCAGGCGTGCATGTTGCGTGCCGTGCGGCGGGGTTGTGTCACAGTCGCTGGCATACGGGGGGGGACCTTCTAGTCGCCAAATCGCACGCCCACGACGTCGCCACGGGTGCGACATTCCTCGACCTTTAGCCCGAGCCTCAGCGATGGAGCCGGGCTCGAGGAGAAGATCACGGTAGATGGGTTGGCTTCTCTGCTCCAATGCCTCGAAAAGTCTCCTCAATCCCGGCGCTCGAGGCAGCATGAGGGTCTTCCCGCCGGAGCATGCATTATTTCGCAACCGGGCCGAACTCGACGTCGCGCGTTTACCGGCCGCTAACGCATCGCAATAGCAACAGGCGAGAGCAGTAATAAACAGGAATTGGGCTCGTACGCATCGACTCGCGCCGTGACGTTCAGATTCATGCCAACATCGATCACGTCCGGTACTGCTCCCACGTATTTAAGATCGTCAGTAGTGTTCACGTCGCGAAACTGAAATGCCGGTCCCCGTGCAGACGATTCGCTATACTCGCCGCTGCCGATCAGAATGTCGTAGCGCGTGGTTGCGCCGTCATGGGGAGCTATCGCCGCAATGTTAGCTGGGAAGGAGATCGTATCTCCCTCGTATTTCTCGACGAATCTCCCGATCGAAGGGTCACAGTAGTCCTCGAGCTCCAGCAGTGCTGTCAGCGACGCATTGATATCAGAAGTTGTAGTCGATTCCACCGCTTCAGCTGTGGGCGTGATTGGCGGACGACTGGGCGTCTCACTCGGGATCTGACTGGGCTCGCTTCGGGTTGGCTGTGATATCTCGGCAACCGGCGTTGTCGGCTCATTCTGTTCGGAAGCTATGCCAAAACTAATCGCAGCGATAGTTAGAACTGCGGCACCCGCGGAAACTCCAATCACCCAACCCTTCGGCAACTTTCGCTTGGGGCGGCGAAAGGTGATTTCTGTCCTCAGCGTTAGCGGCTGTTGGGAAACGAACTCCCATCCGTCGGCCTTGCGCTGCGCGATCGTCTTCGATTCATTGATTCGAAGGACTCGAACCTTCTCGATCGTGTACTCAATTCCGTCGCTCATCTCGGCGATTCTCCCAGCGCTGATTACCCGGAGTAGCGCCGGCTGTAGAAACTATAACTGCGCTCGAACCGCTCGGGCGGCCGCCGAGCCGCGACAATTACTCGTAAATCACCTGGTCACACAAATGCTCCCTAAGGAGTGATGTCGCCCGCGATCAGTTCACGCATCGCGGCCAGGATCCCATCCTTCACGTCGGCTGATAGGTGCGAGACGAGAACGTGCGCTACGCCAGGTTCGGTGATGATCGCCTTGGCCTGCTCATCGAGCTTGATCGCGGCCGGATCAATCGCGCTCCGCAGCGATACGATCGGCTCTTCCATGAGATCGCACGAACGCACAGCGACGTCGGTAACTACGATGCCGTAGACCCCGGCGAAGGTCTTATCGAGCGAGGCAAACGCAATCGTCTCGTCGTCGCCGAGGCCAACCTTCGGGCCGAACTTCTTGAGCATTTTCGCGAGACGCGGGTCATCCGCCAGCATCACTTCACTCCGGATGCCGAGCTCGGCCAGTCGAGGAACCAACTCCGCGGCGGTCGACTTCTCCTCTTCCGCATCGGCGCCTGGTGCGCCGGCAACAGCAAGCCCGAGCGCTTGCGAGAGTTGCACGACGCTCGTGACCGCATCCGTCAGTAGCTGAGTGAGCCGAAACTCTGGCGAGTGACCTTCCGCCGACTCGGCGCCAAAGAGTTTTACGAGGTCTGACCAGTCATAGGCGCTGGCCACCGAGGAGGTCAGCGCGTGGCTCGCGGCGCCCGGGTCCGCAGACGTGAGGGGCAGCATCCGGTAGTTCGGCAGTTCGCGGCCGAAGACTCCCCCAAAGTTTTCTTGAACGATAAGCCGCTGGTCGGTCACCAGAAAACCCATCGTTTGGCGCTTGCGCGTAAAGCGATTCATGGCGTGGTAGCCGACGAACAGCAGCGCCACCTCGTGGGGTCGCGGCGCATCCGCCAGCAGCAGCTGCTCGACGGCATCCTCAAACACTTGGGCGGCATCGTCGAACACGGGATGATTCGCGTGGTTATGACGAAACACCACCTGCTGCAGTTCGGCATCGAGGTCGGCGGTCCACAGCGACAGTCTGGCCGCGATGGTGTCGGTCGCCGCACGATGGTCAGCGGGGATGTCGCGGAAGTAGTCGTCTACTGCGGTCACGAATCGGTCCTTTTCGAAGGCGTCGGGTGGTGTCGCTAAGAGCGGAGCAGCGCGCTATTCGCGGCCGTCTTCGAGCGGGATGAGCATGGTGCGGAATTCGCCTTCTGCAGCGTGGATGTCCCAGATGCGTGACGCGACGTCGTCGATGCCATTGGGAAGCTGAAGCTTGGGGATGCCGCCCGGGATGACGAGCTGACGAACGCGGATCCCCTCGCTTTCGAGCGCCTCGTGAAGCATCTCGCCGTACGCACTTTCGGCGGGGAACGCGAGCGACGTTCCCGCAAAACCGGCGCGCGACTTCACCGAGGTGCCTCCATTAATCAGGATGATGCTGCCGTGACCAGCCTCACGCATGGCAGGCAGCACCGAGCGCACGGTGTGAATGAGGCCGAGGGCGGAGAACTGCAGCGCTTCTTGTGCCAGTTCGGGAGTCAGGTCGAGCACTGGCTTGAGGTAATCGCGCGAGGGAAGCGGGCTGTACTGCACAGCCGTGATCGGCCCGAGCTCGGTTGCGGCACTGGCGAGAGCGGCCTCCAGCTGGGCTGGCTCGCGCACGTCGGCGGCAAAACCGCGGGCGGTTACGCCATCGGCTTCGAGCTCAGCGGCGAGCGCATCGAGCTTCGACTGGTCCCGTGAGATGAGGGCGACTGCGAAGCCTTCGCGTCCGAACCTGCGGGCGACTGCTGCGCCGAGTCCTGGGCCTGCTCCGATGATGGCGATGACGGGCATGGGGTTCCTTCGATTGAAGTGTTCGGCAGGTAGCGCCTGCCCTCGAAGAGCCTAGCGGGAAGCGTTCGTGAGGCAGGGGTTAGGCATGCAACAGCCCGTGCTGATCATCCTTGCCCAAACTCCACAACGAGTGCTTGTGGGCTGGCGGCCGCAGCTCGCCTGCGAGAGGTGACCAGCCCTCGCACTACGCTTGGGCACATGCCCGAGAGAATCGACGGAACAAAGGTCCCTCAGAAAGAAGCGATTAGCGCGTGGGCGGAGGTGGCGCTGCCTCACCTGATCGAAGTCGCCAGAGATGGAACGACAATTCCCTACAAGGCGCTTGCCAACTATGTTCGAGAGCGCACAGGCATCAACACACGGCAGTTGATCTATCAGTGGATCGGAGATGTGCTCGGGGAGGTCGGCGAGGAAGCCGAGCGACGAGGAGAGCCACATTTGGTGTCGCTGTGCGTGAACATCGAGGGCAGCGTAGGTACTGGGTACTTGTGGGCTCCTCCAGATGCCACACAAGAAGAACGGGATAGCCTCGCGCAGCAGCACCGGGCTGAGTGCTATGCCCGCTACGCGCTGGGCGCAGAGCTTGCGCAGACGTCTGCGCGCGACGCGCTAATTCCTCCCACAGAGGACGATCTGGAAGGCGTTGACGAAGGCGGGCTCTCCGTACGACAACATCTAGTTCGTGAGCGAGACCGCGGCTTACGCAAGCGAAAGATCGACGCGGTACGCAAATCTGGCCAAGCAATCGAGTGCGAAGTCTGCAAGTTCAACTTCGGAGAAGTGTACGGAGAGCACGGCCGCGATTACTGCGAAGTGCACCACCGCATCCCGCTGCACGAATCCGGGCAGACGACCACCAAACTCAAAGACCTCGCGATTCTCTGCGCAAACTGTCACCGGATGATCCACCGACGCAACCCGTGGCTCACTGTCCAGGGTCTAACTGAGCTCGTCGCGCAATCAGGATCGACGGCAAGGATCCGAAATGCAAGCGATTTCCAAAAGTCGACGCGCCAAAGCTAACACCACAAGACCTCTAGTAGCTGAAACCGAATTCCACGACGTCGTGGACACCTACGGACGCCTCTAAGACGCGCGACTTCATTTGCGAAATCAGGAAGGTTTACGGCTTCAAAGCGACTCTCGCGTTGCACCCGCCCAACGCCGCCTACGCAGGACGGTCTACTTCAGTAGAACAGGTGACCGTGGGAGGGATCGTCAGTGCTTCTCCGTTAGTGGTTTCCGTGAACCCATGGCGTCGATCTCAGATCTCGGCGACTCCGCCCGCTCGGCAATCGCGCTCGCTAGGCTTACGCCATGACTGATGTTAGCGACAGCGATGTACTCGACGAAGATGTATCCCCGAAGGGCTCCTTGGACGAGAGCTATGAAGGGGAGACCATCGAGTTATTCGATATCGACCCAGAGGACGAAATCGTTGCAACGACTTACGAAATCACGTCTTATGGCGCCGATTACGACGTCGAAGGATTGATACGACGCATGGACAAGAACGACATCATCGTTCCGTCATTCGAACCGTCACAGCCGGGTCTTGAAGTCGCAGCTTTTCAACGCGGGTTTGTCTGGCGAAAAACACAGATGAGTCGGTTCATCGAGAGCCTCCTGCTGGGCCTCCCCGTACCGGGCATATTCCTTGTGAAGGACCGCGACAACCGTCTTCTGGTTCTCGATGGCCAGCAGCGCCTCAGGACGCTACAAAAGTTCTACCACGGCAAGATCGACGATCGAACTTTCCGCCTACTCGGCGTACAAGAGCCATTTGA
Source organism: Salinibacterium sp. SWN1162 (assembly GCF_015864675.1). Classification (NCBI taxonomy): domain Bacteria; kingdom Bacillati; phylum Actinomycetota; class Actinomycetes; order Micrococcales; family Microbacteriaceae; genus Salinibacterium; species Salinibacterium sp. SWN1162. The sequence goes on from NZ_JADYWT010000003.1 coordinate 205,661, forward strand.
GGGGCAGTCGTATCAGGATTTGCGTCCGGAGGATCGCCGCCGACTCGACGACAGCATCATTCATGCGACTGTTCTGCGCGATGAGTCGACAAGTGGCTCACAAGATGCGGTTTATTCAATCTACGAACGCCTTAATACAGGCGGAAGTCCGTTGCAGCCCCAAGAAATCCGAATTGCGCTCTACGAGGGCGAATTTCTTAGAGGTATCGCTCGTTTGAACGAGGATCGGTGTTGGCGAAATCTCTACGGGCCACGATCCACGCGCTTCCGGGATCACGAACTCATACTTAGAGCGCTCGCCCTTCACGAGTGGCAAGGCAGTTACCGCAAGCCACTGAAAACGTTCCTGAATGCCTATCTCAGCGCTCACCGCGAGGATACAGTCACGAGTGAAACTGGACTCGGAAAAGTGTTCCTTGAGGCCGTTCACGCGATCGATGACACGCTTGGGAAACCTGCGTTTCGACCCGAACGTGCCCTCAACGTAGCCTTCGCAGACTCCGTGCTGGTAGGAGTAATACGCCGCCTATCTGAGAACGCGCCATTCGCTGAAGGGGAGCTAGCAAGTGCCTACGAAAATCTCGTTCGAGATGAAGAATTCACCGCGGCCACGACATTCCGAACTTCCGACGAAGACTACGTCAACCTCCGCTTAAATAAGGCGACCGCCGCCTTCGCGAGTTAGTCTGAGATGCCCCGCCTCTACGGTGCCGACGAAGTACACAGTCAGCAGCAGAAACTCAATACTGTGTTCGCCCTCATTGACGGGAGCGACGTGGGCAGCGAAGCGCGTTCACACTACGCGCGCTACCTTTGCATTAGACTCGCGGGCTTCGCCGAGCAGTCTCTGAAAGATCTTGTTTCCGCTCACGCACGAAACCAATCTACGGCGTCAGTCCACCGTTTCGTCGAGGGGCGTATGGGGAAACTGTGGGGCATTAATCAGACGAAGCTGAAAGAGACTTTAGACTCCCTAAATCCTGAGTGGTGGTCCGTGCTTGTGGAAAAGCACCCGGAAGAAGTCGAGGCGCTCCAAAGCGTTGGAAAGCTGCGAGATAACATCTCCCACGGCGGCAACAGCGGTATCGGGCTGGCTCAAGTTCAGCAATATCGCGACGCGATCTTTCGCTTGGTGGCATATCTTTGTGAGTTGCTCGACCCAAAGCCTGCTTCCCGGTGAATAGAACCGTGCCAAGGCTAAACCTCGTATCTTCGTAGACGCGGGAGAGGCGGAACCGTGCAGTTTGGGTTTTCAACGGCCAGCAGCTGAGCAAAGGATGCAGTCGCGCACGCAATAATCACTGCCAACCCTGGCGAATGAAACTCGGAACACCATCAGAGAACACCGCTGTTTTTTCTTGACCGATCACGGGCTCAAACCGTCGTACACCGCATTGGCTTCAGCGAGAATCTTCCTTGCCGCGAAAACCACAGCCCGCATCGCAAGCCGCAGCTGACTTCGCGATCCGGGCGCAAAACCGCGGAACTATCCATCGTCGAACCTCGAGATTCAATGCGGATGGCCTCGCAGTCGGCACCTGCTGTAGTTCAATTACAGCAGTGTCCGTTCTTAGGCACTGAATCGACTAAGGGCTTTCGGAACTATTCGTTCGGCGCGCGAGACACGATATCCGTGTGAAGGTCTTCTAGCGCGCTTTCAATCTCCCAAAACTCCTGCGCCAATTCTCGAAGTGACTCCGCGCTGAAGCCCATGATTTCTCGCTCAGGCGCTTGAGTTCGAAAACTCCGCTTCATCGCAAGGAACTGATGGGGCGAGCCTGTCTTCGAATTGATGTGGGATTCACCGTTTGTGAAAAACCCATGCACCACGAAATGCCGCAGTTCCAACGCGAGTTTGAAACGCACCCGAAGCTCATCTGGGGCCACCCCCTGGAGTGCTTTCAGCAAACTGGAGCTTGTGTCGTCGTACCCCTTCGCACGTCGTTCGTAAGTTCCCGAGCCTGCCTGGATCAGAGTTCCTGCTGCGTCCTCAGCCCACGCAGCGGCAATCACAACCTCACCAATTAGGTGAGGCAATTCTAGAGAAGGTAGCCGATACGAGTGGCCCTTATCGAGCTCGCCTGAATTCGCACGTTGTTTGCGAACTCGGGAATCGACCTGATGGAGAAGAGACTTCGAAAGACTGATTTGTTCAGCTTGCGATAGGTCCTCGATATTCGCAGGTAACCCCTCTGCGATGAACTTATTGACCAAGTTCTCAACGTCGTCTACCATTCCTCGACCATGGCACAAAAACGTCACGTTCTCCTTCCCCACACGCAGAACGCTGAGACTCAAAACAGGTGATCGAGGAGTGCCCCGTTCAAGGGGAGTGATTTCGACTCGAACCGAAAGCAAGAATGCGGGGCAATTTCGCGAGGGGCAGATAGAGACCCGAGCACCAAAAGGGAGTTCTGTGCGCATTCTGCGGGACTAAGAAATCCCCGTAGCGGAATCTGGCAGTTGAAACGGAACTCCACCGCGTTCCGTAGCCGATTAACCTCGGTGTGCTGTTCATATGACCAGCAATGTCTCAAATGGCCGGTCGCCGCGGCGATCAAGTCGAAGTCCTTGTCGACGGCGAGCAGAGTGAACCCCACATTCTCCGCCGTCGTTGCAATAACGAGGCCCGGTACTGACCGCTCGCGGTGCTTGCCGTGGTCGGCAAGGAGCGTCTGCACTTTCCATGCACGATCCTCCATCGAGCGCGTCAGCCGTTCGATGGGCATCAACGACAGCGGCGGCACATCGAAGACCATCCGTCCCTCCTCTCCTGAGCGCACGAAAAGGCGATCTCAGCGCAACCTCCACCGGCGCGGAATCGCCACCGCGCCCAGCACCGGCGCCGTGCAACGACAATAGAATTGCCGGAGCCCAACGAAGGAGATATATGTGCCGCGTCCTCGCCTACCTCGGTCCTGAGACACCATTGGAGAACCTCCTCCTCAAGCCAGAGAACAGCCTGATCAACCAGGCACTCGACCCTGAACGGCACCCCGAGCTCCAGTTGGCCGGATGGGGATTCGGGATCTGGGGCGAGCACCTGTTGAAGCCCGAAGAGCCCTTCATTTACCGCCGACCCATGGCGGCCTTTTACGACGACAACGCCAGCCGGATGATCCCCAGCCTCCAGGCCAGCACGATGCTGGCGCATGTGCGAGCCGCGGCGTACGACTCGAAGGTCGTGATGGTCGACGAGAACTGCCACCCGTTCTCCTTCGAGGAGACCCCGTGGATCGTTGCCCAAAATGGCTACCTGCCCAACTGGCAGCTGCTGCAACGCGAGCTGCTGCAGCACTGCGAGGATCGCTATCTCAAACAGATGCGCGGGAACACGGACACCGAGTTCATCTACGTGCTACTCCTCTCGCTGCTCGAGGGTGACAGCAACGAGGACGTCCAACGAGCGATCGAGAAGCTCATCGAACTGATCGCCCAGGCGATGAAGGACCTCGACCTCGGCGCTCTGACCAAGCTGAAAATGGCCCTCGTGTCGGATGGCCGCATCATCGGGGTCAACGTCGGCCTCGGTCATCACGGTGAGACCAACCCCGCTGGTGACTGGAAGGAGCTGCGGAAGTCAGCCCCCGACAGCGACGACTTTGCGCTCTCGATGCTCCTCGAACCGATGCACCTACTGATGGGGCGCAACTTCGACAAGGACCCAACGACCTACGACTTTGAGGAGTGCGGCGAGGATGACGCGACCGGTGTCATATTCGCCTCCGAGCCCTTGACCGAGGGCGACGACTGGTCGCAGCTCAAGTTCGGCGAGATCGTCTTCCTCGAAAAAGACGGTGAGCGCATCACCAAAACCATCAACACCCTGAAGGTCTCAGCGCGCTAGGTGTTCTTCTCACGCGGGCTGTGAGCAGCCTGGCCCGACGGAAGACGAACGCGCCTATGCCCGGATCAGAAAGTCCCTAGTTGTTGAAGCGGAACTCCACGACGTCGCCATCCTGCATGACGTATTCCTTGCCCTCAACGCGGGCCTTGCCCTTGGAGCGAGCCTCCGCGATGGAGCTGGTCTCGACGGAGTCGAGAAATCGTGGAGTTCACTAGTAGGTAAGCAGGCCCCCTTAAGTTTTCAGCTCAACGCTTACAAACGGCGCGACTGATCGCCCCGCTAGTGCGCGGTAATCGCCCTTTCCTCGTCAGCAATGGCTTTATTGGAGAAAGACATGTCGATAAGGCCCAATGGAGTAACATTCGAGCCGTCCATGAGCTCGTTCAGCCCACGAATAATTCTGTTCCGCCCTCGATCGACATCGTTCACGCGCCGCATCCACTCTGGCACGGAAGCAGAAGTGTCAAAATTAGAGGCATTTCCATAGACCAAATCATGGCCAGGGGAGCCTTGAGTCAGTACGTCGAGGCTCTTTCGGACAACCGAGATTGCCTTTTGGGCCTTGGAAACGAAGCTCGCCACACGGGGTTCCCATAACCAATCTTCCGGAAAACTAGCCGATTCGATGATCTTCCCGGATCGGCGCGAACGAACGTTGCCGGTGCCAAGCGCTTCACTGATGTCCCGCATAGCTTCATCTACGTCATGGATTGATCCCTCTGAGCTCATCGAAGTCCGCATCGCAGCACGATAGAAAACGTTGCTGATTGCCAAATCGATGTCCTTCGACATTTCCGACACTCTCGGCAGCGACGAAACCTTTTTCCAGATGACGTGCGGAGATTTTTCGCCGAACTCGGCCATAAACAAAGCGTTGGCGGCATCTACCGCGCTTTGAGCATCTAAGCCCGATCCCAAAAACTGTTGATAAAATCTCTCGGCGAAAACCATTGCAACACCGTCTTCAACATCAGTATTCGTACCCACAGCCCACCCGCCAGAGGGGGCGAGAAACTCAAGAGGCTCAGGGCCTGTTACCGAGGTGTAACAACCGCTCAGATATACTCCCTCCAGAAAAGGGCTGGAAGATCGTACTTGTGAGAGCACCGATTCTATGGAGCACTTCACGAAAGCGCCCCGCTCTCTGACCACCAGCTCACCGCTAGATGTGCCGTGACCAATGAAATGGAATACCGTCGGCCGTACCGACGCGATAAAACTTGCGAGCCTGCTCCACTCGAGAGCACCGCTCGCGACGACGACATCCAAATGTTCAGATCGATGGGCCTCAAGCGCTCGCACCTCGCACCCGGCCCACGTCATCCGATCATCAGCACAATTCCACACCGCTATAGTCCTCATGGTGTACATGCTGCCATCAGAACTCGAAGTGCTCATCCCCCACGAAGCGCTGCCAACCAACGGGGCTTGGCGTTTGTCGAAATTTAAAGCTCAACGACGTATGAAATCAACAAATCGTTGCAGCCTGACTGACCGCCGCCGTAACCGCTTTCGCCCGGTCGTTCAAACATCGCGCCTATTCAGTAGCGGCTTCCCGCACAGCCTGAGGCCGACGCTCTGATTGGCAATTCGGCGCCACGATGTTGCGCTGATGACGAGTTTTACGAATTCTTCCCCGAAAGTTTTTGCAGGCTACTTGCATTCCGCTTTGTGATCAACGATTCAAGTTCGATTAAACGGGGCGATTTAGCAGGCCTAAATCGATTCGGTCCTGCCAAGTATCAAGAATGAATTCGGCGACAGTGACGGTGGCATTCAGGGCCAGCCGGGCATGGCGAGCTAACGCAACGCTCCGCTCGGACTTACCGTGATCGATACCGAGTTCATTGCGCAACTCAGCGAGCGTACCAACGGTCGTAACAAGAGTCCGCAAGATTTTTTGCGATGACTCACTTCCGCGAGTGGAGGCGGGGACAGATTCCGCACTCAATGCGAGAAGGTCAGCCACCCTTCTGTACAGCTGTGGCACGTCATCGGCTCGTGGGTAGTCGACAGAACTCTGGTCCAAGACGATCTTGAATAGACTCTCCAGCAGGCTCTTGCACGAAGAGATTGTGGCAGCGGGATCAGCGACGAGCCCGCCCCGAATTCGGGTTAGATGCTCCTGGAGCACGACTGGGTCAGTTAGCGGCCGTTCGTGGAGCCGAAGCTCAGGCGAGGCGCCATGAAAAGCGTCTGTGCGCCGCCAGCCGTAGACAGCATGACCGCTGATCCAGTCTTTGGCGTAAAGCGCGAAGCCGTCAATCCTTAGTATCTCGTTGAATTCCGCGAGAAGCTGGGCCACCTCGGTTTCATCTGGTCGCACGATGGGATGAATCATTTCTGCAAGGAACCTAAGGAACTCGTCATCTCCGGCGTACAGGAGACCGAACCGCGCGTCGGTGAAGACCCACCCGTCGCCCCAGTCATAATTCCGAACCTGATGTTGATAGATGTCTTGAAAGGCGTTCGAGTATCGATCGTCCGTGCTTGGCATGCTTCGCAGATCATAGATACGGGCCAGAAAGTCAGGTTCGTCGAGGCTGCCAGCCCACGGCAATTTGGACAGCGCAATCGAGTCAGCCATCCTTCGACGGGCAACTAAGGAAATCCGATGCTTAAACACTGCCATGGGACAGATGCTATTGGTCAACGTGTGGTCTAAACGAATTCGAACCGATTTCTTGTCGCGTTAGTCCAGAGGTTTCAAACTTGGGTTCGTCTGCGGCGGCAATTCCCAACCGTGGCGACTATGGATCTCCCTCACAAGGGTATCGGCGTTCGCCTGAAGCTTCGCCAGTGTTTCGCGGTCGAGCCCCACAGAACGAAAACGCCGGAGGTTCCCACTGAGCGCTTGCGCCCAACCCATAAGGCCATCGAGGTTATCCACCCTCTGCTCAATCGTGTCTCCGGGCCTTGCCAAATCCATCACTTGACGCCCAATCGTGGCTCCGAGCGCCCGTTCCGCCTCTAGCCACGCGTCGATGCTCACCTCCCCGTCAAGCTCATCGGCGAGAGCGACCATCGCGATCCTGAGATTTGCTAGACGATCGCCGATTGGCTCCGCTGTTGGATCGAAACCGATTAGGCGTTGCACCGCTTCTTGCAATGCGGACCATCTCGCATCCGCAGCGGCGCGCCTAGAGCTCTCCAGAGCCTCCTTGGCACGCTTATTTGATAGGTAGGTCCCACCGAATGCGATGGCCAGCGACAACACTGAGACAATCAACGCAGCAATATCCATGGCAAGATCCTTCCATATCGGTGCCCACAAGCCGACGAGGAGCCGGCAGGATTCTGGCTGCAATTCGTCCGCGACGGCTTGATGTTCCCCTGGACGACAAGCGAATTCGGCCGGAGCAATCACCTACCCCAGCGTGCTTAGACCACAGCCGAGGCAACACAGAAAGTCAAACGCAACTCGAGCGCGCTTTCCATCCCTCAACGAAACTCGTGCCCTGAAATGAGAGCTGGGAGCACGAGTAGAGAAAGACTCCGAGGCACAAGAACTCGATATTTCGAGCCAGTCGATTGTCGAAGCGTAAGTCAACGTTATCCTCGCGCCTGACATCTCTTTAAGCTCCCACCGAGCAAATCGCTAAAGTCCTTCAGTCTCCATTGGTTCCAGCAATTCGCCACTACGCCAGAGTTGCTCGTAAGCGTCACGCACGGCCGATGCTCCCACCGGATCATGGATTGGGACAATAATGCCCGGCCTAGTCCGTATAGAGTTCAGGCTGCTTCCGAATGACAGAACATGTCCGGAATCAGGGATGAAATAGCGATCATGCAATTTTTTCTGCGGCAGGCGCTTGACTATCGGCGGCGACGGAATCGCCCCAAGGCTCAGCTTCATGATCTCGTGCTGATCTGACATCTTCGTGCCTGTAAGAATACGTGTGACCGTAGAGAAACCAAGTACGTCACGCAGAGCCGCGGAGTCGAGGAAGGGATCGACAAGCATCCCTCCTGACGAGCCGGAGATGCTCTCGAGAATCCGGACGTGCGCGAACGGGTCATCCGGACTGATGACAACTGTTATCGGTTCGTTCGAATCCACGTCCACCTTGGGCCTATTCAGCGACCGCAGAACGCTTCTGCCCAATGCCGTCAATAGCATCCCCAACTCCGGGTCTAAAACCATCCAACCCACCCGGCCGAAGTAGCTGCCTGCACTTTCACCCGTATCGGGGACGGCCCTTTTGCGAAAAGACCCATCCGAACCGTAGAAATCGTCTTCAAACAAATGTCGATACTCGACTTGTCGGCGATCGGGACCGTTTGCGTAACTTTCAAGAGCCGCCGAGCTCAGCAGTGCGCCTGTGCCCGTAACCGCCTCTACGTAAGCGAGGACCCGGTGGGTGGTTTCGTCGGCGATCATATTTCGAATGCTAGCGTGAACAGCAGGCCACCTGCCGATCATCTCGCTGGGGCTCGCTAGTTGTTGAAGCGGAACTCCATGACCCCGCCACCCTGCATGACGTATTCCTTGCCCTCAACGCGGGCCTTGCCCTTGGAGCGAGCTTTCGCGATGGGGCCGTCTCGACGGGGTCTTCGAAGCCGATGGCCTCAGCCTTGATGAAGCCCTTTCCAAAGGCAGAGTGGATTGCGCCGGCAGCCTGAGGCGCCTTGGCCCCCTTAGGGATCGTCAGGGCGCGAGTCTCATTCGGGTCAGCCGTGAGCTAGGCCTGCAGGGCGAAAGCGTCGAAGCCGATGCGCGCGAGCTCGTCGAGACCACTCTCGTCCTGACCTGTGCCCGCGAGAAGCTCCGCGGCATCCCCGTCGTCGAGGTCGATGCGTTCGGCCTCCAACTTGGTATCGAGGAAGATGCACTCCGCGGGAGCAACTAGTGGCCCGGTTCAGCGATCTTGTCGGAGCCGCCCCAGCGCCGGTTCATCGACGACAAAAGGTGAGTCAACTGCCGATTAGCGGGAAATTTGCTAGCTGATCTTGTCGCAATGCGCAGCCGTCTCGCTTTTTTCTATTCGAATCGCGATGAGCGCGAATAGTGAACCAATGATGAGCACGAACGCTACAAAACGCAATAGCCACATCGCCATCAGGAAAACCACGAGCCCAACCAGAAAGGTGAGCAATAACGCGACGCACAGAACAAGAATGGCTGCGAGCTGGAAAAACGCGATCGCACGCACCCAGTGAGCCAAATACACAAAGGTTGAGTCCTCTGCCGAAACAATGGGCCCCAGAAACGAGGAAAGGGCCAATATCACGCCAACAAGAGCGAACGCCATGCCCAACCAAACTGAAACGCTCCGACGTGCAAGTCGGTACCAGGCCACGCGTTCAGACTCCTGTGGCGGTAAAGCAGCAATCCACAGGGCGACCAACGAAAACGCAATGCCCAGAATCGCTATGCCTACAGGATTTATGAGTGCGGCGGCGGCGTAGGCAGATGTGAAAAGGATCGCGACGACAATAACAGCTACAGCGAGCAGCGACATCGCGAAAAGGCCGTAAACTCTAGGGCCCTTCCCGCTTGAAGATTCCTCATCAACTTGCGTCTGCTTCACTCTTCACCGAACCTCAGCACCTGCCCCCTAGTTGTTGAAGCGGAACTCCACGACGTCGCCATCCTGCATCACGTATTCCTTGCCCTCAACGCGAGCCTTGCCCTTGGAGCGAGCCTCCGCGATGGAGCCGGTCTCGACGAGGTCTTCGAAGCCGATGACCTCGGCCTTGATGAAGCCCTTTTCGAAGTCAGTGTGGATGATGCCGGCAGCCTGAGGTGCCTTGGCACCCTTCGGGATCGTCCAGGCGCGAGTCTCTTTCGGGCCGGCCGTGAGGTACGTCTGCAGACCGAGAGTGTCGAAGCCGATGCGGGCGAGCTGGTCGAGACCGCTCTCTTCTTGACCGGTGCTCGCGAGAAGTTCTGCTGCATCCTCGTCGTCGAGGTCGATGAGCTCGGCCTCCAACTTGGCATCGAGGAAGATCGCCTTCGCGGGGGCAACCAGGGCCGCCAATTCGGCAAGCTTCTCGGTGCTGCCCAGCACCGCTTCATCCACGTTGAAAACGTAAATGAACGGCTTGGAGGTGAGTAGACCCAGTTCGCGGATCAGCTCGAGTTCAATCTTGGTGGCCTCAGACAGGGGCTTGCCCTCGTTGAGGAACGCCTGCGCAGCGAGCGCGGCCTCGAGAACAGCAGGCTCAACGCGCTTGGTCTTGAGCTCCTTCTCGTACCGAGCAACAGCCTTTTCGACGGTCTGCAGGTCGGCGAGAATCAGCTCGGTGTTGATGGTCTCCATGTCGGATGCCGCATCAACCTTGCCGTCGACGTGAATAACATCCGGGTCGCTAAAGCCGCGCACGACCTGAGCGATAGCGTCAGCCTCGCGGATGTTCGCCAAGAACTTGTTGCCCAGGCCTTCGCCCTCGCTGGCGCCCTGCACGATGCCGGCGATGTCAACGAAGGAGACAGGAGCAGGCAGGATGCGCTCACTGCCGAAGATGCCGGCCAGCACCTTGAGGCGCGGGTCGGGGAGGTTGACGATGCCCACGTTCGGCTCGATGGTCGCGAACGGATAGTTCGCGGCGAGCACCGAGTTCTTGGTCAGAGCGTTGAAGAGGGTGGACTTGCCGACATTCGGGAGTCCAACGATTGCAATAGTGAGAGCCACGGGAATCAATCCTACCGGCGATGGCGGCCCCGAGGAACGGGACCGCCATCGCGAAGGTAAAGCAGGCTAGTTGTTAGCCGTTGTTCTGCGGGAAGCCGAGGTTGATTCCACCGTGGCTGGGGTCGAGCCAACGGCTGGTGACAGCCTTCTGACGAGTGAAGAAACGGATGGCGTCGGGGCCATACGCCTTCGTGTCACCAAACGCGGAGTCTTTCCAACCACCGAAGGAGAAGTACGCCACCGGAACGGGGATCGGTACGTTGATGCCGACCATGCCGACCTCAACTTCGCGCTGGAAGCGACGAGCCGCTCCGCCATCGTTCGTGAAGATCGCGGTGCCGTTCCCGTACTGCGAGGAGTTGATCAGCTCGAGACCCTCTTCATAGGTGGCGACGCGAATGACGCTGAGTACCGGTCCGAAGATCTCGTGCTTGTAGACGTCGGAGTCGGTCGATACGTTGTCGATGAGCGTCGGGCCGAGCCAGAAGCCGTTAGCGTCGCCATCGATCTCGATGCCGCGACCATCAACAACAACCGTCGCGCCGTCGGTCTCCGCAATCTCGATGTAGCTGGCAACCTTGTCGCGGTGCTGGGCCGTGATGAGCGGGCCCATGTCGCAGCCGCGCGTGCCGTCACCGGTACGCAGCGTCGCCATGCGCTCGCTGACCTTGGCGATGAGTTCATCAGCAACAGGCTCAACAGCTACGACGACCGAGACGGCCATGCAGCGCTCGCCAGCGGAACCGAAACCGGCATTGACGGCAGAGTCGGCAACGAGGTCGAGGTCGGCATCCGGAAGCACCAGCATGTGGTTCTTGGCGCCACCGAGAGCCTGAACGCGCTTGCCGTGGTGGGCAGCGGTTTCGTAAATGTACTTAGCGATCGGGGTGGAACCAACGAACGAAACGCTAGCGACATCCGGATGCTCGAGAAGAGTGTCAACGGCGACCTTGTCACCGTGAACCACGTTGAAGACACCATCGGGAAGGCCGGCCTCGGTGAAGAGTTCTGCCATCCAGAGCGATGCGGACGGGTCCTTCTCGCTGGGCTTCAACACAACAGTGTTACCGGCGGCGACAGCCATCGGGAAGAACCACATCGGCACCATGGCCGGGAAGTTGAAGGGGCTGATGATCGAGACAACACCGAGCGGCTGCTGCAACGAGTACACGTCAACACCGGTCGAGACGTTTTCGCTGTACTCGCCCTTGCTGAGCTGAGCGATGCCACAGGCGAAGTCGAGAACTTCGAGGCCACGAGCGATCTCGCCAGCAGCATCCGAAAGAACCTTGCCGTGCTCGGCGGTGATGATGGCAGCGAGCTCATCCTTGCGAGCGTTGAAGAGCTCACGGAAGGCGAACATCACAGCGGTGCGCTTTGCAAGTGAGGTGTTGCCCCAGGCGGGGAACGCAGCCTTGGCAGCGGCAACACCAGCGTTGACGTCAGCGACGGATGCGAGAGGAACCGTGCGAGCGACAGCACCGGTTGCGGGGTTGAAGACATCGCCACGGTTGGGCGAGTCGCCCTCGGTAGCGGCGCCGTTGATCCAGTGGGGAATCGTGGAGTACATGGGCCTACTTTCGTCGGAAGTAGCCCCAGTCTGCAGCCTTTGAAATCTGCAATCAAGACCTATTAGTGCACGGGCAATCTGCAAAAACGCACAGACCGTGCGGGGGCCCCATCGGCCGGCTTAGCGCCGCACTATTCGAGGGGCAATAACTCCGAACCGCGACGCGCAACTTCGCGATGTAAAGCGGCTCTGACCAGCTGAACGGCCTCAATATCCGCGGCCTCTTTTCGCACCGACAGCGCGAATTCCAGACGGAAGCTGACCTCCTCGGGCAGCACGGCCACGAGGCCCGGTTCGGGCTCGGCCATGAAGGCGTGCAGGAGCCCAATGCCGGCTCCCTGACGCGTGGCCTCGAGCTGCGCAAACACACTCGTCGAGCCGAAACCCACACGCATGCCGCCGAGCACCGGAGCAAGGTCGAGCTCGCGAACCGTGAGCAGGGCATCCACATAGAAGACCAGCGGATGCGCGTCGAGGTCAGCCACCGAACGGATCGGCGGATGCGAAGCTACATAGCCAGGCGAGGCGTAGAGGCGCAGCGCGTAGGCGGCGAGGGGTTCGGAGGCGAGGCGCGAGGTCGCCGTTGTGCCGATCGTGATCGCGAGGTCGAAGCCCGCACCGCGCAGACTGAGCGGTCGTGTTGAAGTGACCAACTCGACCGTGATGGACGGATGCTCCGCCTGCACCGCCGCGAGCGCTGCGGTCACAAAGGTGGCCCCAAAGCCGTCGGGCGCCACGATGCGCACGGTGCCGCGCACTTCGTCGGCTCCCCCGCTGGTCGCCCCCACAACGTTTTCGACGATGTTCTCAAGGCCGGCGGCACGAGTGGCTACCTCTTTGCCGATGGCGGTGAGTTCCCAGCCATCGGCGCCGCGGTCGAGCAGGCGTACGCCGAGCGCGGCCTCGAGGCGATCGATACGGCGACGCACGGTCGTGTGGTCGACGCCGAGCAGAGTGGCGGCAGACACCATCCGGCCCGCCCGCGCCACAGCAATGAGGTACCGCAGATCGTCGGTGCTCACATCGAGCGGATGCACGGAGTCGCTGGCCATGCCCTTAACTGTAGGGGCGGTTGGGGATGAGCGCTGCGCTAGTGGAGCGCGCTCGCACTCGTGGATCGCCTTCGTGGCCCGCACCTCTCAGTGCCGCGCGAACGCTCCTCTCCGCCCCGCTCGCGCGGTCCTCCCGAGAATGTCCGTGCTGGCTGGCACACTGACGGCATGGATCCTGTTGTTGCTCTCATCGTTGGCCTACTCGTCGGTGCCGTGCTCGGTGTCGTTGTCGGCCTGCTGATTGCTCGCGTGCGGGCGACTGCGCCCTCCGGCCAGGTGCCGCCCGAGGTTCTCGAAGCACGCCATCAGGCCGCGATCGCGAATGTGACGGCGGCCGAACGCGAACAGCAGTCTCGGCTGGCAGCGGAGTTGGCCTCTGTGTCAGCCCGAGCGGATGCCCTGCGCGAGCAAGTCGCATCGTTACAGCTTCAGTACCGCGAGACTCTTGATCGCCAGCGCGACGACGCTGCCGCTCTTGCCGAGCGCGAGCGGCGCGAGTCGAAGGTGCTGCAGGCCCTTACTCCCGTGCAAGAAACACTGCGCACCATGCAAAACAAGGTCACCGAGCTGGAGTCGCAGCGCAGCCTGCAACATGGTGAACTGAGCCAGCAACTCAAATCGGCCACGGAATCCGAGGAGCGCCTGCGTAGCACCGCCGAGTCGTTGGCGTCTGCCCTGCGCAATAACTCCACTCGTGGCGTCTGGGGTGAGACCCAGTTGCGCAACGTCGTGCAGGCCGCTGGTCTTATCGAGCGCGTCGACTTTGACCTGCAGTCGAGCATCAATTCGGATGCCGGTGCCGGCCGCCCCGACATGGTCGTTCACCTTCCCGGCGGCAAGAACATCGCGGTCGACGCCAAGGTGCCGTTCACCGCTTTCTTGGAAGCGAGCCAAATCTCGGTCACTGCGACCGGAGAAGAGGGCGCGCGCCGCGAAGCCCTTATCAAGCAACACGTCAAGGTGATGCGCGGCCACATCGATACTCTCGCAAGCAAGGCCTACTGGGCCGGGCTCGACGCCTCCCCCGAGCTCGTGATCGCGTTCATCCCGAGTGAATCACTCGTGTCGTCGGCGATGGAAGCCGATCCCTCGATCATGGATTACGCCTTCAACAAGCGCGTCGCTCTCGCCTCACCCGTCACCCTGTGGTCAGTGCTGAAGACTGTCGCGTTCTCGTGGCAGCAAGACGTGCTCACCGACCAGGCCAAAACACTCTTCGACCTCAGCAAGGAGCTCTACCAGCGCCTCGCGACGCTCGCCGAGCACGCCGACAAGCTGCGTCGCTCGATCGACACCACCGTTAACAGTTACAACCAGTTCGCGAACTCACTCGAAAGCCGCGTGCTCGTGACGGCCCGCAAGCTAAGCGCGCTCGACGAATCGAAAGTGATCGGCGACACCCAACTGGTCGAGGGCACGCCGAAACACATCACGGCGGCCGAATTGGAACTCGAACTGCCCACCGATAGCGACGGCCGTTAACGAGAACTGGCGCGCTCTCCGAGACGGAGAACGCGCCAGTTGAAGGCTGTCTTTAGTGGTCGAGCCACTTCTCCGCGAGGTGGTCCGCCGAAATACGACGAATCGTTCCCGAGTGCGAACGTAGGACGATCGACTCGGTGCGGATGATGGGGCCGTAGCGACGCACACCCTTCACGAGTCCGCCATCGGTGACGCCCGTCGCGACGAAGAAGGTGTTGTCGCTGGCCACCATCTCATCAGCGGTGTAGACGTGATCGAACTTGAGACCGGCATCCAGACCGCGTTGGCGCTCATCGTCAGTCTGTGGGTAGAGAATCGTCTGGATTTCGCCACCGAGTGCCTTGATCGCACAGGCCGTAGCAACACCCTCGGGGCTACCGCCGATACCGACACACATGTCGATACGCGTTCCGTACAGCGCCGCATTGATGCCGCCAGCAACGTCACCGTCGAGCATGAGGCGCGTTCCGGCTCCCGCAGCACGGATGTCTTCGATGAGCTGAGCGTGACGCGGTCGGTCGAGTACCGCAACCACGATGTCTTCGGGGGCTTTGCCCTTGGCCTTAGCGAGCGCACGAATGTTTTCACCGATGGGCTTGTGGATGTCGACGACGCCAACGCCCTCAGCACCGGTGACGATTTTGTCCATGTAAAAAACAGTCGAGGCATCGAGCATCGTGCCGCGGTCAGAAACAGCAATCATCGAGATTGCGTTCTGGCGCCCGGCGGCGGTGAGCGAAGTGCCGTCAATGGGGTCAACCGCGATGTCGCAGGCGGGACCGCGGCCGGTGCCGACGTGCTCACCGTTGAAGAGCATCGGTGCGTTGTCTTTCTCACCCTCACCAATAACAACAAGACCGTCGAAGTCGACGGTGCCCAAGAACTTGCGCATCGCATCAACGGCCGCGCCATCGGCTGCGAGCTTGTCGCCCTTACCGATGAAGGGAACGGCGCGAATCGCCGCCGCTTCGGTGGCCCGCACAAGCTCAAGAGCGAGGTTGCGATCGGGATGGAGGAATAGCGTGCCGGTTTCTGTACTCACCTGAGAGCATCCTTCGTTGAGAGTTGGTCGACTGGGGACGCGCCGGTGGTGGTCAGCGCAGCCCCAGCCTATCCGAATCATCGCGCCGGCCTCGGGTGTTACCGCAGAGATCGCACTAACGTGCAACAGTTCGCGCCCGCCCAGAGCAGGTCGCTAGAATCGAGGCGAGCCGGACCAGAGCGGTAGTCGGTACCGCATGAGGAGAGACAACAATGCCCGTCGCAACCCCAGACCAGTACGCAGAAATGCTCGACAAGGCGAAGAAGAACTCCTTCGCCTACCCCGCCATCAACGTTTCGTCGTCGTCCACCATCAACGGCGTGCTTCAGGGCCTCAGCGATGCTGGCTCTGACGGCATCATCCAGGTCACCACGGGTGGCGCAGACTACTTCGCTGGCCAGTCGGTCAAGGCACGCGCCTCGGGAGCACTCGCTTTCGCCGCGTTCGTCACCGAGGTCGCCAAGAACTACCCGGTCACCGTTGCGCTGCACACCGACCACTGCCCCAAGAATGCTCTCGATGACTTCGTCTTCCCGCTGATCGCGGCATCCGAAGCCGAGGTGAAGGCCGGTCGCAACCCGATCTTCCAGTCGCACATGTGGGATGGCTCGGCTGTTCCTCTCGCCGAAAACCTTGAGATCGCGCGCGAAATCCTCCCCCGCATGAAGGCCATCAACTCGATTCTCGAAGTTGAAATCGGCGTCGTCGGCGGAGAAGAAGACGGAGTCAGCCACGACATCAACGACAGCCTCTACACGACGCTGGATGACGTCATCGCTACCGTCGACGCGCTCGGCCTCGGCGAGCAGGGTCGCTACATCGCAGCCCTCACCTTCGGCAACGTGCACGGTGTGTACAAGCCCGGCAACGTAAAGCTTCGCCCGGAACTGCTCGGCGAAATTCAGGCCGGTATCGCCGCGAAGTACGGCACCGACGCGAACCCGCTCGACCTCGTGTTCCACGGTGGATCGGGATCAACGGATGAAGAAATCGCGACCGCCGTTGCCAACGGTGTCATCAAAATGAACATCGACACTGACACGCAGTACGCCTACAGCCGCTCCATCGCTGACAGCGTTCTGAAGAACTACGACGGCTTCCTCAAGGTCGACGGTGAAGTCGGAAACAAGAAGATCTACGACCCCCGCGCCTGGGGCAAAACAGCAGAGTCGGCTCTCGCCCTCCGCGTTGTCGAAGCCACCCAGCAGCTGGGTTCGGCTGGCCACTCCAGCAAGTAACTTTCTCCACAGATGGGGGTTGGCCTTCGGGCCGGCCCCCATGTGTCGTTAAGGCAGTGCTACAACAGCGGTCCGCACTAGTGGCGCAGTGCTACTGCTGCTGGAGGCTGTCGACGTAGGTCATGAAGCCGGGATCGCTCAGCACGGCAACAAAGATGGCCACGAACAGGGCGATTGTCGCGATCGTGGCTCCGACAAGCGGAATCCAGAAGGCAATCTTCGTGCGTTGAATCTGGATGAGCGCAAACACAATCGTGAGCACGAGAGCGATGACGCGCACAATGTTCGCGACCGCTCCCGCCTCGGCGGCAGCCTCATCCGCGGTAAAGCCGTCAAACCCTTGAGCCGCGAGGCCCTCGCGCAAGATCGGCCCAAGATTGGCGGCTGTGCCGAAGCCGTTGATGACATCCACGACGCCAAAAAGCAGCAGCGTGGCTGTCAGCAGGACATCCCACATGCGCCGCGGGCGCTCGGGTGGAGCGGCTGGCACCGACGCCGGAATTACGTGGGGCACTGCCGTGTGCAACGTGGGGGCTGGGTACTGGGCGCCTGTGCTGGGCTCAGTCACCCCTTCGGGCGCTGCTGGGGGCAGCGGTGCGTATTCGCCATATTTCGGGCGAGGGCGGGGATCAGTCATTAACCCTGTTGCCAATCAAGTTTGCGGTTGCGGCCACCGAGGCCACGTTCGTCGGGGTTGCCTTGGGCGTCGGTGCGCAGCTCTTTGGGCAGTGAGAACATCAGGTCTTCCTCTGCGGTGACCACTGTCGAGACGTCGCCGTAGCCCGCTTCGGCAAGGTCAGCGAGCACTTCTTGAACGAGAACTTCAGGAACGGATGCTCCGCTGGTCACGCCAACGGTGGAGACTCCTTCGAGCCACTCCTGCTTGATCTCACTTGCGTAATCGACGCGGTAGGCGGCCTTGGCGCCGTACTCCAGAGCGACATCGACCAGACGCACCGTGTTGGAACTATTCGCGCTACCGACCACGATCACGAGGTCAGCGTCTTCAGCGACCTTCTTGATGGCGACCTGGCGGTTTTGAGTGGCGTAACAAATGTCATCACTGGGCGGGTCTTGCAGCGTGGGGAATCGTTCGCGCAGCAGGCGAACCGTCTCCATCGTTTCGTCGACGCTCAGCGTGGTCTGCGAGAGCCACACGAGGTTGTCGGTGTTGTCGACGACTATGTTGGGCACATCGGCCGGGCTGTTGACGAGGATGGTGCGCTCGGGCGCATGACCCATCGTGCCTTCGACCTCTTCGTGGCCATCGTGACCGATCAGCAAGATTTGGTAGTTGTCGCGAGCGAAGCGCGTCGCTTCCCGGTGCACCTTGGTCACCAGCGGGCAGGTTGCATCGATCGCGTGTAGTTCGCGGTCGGCGGCACCCTTGACGACAGCAGGCGAGACACCGTGGGCGGAGAACACAACGGTCGACCCTTCGGGAACTTCTTCAACCTCATCCACAAAAATGGCGCCCTGTGCTTCAAGCGTGGTGACAACGTGGATGTTGTGCACGATCTGCTTGCGCACATAGATGGGAGCACCGTAGTTGGCGAGCGCTTTCTCTACCGCGATGACGGCGCGATCGACGCCGGCGCAGTAGCCGCGCGGGGCAGCTAAGACCACGCGCTTGGCGCCCGCAACCGGCAAATCTTTCAATTGCTCTCGGCGGGCGGGCATCGGGGGCATCGCTAGCGCTTGGGCGCTTCCGTTAGAAATGGTGCTCACAGAAAAGATTCTACCGAAGACTGCTGCACGGAAGCCGAACGGAGGGCAGTATCAGCGGCATCCTCTACCCTATAAACACAAGCTTGAGGAGGCTAGGTGACGATCACAGAGGGCCCGCCCACCGTCGATACGCCGTGGCCGGTATCGGTACTGTCGCAGAAGATTCGCGGCTGGATTGAACGACTCGGCACCGCGTGGGTCGAAGGCGAGATCACCCAGTGGGGTGGCTCGGGCGGCAACATCTACGGCAAGCTCAAAGACCTTGAAGTGGATGCCACCATCTCGTTCACCATTTGGTCGTCGGTGCGCACCAAGCTGCCCAAAGATCTCAAGCAGGGCGATCGCGTTGTTGCGCTCGTCAAGCCCAACTACTGGGTCAAGGGCGGCACGCTCACGATGCAGGTGCTCGAGATGCGCCATGTTGGCCTCGGCGACCTTCTCGAGAAGCTTGAGTTGCTGCGCCAGAAGCTGCGCGACGAGGGTCTCTTCGAGCACAAGAAGCCGCTCCCGTTCTTGCCCAATTGCATCGGGCTGGTCACCGCCAAAGACAGCGACGCTGAGAAAGACGTCATTCGCAACGCTCAGCTGCGCTGGCCCGCCGTGAAGTTTCGCACTGCGCATGCAGCGGTGCAGGGAGAGCGTGCGGTGAACGAGGTGTCGCAGGGCATCCGCGAATTGGATGCCGACCCCGAGGTCGACGTCATCATCGTCGCCCGCGGCGGTGGCGATTTTCAGAACCTGCTCGTGTTCAGCGATGAAGCGTTAGTCCGCACGGCTGCGGCCTGCGTGACTCCGCTGGTGTCGGCGATTGGTCACGAGAACGACCGGCCGCTGCTCGACGAGGTTGCCGATTTGCGAGCATCCACCCCCACCGACGCGGCGAAGCGGGTCGTGCCGGATGTCGCAGAAGAGTTGAGTCGCGTGCAGCAAGCGCGCGCCGGAATGCGGTTGCGCATCACGCAACGCTTGAGCCATGAAGGTGATCGCCTGGAGTCGCTGCGCACGCGCCCCGTGCTGGCGAACCCGGTGTCGCTCGTCGACGCGCACGCCGATGAGTTGTCACGCTATGTCTCGCGCAGCAACGAACTCATGGAACGCGCGATCGAGAAGGCTCACTCGGGCGTCACCGAGCTCACGGGCCAGCTGCGTGCCCTCTCCCCGCAACGAACTTTGCAGCGCGGCTACGCGATTGCGCAGCTGCCCGACGGCACCGCAGTGCGCTCCACCGCCGACGCCCCCAATGGCACGGAGCTACTGCTCACCGTCGCCGACGGCAAGATTTCCACCACCGTCTCCGGCCAGCCGGCAGACCACTAGAGAACAGTAGAATTACATCGTGGCTACCCCCAACGAAACCCCCGTCAGCGAGCTCAGCTATGAAGAGGCTCGGGATGAGCTCATCTCCGTAGTGAGCGAGCTTGAGCAGGGTTCGGCAACGCTCGAACAGTCGCTCTCGTTCTGGGAACGCGGCGAGGCTCTCGCTCAGCGCTGCGAAGAGTGGCTCGTGGGTGCCCGCGCTCGCCTCGATGCCGCTCGCACCGCCGGTCTGGGTGACGACGCCGATTCGGGCGACAACCAGTAATGGCTAAGAGCACCGAACCGCGCGAGGTCGCAGGATTAGGCCGCCCCGAAACTCCCGAGGAGACCTTTGCCCGCAAGGCCGAGACCTCCCGCAAGCACCGTGCAAACCAAACGCTACTCAACCTCGTAGGTGCGACCCTCGCCTCGCTCGTCATTGTGCTGTTCTTGGTGCTTGTCGTGGTGCGCCCGAGCACCGAGACTCCCGTCACGGCCGATTACGAACAGATCGCGGCCGACGCCCAAACCAATGCCAGCGAGCCGCTGCTCGCGCCGGCAACGCCCGACGAGTGGTACTCAAACTCGGCACGACTCGGCACGACGTCATCCGTTCAGACCTGGTACATCGGCTTCATCACGGCGGCCACTGACTCCGCTTCGGCTCAGTTCATTGCGCTCGAGCAGGGTATCGACGCGAACCCGACCTGGCTCGGCATTGTGACCGATGGCGCTCTCGCCACCGAGACGACCACCATCGACGGCATCCAGTGGACAATTTACGATCGCCGCTCTTCCGCTGACACCGGAAACTACGCATACTCAATGTCGGCAGAGATTGCCGGCAGCACCGTCGTGCTCCACGGCACCGCTGCCGATGCAGAATTCGAACTACTCGCTGCAGCGATTGCTGCCGACTCGGAGGCGCAATGACGAACCCCACCAGAACCCCCGCCCAAGTCTGGCAAGAAATGTCGCGTGGCAACGATCGCTTCGTCGCTGGCGAGCCCGCGCACCCCCGTCAAGACGTCGAACGCCGCACCGAGCTCGCTAACGAGCAAGCTCCTCACGCGGCACTCTTCGGCTGCAGCGACTCGCGTCTCGCCGCCGAAATCATCTTCGACAAAGGTCTCGGCGATCTCTTCGTCGTGCGTAACGCCGGCCAAGTCATTTCGAGCTCCGTTGTCGGGTCTCTCGAATACGCCGTGAGCGTTCTCCACGTGCCACTCATTCTCGTACTGGGTCATGACGAGTGCGGCGCGGTTGCTGCTGCCATCGAATCGCAGACGGAAGACGCTCCGGCACTGCCCCCACACATCCAGTCGCTCATCTCCAAAATCGTGCCTGCCGTGCGTCGCGTCGCCGGGAGCGACACCGGTTCTGTCGAGGTTGCGAACATCAACGCCTACGACGTCGGGCGCATTCACTTGCGCGCCACCATCCTCGAACTGATGAACGCTTCTGAACTCATCAGCGACGCTGTGGCCGACGGTACGCTTGCCGTAGTAGGCGCCAACTACCGTTTGCTTGAAGGCCGGGCAGTCCCCGACCTCGTCATCGGCACGGTCTAACGCTTCCACCACGTTCTCACCCCCGTTCGCTCGCAAACAAAGGATTACAACGCTGTGACGAGTTCCACCGAATACCGCATCGAACACGACACCATGGGCGAGGTACGCGTGCCCAAGGATGCCCTCTACGGCGCTCAGACGCAGCGTGCTGTGGAGAACTTCCCCATCTCGGGCACCGGCCTCGAGCCGGCTCAGATCGTGGCTCTGGCTCGCGTCAAGCGCGCCGCTGCGATCGCCAACAGTGAACTCGGCAAGCTCGACTCCGGGATTGCGGATGCCATCGTGGGCGCCGCCGACCAGATCATCGACGGCCAGCACCACAACCAGTTCCCCGTCGACACCTACCAGACCGGTAGCGGCACGTCGTCGAACATGAACATGAACGAAGTTCTGGCGCGCCTCGCCACCGACGCGCTCGGCACTGCCGTTCACCCCAACGACCACGTCAACGCCTCGCAGTCGTCGAACGACGTGTTCCCCACCTCGGTGCACCTCGCCGTCACGGGCGCCCTCATCGGCGACCTCATCCCCTCGCTTGAGCACCTCGCCGCTGCCCTCGACGTGAAGGCAGAACTCTGGAAGGGCGCCGTCAAGGCTGGCCGCACCCACCTCATGGATGCCACGCCCGTCACCCTCGGCCAAGAGTTCGCCGGGTACGCCCGCCAGATTCGTCTCGGCATCGCCCGCATTCAGTCGGCCATCCCCCGCGTTGCCGAGGTACCCCTCGGCGGCACCGCTGTGGGCACCGGAATTAACACCCCGCTCGGCTTCCCGCAGCGCGTCATCGAGATCCTCGCTGAGAACTCCGGTCTGCCGATCACCGAGGCCGAAGATCACTTTGAAGCTCAGGGCGCTCGCGACTCCCTCGTTGAGGCATCCGGTGCTCTTCGTGTGATCGCTGTCTCCGTCACCAAGATCTGCAACGACCTCCGCTGGATGGGCTCAGGCCCCAACACCGGTCTGGGCGAACTGCAGATCCCTGACCTTCAGCCCGGCTCGTCGATCATGCCCGGCAAGGTCAACCCCGTCATCCCCGAGGCCGTGCTCATGGTGTGTGCCCGCGTTATCGGTAACGATGCGACGATCGCCTGGGGCGGAGCATCCGGAGCCTTCGAGCTCAACGTGGCGATCCCCGTGATGGGAACCTCGCTGCTCGAATCGAGCCGCCTGCTCTCCAACTCGCTGCGCGCCCTCGCCGACAAGACCGTTGATGGTCTCGAAGCGAACCTTGAGCGTGCGCTGGCTCTTGCCGAGTCGTCGCCGTCGATCGTGACGCCGCTCAACAAGATCATCGGTTACGAAGCTGCAGCCAAGATCGCTAAGCACTCCGTCGCTCAGTCGATGACCGTGCGTGAAGCCGTGATTGACCTCGGCTTCGTCGAGCGAGGCGAAGTCACCATCGAACAGTTGGATGCCGCCCTCGATGTTTTGTCGATGACGACGCCTGGCTAACCTTCCGAATCCGCCATCGCGAGAGGCGTTCCGTCGAGAGATTCGACGGAACGCTCTCCGATCGGATCTTTGAGTCGTACCGGGATCAGAACTGACCCCGAGAGGTCCTCTCCCACCGGGCAGGCCTCGACATTGTCGGGCTTCGAACCATCGCTCGGAGTCGGCAAACCGTATTGCACAGCGAGCTGAACCACGTCTGGTGTCTCCACGGCGACGACGCGACGCGGGATGCAGAGTAGCGGTCCACGAACGTGAATCACGACATCTGCTCGCGTGATGGTCGAGTCTGTTTCAGCCGGCTCGCTGCCGATATACCCGGGGATGCCGGTAGTGCCAAGGCGTGAAAACGGTTCCAATTCGAGCAGGTACAACGGCGGGTATTCGTCGTCGTTGACCGAAAGGTAACTCTCGATCGGCACGTCGACCAGCGAATCGTCCACTGATTTCGCCGTCTGAAAAGTGCGGTACACGAGCAGGGGCGCTGGCGATCCCCACATGTTCTGGATGTCGCTCGGGGCGCTTGATTCTTGCGGCTCATTACCCATGGTGGCCACCATGGCAATCACGATCATGGTGAGCGCCGACCCTAAAGCGAGTGCGGCCAAGATCTGGCGCGAAGCGTAAGCCGCTCCGCCCGGTTCAGCCGTGTGCGCGTTGGCTACCGACCAGGAAAAAAGACTGCGCCACTGGTTTCGGGGTGCAAAAATTGCCCAGAGGGCAGCTACCCCGAGGGGCACCGCGATAAACCACCAAACCCAGCCCACGAGAAAACCTTACGTCGCCTGAGCGCACCGCGCCGACTCCTCCGCGGCGCGCTCAGACTTTGAGAGCTAATTGTTAGGCAAGTTCGTTGCCCTCCAACAGATCAGTGACCAGAGCAGCAATGGCGGAGCGCTCAGAGCGCGTGAGGGTGATGTGGCCAAACAGTGAATGTCCCTTGAGAGTTTCAATCACCGACGCGACACCATCGTGGCGACCCACTCGCAGGTTGTCGCGCTGTGCCACATCGTGGGTCAGAACTACTCGTGAGTTCTGACCGATGCGGCTGAGCACTGTCAACAGCACGTTGCGTTCAAGCGACTGTGCCTCATCCACAATGACAAACGCGTCATGCAGAGAACGGCCGCGGATGTGAGTGAGCGGCAACACTTCGAGCAAGCCACGGTCGAGAACCTCTTCGAGCACATTTTCGGAGACGACAGAACCGAGGGTGTCGAAGACTGCTTGAGCCCACGGGTTCATCTTCTCTGAGGCATCCCCCGGCAAGTAGCCCAGCTCTTGGCCACCGACCGCGTACAGCGGACGGAACACCATGATCTTGCGGTGCTGTTGCTTCTCGAGCACCGCCTCGAGGCCCGCGCACAGCGCGAGCGCTGATTTACCCGTGCCGGCACGACCACCGAGAGACACAATGCCCAGCTCGGGGTCGAGCAGCATCTCGATCGCGAGTCGCTGTTCGGCGCTGCGACCGTGCAAACCGAAAATGTCACGGTCGCCACGCACGAGCGCCATCTTGCCGCGGGCGGTCACCTTGGCCAGTGCCGAGCCGCGTTCGGAGTGCACCACGAGGCCGGTATTGACGGGTAGTTCGGCGATGGCTCTGGTGTGCAATTCTTCTTTGTCGTAGAGCGTCGCCACCTGAGCTCCGCTGAGTTCAATCTCAGCCTGGCCAGTCCAGCCGGAATCCACGGCCAGTTCGGCCCGATACTCCTCAGCCGCGAGACCAATGGATGCCGCCTTCACCCGAAGCGGAAGGTCCTTAGACACGACCGTGACATCCAGCCCGTCGTTGGAGAGGTTGAGCGCAACGGCAAGGATTCGCGAGTCGTTATCGCCAAGCTGCAGCCCGGAGGGCAGGACCGACATGTTGGAGTGGTTGAGCTCAACGCGCAGAGTACCGCCGACGTCGCCGATAGCGATCGGAAAGTCGAGGCGCTCGTGCTTGATGCGCAGCTCGTCGAGGCTGCGCAGCGCCTGGCGGGCAAAGTAGCCGATCTCTGGGTCGTTGCGCTTAGCTTCGAGTTCGGAGATCACCACCACGGGCAGAACAACATTGTGTTCGGCAAACCGCTTGATCGAGCTGGGGTCGGAGAGCAAAACTGACGTATCCAGAACGTAGGTACGTTCGGCTTGCCGCTGAGCTCGACCTCCCGCCTTTGACGTGGTGATCGTGGTCTTGGGGGTTGCTAGGTCGGCCAACGTGCACTCCATCCCCGAGTGCGAGCACTCGGATCCAGTCTGCGAAGACGGCCAGTACTTTACGAAAACGAACTTACGTGGCCGTCTCGATCAGGCGCCATACCTGATGTCTTGAACGCTAAACCTGCCGCACGTTGTGGGCGCCACGACACGCCACTGGACACCATTGCGTCACTTTCGCGAGACGCTGGCCCCTACGCGCCGAAGCGGCGATTGCGGCGTGAGAAGTCTCGCAGTGCGCGCAAAAAGTCGACCTCGCGCAGATCGGGGCCAAGGGCCTCCATGAAGTACAACTCGCTGTGCGCAGACTGCCACAGCATGAAGTCACTAATCCGCTGCTCGCCCGAGGTGCGGATGACCAGATCGGGGTCGGGCTGACCCTTCGTGTAAAGGTGCTCGCCGATCAGTTCGGGCGTGAGCAGTTCGGCGAGCGCTTCGAGGCTGTGCCCCTCGGCGCTGTGCTTGCGCACGATACGGCGCATGGCTTCGGCGATCTCGTGGCGACCGCCGTAGCCGATGGCGAGGTTCACGTGCAGGCCCGTGTTCGTGGCGGTGCGATCGTGAGCTGCGGTGAGCTGAGCTTTGAGTTGATCCGGGAGTCCGGCATCCGACCCCACATGCTGAACGCGCCAGTCTCTGAAGTGCGAGAGGTCTTCGGCAAGGTCACCGATGATCGTGAACAACTCGGTGAGTTCTTCCGGCGAACGCCCCGTGAGGTTATCGGTCGAAAGTAGGTAGAGCGTTGCTACTGAGATGTCGAGGTCGTCGCACCACACGAGAAACTCGCGGTACTTCGCGGCTCCGGCGCGGTGGCCGTGCGCTGCGGTCTCGAGGTCTTTCAGCTTGGCCCAACGCCTGTTGCCATCGATGATCATGGCTACGTGGCGCGGCAATTGCTGGCCCTCTAGTTGGCGACGCAGTTTCTTTTGGTACAGACCATAGAGAAAACCGCGACCGAATGGTGACTGTCGCTTACTCACGGGACTACGTTAGACCACTGCGGTGCCCAGCAAGTCAAACCTGCCCGGGCGTAAACTGTGAGGATGAACCAGAATGCTGCCGATTCAGCTGCCGCAGCGGCCGTCGAACAAGAAGATGCGTCGCGTCTGCCCGAGATTCCGCTCGTCGACGATGTGATGCTGAACGACCCTGCCGACCAGAAGCCCACGTGGCGGGGTTGGATTCACGCTGGCACGTTCCCCATCGCCATTGCCTTGGGCGTCATCCTGATCGTGATGGCCGACGGTACGGCGGCCAAGGTGAGTTCAGCCGTGTTCGTGGCGTCGTCGCTCATGCTGTTCGGCATCTCTGCTTTGTACCACCGCTTCAATTGGAGCGATAAGACGCGGATGCTGCTGAAGCGCTTCGATCACTCCAACATCTTCTTGCTTATCGCCGGTTCCTATACGCCCATCACGGTTTTGGCCCTGCCTCCCGAGAAGGCAACTCTGCTGCTCTGGCTCGTGTGGAGCGGTGCCGCTCTCGGCATCGGCTTTCGCATTTTTTGGGTGGGCGCCCCGCGCTGGCTCTACGTTCCGCTCTACGTTCTGCTGGGCTGGGCCGCGATGATGTTCGTCGTCGACTTCTTTCAAGCCAACTGGATCATGATGACGCTGATTTTGGCCGGTGGGCTCTTCTACACCGTGGGCGCCGTGGTCTACGGCATGAAGCGACCCAACCCCATTCCCGGGGTCTTCGGCTTCCACGAGATTTTTCACACGCTGACGCTACTGGCGTTCCTCTGCCACTGGGTCGGCATCTTTCTCGTCGCGACTAATCCACCCGTTGTGTAGGGGTGTCGCCGTCGCGGGCGTCGGCGCTCAGATCGGCATCGGCGTTGAGATCGGGGTCGGCATCGACCGCAGTGCCCAGCTTGGCAGCGCTGTCGGAGGCCGCAGCATCCTGCTCGGCACGAATCGTGTCTTGCGCAAGCTCGCGGTAGCGAACACGGCGAACGCGGCGGTTCATATCAACGATGATCAACACGGTAACGATGGCGATGAATGCGGTTGCCAGAAAGCCGATGACTCCGGGCGTGACCGAGTTGGGGTCGCCCTCGAACGCCGGGTACAGCGTCGGTTCTGGGGTCGGGGTAGCCGTCCAGAGAATCGCGCTGGTTGCGAGCGAAGTGAAAGAAATCAACTGTTGTCCTCTGGGGTGTTCACTCGATGATTTCATCACGCGAGTTTGCGAATAGCCTTGTAGTAACAAGAATACCGTCGTATGAAGGAGCCCCGCGTGCCCGAAGCATCCAGTAACCCCGCTGGCACCGCTGACAGCGCCGCAACTGCCGGCACCGCATCCACCGACTTGGATGCCCGCTACGGTCGCAGCCCGAAAGCCAAACGCAACAATCGCATCATCGTGATTGGCGCCGCAGTGGGCTTCGTCGTGGTCTTCGCCGCGTGGCTGGTGTGGGGCGGGCTGCTCGAAGCACCTGCCCAGTTCGAGGCAAAAGACACCGGGTACGAAATCATCGATGACACCGCGGTCGATGTCCGTTGGCAATTCAACGTTCCCGAAAACACGGATGCGCGCTGCGCGGTTCAGGCACTCAACTCCACTTTCGCGATTATTGGCTGGAAGGTTGTCGACGTTCCGGCGAGCGATCAGCGCAACCGCGACTTGAGCACGACCGTGCTCACAACAGAACAAGCAGTGTCAGGCTTGATCTACCGGTGCTGGCTCACCTAGGCTGTAGCAAATCATCTCGAAACCGGTCGTTCTCGGCCGGTTTCTCTTTTGTATAGGGAGAAACACAGTGGCTGCAGATAACGATGTCACATGGTTGACCCAGGAGGCGTTCGATCGTCGCACCGCCGAACTGGAACAACTCACCGGCGCAGCGCGGTACGACATTGCCAAGAAGATCGAAGCGGCGCGCGAAGAGGGCGACCTCAAGGAGAACGGTGGCTACCACGCTGCCAAGGAAGAGCAGGGCAAAATTGAGGCCCGCATCCGCGTTCTCACGCAGCTTCTTCGTCACGCCGTAGTCGGCGACGTTCAAGACGACGATGGTGTCGTTGAGCCCGGAATTTTGGTCACCGCCGAAATCATGGGCGAAGAGAGCATTTTCTTGTTGGGCAGCCGCGAAATCGTGGCCGAAGATAGCGATCTCGACGTGTACAGCGAGAAGAGCCCGCTTGGCCTGGCCATCAACGGCCTCAAGGTCGGGCAAACCAAGAAGTACACCGCGCCCAACGGTAAAGAAATCACCGTCAAGATCATTAAGATCGCAACTTACTCCGGCTAACGAACCGGTCTGGCTAGAAGTCGACCTGAGGGTCAAACCCTTCGTCCCTGAGCCGCGCGAGCACTGACTCCGCGTGCTCGGGGCCTCGGGTCTCAATGTGCAGTTCGAGCTGAACCTGGCTGAACTGCACTTTGCTGTTGTGCCGCGAGTGCAGCACCTCGACGACGTTGGCGCTCGCTTCCGCCACGAGGGCTGAGATACGCGCAAGCTGACCGGGGCGGTCGGGCAGCGGGATGCGCAGACGCAGGTAGCGTTCGGATGCCGAAAGACCGTGACTGATGATGCGTTCCATCATCATGGGGTCGATATTGCCGCCGCTGAGCACCACGACAGTGTTGCCGCTCGGAGCGATAGCACCCGCGAGGATAGCCGCGACTCCGACAGCACCGGCAGGCTCAACAACCTGTTTGGCGCGCTCGAGAAGAACGAGCACCGCGTACGCGATTTGGTCGTCAGAGACGGTGACCACTTCGTCCACGAGGTCGCGGACCATGCTGAAGTTGAGTACGCCGGGGCGACTGACGGCGATACCGTCGGCGATCGTCGGGGTGGTTCGAACTTCGACAATTTCACCCTTGTCGAGCGAAGGTCGGTAGGCGGAGGCGTTAGCGGCCTGCACACCAATGACGCGCACGTTGCGCCCTTCAAGACGGGCACGCTGCTTGATCGCGCCGGCTACCCCGGAAACGAGTCCGCCGCCACCGATCGGCACAATGATGGTGTCGACCTGCGGTACCTGATCGAACACCTCGAGTGCCAGAGTGCCTTGGCCAGCCACCACGTCTTCGTGATCGAAGGGATGAATGAGCACAGCGCCAGTTTCTTCAGCGAAGCGAGCGGCCGCGCGCAGCGGCTCCTCGACCGTGTGGCCGCGCAAAATGACTTCAGCCCCGTAGTCCCGCGTGGCCTGCAGCTTGGGCAGGGGCACGCCTACGGGCATGAAGATGGTCGACTTGATGCCCAGCTCGCGAGCCGCAAAAGCGACGCCCTGAGCATGGTTTCCCGCCGAGGCGGCCACCACTCCCCGCGCTTTCTCTTCGTCGGTGAGACCGGCAAGACGGTTGTACGCGCCGCGCAGCTTAAACGAGCCCGTGCGCTGAAGGTTTTCGCACTTCAAGAAGACAGGAGAGCCTAGGATTTCCGCGAGAAAACGCGAAGTCTGCATGGGGGTGACATCGGCCACTTCGGCCACCCGAACGCGTGCTGCTTCGTAGTCAGCAAGCGTGGGGCCGGGCATCCGGTTATTTACCATTTCCGAGCACATCCGAGATCGTAGGGCGACCGTGAACTCGCCAGTTGCCACTGGCGATGTATTTGGTCATGACATTGACGACAGCGACGAGCGGCACCGCAAACAGCGCGCCGGGAATGCCCGCCACGAAGGACCCGGCGGCCACCGCAAAGACGACAGCGAGGGGATGAACCTTCACGGCCTGCCCCATCACGAGGGGCTGCAAAATGTGGCCCTCAAGCTGCTGCACCAGCAAGACGATTCCCAGCATGATGACGGCGGGGAGCGGGCCCAAGAAGACGAGCGCGATGAAGACCGCGAGCGCGCCGGTAACCAGAGCACCGACGACGGGGATGAACGATCCCAAAAACACTGCGACGGCGATGGGGATGACCAGCGGGAAGCCGCCGTAGAACAACCCGAGGATCCAGGCGCCAACACCGATTCCTATAGCGTCAACGGCGGCAACAAAGATTTGCACCTTGACGAAGGTCGTCAGGGTGAGCCAGCCGGCAACCCCCGCGCCGTCGACCGCGGTGCGCGCGCGGCGCGGGAACAGTCGAACGGTCCAGGCCCAAATGCCCTTGCCGTCGATCAGCACGAAGATCGTGGCGAACAGGCTCAACAGTGCGCCCGTCAGAACATGTCCAGCGGTGGAACCCACCGAGAGGATGCCCGAGACGAGGGCTTCGGAATCCCGCTGCACGACATCCACGATTTCAGAGAGGTAGCCGTCAAGGTCGGCATCGCTGAGCTGCAGCGGAGAGCTGCGCAAGAACTCCCGCAGGTTCTCGTAGGCAGCCGCCGACTGAATCTGCAGTGAGGGCAATCCCGCGCGCACTTGGCCAACGACGACCACGACAAGGCCGCTGACGACAGCGAAAAAGGCGACGAGTACAACGGTGACGGCAAGCCAGCGTGGCCATTTTATCCGCACCAAGAAGCCGACGACGGGAACGAGCAGCGCCCCGATCAGGATCGCGATCAGGAACGGGATCACGATGTACTTGAGGGTGATCACCAGGTAGATCAGAACGGCAACGACGCCGAGAACCACGAGCATGCGCCACGAATAGGCAGCAGCTATTGAAAGCCCGGCGGGAACCTCAGCGGCGTCTGTTGTGCTGGCGCGTGACTGGACCCGACTGTTTGATTTATCCCGTCGACCGAATACCACGTGCCTATCTTAGTTGTGCTGGAGTGTGCACTTGATGCGCTGGAAATGCCACGAGCGCTGGCCGTTATTTCTTCGCCTTGGGCGGCAGCGCGCTCACCGGGGCGCCCTTCAGGCGCACCGTGACCGCTTCGCCGGGCAGCGGATGCCGTTCCACTTCGTGCTGGATCGCGACGACGGTGCCGTCGTCGAGTCGCACGCGCGTGCGGCGCAGGGAGCCCAAGAAGCTCGACGAGATAACCGTGCCGGCGATGCCCTCGGTGGAGAGGGCGATGTCCTCCGGGCGAACGAGCGCCAGGACGGGGCCGTCGGGCATGGGATCGCCGAGAAGGTCAAGGGTGCAGCCGTGGAGGTGCACCTTGCCGTCGATCAGCTCCGCGGGCATCCGGTTACTGAGGCCAACGAAGTCGGCGACGAAAGCGTTGGCGGGGGTCGCGTAGAGCTCTTCTGGCGTGCCGATTTGCTCGATGCGACCGTCTCGCATGACGGCGACACGATCGGCGACGGCGAGCGCCTCTTCTTGGTCGTGCGTAACGAAGACGGTTGTGATACCGAGCTCTGTTTGGAGGCGACGGATCTCTTCGCGCAGTTGCACCCGCACCTTGGCATCGAGGGCACTGAGCGGCTCATCGAGCAGCAGCACGCGCGGGCGGGTGACAAGCGCGCGGGCGAGGGCGACACGTTGCTGTTGGCCGCCCGAGAGCTGATGGGCGAAGCGTTCGCTGTGCTTCATGAGGCCGACCATCTCCAAGGTTTCGAGGGCACGTTCGCGGCGGCGAGCAGCGGGGACCTTGCGCATCTTGAGACCGAACTCCACGTTCTCGAGCACCGTCATGTGCGGGAAGAGCGAGTAAGCCTGAAAGACCATTCCGATGTCGCGCTTGTTGGTGGGAGTGTCCGCGACATCCACACCGTCAATCAGGATGCCGCCACTGTCGATGCTCTCGAGCCCCGAGATCGTGCGGAGCGCTGTTGTCTTGCCGCACCCTGAGGGGCCGAGTAGGGCCACGAGTTCGCCGGGGGCGACTTCGAGATCGATGCTGTTGAGGGCGGTGTGCCCGGCGAAGGCCTTGACGACCGCGCTGAGTTGAACCGTCGCTCCCGTGGGCGGTGCGGTGTTGGCAGGATCGGACGTTGGCGTGGGGCCCGTCAGGGTGAACGTGGCGGTCATGATTTTCTCCTAGAGGGCGAAGCTGTGCCAAGGCGGCCAATGATCAGCAGCAAGACGAAAGCGAGAACAAGGGCGGCGAGCGCGAAGATCACAGCAACCCACGGGTCGGATTGCGACACTTGCAGCAGCGCGGTTTGCAGGTTGCGGCGGTTAAGCAAGCTCGCAATGGTGAACTCGCCCAGCACGACGGCGATCGAGATGAAGGATGCCGCGAGCACTCCGCGACGCAGGTTGGGCAGCAGGATTGTCCACAGCACGGTCAGCCAGCCGGCACCGAGGGTGCTCGCCGCTTCGCTGAGGGTCTTCACCGGGATCGCGTCGAGGTTGCCCTGGATAGCGCGATAGGCATACGGCAGCACGGTGATGCCGTATGCGAAGGCGAGAGTCCAGGTGGAGCCGCCGAGTACTTGCACGACCACCGAATAGACCGGCGCGAGCCCCACAACCAGCACAATGGCGGGCACCGTGATCGGGATGATGCAGATGAATTCGAGAGTGCGCTTGAGGCGCGGAAACTGCAGATGCACGAGCACCATCGTCGGCAGCAGAAGCACGAGCACGATGCCGACGGTGACGGCAGCGAGCACGAGCGAGTTCTCGATCGCTTGGTATAGACCGCGGTAGGTGCGGGCGCTGTCTTCGCTGAAGAGTCCCGTCCAGTGACTCGTCGTGTAGTCGCCGGCCAGCCCGTTGCGGAAGGTGAACTCGATCATCGCAACGATCGGGATCAGGAAGGTCGCGCCGATAATGCCGAGGATGAGGCGGCGGACGAGGGGGCTCGGTTCGGCCCCGATGCGCACCGCCTGGTTCGCGCTCTTTGCGCGCGAGCTCAGCGGCGCGGTCACGTCGGCGGTCACTTCTGCCACCGCGAGGTGCGGGACTGCAGCACCGAGTACGCCCACATGACGACAACCATGACCACGATCATCCCGAGCGCTAAGGCACCCGCCATGTTCTCGCGGCCGAGCACGGTTTCGCTCACGAGGGCGGCACGAATCTGCAGGGGCACGATTTGTGAACCCTGGCTGATGAGCGCGGCGGCCGTCGCGAACGACGAGAACGCGTTCGCAAAGAGCAGCAGCAGCGAACCGAGGAACGCCGGGGCGAGCACGGGAGCCGCAATGTGGCGCCAGTACGCGAAGCGAGTACCGCCGAGCGTGGCACTGGCTTCAGCCCATTGCGGGCGCAGCGCCGTGAGGGCGGGCAAGAAGGTGATCACCATGAGGGGAACCTGAAAATAGACGTAGGGAAGGATGAGGCCGGGCACTTGGTAGAGCCAGACGCCATCCGCAAAAATATCGATGCCGAAAGTGTCGCGCAGGATGACGGTAACGAGGCCCTGCACGCCGATCGTCGCGATGAACGCGAACGCGAGCATTACGCCGCCGAACTGGGCGAGCACGCTGGCCGCCGACTCGATGATCGTGCGCAGCAGGCCGCCCACCTTGGTGCCGAGCATTGCGTAGCAAATGAGGGCGCCGACTACGGCACCGATGACAGCGGTGACCCCGGAGAGCCAGAACGAACTGCTAAAGGTGGCGAGGATGGTCGGGGTGAACAACCCGGTGATGTTGTCGAACGTCAGCGAACCGTCGTCGGAGAAGAAGCCCGTGACCACCGCAAGGATGGTCGGGAGGGCAAGAAAGATGAGAACGTAGGCTGCGAACGGCGTCAGCCCCGCATAAGCGAGGCGACGACGTCGGTTCGACGGCTTCTTGGCCGGGGCCACGCGAGGATGGTGCCGAGCGGTGAGCTCGACACCATCCTGAGCGGGCGCTGGCGCGGTGGCTAGCGACACGATGTATTAGCTAAGAGTGCTCGAGGGAATCAGCGTTAGCCGATTGCCACAGTCCACTTTTCAGCCAGGATCTCTGCGTTCTTCTCGGCCTGCTCCGGGGTGGGCGTGACGAGTTCACCCTCGAGAGCGCCGAGGGCGTCGAGTGCTGAGGTGTCGACCGTTCCGGCATCCTGCAGAGCCTGAATCGTGACCGGGTACGCGCCGCCGACGATGAAGAGGTTCTGCGCTTCAGGGCTGTACAGGAATTCTTGCCAGAGACGAGCAGCAGCCGGGTGCGGAGCATCCACGCTGATGGCCTGGTTGTAGAAGCTCGTGTAGACGGCGCCGGGAAGAGTCGTGACCTTCCAGCCGTCAACCGTTGCTGCCGCAGCGAGGTTGTTGTAGCTCCAGTCGAAGGCAACCTTGGTCTCGCCGGCAGCAATGGTCGCTCCCGTGACGTTGACCGGGATGAAGTTGCCGGCGGCGTTGAGCTCGTTGAAGAACTCGATACCGGGAGTGAAGTCGTCGAGCGTTCCGCCGCGGTGAACCGTAGCGAGTCCGAGAGCAGCGAACGCGGCTCCGGCCTGCGTGGGGTCACCGTTCAGCGCTACAGCGCCGCGGTACTCCGGCTTGAGCAGGTCGTCGAGGCTCGTGGGCTCGGGAACCGAGTTGGAGTCATAACCGATCGACATGCTGCCGGTGTAGTCGTTGTACCAGAGGCCGGTTGCTTCCTTGTTGTCAGCGGGAATCTCATCCCAGTTGGCGACCATGTAGGGAGCAAAGTAGTCGAGGCTGTCGAGCGCAACAGCAGTTCCGAGGTCGAAGACGTCAGGCGCGGTGTCTTGGCCCTTGAGGTTGTCCGCAGCAGCGATTTCTTCGGCGCTGGAAACGTCGGGGTCAGCGGAGTTGACGATGATGTCGTACTTCTCTTCGAAGAGAGCCTTGATCTCGCCGTAGTTTGCCCAGTTGTCGGGCAACGCGATGACGTTGAGTTCGCCCTCAGCCTGAGCGGCTGCAATAAGAGCGTCCAGTCCACCGAAGTCTTCGGCGGTGGTGGCGGTCGATGCGTCGACATCGCCTGCTGCTGCCTCGGTGGTGCTGCAACCACTGAGTGAGATCGCCGATGCTGCAACGAGTGCAACGACGGCGAGGGTGCGCTTAGTGAACAAGACTTCCTCCAAAGACCACCTCGGCCGCCCGCGCTGTGTGCGGGCAGAGGGTACCGAAACGATCTGGAGTTGACGGTACGCAGCAGGATGCGTCGCTCCCTGTCATCCGGGTAAACGAACCGTGAACGACACAAACACAGTGGGTCTAGAGTTTCCCTCAGCACGGCCACTGTGGATGTCGCCGCCGCTCGGTAGAGTCAGTTGCGTGGCCGATTCCCTCTCTGCAGAGCAAGCGCGCCGAGTGCTGCTCGCTGCCCAGGGCTTCGGGCGCGGCACCGCGAGTGCGGCGACCCCCGCGGGCACGCGCCAGCTCAACCTGCTGTTCGACCGTCTCCGGCTGCTGCAACTCGACTCGGTGAACGTGTTCGAGCGCAGTCACTACCAACCCGTGTTCGCCCGCCTCGGGCACTACGACAAAGCAGCGCTCGATGCCCTGACGTTCCGCAAGCCAACGCCGCGCAGCCCCGGCCGGTATGTCGAGTATTGGGCTCACGAAGCCGCGCTCATTCCGCTCGAGTCGTGGCCGCTGTGGCGCTGGAAGATGGACTCGCTGCGCCAACGCGACGCCGAGCGCTACGAATGGGTGCGCGACAACCAGCCCATGCTGCAGTGGCTGCGTGAAGAACTCGCGACCACCGGCCCCGTCACCGCTCGCGAGATCGAGCACGACGCCAACCGTCGCACCGGCCCTTGGTGGGGTTGGTCTGATGTGAAGCAAGGGCTCGAGATGCTGTTCCGCTGGGGCGACGTCGTCACCGCCGGCCGCACCCGCTTCGAACGCACCTACGCGCTCACCGAGCACGTGGTTCCGACCGAGCTGCGCGAGCGTGAGGTGAGCCGCACCGACGCGCATCGCGCCCTGATTGCTGAATCGGCACGAGCGCTGGGAGTCGGCACGGCATCCGACCTCGCCGACTACTTTCGGCTCAAGGGAGTCGATGTGCGCCCGGCCATTGACGAACTCGTGGATGCCGGCGAGCTCGTTCCCGTGACCGTGCGCGGCTGGGACCAGCCCGCGTGGCTACACCGGGAGGCGCGAATCCCCCGCCGCATCGAGCATGTCGCACTGCTCTCACCCTTCGACCCCGTGGTCTGGGACCGCAAGCGTGCCGAGCGCATGTTCGGGTTCCACTACCGCATCGAGATTTACACGCCCGAACCGAAACGTCAGTTCGGCTACTACTCGCTGCCCGTACTCGTGGATGACGCGCTCGTCGGCCGCATCGACCTCAAGACCGATCGGCAGTCGGGTGTGCTGCGCGTGCAATCCGCGTGGCACGAAACCGGGCTCGACGCCCTGCCGGGCGGCACCGGAGCCCTCGCCGAACGAATCGTGCCGACCCTGCGCGAGATCGCGCACTGGCAGGGCATGGGCGAGATTGCCGTAACCGGCCGCGGCACCCTCTCCCCCGCTATCGAGGCAGAGTTGCAGCGCTAGCTCCCCGCCAGCGCGAGTTGGCGAACCGCACAGTCACAGCACGGCAGAGCTGCAGCGTTAGTTAGAAACCGCCGCCAATTTTGCTCAACCGCTCCACGCGCGACGCGATCGGCGGGTGAGTGCTGAACAGACGATCCATGATGCCGGGCTTCGTCGGATCAGAAATCCACATGTGAGCCATGGTGGAGTTCTGCTTCACCATCGGGCGGCCGTAGTCGCCCAACTTCTGCAGGGCGCTGGCCAGAGCATCCGGATGACGCGTCGTGAGCGCCCCGGTCGCGTCGGCAAGGTACTCACGCTGACGCGAAATCGACGCCTGCACCACTGCGGCGACCAGCGGCGAAATGAGTAACGCCGCAAGCCCGATCACAATCATGATCGGGTTGCTGTTCTGGTTATTGCCGCGGCCACCGAACAGGGTGAAGCGCAGCGCGATATCCGAGATGAAACCAACCGCAACGACGAGACCGAACACGATCATCGACACGCGGATGTCGTAGTTGCGCACGTGACCGAGCTCATGCGCCATGACGCCCTCAAGTTCGGCATCCGTCATGATGTCGAGCAGACCGGTTGTTGCCGCCACAATCGCGTGCTCGGGATCCCGCCCAGTAGCGAACGCGTTCGGCGCCGGATCGTGCACGATGTACACCTTCGGCATCGGCATACCGGTCGTGATCGACAGGTTTTCGACGATGCGATACAGCCGCGGGTTATCGGCCTTCTGAATCTCGACCGCACCACTCATCGCGACAGCCTGACTGCCCGCCGCAAAGTATTGGATGAGGGTAAACACACCCGCACCAATGATCGTGCCGATCGTGATCGTCATCGGATCGCCACCCATCAGAAAGCTCAGCGCAAAGCCGAGGAACCCAATAAGGATGACGAACAGAATGATAATCAGAACAGTGTTGCGCTTGTTTTTCGCTATCGCGCGATACATCTAGACATCCTGGTCACGCCGTTAGAAAGACGAAGAATTAGAACTGAACGCGAGGCGGCTCTGCGATGGAAGCGGCATCCGCAACCTCGAAGAATTCGCGCTCGTGGAAACCAAGGTTTCGAGCGAACAACGTGTTCGGGAAGATCTTGATCTTGGTGTTGAGCTCACGCACGCCACCGTTGTAGAAGCGGCGGCTGGCCTGAATCTTGTCTTCCGTGTCGACAAGTTCGCCCTGAAGCTGCAGGAAGTTCTGGCTGGCTTGCAGCTGCGGGTACGCCTCAGCGACCGCGAAAATGCTCTTGAGGGCAGACTGCATGTGGTTTTCAGCAGCAGCAGCATCGACGGGACCCTGAGCGCTGAGTGTCTCGGCGCGGGCCTTGGTCACCGACTCGAAGACACCCTTTTCGTGAGCTGCATAGCCCTTGACCGCCTCGATGAGGTTGGGAAGCAAGTCAGCACGACGCTTGAGCTGCACCGTAATGTCGCTCCACGCTTCATCAACCCGCACGTTGAGGGTGACGAGCGCGTTATACGTCGTCCACAAGTAGATACCAACGATGACTACGAGCAGAACGATGACGCCGATTACGATCAGGAATTCCATACGTTAACTATAGAACGCGCTGCTGTGCCTCCACCGAGAAAACGAGCCGCTCGCGGCCCCCAATCGCGGGTCGACAACCGCCGCCCAACGCGGGCCCTGCAGAGCGAATCGCTCACTGATTCAGTGCTTTTGTCCCCGTAACAGATGACGTAACGAACTTGCCAATGACCGGCGTCGTGAGAAGCGCGAGTCCCACGCGACGCTTCCACAACTGAAACGTGGTGTGCGGCAGGAAGCCGTTCGCGGCACGACGACCAGCGGCCTGCTTATCGGCGACCACCGGCATCCACTCTTCTTCGTATTCGGCGAAAGCCGCACTCGGTTCGCGATCGCCCGAGAGTTTCTCGGCCAACAGCAGCCCGCCGGCAATCGCCAAGGATGCGCCCTGCCCGGCGAGCAGTGACACCGCCTGACAGGCATCCCCCGCGAAGACGACTCGACCGCGGCTCCACACGGGAAGCTCAATCTGTGCAACCTGGTCGTAGTAAATTTTGGCCGGCTCCGGGCACTTCGCTAACGCTTCAGCCACGTCGTCGCCCATGCCCGCATAGGCGGCCTGAATGGCCTCGCGGGTGTTAGCGGGCAGCACGGTGTCCTCGACACGGTGCGCGGCGAAGAGCGCTACCCGGCCGTCGTGCAGACCGTAAAGCCCGACCATGCGGTCCAGCTCGTCAGTAGAAATCAGGCTGTCGCCAAGCTTGGCGTGCAACGTCGGTGAATCGAACGTGTAGGCGCAGGTGTGCATGCCGAGTTGACGGTCGAACGCCGCCGAATCGCCAAAGATGCTGTAACGAACTGCCGAGTGGATGCCGTCGGCCGCGACCACAATGTCGCCCGAAATGCGCGTGCCATCGGCCAACACCGCCGTGACGTAGTCGGTGCGATCTTCCACCGCGGTGACCGCACTGCCGAACCGCACATCGACGGAGTCGGGCAGAGCTTCGAAGAGTGTCAGCTCGAGGTCTTGACGCATGAGACTCAGAAGTTTGCCGCCCTCATTGGCGGCGACAACTCCGTAATCGAGCGACTGGCTACGACCGTTGGGCCGCACAAAGCGAGCCTCGGTGATCGAGTAGCTCAGCTCGCGCAAACGCTCCAGAATGCCCATTTTCTCGGCGGCGTCGTACCCGGGTCCGAAGAAGTCGATCATGTAGCCCTGCGTACGACGTTCGGGCGCAGCCTCGAGCAGCGTGACCTCCCAGCCGCGCTCGGCCAATTGACCGGCGACCGTGAGCCCCGAAATTCCTGCTCCACACACAATGGCTTTGATAATCGTGCCCTCTCGCTACTTGTAGTGAGCCTGACTTCGGCCCCAGGCAGCTACTGCCCCAACACTTGGCGCAGATAATCGTTCGCGAATACGCGACCGGGATCGAGCCGGTCGCGAATACTCAAGAACTCATTGAATCGCGGATACGCCGTCGCGAGCGATTCGGCTGGCCGGTTATGCAACTTTCCCCAGTGAGGTCGGCCGTCGTGAGCCATCATGATCGCCTCGACCTCGCGAAAATACTCGGCGGGGTCTTCGCGCCAATACCGGTGCACCGCGACATATCCGGTGGCGCGCCCCGACGCGGTAGAGAGCAGCAAGGAGTCCGCCGCCGCCGAGCGCACCTCGATCGGAAACGAAACCCTCCACCCTCGATCGGTGATCAATTTCTGGATGGCGCGCACGGCATCCGGCACCGCTTCGAGAGGGAGGGCATATTCCATTTCGCGAAACCGAACCGTGCGATCGGTGACGAAGACGCTGGTCGACACGTCAGTGAACTCGCGATTGCCCGAGAGCTTCACGGCGAGCCGGTTGATCGGCGGGATAATCGCCGGCGCTGCGTGGCCGGCGGCGCTGATGGCACGAAAGACTCCGTTGGCCATGAACTCGTCATCAAACCAACGCGAAAACCGGCTGAGCGGATGCCGCGGCGCATCACCCAGCAGACGCGTGTTGCTCTTGGTCAGAGCCGTCGTGGTGTGCGGCCAGACGAAGAACTCGAAGTGATCAGTTTCGGCACTGCGCTGCAGCCACTCATCGAGCACGACGGCGGCCGGTTCGGGGCGCTCCACCGCGTGCAGCAGAAATGTCGGCACGCATTCGATCGTGACGTCGACGAGGATGCCGAGGGCACCCAAACTGAGCGCAGCGGCAGGCAGCAGCTGCGGGTTCTCATTCGCGTTCACGCGCAGCACCTCGCCCGCCGCCGTGACGAGGGTGACACCGCGCACTTGGGTGGCGATGCCGCCGAAGCGGGCCCCCGTGCCGTGGGTGCCCGTGGAGATAGCACCGGCGATTGTCTGGCGGTCGATGTCGCCCATGTTGGCGAGCGCGAGCCCGAGCGGTTCGAGCAGCGCAGGAAGTTCGTAGAGGTTCGTGCCGGCCCCGAGCGTGACGTGAGTGGGCTGCGTGCCGTCGGCGCCCCCGACCGCGATCACGCCCGCGATCACGCCCACGTCGAGGTGCAGGCCGTCGGTTGCCGCAATCGAGGTGAAGCTGTGACCGGCACCCCAGGCCTTGACCGTTACGCCTGAGTCGCGTGCGAAGTTCACCGCCGCGATAACCTCGTCGATGCTTTCCGGGCGAGCCGCAAATTCAGGATGCGCGCTCTCAGAACGACCCCAATTGCGCCAGCCGGAGCCGGGACGGAGGGATGCCGGAACCGTGCTCGCGGCGCTTGCAGCCGCGGGCGGCATCCACTCGGGCGTTGTCATCGTGCGGCGTTCTGCGGGGCAGCAGCACTGCCGCGGTTCGATGTCGTCATAGGAAGGCTTTACCCTCGCCGCGATAGGTCGGCACTGTGTCGACGATGCGACCATCGGCGACGACCGCGAATTCGTTGAGGTGCTCCGACAGTTCGCCGGCTTTCGCGTGGCGGAACCAGACGCGGTCGCCCACCTCAAGGTGTTCCGCAGCGGGGCCCGTGAACGGGGACTGCACTTCGCCGGCGCCCTCGCGCGGCACATACTTGAGGCCTTCGGGCCACTCGGGCTGGGGCATCCGGTCGACGCCGGCTTCGCCCGAGGCGATCCACCCGCCACCGTGCACCGTCGCGATATCGAGCGAGTATTTGCGGTCGACGGCGAGCGCGAATGCTGCCGCCGGGGCTGGGGTGAAGTGACTGTAGTTGTCAAACAGGTGCGGGCCGAAGAGGCCGCTGCCCGCCGCGATCTCCGTGACCGCGGTGTCGTCGGCGGTAGATTCGAGCGAGCCCGTGCCGCCGCCATTAACAAATTCGAGCTCGGCGATTTCGCTCACCGACGCCACGATTTCGCCGCGACGCTCGCGAAGTTCTTTGGCGGATGCCGCCTGCATTACATCGAGGAGGCGACCGAACGCAGCCTTGTGAGGCGGTCTGTTGCCGACTCCTGCGATCTGCGCTTCGTACGCCATGATCCCGACGAGCGTGAAGCCGGCACGGTCGACCACTGCACTGGCCAGAGTGCGCGCTTGCGCCGCCGAGCGCACTGGCGAGCGATGTGCTCCGACGTGACCGAGCAGCGGGGACTGGAACGAGGCATCCACATCGATGCACACCCGAATGGTCTCGCGGTGCTGCGGCGACAGCACCGAGTCGACGAAGTCGAGGTGCTCGACCGAGTCGATCATGAGCGTCACGCGTTCGGCGAGCGCCGGGCTCGTGCCGAGCGCGGCGATGGCGGCGCGGTCCACCGAGGGGTAGCCGACGACAACATCGTCGATGGTCTCTGCCAGCCACAGCGCCTCAGTGAGGGTGTAGGCCAGAACGCCCCGAAAATCGTCAAGCTCGAGCACCGCGTCCATGACCGCACGAACGCGGATGGACTTGCTCGCCACCCGAATCGGCACTCCGGATGCCCGGCGAACCATGTCGGCGGCATTGTGCGAGAGCGCTTCAAGCGAGAGCACGCCATAGGGAGCATCGAGCGCGTGCGTGGCGTCGGCGAGCGTCTGCCAATAGTGCTCGGGGGCGTGCCAAGGCGTTGCGGGGGTGCTGAGCAGCTTCACGGATTCCTTTGGGCCACGGCGGCGGTTGTCGAGGCACAGCGCGACCGGGGTGGGCAGCGGCGCCGTGGTGGCTCAACTTTCCCAGAACTGCGCGCGCAGCACAACGGGCCGCGCAGGATTGCGGCTCTCATGCTGAGCCGGTGCGCTGGCCTCGGTGCTTCTCGCGGATGGCCGCTTGACCGTCGCGCGTCGGTGGCGTTGAGTGTAATCATGACTTTCGTAAACGTAGGCACCCTTGGAGTGAAGCCCGGCCACCGCGATGAGGTCGTCGCCATTCTCACGCGGCGCAGCACCGACCTCGATAGCGCCGGATGCCTCAGTTACGAGGTTGGGGTAAGCGACGAGCAGCCCGACACCGTGTTTGTTTCTGAGCTGTGGGAATCGGCCGAGGCCCACGCCCTCTCGTTACAGCTGGCGAGCGTGCAGGCCGCGATCAAAGAAGCGATGCCGCTGCTGAGCGGCGAGATGGGCGGCCACCGCTTCGAGGTTGTCGGTTCGCCGCTGCGCGACTAAGAACTGCGGTTCGCGCGACTACGTTTTCCGGCGTTCCACCAGAACACCCATGCAATGAGCCCAAAATAGGGAATCGCGAGCAGCACGACCGCCCACACGAGCAGAAAGAACATCGACAGGGTCGTCTCGCGGGCGGTGACGATGATGGCCCAGACGCTCGCAGCGTAGGGCAGGATCAGCGTCGCGACGATGACGAGGTGCCACACACTGAAGTTGTCGATCATCGTGACCCCATCGCCATAAATTGAGAATCTATCTGCTTGAGGTTACGCGATTCGACGCTCGGGGAACACCCACCGCACGAGGCCGAAACCGATCGCGGCGCCGATGAGCTGGGCCGCGATGAAGCCGGGGGCCGAGCCGGGGGCGATTCCCGCAAACGTGTCACTGAACATCCGACCGATGGTGATGGCAGGGTTGGCGAAGCTCGTGGAGCTCGTGAAGAAGTACGCCCCGCCGATGTACGCGCCCACAGCGATCGGCGCGAGGTTGGCACGGCCGGTTCGCACGAGAGCGAAGATCACGACGATGAGGCCGACGGTCGCGACGACCTCGCTGAGAAAGTGGCTTGGCGTGAGGCGCACGGTCGTGCTGAACGTCACGGCAGCCTGGCCAAACATGACGTTCGCGAGGATCGCGCCGACGATGCATCCGATGATTTGGGTCGGGATGTAGAACGCGGTATCGCGCCACGACCGCAGCCCGCTGAGCGAGTCTACGATCGAAACGACCGGGTTGAAGTGAGCGCCACTAACGGTCATGAAGACGAGGATGAGCACGCCAAGCCCGAAGGCCGTCGCGAGAGCATTCTCGAGAAGTTGCAGCCCCGTGTCGCCCGGCGAAAGCTGCTGAGCAGCGATACCGGAACCGATGACGACCGCGGCGAGGCCGGCGCTGCCGATAAATTCAGCGGTCAGTCGGCGGGCAAGAGCGAAAGTGCGAGGCGCGGTCATTCGGCGATCATACCGAAACATTGATAACTGTCTATGAATCATGCGCTCTCGCTTAGACTGAGTGCCATGCCTGCGACCGAGTCATCCGCTCCCGCTCCCGCTCCCGCTCCCGAAAGCGAACGCGCGGTAGCCGAACGCATCGCCCAGAGCATGCGTGCGATCGCTGACCCCACCCGAGTGCAGATTCTGCGCCTACTCATGGATGCCCCCGACGGCCGCCGCGGAGTCACCGACCTTGCTGCTCGCCTCGGCCTCACCCAGCCCACTGTGAGCCACCACGTGCGCATCATGGCGACTGACGGCATCCTGCAGAGCACTCAGGAAGGGCGCCAGGTCTGGTACTCCCTCGTGCCGTCGCGCCTTGCCGATGTCTTTGATTTTGTGCAACGCTCCCCCAGCGATGGCGTGCCCGTGAGCGTCGACCCTGCCGTTCTCGAACGAATCAGCAGCGACCTCGCCATGCGATTCGCTGGCACCTTCTCCCGCGAGACCATCGCGGGTTATGTCGCGAGCAGTTATGAGCTTCTCCAGCAGGGAGCACCGCGGGATCGCCATCTGTCGTCCCATACATCGCGGTTTGCGGCCGACCGTCTGGGGGCACTGGAAGCGGCTCAGCTTCACCGCGACACCACAGCAACCGCAGACTCGCCAGCATCCAGCGACGCGCCAGCCGAGGATCCGGCAGAGGCCGCAGCCCCCGGCGCGACCCGCCCGACCAGCGTGCT
Source organism: Salinibacterium sp. SWN1162 (assembly GCF_015864675.1). NCBI lineage: Bacteria > Bacillati > Actinomycetota > Actinomycetes > Micrococcales > Microbacteriaceae > Salinibacterium > Salinibacterium sp. SWN1162. Next base: position 249,706 of record NZ_JADYWT010000003.1, read on the forward strand.
CTTCGTGTGCGTGCAAAATGCCGGTCGCTCCCAGCTGGCCGCTGCCATCCTGCGCTCCCTCGCCGGAGATCGAGTTCGCGTGCTGACCGCGGGATCACAACCGACCGAGTCAATCAACCCGAAGATTGTGGCCGCGCTCGATGAGATCGGCGTCTCGGTCGATGGCGAATACCCGAAGCCCCTCACCGATGAGGTCGTGCGCGGCGCGGATGTCGTCATCACGATGGGCTGCGGCGACGCCTGCCCGATCTACCCCGGCCGCCGCTACCTCGATTGGGAATTGCCCGACCCCGCCGCCATGGCGATGGATGGCGTGCGTGCCGTGCGCGACGACATCGACACCCGAGTGCGCGAGCTGCTTCGCTCGCTGCCGCCGGTGAACGCTGCGTGAACTATCGCGTTCCTGCACCCGCAGCGCTCGCGCAAAGCATAGACATTCATCTATGCTTTGCCTATGACTACCGAGACTGCCCCCACCGCTAAGCCCGTCGTCCTGTTCGTCTGCATCCACAATGCGGGTCGTTCCCAGATGGCCGCCGGCTACATGGCGGCGCTCTCGCACGGTGCCGTCGAGGTCCGCTCGGGCGGCTCGGAGCCCGGCAACGAGATCAACCCCACCGCCGTCGCCGCGATGGCCGAAGAGGGCATCGACATCTCCCAGGCGGTCCCCCAGCTCATGACCACCGACCAGGTGCAGGCCTCGGATGTCGTCATCACGATGGGCTGCGGCGACGTCTGCCCGATCTTCCCCGGCAAGCGCTACGAAGACTGGGAGCTCGTCGACCCCCGCGGTAAGGGCATCGAAGACGTGCGCCCCATCCGTGACGACATCAAGGCGCGCATCCAGAAGCTACTGGCAGAAATTCTGCCCGCCTAGATACCCGATTAAACAACTGAAGGCGGCCGCATTGCGACCGCCTTCAGTTCGTTAAGCAGATAGTGCCCCGACAGGGACTCGAACCCTGACTGTGATGATTTTAAGTCATCTGCCTCTGCCAATTGGGCTATCGGGGCACGCAGGCTCCACGCTTGCGCGCAGAGCCTGCAGTCACACTACTTGGGGCGTGACGCGAACTCTTCGAACGCGCGACGCGGTTCTACGCGAGCCTCGATTGAGACAGTGTCGCGACCCCAGAAGAAGTTCGTGATCCAGTTACTGAAGACGCGAGCCTTGCGCTCGAACATCGGCATCGCCATGCCGTGGTAACCACGGTGCATGAACCAGGCTGGGAAGCCCTTGATCGCGATCTTGCCGGACTGGAAGACACCGTGGTACAGGCCGAGACCGGCAACCGCACCCTGGTTCTTGTGGAAGTAGTCCTTGGGCTCTTCGTCGCGCAGCGAAGCCACGATGTTCTTGGCCATGAGCTTGGCCTGGCGAACAGCGTGCTGAGCGTTCGGAACGCAGAAGCCGCCAACGCCACCACCGGTGAGGTCAGGAACAGCACACACGTCGCCAGCACCCCAAGCACCCTCGACGATTCCGTCGTCGTTGATGACACGGAGGTCAGCCTGCACGCGGATGCGGCCACGCTCCTCGATGGGAAGGTCGGTGGCACGAACCACGGGGTTCGCCATAACGCCAGCGGTCCACACGATGGTGTCTGACTCGAAGCTTTCGCCGGTCGACAGCTCAACCACGCCATCCACAGCGGACTTCAGCTGGGTGTCGAGGTGAATCTGAGCGCCACGGTCAGCGAGGTTCTTGATAACCCACTTGCTCGTCTCAAGCGAAACCTCAGGCATGATGCGACCCATAGCTTCGATGAGGTGGAAGTGAGTGTCTTCGAACTTGAGGTTCGGGTAGAGCGCCAGCAGCGATGAGGCGAGGCTGCGCATTTCGCCGAAGGCTTCGATACCGGCGAAGCCGCCACCGACAACAACGAACGTCAGTAGACGGTCGCGCTCGGGGCCAGCAGGCAAGTTGGATGCCTTATCGAAGTTGGTGAGGATGCGGTCACGCACCTCCACTGCCTCTTCGATCGTCTTCATACCGATGGCTTCGTCAGCAACACCGGGGATGGGGAAGGTACGCGAAACGGCACCGGCGGTCACGACAACGAGGTCGTATTCCATCTCCCACGAGTCGCCCACCTCGGGCTGAATCGTTGCGGTCTTTGTCGCGTGGTTGATTCCCGTGACCTTCGCCGTGACGACCTTGGTGGTCTTCAGGTGGCGACGGTGAGGAACAACCGCGTGGCGAGGCTCGATCGAGCCTGCAGCAACCTCGGGCAGGAAAGGCTGGTACGTCATGTAGGGAAGAGGGTCAACCATGGTGACCTCAGCTTCGCCGCGGCGTAGCCACTTTTCGAGCTTACGAGCAGTGTAAAAACCGGCGTAACCGCCGCCGACAATCAAGATTTTTGGCACGAGTTAGAGTCTCCTAAAAGGGGAAGTTCGCCACCAAACTTACTCCCTCTCGCGCAGACTCCTAAACCGGCGCCAGGCGAGAACGCCGGAACCAGCCAAAATGAGGAAGAAAATACCGTAAACGGCGAGCGGAACGCCCACATTACGAAGCATGCTGACGGTCGGCAACAGCGTTCCCAAGGGACTTGCCGGGCCCGCAATGGTCGTCGTGTCGTTCTCGGGGACCGGCTGCGGCGTGGGACTGAACGTCGGCACCGGGGCGGGAGTTGATTGTGCGCGGCGGTAGATCGTGATCCATTCCGCGAGGCTTCCCATCGGGTTCTCGTCAACCAAGGGCACGTTGGCGTTCACGGCATCCTCAGCATCGATCAATCCAAAACCATAGATAGCGTCGGTGCCGGGAGTACCCGTGTCGTGCGCGGTAGCCACGATGCGGTTGATCACATTATTGGCATCCAGTTCTGGATGCGCAGCACGCACGAGTGCGACGATGCCAGCAACAATCGGCGTTGCTCCACTGGTGCCGTTCCAGAGCACGTGTGATCCGCCGGGCGCGACACCGACGAGATCTTCGCTCGGAGCTGCAACACCGATCGTGATGCCCTGCGTTGAAGCATTAAAACTGGCGACGCCATTCACATCGACGCCGGCGACGGTCAACACTCCCGGCATTGTGGCGGGAGCACCGACCGAGGTCGTGCCGCTGCCACGGTTACCGGCGGCAGCAACGACGACCACATCATTTTGCATGGCGTACAGGAAGGCGCTGTCCCAGCTCGTGGGCCAGTCCAGAGTTTCGCGAGTGAGCGAGAGGTTGATGACGTCGGCACCCTGATCGACCGCGTAACGAACTGCCTGAGCAATTTGGTCATCCGAGCTAATGGGGCCGCCCGTGAAACCGATCGAGATCGCCAAAATATTGGCTTCGGGAGCTGCGCCGATCACGCCAGCACCCGTTCCGGTGCCTCGCCCCGCGGCCAGAGACGCCACAAGCGTGCCGTGGGCCGGGTTGTCTTCGCCGACAGCCTTCTGCCCGTCGGGGGCGCCCTCGCCCGAAAAATCTGTTCCCCCGGTGACTGCGCCGACAAGTTCTTTCACCGTGCCGTCAACACCGGTATCGATGACGGCGATCGTGACTCCGGCACCCTTGGTGGTTTTCCAGGCAGCCTCGATGCCGTATTCCTGAAGCCAATACTGTTGGTCGCGCACCGCATCCGCGTGCGCGGGTGTCGCTACCAATACGGATGCCAAACTCGCCATCACGACGAGGCCGGCAGCCCAGAGCTTCACTGGCCGCTCTCCGCCGCCTTGCCCGCTGCGGCATTCTGCTCAGCGGCTCTCTCCTCAGCGGCCTCCGAGTAGTCGGGGCACTGGCAAATGGCGGGGTTCCACGAGGCGCGCTCAAGAGCGATATCGCCGATGGGGTTGACGCCCGGCCCCGCCGCGAGCGTGTGCCCGACGAGGGCGTGTAGGCACTTCACTCGAGTCGGCATGCCACCGGCTGAAACGCCGGCAAGCTCGGCAACAACTTCGATTCCATCGCGGTCAGCGATGTACGCCTCATGCGCCGCCTGATACTGAGCACCGATTTCACCCTCCAGCATCGCGGCGAGCTCAGGCATGTGGCCTTCAGCCTCGAGCGTTGAGACGGATGCCGTCGCGGCCGGGTGGCACAGGTAATAGATAGTGGGGAACGGCGTTCCATCGCTCAGGCGCGGCTTCGTTGACACGACGGTGGGAGCACCGCACACGCAGCGCGCAGCGATACCGATCACATCGCGAGCAGGGCGCCCGAGTTGAAGCGACACAATGCGCACATCTTCATCGCTGACGGCGTCAAACGGTGGGGTGGTCATTGCTCAGATCCTTCAGTTGCGGGGTCGGTGAGGTCGTCGGGGGCTTTGTCGGTGAGACCAGCAGTGTAGATGGACGACACGAGAGATTGCACCCAATCGATCTGGGTCGTTTGGATGCTCGCACTCACTGGCACACCATCTGCTGTGGTGACCTGATCGGCGTCGCCGGTGACGAGATAGCTCACTTCGCCCGGGTACACGTAGTACAGCCGATCCCGAGCCTGCGATTCGATATACGCGGGGTCATCCCACCGCGCTACGTTCACGTCGAGATCGTCGACGGATTCTTGCGCTTCGTCGACCTGCGCTTGAAGCTGCGCGATCGTTTGCTGTTGCTCGATCAGGATGCGCAGGTTCGGCGCAAGGACGACGACGGCGAGTATGAGCAAACCAAGCATGAGCACGGTGAAGCCCGAGAAGCGAATCGTGCGCAGCCAGTGTTCTGGCGCGCTCTCCTCGGGCAACGACACCGCTACCTTTTTTGCTCGTACTCGCCTAGCCATGCGTTCGATGCTAGACGACGCTAGTGAGTGCTAGCCGTTGAACCGCGGGAAGGCGGAACGGCCAGCGTAAACTGCGGCATCGCCGAGCTCTTCTTCGATGCGCAGCAGCTGGTTGTACTTCGCTACGCGCTCGGAGCGAGCTGGTGCACCGGTCTTGATCTGGCCAGTGTTGAGCGCTACCGCGAGGTCAGCGATCGTGGTGTCTTCGGTCTCGCCGGAACGGTGCGAGATAACAGCGGTGTAGCCAGCGCGCTGAGCCATGGACACAGCATCGAGGGTCTCCGTGAGCGAACCGATCTGGTTCACCTTCACGAGGATCGAGTTTGCCGTGGCGAGTTCGATTCCCTTGGCGAGACGCTTCGGGTTGGTGACGAACAGGTCATCTCCGACGATCTGAGTCTTCGAACCGATCTCGGCGTTGAGCTGAGCCCAGCCCTCCCAGTCGTCTTCGTCGAGTGGGTCTTCGATCGACACGAGCGGGTACGCAGCAACGAGCTCGGCGTAGTACGCGCTCATCTCGCCAGCCGACTTCGAGGCACCCTCGAAGGTGTACGAACCGTCTTTGTAGAACTCGGTCGCAGCGACGTCGAGTCCAACGGCGATGTCCTTGCCGGGGGTGAAGCCAGCCTTCTCGATTGCTTCCATGAGGAGGTCAAGTGCGGCACGGTTGCTCGAGAGGTCGGGGGCAAAGCCGCCCTCGTCGCCGAGGCCAGTGCTGAGGCCCTTGCTCTTGAGAAGGTCCTTGAGCACGTGGTAGGTCTCAACACCCCAGCGGAGGCCTTCGCTGAAGGTCTCGGCGCCGTGCGGGAGGATCATGAATTCTTGGATGTCGACGTTGCTGTCGGCGTGCGAACCACCGTTGATGACGTTCATCATCGGCACGGGGAGCACGTGAGCGTTCGGTCCGCCAAGGTAGCGGAAGAGGGGCAGGTCTGCCGAGTCAGCAGCAGCCTTCGCCACGGCGAGCGACACACCGAGAATCGAGTTGGCGCCAAGGTTCTTCTTGTTCTCGGAGCCGTCAACCGCGATGAGCTCAGCGTCGACGAGACGCTGGTCGGAGGCGTCGAGGCCTTCGATGGCGGGGCCAAGGTCGTCGATAACCGCGTCAACGGCCTTCTGAACGCCCTTGCCGAGGTAACGGCCTTTGTCGCCATCGCGAAGCTCGTAAGCCTCGAATGCTCCAGTGGATGCTCCCGAGGGAACTGCGGCGCGGGAAACCACACCGTCGTCGAGCAAAACTTCGACCTCAACGGTCGGGTTGCCCCGAGAGTCAAGAATTTCGCGGGCGCCAACTGCTTCGATCAAGGCCACAGGGGATCTCCTTTAAGAAAGATTGTTTGGACTATTAGTGGTGGATGTCCGTGTGAAAGCCTACTCCGCGCCAGCGACAGGCGCTGACTCGTTACGAGGCACGGTGGGCTGCGGCGGGGCGGGGCGGAACTGTCCCGTGGCAATCAGTACGATCACGAGAACGAGCGGCACGAGCCATCCGGTCCAGCCCAGGATGCTGGCCTGAAGCGGGTCGAAACTCTCACCGACCATGATGAAGACGAAGGAAAACCCGGCAGCGGCATTGAACGAACCGTGTGCGAGCGCGGCAGGCCAGACAGATACAGATCGGATGCGCAGCCACGCAAAAACGCCGCCAACGACGATGGTCATGCCGACCATGGCCGCGAGCGCGAGCCACCCCGGAGCGCCCGGATAGTTGTAGCCGAGCAGGATGAGGGGCGCATGCCAGAGCCCCCAGATCACTCCCGAAATAATGATGGCGGGAACGATGCCGAGGGGCAGCAGTTTGGGCAGCAGCCAGCCGCGCCAGCCGAGTTCTTCTCCCAGTGCCGGGATGGTGTTGATGACAGCACCGATCGCCACGTTGAGGAACTGTGCCGCCACGAGCAGCCCGATCGGAACCGCTAGCGGTGCTTGGCCAAGCGCCTCAAGCTGGCCGTCGAGCATCGTCTGGTAACCGGAGAAGTTAACGAAATCGGCCGGGTAGACGCCGACAAGCGCTCCGACGGCGAGCGCCGCCAGAATGAGAGCGGGTGGAATGACGAGTGCTAGCGCCAAGTAGCGCAGGAACCTGCCGATAGGGCGCACCGAACCGAGCCCCAGCGCCGCACGGCGGGAGCGGGCATCCGGATGCTTCTCCACAAAGAAGACGACAACAAGCGCGGCAATCGCGGGCGTAAACATCATCGCGAGAGCGAACACCGGGAAGAACGGATTTTCGAGACCGCCGGTGAACCACAACGGCAGAGCGAACACCCACGCGAGCCCAAAACTCAGAGAGACAAAGACGAGAATCGGTTTGACCTGAGCGTTCACTGTTCTCCCTCGAAAAGCGGGTGCTATCTAACCACCCAGCGGCTTGAACTCAAGGCTATCAATGCTCACGTTCTCTGCACGGACCGTCGCGAAACTGGTGAAACCGGCATCCCGGAGCTGGTCGAGAAGCTGCGGCAGTTTCTTGGGCCGCGCCTCGAGCCGCACTCGCTTGCCGTCCTTGATCAACACGGCCTGCAGACGCACGAGTGTCGCCGCCTCAACGTCGGCGTCGTACACGAGGGCGACTTGATCGTCGTCGGTTGCCGCGCCAAGCTCAACGAGGTCAACCAGGCGCTCGAAACCAAGCGAGAACCCCACAGCGGGAACGTCACTGCCCAAGAAACGGCCGATCATTCCGTCGTAGCGCCCGCCGCCACCGAGCGAATATCCGAGTGCCGGATGCGCGACCTCAAAAATGGCGCCCGTGTAGTAGCCCATCCCCCGCACCAACCACGGGTCGAATTCAATGAGCGAGCCGGAATCGCCGCGACCCGCTTCAACCGCGTGACCGATCGCCGCGAGTTCAAGGATGACCTCTTCGGTGACTCCAGCGGGCAGCGCGGCACGGATCGCATCCGCATTGAACTGAGGACGGGTTTCGGGCGCCGGGCGCCGAAGGAATTCGGCGAGCGCCGCCACCGGAGCGTCCGGAAAAGCGCGCTCGCGAAGCTCAGCAATGACTCCGTCGGCACCGAGTTTGTCGAGCTTGTCGACGGTGATGAGCACCGCTTCGTGCTCCTTGGCCGGGAACCCGAGGATGGTGAGCGAGCTCGTGAGCAAGCGACGGTCGTTGACACGGATGGTGCAGCCCTCTACTCCGAGAGCGTCGAGGGTCGCCGCCGTAGCGGTGATGAGTTCGATTTCAGCGCTGGGGCCCGCTTCGCCCATGATGTCGATATCGCACTGCACGAACTGGCGGTAGCGGCCCTTCTGCGGGCGTTCGGCACGCCAGACGGGCGCCATCTGAATGGAACGGAACACCTTAGGCAGTTCAGCACGGTGGGTCGCATAGAACCGAGCAAGCGGAACGGTGAGGTCGAACCGCATCCCGAGGTCAGCAAGATCGAGAGCGTCGGATGCCGCCTGCAATTTCTCTGCCGTAAGCCCGCGCTTCATCACGGCGAAAGCAAGCTTCTCGTTGTCACCGCCCAGGCCAGCATGCAGCCGTGAGCTGTCCTCCATCACGGGGGTTTCGATCTCGTCGAACCCGTGCGCGCGATAGCTGCTCCGGATCACGCCGAGAACGCGCTCGCGCTGAGCCTTTTCTGCCGGAAGGAAGTCCCGCATACCGCGGGGAGGATTAACCGTTGACGCCATGATTCCTATTCTCTCGCACGCGACAGGGGTTCGCTGCTACCGCGCAACCTCAGCGAGCAGTTGCTCGATTCGCTGACGGTGGTGGCTGACTGCGGCGTTAAAGACGGCGGCGGATGCTTCGCGGTTCTGATTGAGAACGAGGTCGAACTGCACGCCGTGGAACATGTTCACGAGAAGCCGTGCCTCGAGCTGAGCTTGCTCTTCGGTGAGGCCGAACGCGACGAGCGCTGCAGAGCCCATCGTGATCCACTGGGCGAACAGTGGGCGCGTCACACTGAGCTCGTCGCGCTCAACAGCCTCGAGCAGCCCCGCTTCGAGTTCGAGACGCTGGCGGTGCAAATTTTCGGGCAGCTGCGTCCATTGCCACGACAGATACAGGCTGTTGAAGTAATCGTCGAGGGTGTGAACGGGCAGCCCGGCAGCTTCCTCGGGGCTCGCCCCACGCGCGTTGGCGTGAACGATCTCGCGGATGAGCTCGGCCCGCGTTCCAAAATGGTAGACGAGCGTAAAGGTGCTGACGTCGAGCGCTTTCGCGAGCGAACGGAATGTGAGGCTAGACAGCGGTTTGTCAGCAAGATGGGCAATAATTTGCTGAACAAGGGCTGGCTTGCGCGTCGGGTCGGGTCTGCGTGCCATGGTTATTAACATAACGGTTGTTTGCTAATGAACGAAGCAACAGTTATGATTTCTCCTTGTGCCAGAAACCTGTTATCGGCACCACAACAACGTGAAACCCTCTCACCAAGGGCTTCTCCAGCGCTGGATCGGCAGGACGGGTAATCCTACCGATTCATCAACGCGCGATGCCATTCTGTAAACGATCGACGTGCGATCACATGTCTCGTTTGCTGGCATTGCGCCGGTGCCCTCCTTATTCGGGTTAAGGGGGGCACCACCCATCCGGGTTTCGGGGAGCGTCGAGACCTAGCTCGACGTCTCGTGTTCCTTGATCTCCTCAGTCAGCTGCCGAAGAGCCGTGCGTAACGCTCGTTCTGAATCCAAGCCATTAGCTTTCGCGGATGCCACAATCGCCAGCAACAGCGGGCCCAGTTCGTCTTCTTCCGTGACATTGATCGCGCCGGGAGCCGTGGCATCCAGAAGCCCCACTTTGTGAGCGCGGCCCAGAAGTTTGTCGGCCAACGCCAACGCGGGCATCTTCGCGGGGATGCCGTCGGTGACACTCGTGCGGTGTGGTTTCTCGACTTTTTTGAGGTCATCCCACACGGCGATCACGTCATCCGCGGTTTCTGCGGTGGTGTCGCCAAACACGTGCGGGTGCCGACCGACCATCTTGGCCGTCATGTTCGCGGCCACATCTTCGAGCGTGAAGCGCCCGGCCTCAGCCGCGATGTCGGCGTGAAAGAGCACCTGATAGAGCACGTCGCCCAACTCTTCGACCATGTCAGCGTCGTCACCGCTTTCGATCGCCTCGACGAGTTCGTACGTCTCCTCCACGAGATGCTTCACGAGTGACTCATGCGTTTGATCGCGGTCCCACGCGCACCCGCCCGGGGCCCTCAGCCGCTCGAGCGTGGCGATGAGGGTGTCGAGTTCAGGATGGGGCGCAACAGGCTCGGTCATAGATCCATCCTCCCACTCTCGAAAGTAAGAGGAAATCACGAACACCAAAGGGGTATGTCGCGAGGCCAACCGCGCCCATTGTCGGTCACTATATGAAACGTGGACCCGAAGAACACGTCTCCCGAGCGCGCCTCCAGCGTCCCCTCGTCCGCTCCTCTGACGCGTCGTGTGGTCGCCGGCTTCATCCACCTTTTTCGGCCGCTGCTGAAGGTCAATCTGCTGGCGTATCGTGTCGACACTGCCAACGCGCTCTTCCCGATCGGGATCCCCGCGGGTGAAGTTGACGCACCCGCACCTGTTCGGATGCTTTTCGTCGGAGATTCCGCAGCGTCGAGCTACGGGGTACTCAATCACGGCCTCGGAGTCGTCTCGCAAACGGCCCGGAATGTTGCCCGCGAGCTAGCCTCAGGATGCACGTGGACCACCATCACTGATGCCGAACTCACCATGGCTCGCACCGCCACGGAGATCGCTCACGCTGACCTCGACGTCGACGTTGTCGTGGTTGTGCTCGGTCCGCCCGATGTACTCCTCGGCACTACCGCCACCGAGTGGAGTGCCGGACTGCACACCATCATTGACACCGTGCGCCGAGGCCGACATCCGGATTGCCCCGTGGTCATCGCCGCGGTGCCGCCGATGTACCGTTTTCGGGCTATGCCTCGCTTCGTTCAACGGCTTCTCGCGCTGCAAATTACTCGCCTCAACCGAGCCTCGCTCGCCCTCGCCGAGAGCATTCCCGGTATCAGCTACTCACCGTTTCCCAGCCTCGAGACCTGCACCGAGTTCATTCAAGACAGCCTCAATTGGAGAACGGTTCATTCGCTGTGGGGCAAACAGCTCGGCGCCACTGCGGCGCTTGCCCTTGCCTCCCACCTCGGAAGCGGTCGCGGCATTAGGGACGCGGACTAGCGGAACGACAAGTCGGTAACGTTACGTGGCCAGGGTGACCCTACTCGCGCCGCTGAGCCCGCGCGCGTGCGAGAATCGTGGCGTGTCTGCTCCCCAAAAACGTACTCGCCTCGTGGGCGTCATCATCGTTCTCGCCCTCGTGGGCGGCGCGGCCGCTGCCGCCTATTCCGGCGCCACCTTGCCGGGTGCAACGAGCGATGGCGCATCGCTGGCGGGCAACACAGAGAGCTCAGGTTCGGCATCCGAAGCACCGACGACATCCGCCACCGATACCGCCGCGAGCGAAGCTGAAGCCACGAGCGGAAACGACGTCCCCTCGGGCGCTTTCGCGGCGACCGTCGCCTATGTGCACGACGGCGACACCCTCTACCTCGACGACGGCACCGAGGAGCTGAAGGTACGCATGATCGGGCTCGACACCCCCGAACTCGCCAGCCAACAGCAGCCGGATGCCGAAGAATGCTACGGAATCGAAGCCCGGGACCTCCTGCGCGACTTTCTCCCGGAGGGCACGGACGTATGGGCGCTCGAAGACCGTGAGCCCGAGGACCGCTACGGTCGCTCGCTCCTGTACGTCTACCTTCAGGACGGCACGCTCGTGAACCTTGCCATGGTTGAACTCGGCGCTGCCGAAGCTCTCAAGGTCGGGCTCAACGACCGCTTTTGGCCCGAGCTGCGCGACGCTGAAGACGACGCCTACGCCGCAAAGCTCGGCATGTGGGGCGCCTGCTAACCTCCGCCTGCACGCACGACTCAGACGGAGCGCGCGAACCGGGTCGAGCATCCAACCAGTCCGTGGCACGATTGGTGCATGCTTGACCCCGCACACCCGCTCATGCTCGCCCTGCTGTGGGTCGTGCTCCTCGGAGTCCTTGCAACCCTTGCGATAAGAACGTTTCGTCGTGACCAACGCGAATATCGTCGCTTCAAGCGCTTTCGCACCACGAAGCGTCGCCAACTCATGTTGCGTCGCTGGCTGCTGATCTCGTTCTCACTGTTCGGCGGTCTCGCTCTGGTTGCGCTGCTGGCAAGTGGAGCATTCGCTACTCCCCTGCTGCGCCAGGTGCAGGCTTGGCCCTGGGTGTCCTGGCTGCTCGACGTGTTTGCCGCTCGTCCCACCCTGACCGCTGGGGTGCTGATCGGGCTCGCTATCGGGTTCATTGCGGTCACCGTTCTCGCAATCATCTCGGTGCGCAACGAGGGCGAGGAAGTCGTGGCCGTCGGCGACGTTCAAGCGATCCTCCCGCGCAACCGCCAAGAGCTCGTGCTGGGCGGATTGCTATCGATCAACGCCGGAGTCGTCGAAGAACTACTCTTTCGCCTCGCGCTACCCGCGCTGTTGTTCGCTACCACTGGCAACGCCGTCGTCGCGATCGTCGCTAGCCTTGTGCTGTTCGGCCTCATGCACTCGTACCAAGGTCTGGCAGGCATCATTGTGACCACGGTGCTCGGCGCCATCTTCATGGCCATCTACGTGCTCACCGGCAGTATTCTCGTGACGATCATCGCCCACGCACTGATCGACCTGCGCTCGCTCGTACTTATCCCGATGGCCATCGGGGGCGTTCATCGCATTGATGGTCGCCGCAATCCGCTCGCGTTTACGCCGAAGCCGAAGCCCGGGAATGTCGAGCCGGATGCCGCAGCTTCCACCTCGGCAACGCCGACTAATGCAGCCCCGGCGCCCGTCTCCGTGGAGGGCGCACCGGCGGAGCCTATCTCCGCAGAGCCCACGCCCTAGCTGACACCGCTACCGGTCAGCTACTTCTTCGGTGCGGATGCGGAGCCGGCATCCTTGCTTTCCTTCGCCTCTTTCGCTTTCGCTGCCGCTTTGTCGACGGCAAGCTTCTCGGCAGCCTCTGCCGCGAGTGCGACTTCTTTGAGCTCTTCGACGGTGTCTTGAGCGCCAAACACTGACACCAAAAGTTCCTTCGCCCACTCGATGAGGGCGCCATCATCGGCACCGGTCGGCAGCGGGATGATCGCGGTCGACGCCGCCGAGTGATACTTGGAACCCGGGTACATGCGCTGCAATCGCACTTGCTTCGAGTCGAGAAGATCGGCCGGCGCGATGCGCAACTTGTCTCCCATGACGACCACTTCGCTCAGCTTCAAGCGCTGCGACATCCGACGCAGACGCGACACCGCGATGAGGTGCTTCACTTCCTCGGGTGGCTCACCGTAACGGTCGGTCAGCTCGTCGAGCACACGATCGATGCTGTCGGCGGATGCCGAGGGCGAGCTGGCCGTGGAGAGCTTTTGGTAGGCCTCGAGTCGCAGTCGCTCGCTCTCGACGTAGTCTTCGGGGATGCTGGCATCCACCGGCAGTTCGAGCCGCAACTCAGTCTGGCCTTCGGCGACATCGCCGCGGAAGGTGGAGACGGCTTCGCCGATCATCCGCAAGTACAGGTCGAAGCCGACACCGGCGATGTGGCCGGACTGTTCGCCACCGAGCAGGTTACCGGCACCACGAATCTCGAGGTCCTTCATCGCGATCTGCATACCGGCGCCGAGCTCGTTATTCGCGGCAATCGTGTCGAGGCGTTCGTGCGCGGTCTCGCTCAGCGGCTTCTCTTCGTCATACAAGAAGTACGCGTAGGCGCGTTCGCGGCCACGACCCACTCGCCCGCGCAACTGGTGGAGCTGGCTGAGGCCGTACTTGTCGGCACGGTCGATGATGAGCGTGTTGGCATTCGGGATGTCGAGCCCGGTTTCCACAATCGTCGTCGAGACGAGCACGTCAAACTTGCGATCCCAGAAGTCGACCATCACCTGTTCGAGCGCTGCTTCGGGCATCTGGCCGTGGGCGATCGCGATGCGAGCATCCGGAACCAGTTCGGCAATCTTCGCCGCTACCCGGTTGATCGAACTCACGCGGTTGTGCACGTAGAAGACCTGGCCTTCACGCAGCAGCTCACGGCGAATGGCCGCGCCAACCTGACGCTCGGAATACGGGCCCACGAAGCTAAGAATCGGATGCCGGTCTTCGGGCGGCGTCGCAAGAGTCGACATTTCGCGGATGCCTGTGACGGCCATCTCGAGCGTGCGCGGAATCGGGGTTGCCGTCATTGCCAGGATGTCGACGTTGGTCTTGAGCTTCTTGAGAGCATCTTTGTGCTCAACACCGAAACGCTGCTCCTCATCGATGATGACGAGCCCGAGGTCTTTGAACGCGACGCTCTTGGAGAGCAGGCGGTGGGTGCCGATGACAACATCCACGGTGCCGTCAGCGAGGCCGGCAATGGTTTCGCGCGACTCTTTCTCGGTCTGGAAACGGCTGAGCGCCCGCAAGTGCACGGGAAAGCCGGCAAAGCGATCGGCGAAGGTTTCCATGTGCTGGCGCACCAACAGGGTCGTCGGCACGATCATCGCGACCTGCTTGCCATCTTGAACGGCCTTGAACGCGGCGCGAACGGCGACCTCGGTCTTGCCGTAACCGACGTCACCGCTGAGCAGGCGGTCCATCGGAACCGGGCTCTGCATATCGGCTTTGACTTCGTCGATTGTCGTCAACTGATCGGGAGTTTCGGCGTAGGCGAAGGCTTCTTCGAGCTCGCGCTGCCACGGAGTATCCGGCCCGAAGGCGTGGCCCTTGCTGGCCATGCGTGCGCTGTAGAGCTTGACGAGTTCAACAGCGATGTCGCGAACGGCCTTGCGCGCCTTGCTCTTGGCCGCCGACCAGTCGGTGCCTCCCATTTTGTTGAGCGAGGGTGCCTCACCGCCAACATAGCGCGACAGCAGGTCGAGCTGATCGGTGGGCACGTAGAGCTTGTCACCGGGGTACCCGCGCTTGTTGGGCGCGTACTCCAGCACCAAGAACTCGCGCTGAGTCTTGACCGCGTTGCGACCGCCCGTGCTGACCTGCCGCGTGACGAGTTCGATGAACTTGCCGATGCCGTGAGTCTGGTGCACGACGTGGTCGCCGCTCTTGAGTTGCAGCGGGTCAACGACGTTCTTGCGGCGAGTGGCGAGCTTGCGCGCCGGGCGCGAGGCGTAGCCGACCGATCGGCCGAAGAACTCGCCCTCGCTCAACACCGCGAGCTTGGCTTCGGGCATGGCGAAACCATGGTCGACGGATGCGCGAAGTAAATACGCAACGCCGGGTTCCGAGGTCTCGGGGAATGCCTCAACCGCGCGGCCGGAGATCTCGCGCTCCCCCAGCAGGTCGGCGGTGCGCTCCACGAGCCCGGCACCTTCGGCGACGATCGCGACCGTCCAGCCGTCGGCGAGCAGCGTGCCCACATGGTCGAGGGCACCATCGAGGGTTCCCGCGAACGAGGGCGTGGCGGTGGCATCGATACGCACGTATTCGGATGCTTCTTCGGCGGCGTCGATCAGGTTCGCGGCATCCGCTTCACCCGAATCAAAGGTGCTGAGGGTCCACCAGGGACGATCCCCGGCGGAGGCGCGCAGCTTGTTCAGAGTGACAAAGTCGCCGGCATCCAAATCAATGGGCGCTTCGGCACCGGCGGTCGCGGCATTCCATGCCGCGCTCAAGAATTCTTGGTTGGTCTCGGCGAGGTTCACTGCACGCGAAGAAACTTTCTCGGGCGAGAGAACCGCGATGGCAGAGTCCGCGGGAAGGTAGTGCGTCAGCGGCACGAGCTTGTCAACGAGAGCGGGCGCGAGGGACTCCATGCCGTCGACGGGAATACCCTCGGCAATCTTGGCCAGCATTGTGGAGAGGCTCGGGAACTCGTGCTGCATTTCGCGGGCACGTTGGCGCACCGAATCGCTGAGCAGCAGTTCACGACTCGGCACAAGCTCGGCGTACTCGATGTCGCCGTCGATTGAACGCTGGTCAGCCACCGAGAACTCGCGCAGCTGCTCAAGCTCATCACCGAAGAATTCAAGACGAAGCGGATGCTCGTGGTTGGGAGCAAACACGTCGAGAATGCCGCCGCGCACGGCGAACTCACCGCGACGAGTAACCATGTCGACTCGGGAATATGCCAGTGCCACGAGTCGCGCTGATAACGCGGAGAGGTCGTAGTTGCGACCGCCCTTGGTGAGGATGACCGGTTCGATCGTGATGAGGTTGTCGGCAATAGGTTGCAGTGCTGCTCGAACGGAGGCCACCAGCACAAACTGGCCCACCGGGTTCGCCTGCCACTTGGCCAGGTCGCGCAGCGCCTGCATCCGCTTGCCGACTGTTTCGGCGCTGGGGCTCAAGCGTTCGTGCGGCAGAGTCTCCCAGGCGGGGAACTCCACGATCTGGGCGTCAGGAAGGTAGCTCGCGAGCGAGCGGCGCAGCGATTCAGATTCGCGGCCGGTAGCGGTCACCGCGAGCATCGAGCGCGGCGAATCGGATGCCGTGAGTAGACCGCCGAGGAGGGGCGCCCGTAGCCCTTCGACGAGCGAGAAGTCGGCGCTGCGCTCGGAGTACCGCAGGGCGCTCTCTACGGTTTGGGCGCGCGAAAGTGCTGAGATAATTCCGTCGAGAGTCACCGGTTTACTCTACTCGCGGCCACCGACGCTGCGATGAGAGTTCACCCACAGCGCAGCAGAAGTACGCGGGGCACCGAGCGACGCAGTCGCTAGGCACGAGACGGGCTCGCGCCGGCAGAACTAGCGCGGGCTATGGAAGCGCTGTTGCGCTGCTTCGAGACCTTCTTTAGCAACCATCGCTACGGCATCCGCGGCGTCACCAAGAAGGTTCGGCAGAACCTTGCGCTCATCGCCGGAGAAGTCTCGGAGCACAAAATCAGCGGCCGGCTGGCGGCCGGGCGGGCGGCCGATACCGACGCGAACACGCGTGAAATCGGGAGAACCGACAGCGGCAGCTATATCGCGGATGCCGTTGTGGCCTCCGTGACCGCCACCGGTTTTGAGCTTCACGGTATCGAAGTCGATGTCGAGTTCATCGTGCACGACGATGAGGCGCTCGACAGGAATCTTGTAGAACCGCATGAGCGCGGCGGTAGGCCCGCCCGACAGGTTCATGAAGGAATTGGGCTTAGCCAGAATCAGCTTGGGTCCATCCCCAAAGCTGCGACCTTCTGCCACGGCAGCGTTCGCTTTGTGGTTCTTGAAAGTGGCCGACAATTCGTCAGCCAAGTGGGCCAGCACCATGTGCCCCACGTTGTGGCGATTACCGGCGTAGCCGGGCCCGGGGTTACCGAGCCCGACTACTAACCATTGGTCATCCACGATTTCTCGCTTACGGAAGAATCTGATTATTCAGCAGCCTCTGCGGATGCAGCCTCAGTTGCTTCGCCCTCAGCAGCGTCGCCCTCAGCAGCGTCAGCAGCAGCACGCGGGGTGCTGACAGCGATAACGAGAAGCTCGGGGTCGGAGAGCAAGTTCGAGCCCTCGACGAGCGTGACGTCCTTGGCGTAGATGTGCTGGCCGTCTTCGAGGCCCTCGATGTCGACGGTGAAGTACTCGGGAATGTGAGTTGCTTCAGCCTCAACCGAAACGGTCGGTGCGTCGAGGTTGGCAAGGGTGCCCGGAGCCGACTCGCCGGTGATGTGGATCGGCACGTCAACGATGACCTTTTCACCCTTGCGGATGACAACGAGGTCGATGTGCTCGATGATCTGGCGAACGGGGTCCTTCTGAACGTCCTTCACGAGGGCGAGCTGGCTCTTGCCGTTGATGTCGAGGTCCAAGATCTGGTTCGACTTACGGAGGATGAGGCCGATCTCGTGACCCGGGAGGGCAACGTGGATGGGGTCGGTGCCGTGACCGTAGATGACGGCAGGAATCTTGCCGAGGGCACGGAGCTTGCGAGCAGCACCCTTACCGAAGGATTCACGAGCATCTGTAACAACGTGGTTTACGCCTGGCTTAGCCATAGTTATCTCCTGTTTAGACCGAAGTCTGTTGTGGGCTCAGCGCCTGCAACGAACGGAGTGCTCGTGGCGGGTTCAGTGCCCAGATCATTATCTGTAGTTCAACTCGAACGCCGACAAACCAGTGGTCTGCCGCGTGAGGAAAAGCCCTGTCAGGAAATAACCCTGAGACTTGCCCGCCGCGTCGATAACGGAACCGGATGGTTCCCTCGCCGAAGTTCAACTGCCGAGTTTACACGGTTTGCGCCGGCTGTCAGCCACGAATTCGGGATCGCAGGGCCACTCAATGAGCGCTACAGAAGCACTACTCTTGAAGCATGCCCGGAAGTCTTCACGCACGCGTGCTCAACGATGTCGGGCTCAGCATCGTTTCGGGCGAGATCTCCCCCGAATCCACGATTCTCGCCGAACAGCTTGAAGAGCGGTACAGCGTCTCCCGGTCGGTCGTTCGTGAAGCCGTGCGCGTGCTGCAATCGCTTGGCATGGTCGCCTCCGTCAAGCGAGTCGGAATGCGCGTTCAGCCGATGTCGGAGTGGAGTCTCTACGACCCCCTCGTGATTCGCTGGCGCCTTGAACAGGTCGAGAACGGACGCCAGTTGCGCTCGCTCACCGAGCTGCGCAGCGCGATCGAACCTCAGGCCGCGAAACTTGCCGCGCTGCATGCCTCCGACGAGGCCGCCGGCGAGCTACTGGCACTGGCCGCGCGAATGCGGGCCGTGGGCCGCTCAGGCGACCTCGAATTGTTTCTCGAGCTCGACATCCGCTTTCACTCGCTCGTTCTTGCCGCGAGTGGCAACGAAATGTTTGCCCGCCTCGACCGCGTGATCGCCGAAGTACTCACGGGTCGCACCAATCGCGGCCTTATGCCAGCGACCCCGCACGAAGAAGCGCTGCAGTTACATGTGGATGTCGCGGACGCTATCCAAGGCAAGCGTCCTGACGACGCCTACGCCGCGATGGAACGCATCATGAGCCGCACGAGCGAAGAAGTCGAACGCATCTGGGATGGCGAACCCCGCATCTTCCTTGACTAGAGGCCGCGCTCTCCACGCTCAGCACCCTAGAAGCGCAGCTCAACCGACTCGCAGCACGCTAGAAGCGCAGCGACCTAGAAGCGCAGCGACCTAGAAGCGCAGCGACCTAGAAGCGCAGCAGCACCTTGCCGCTGTTCTCCGAATCCTTAGCAACGGCGAAGGCTTCGTGAGCATCGGATGCCGCGAACTCGTGCGTCACGATCGGCCCGACGACGAGGCTGCCGTCGGCGAGCGCCGCAATGACGTCGTCGATCTCGTCGTTGAAGCGGAAGGAGCCGACGAGCTCGAGCTCGCGCGTGATGGCGAGCGAGATGAGCGCGGGCTGCTGACCGGAAGGCAAAAGCCCCACCATGACGACGCGGCCGCCACGGGTGGCACCGCGCACGGCAGACTCGAGACCGCGGTAGCTGCCCGAGGATTCAAAGACGATGTCGGCGTCGACGGCGGCGATGGAATCCGCATCGGTGGCGTGAAGAGTCTCAGTTGCACCAACCTGGCGGGCGATGGCGAGAGGGCCGACGAACATGTCGACGGCCACAATCTCGCTCGCTCCGGCGCGCTTCAAAACGGCAACGATGAGCGCGCCGATCGGGCCGGCGCCAATAACGAGAGCACGTTTTCCGCGAACGTCGCCGGCACGCGAAACGGCATGCCAGGCCACGCTGGCGGGTTCGACGAGAGCGGCATCGCGCAGGGTCAACGAGTTAGGGAGTGCTCGCAGCATCCGGCTCGGCAACGTCACGAACTCGGCGAAGGCACCTTCGGTGTGCGGAAAGCGCGCGGCACTGCCGAGGTAGGTGCAGCCGGGCGAGAGGTTGGGGCGGTCTTCTGGCCAGCGCGGCTCGGTACCACCGGGGGTTGCCGGATGCACGGCCACGGCTGTTCCCGCTGCGGGGCCCGTGCCATCGGCAGCCTGCTGGATGACTGTGCCGACAACCTCATGGCCCAGGATCATGGGCGCCTTGAGAATCGACTCCCCCGCTGCACCGTGCGACCAATAGTGCAGGTCAGACCCGCAGACCCCGCCGAACGCAATCTGGATCACGGCTTCGTCGGCGGCCGGAGCGGCCAACGGAATGCTTTCCACGCGCAAGTCATCTTGAGCGTGAATCGTGACCGCGAGAGTTTCGGCGGGGGCTGCACTTGTCATGACAATCTTTTCTATAGAACGGTGCCGGCAGCGACGCGCGGCGGTGAAACAGGGTGTTAGACGACGACCGTCATACCGCCATCGATGAAGATGACCTGACCGTTGACGTAGTCAGAGCCGCTCGAGGCGAGCCACACGGCGGGGCCGCCCAGGTCGGCGGGAGTTCCCCAGCGACCGGCCGGCGTGCGCCCGAGAATCCAGTTGTTGAAGGTGTCGTCGTCGACGAGCGCCTGCGTCATCTCAGTGTGGATGTAGCCGGGAGCGATCGCATTGATCTGCAGCCCGCCACTCGCCCACTCCGCCGTCATCGCCCGTGTGAGATTGCGGATGCCGCCCTTCGAGACCGTGTACGGCCCGATGGTCGGTCGCGCAAGGTCGGTCTGTACCGAAGCGATGTTGATGATCTTGCCCTCGCCGCGCTGCAGCATGTGCCGGGCAACTTCGCGCCCGACGAGGAACGCGCTGGTGAGGTTGGTGGAGATGACTCGGTTCCAGTCCTCCACGTCGAGGTCGAGCATCGGCTCGCGATGCTGGATGCCCGCGTTGTTCACGAGCACCCCGATCGCACCGATGGATGCCTCGATCTCGGCGATTGCGGTGGCGACAGCCGTGGCATCCGCAACGTCAAACGCGCGAGCGTAGACGCGTTCTGCCCCAAACTCGGCGCTGAAGTTGGCGTGAGTGGCGGCGAGCCGCTCTTCATCGCGACCGTTCAGCACGATTGTTGCGCCGGCTTCGGCGAGGGCTTGGGCGATGACGCGCCCGATTCCTCGGCTGGATCCGGTAACAAGGGCAATGCGCCCGGTGAGGTCAAACAGAGTGGATGCCACAGCTATCTCCTAGAACATTCCGGCGACGATGAAAATGACGAACGCGATCGCGAAGCCCATGACACCGACGAGTGCCTGACCAACGGTCCACGTGCGCAGGGTGGTCTGGGTGTCCATGCCGAAGAAGCGGCTGACCAACCAGAAGCCTGAGTCGTTGACGTGACCAGCAAACACTGAACCAGCGGCGAGTGCGAGCACGATGGCTGCCAGTTCGACCGGGTTAAGGCTGGCGTCGGCCAGAACAACGGGCTGGATGAGCGCTGCCGCCGTGGTGAGCGCGACCGTGGCCGAACCCTGAGCAACACGGATAATCGCAGCGATCACGAAGCCGGCCACGATGAGCGGCATGCCAATCGACTCGAGCGAGGTGGCGATGCTGGCGCCGATTCCGCTGGCACGCAGTACGCCACCGAACATTCCACCGGCACCGGTGATGAGGATGATGGAGCTAACCGGGCCGAGCGCGCTGTCGACGATCGTCTCGATGAGCGTGCGCTCCTTGTTGCGCTTCCAGCCGAGCAGCCACATGGCGAAGACCACGGTGATGAGTAGTGCGATCGGGGTTTCACCGAGCAGGCGCAGAACCTGAACGAGCGGGCTTTCGATATCAACGACGCCAGCAGTAGCGAGCGCGTTAAGACCCGTGTTCATGAAGATGAGTACGAGGGGCAGCAGGAGCAGGAAGAGAATCGTGCCGAGCTTGGGGTTCGACTTGAACTGGGCAGCCTTCTCGTCATCCTGACTTCCGAAGAGGATGTCGGGAATCGCGATGTCGAAGCGCTTACCGGTCCAGGTGCCGAACTTGTAACCAACGACGTACCAGGTGGGCAGGGCAACGATGAGACCGAAGATGAGGACGAGGCCGACGTCGGCACCGAGCAGCCCGGTGGCGGCGACGGGGCCGGGGTGCGGCGGAACGAAGATGTGCATGACCGAGAATGCGACAGCCGAGGGGAAGGCGTAGAAGAGCAGCGATCCACCGAGACGACGTGCCACGGTGAAGATGATCGGCAACATGACCACAAGGCCGGCGTCGAAGAAGATGGGGAAACCCATCATGAGAGACGCGACAGCGAGCGCTAACGGTGCACGCTTCTCACCGAAACGACCGATCAGCGAGTCGGCGAGCACTTGCGCTCCCCCACTCATTTCGAGCATCCGCCCGAGCATGGCTCCCAAACCGACCAGCAGCGCAACACTCGCTAGAGTGCCGCCAAAGCCCGACGTGAGAGTCGGGATTATCTGGTTCGTCGGGATACCGGCAGCCACGGCAGTCACGAGGCTGACGATGATCAACGAGAGGAACGCGTGAACGCGGCCCACGATGATCAGCAGCAGCAGCAGCGCAATTGCGCCGGCGGCTAGCAGGAGGAGGCCCCACGTGGGCAACTCCCACAGCAGTTGGAGGTCGGTCATCATTGTCCTAACTTCTTTTGTGCAGCTCAGGCGACGAACGCGTCGATGAGGTCTTTTTTGATGGACCGGACAATGTCGTCCGGAGTCTGGGTGAGGTCGACGAGCACACCGCGCTCATCGTCCTGAAGGGGTTCGAGCGTGTCGAACTGGGAATCGAGCAAGCTGTTGGGCATGTACTCGTGGTTGCGGTGCGACTGGCGTTCGGCGATGACTTCGCGTTCGCCGTTCAAGTGCACAAAAACTGTGGTGGGAGCGTAAGCGGTCAGCATGCGGCGATAAGACCGCTTGAGCGAAGAGCAGGCGACGATGATGGGGTTACCGTCAGCGAGTTCGGCGCCGATGCGTTCGGCGATGATCTCCAGCCACGGGGCGCGGTCTTCGTCGTTGAGCGCGTGACCGGCGGCCATCTTCGCTTTGTTGGCGCGAGGGTGAAGGTCGTCGCCGTCGATGAACTGCATGCCCAGTTCAGCGCCGAGGGCAGCGCCAACGGTCGACTTACCTGATCCAGAGACACCCATCACGATGAGGGGTGGAAATTGTGAAGCCACGGTCTTCCTAACATTGGACGCATCGTTACGTCTGATATCAATCTGACCAGTGTGCCTTAAAACAGACTTATTACAAACTATCTGAGCAAATATCTCCGAAGATTGCTTTCGGACGCCCTGCCGACCGCCGCCCGACCGCAGGGTTCTGCCGCAGAAACTTCTGGCTTACCCGTGGTCGCGGTGGGAGAATGAGGCAAGGGAAGGAATTGCTATGAGCGAGAACCTGAACGATCCGGTGGAGCAACTCACACCGGAGACCTGCTGGGAATTGCTGCGCACCGCCACTCTGGGCAGGATCGCCGTGAGCTTTCAGGGAGAGCCTGAGATAACCCCGGTGAATTTCATCGCCGTCGACAATCGACTGATGTTACGAACGGCGCAGGGAACCAAGCTGCTCAAACTCACGATCAATGATCGAGTCGCTTTCGAGACCGACTACGTGGGCCCGCACACTGCGTGGAGCGTGGTGGCCAAGGGAACGGCGCGCATCGTCGAATCTCAAGATGAGATTTACGACGCCGACCAACTACCGCTGACACCGCTGATCCCGACGCTGAAATACGTCTGGGTAGAAATTACGCCGACGGAAGTTTCTGGGCGACGCTTCACGCTCGGGCCGGAGCCCGAGCGCTACTAGCGGCTGATAGTGGGCGCCGCATCCTCGGCGCCCGGCACGCTGCGACCTAGAGCGCGCCCTTGCCCGTCGAGCCGATCGGAATCGCGGTCATGCGAGTGACAGCGACCTCGGCAGTCAGGTACTGACCAATCTCTCCGACGAGAGCAGCGACAGCGGGGCTGCTGCCGTGGTCGTCGAGAAGCGCTTCTGACTCCCACTTTTCGATCATGACGAGAGTGCCA
This sequence comes from Salinibacterium sp. SWN1162, assembly GCF_015864675.1. Taxonomy (NCBI): domain Bacteria; kingdom Bacillati; phylum Actinomycetota; class Actinomycetes; order Micrococcales; family Microbacteriaceae; genus Salinibacterium; species Salinibacterium sp. SWN1162. The sequence goes on from NZ_JADYWT010000003.1 coordinate 273,203, forward strand.
TCCGCCGCTTCGTGAATGGCGTAGAGCTCGCAGCCGGGCTCGTCGTGCACGAGAGGAAGCGCGGTGTGGAGCGCGGCAACAACCGCATCCCTGCTGTCGGGGCGAATGTGAAAAATAGCGGTAACGATCACTGGTTGGGTCATGGTGCCACGCTACTCCTCGCCCCCTGCGTTTCCGCAAGGTAAGTATGACGACGACGAGGAAGGCTGAATGGATGCCGCGAGCCTGCTGCGCGGTGTGCCCTAGGCTTGATCACTGGGCCAGCCAGCCATTCTGAATCGGCCCGCCACTTTGTCCCAGAGTCAAGGAGTGAACGATATGACCGCTGCTGAGCAAGCATCCGCAAACATTGGCGTAGTAGGGCTCGCAGTTATGGGCTCTAACCTCGCCCGCAACCTCGCGAGCCGTGAGGGCAACACCGTTGCCATCTACAACCGCTCCTACTCGAAGACCGAGACCCTGCTCACCGAGCACCCCGAAGCTAACTTCGTTCCGGCATCCGACTACGCCGAATTTGCGGCGTCGCTGTCGAAGCCCCGCACCGCCATCATCATGGTGCAGGCCGGCAAGGGCACGGATGCCGTAATCGACGCTCTCACCGAAGCGTTTGAGCCCGGTGACATCATCGTCGACGGCGGCAACGCGCTCTTCACCGACACCATCCGCCGCGAGAAGGCAGTGCGCGAAACCGGCATCAACTTCGTCGGTGCGGGAATCTCGGGTGGCGAAGAGGGCGCACTGCTCGGCCCGTCGATCATGCCCGGCGGTTCCGCAGAAGCGTGGGAGACCCTCGGCCCGATCCTCAAGTCGATCGCCGCTGTTGCCGAAGGCGAGCCCTGCGTTACCCACGTGGGCACCGACGGTGCAGGTCACTTCGTCAAGATGATTCACAACGGCATCGAATACGCCGACATGCAGCTCATCGCTGAGGCCTACGACCTCATCCGCCAGGGCACCGGCGCGACCCCGGCCGAGATCGCCGACATCTTCGCCGAGTGGAACAAGGGCGAGCTCGAGAGCTACCTCATCGAGATCACCGCCGAGGTTCTGCGCCAGGTCGACGCCAAGACCGACAAGCCCCTCGTGGACATCATTCTCGACCAGGCTGGTTCTAAGGGAACCGGCGTGTGGACAGTGCAGACCGCCCTCAACCTCGGAGTGCCCGTGTCGGGCATCGCCGAAGCTGTGTTTGCTCGCGCCGTCTCGTCGAAGCCTGCTCAGCGTGCGGCAGCCGCAGCGCTGCCCGGCCCGAGTTCGGTGCCCGCCATCGAAGACAAGGCAGCCTTCATTGAGGATGTTCGCCAGGCTCTTTACGCCTCGAAGATCATCGCGTACAGCCAGGGCTTCGACGCGATCGTCGCCGGCGCTGAAGAGTACAACTGGGACATCAAGAAGGGCGAGATCGCCAAGATCTGGCGCGGTGGTTGCATCATCCGTGCGCGCTTCTTGAACCGCATCACCGAGGCCTACGCCGAGAACCCGGGCCTGGTGGCTCTGGTCACCGCGCCGTATTTCACCGACGCGATGGCAGGCACGCAGGATTCCTGGCGCCGTGTTGTCGGTGGCGCTGCCGCCGCAGGCATCCCGACCCCCGCATTCTCGTCGTCGCTTGCCTACTACGACAGCCTGCGCGCACCGCGCCTGCCTGCTGCCCTCGTTCAGGGACAGCGCGACTTCTTCGGCGCTCACACCTACAAGCGCGTCGACATGGATGGCACCTTCCACACGCTGTGGTCGGGCGACCGTAGCGAAATCGAAGCGACGGACTCGCACTAAGCGGGTTCACTCACTACCTGCACTAGCGGGGATGGCGGCGAACCTCGGTTCGCCGCCATCCCCGTTTCTGAGCGGCCGCGCGGGGCGATCCTCAGCGGTCAGTGACAGAATGGCATGACCATGAGCTTGTCTGACGAAAACCCCGAACTCGACGGCTACGTACCCCACGGAGAACGCCCGCTACGATCACGCGCCTTCAAGTCCGTGATGCGGGTCGTAGTTGTTCTTGGCCTCATCGGCCTCGTCGTTCCCGGCATCGTTTCGGCAGCAGGCACCGCGAACAACACTGCGCATCGAACGTGCGCTGTCTACACCGAATACCTTGCGCCCCAAGCCGTGTCCTACGACGTTCGCTTCGAGCTCACGGGAGATGGCGATCCGGGTTGGAAGTGTTACGCAATATCGTTCAACGGTGGCGAGACACTCTTGCGTTCGCTCGGGCTCATCCCCGGCCCCGCCGTTCTTCCGACGAGCCCGGCAGACAACAGCTAATCGTTCGCGAGCAGCTGCTCTCGCACTTCACGACGCAGAATCTTGCCGATGAGGGATCGCGGCAGTTCATCCACAATCTCGATTCGCTTGGGAACCTTGTACGCCGCGAGGTTACGTCGCAACGCCTCGCGCACGGCACTCTCGTCGAGCGATGCTCCCGGCGCCAGCACGACCGCGGCGACGACATCTTCGCCACTGTGTTCGCTCGGCAGACCGACAACGGCGGCATCGGCGATGCCGTGCTGCTGCCGAAGGGCCTCCTCGACCTCGCTCGGCGCCACGTTGAAACCACCCGTGATGATGAGCTCTTTGATGCGGTCGACAATCCGGACGAACCCACTCGGGTCGACCGTGACGATGTCGCCGGTGCGGAACCAGTCTGAGCCTGAGTCAGTCGCTTTCACGAAGACCACGGCTGTCTCTTCTGGCTTATCCCAATAGCCGGAGAACACCTGCGGACCACGGGCCAGCAACTCGCCCTCCTCCCCCGGTGCTCGGTCGACCGTGGGATTCTCCGGGTCGACTACTCGAATCTCGGTGCTCGGTAGCGGCAGCCCGATGGAGCCGGGGCGCCGTGTGGGGCCCACCGGATTGCAAATGAGAAGGGGGCTCGTTTCAGAGAGGCCATAGCCCTCCACCAACGTGCCGCCCGTGCGGGCTTCCCACGGTTGCACGACGGAGGGCGACAGCGGCATTGCTCCGGAGATAGCGACCTCAATACCTTTGAGCGACACTCCCGCCGCATCCGCCGCGGCTGTAAGCCTTTCGAAGATAGGAGGCACCGCCGGCAAGAAGGTGGCCGGTCGCTTCTTGATGACCGCCAAGACTAGCTCCGGGTCAAACTTGGGGAAGAGCACGAGACGCGCGCCCATGCTCATCGCAAACGTGAGGCAGAGCGTAAGGCCATAGGCGTGGAACATCGGCAGTACGGCGTAGATGACCGCGCTACCCCGAGGAACAGCCGGAACCCACGCCCGTGCTTGAGCGGCGTTGGCCGAGAGGTTGAGGTGGCTGAGCATCGCCCCCTTAGGGCTGCCCGTTGTGCCGCTGGTGTATTGGATGAGCGCAAGATCGCTCGCGACGGGGCGCGCGATGCGCTCGTCGATGCGCTCGGACTTGAGCAGGTCTTCCCACACGATGGTGCCCTGCACCGTCGTGGTGAGAGCCGCACGCGATTCCCGCGCCTTCGCGATGGGCAAGCGCAGCAAAGTGCGCGTCTTCAGCGGCATGGCTCGTGTGACATCGACCGAGATAATCGTCTCGGCCGCGACATCCACCGGCATCTCCTGCAGAGTGTTAACGACGTTGTTCCACGCGATGACAACGCGGGCGCCGTGGTCTTCAAATTGGTGGCGCAACTCGCGCGGCGTGTACAGCGGATTGTGCTCGACGACGACGCCGCCGACGCGCAACACGGCGTAAAAAGCGACGATGTGCTGGGGGCAGTTCGGCAGAACGAGAGCGACAGTGTCGCCCTTCTGCACGCCCAGCAAACGCAGCCCTTCAGCCGCCCGGTCAATTTGCTCGCCAAGTTCGGCGTACGTGGTTTCGTTGCCGAAGAATTCGAGCGCGACGGCACGCGGATACTCCGCAATGGTCGCCGCCACGAGATCGTACAGCGACCCTTCGGGCAACGTAATTTCGTGGGCAACGCCCTCGGCGTAGCTAGAGAACCAGGGTTGATCGGACAACTCAGTCATGACTTAACTGTATGCCGCCAACCGTGCAACCGATTACATCTGGGGCACTAAAAACGTCGAGAAATTTAGGCGGCACCGTCGAACATCGAGGTTACCGATCCATCGTCGAATACTTCGTGGATGGCGCGAGCCAGCAGCGGAGCGATCGGCAAAATGGTGAGGGTGGGGAACCGCTTGTGTTCCGGCACGGGCAGGGTGTCGGTGACAACTACAGAGTCGATGAAGTCGCTCTGCAAGATTGTCGGAGCCGGGTCAGAGAAGATGGCGTGAGTTGCTGCCACAACGACCTTAAGGGCGCCAGCTTTCTTGAGCGCCTCTGCAGCCTTGACGATCGTTCCACCGGTGTCGATCATGTCGTCAACGAGCAGGCAGACGCGGCCATCGACGTCACCGACGATGTCGTGAACCGTGACCTGGTTAGGGACCAGCGGGTCGCGGCGCTTGTGAATGATGGCCAGCGGAGCGCCGAGCTTGTCGCTCCAGATGTCGGCGACGCGAACGCGGCCCATGTCGGGGCTCACAACCGTGAGGGTGGAGGGGTCGAGCTGCTTCTGGAAGTGTTCGAGGAGCACGGGCATGGCGAAGAGGTGGTCAACCGGGCCGTCGAAGAAGCCTTGAATCTGGGCAGCGTGCAGGTCGACGCTCATGATGCGGTCGGCGCCAGCAGCCTTGTAGAGATCAGCGATGAGACGGGCGCTGATCGGCTCGCGGCCACGGCCCTTCTTGTCTTGTCGAGCGTACGGGTAGAAAGGCGAGACAACGGTGATGCGCTTGGCCGAGGCACGCTTGAGCGCATCCACCATGATCAGCTGTTCCATGAGCCATTCATTGATGGGCTCAGTGTGCGACTGGATGACGAAGGCATCGCAACCGCGAACGCTCTCGTCGTAGCGAGCGTAGATTTCACCGTTGGCGAAAGTGCGTGCGTCAGTGGGTACGAGGTCGCTACCCAGCTCAGCGGCGATGTCGATCGCGAGCTGCGGGTGTGCGCGCCCGGAAACAAGCACGAGTCGTTTTTGACCGGAGATCTTGATGCTGGCCACTGGGGGGACTCGCTCTCTGCCGCGGTTACGGCGTACTTCGGTCAGGCGTTGTTTTCGTCGGTTGCTGCGGCGGCTGCGTGAGCCGCTGCAGTGCCCGCGCGATTGGTTTCAACCCAGCCACTGATATTGCGCTGCGGAGCGACGGTGATGCCCAAGGAGCCTGCCGGTACATCTTTTCGGATGACCGAGCCGGCTCCGGTGTACGCTCCGTCACCAATCCTAACCGGAGCGACGAAGACGTTGTGCGACCCGGTGCGCACGTGGGCGCCCACAACCGTTCGGTTCTTGTTCACTCCGTCGTAATTTGCGGTGATGGTGCCGGCACCCACATTGGACTGTTCGCCCACTTCGGTGTCGCCGATGTAGCTGAGGTGAGGAACCTTGCTGCCCTCGCCGATGGTGGAGTTTTTGGTCTCCACGAAGGTGCCGATCTTGCCGTTGACGCCCAATTTCGTGTTGGGGCGAAGGTAGGCGAACGGGCCGACAGACGCGTTGGCGCCGATCACGCTGAGCGTGGCATCCGTGCGCTTCACAACCGCATTCTCGCCAACTTCACAGTCGACCAGAGTGGTGTCTGGGCCAATGATGGCACCCGATTGCACGAGCGTGGCGCCCTTGAGTTGAGTGCCGGGCAGAATTTCGACGTCGGGGTTGAGCGTAACGTCGGCGTCGATCCACGTGGTGGCGGGGTCTTCGATGGTGACACCCGCGCGCTGCCACTTCTGCACAATGAGCTCGTTCATGCGGCGAGCGGCCTCGGCCAGTTGCACGCGATCGTTGACTCCCGCGACCATCCAGCCGGCAGTGACGGGCATGGCCGCCACGGTGGCGCCGACTCCGCGAAGCAGACCTACGACATCCGTGATGTATTTCTCGGACTGAGCGTTGTCGGTCGTGATGCGAACGAGCTGCTCGCGGAGCGGGCCGACCCGGAACGCGTACGTGCCCGAGTTGATCTCAGTGATCGAAAGCTCGTCAGAGTTCGCATCTTTCTGCTCCACAATGCGATCGAGGCCGCCGTGAGCATCACGCACGACGCGGCCATAGCCGGTGGCGTCATCAAGAATCGCTGACAGCACGGTAGCTGCGGCCGACTGCGCGCGGTGCTGCTCGAGCAATGCCGCGAGGGTGGCCGAATCGAGAAGCGGGACGTCACCGCTGACGACAACGACATCCCCGTCGAAGTCGGCAGGCAAAGAATCGACCGCGACCTCAACGGCGCGACCAGTGCCGGCGACATCGTCTTGATCAACGATCAGGATGTCGGGCATGAGCTCGGTGAGTGTCGCCACCACTTCGTCACGCTGGTGACGCACAACCGCGATCACGTGATCCGGGTTCAGCTCGCGCGCCGAGGCGACAACGTGGCCGATAAGCTCGCGGCCGGCAAGGCGGTGCAACACCTTGGGCTTGGCAGACTTCATACGAGTGCCTTGGCCAGCGGCGAGAACAATGACGGCGAGTTTGTGTTCGGTCATAGTTCTATTCTGCCCTGAATGAGCGGCGCTCAGAACGCGCGCCCCAAAACTCGGGAACGAGGAGAAGCGAGATATTCTTCTGGCTCGCGCGGTTAGCGGTTCAAGCTGTCCTCGTAAGCAGCGGCCGCGGCGTCGAGCTCCTCCGATTCCACGAACGGATCGTCCGGAAGCAGGTCGGGACGATCAATGCTTGTGCCGTTTGAACAGACATAGTCGTCGTGCCAGTCGTCGTTATAAGTCGGGTCCCAGATACAGAGCCATCCCCCTCTCGCTTCGCTTTCGGTGGGTTGTTGATCTGCGGAGTTTTCGCCTTCGGCCTGAACGGGCTCCGGAGATGGTTGATAGCCGTCTTGACTATCGAAATAGGACGAACAACCCGAAAGTGCGAGCACAGCCACGATCAGGACAACAGCAGAGCGGCGATACATTGGCGGCAAAGCCTCTCGGATTTAAGCGGTGAGCGAGTCAGTAATCATCCAGAGATTACAGCGGCATTCAGCCATCAGCCAGCCCCCAACTCAGGGTTCAACGCAGGTCGCGCAACAACCCCAATGCAACCCCTGAAGCAGCCGGATGCACGGTCCTCGACCCAGCAAACGCCGCAGGTCGCCCGACCGGCCTGGGAAAGCAAAAAGCCGGAACGTCGACGTGACGTCGGGTTCCGGCTTTTTCTTTGCCCTGAAACCCTTCAAAAAGGTTTTCGACAATAGGAGCGCTTGGGTTTCTAGAACCTCATAAAGCTCCGCCTCTAGGATTCGAACCTAGACTGGACAGCTCCAAAGGCTGCCGTGCTGCCGTTACACCAAAGCGGACCGCACCCGAAGGCGCGCATCAATTCTGCCAGATCATTGGCACTCTGTCGTGCACTTAGCCCGATTCGGAGGCTTCGCACACGTTTCTTTGGTGTTCTGGGGCGCGTTTATGGCACACATTCGGGCATCGAAGCTGAGATAATAACCGGATGCCCCAACGCGACGAAGTCGACCGAATTGTCGAAGCGTGGTCGCGCGAGCGCCCCGATCTCGACTTTGCGCCGTTGCATGTTCTCAGCCGCGTCGGTCGTCTCGCGAAGCATCTCGAGCGTGCCCGTAAGGCCGCGTTCGCTGTTGCCGGCGTTGAGCCGTGGGAGTTCGACGTGCTCTCAGCCCTGCGCAAAGCGGGCGCACCGTACCAGTTGAGCCCTACCGCCTTGGTGCAGCAGACGATGGTGTCGAGCGGCACTATGACGAACCGTATCGACCGGATGGTCACGCGCAAACTTGTCGAGCGTCGCACCGACCCCAACGATGGCCGCGGCGTGATCGTGATGATGACGGCGAGCGGGCGCGAGCGCGTTGACGAGGCCATCACCTCCCTCGTGCATGACGAAACAGCGCTGCTGGCCCGCATGTCTCCGCTAGAACAAGAACGATTGAGTTCCCTGCTCAGAAAGTTGAGCCTCGACGGTGAATAACCTGCAAGTCCCGACCGCTTTTCGCCGCAACTCCCCCGGGCTCGGTCTAGCACTTGCCGCTTTCGCTCTCGCTGTACTCATCAGCTTTCTGGTGCCGGCTATTCCGACGCTGACCGCGTGCGTGGTGCTGGGCATCCTGTTCGCCGCTCTCCCGTGGCGCGGTTCGGTGCGTGCCGAGGTAAAGCCCGGGCTCGCGATCGCCGCTCGCCGCTTACTGCGTATTGGCGTTGTCTTGCTCGGCTTCAAGTTGAGCCTCGTGAACATCGCCGAACTGGGCTGGCTCGTGCTCGGCATGATCGTCGCGATTGTCGTCATCACGTTCTTCTTCACGTGGGGGCTCGGCCGGATGCTGCGCCTGCCTGGCCAGCAGCCGGTGTTGATAGCAGCCGGATTTTCAATCTGTGGCGCCTCGGCCATCGGCGCGATGGCGGGCGTTACGCGCGCGAAGGACTCTGACACGGCCACCCCGATCGCGCTTGTCACGCTGTGTGGCACCCTCGCGATCGCCCTGCTCCCTGCGCTACGCCCGCTTCTCGGCCTCGATACTGCCGAGTTCGGCATGTGGGTGGGCGCGAGCGTGCACGATGTCGGCCAGGTTGTTGCTACGGCTCAAATCGCGGGAGCAACCGCCCTCGCTGTTGCGGTTGTCGTCAAGCTGACCCGAGTCGCCATGCTCGCGCCAATGGTTGCGCTCGCTGGCGTCGTGGCCGCGCGGGCTGACCGCGTGCAGGCTGCGGCCGCGAGTGCTGCGGGTGAGCCTGCTGCTGATCGCGGTGAGGTCAAGCGCCCCGCCATCCTGCCCCTGTTCGTTGTCGGCTTCTTGGCGGCGGTGCTGGTGCGCACGTTCGTTCCGCTGCCCGACGGTTTTCTGGAGGCTGCTGGCTACGGCCAAGAGCTAGTTCTCGGCATGGCCCTCTTTGGGCTCGGAGCTTCGATCAGCATTGGCAATCTCATCCGCACGGGTGGTCGCGCCCTCGTGGTCGCGCTCATCTCGTGGGCCGTTATTGCCCTGCTCTCCTACGGCGCGGTAGAAATTGCCCGCGCCGCAGGAGTGGCTGCTCTGGGCTAACGCCAGCGCGAGCGCAATCGCAAGCGAACGCCAGAGTCAGCGCACTCGCTAAAGCCAGCGCCGCACCGGCGCCGAGAACCAGCGGGTCTCGGGCTTCTTTCGCTTCACGAGTTTCTCGATGATCGTCGTGACCGAGATCCGAGAAGCACTAACCACGAACGCCACCACAACCACCGAGAGCGCCAGCATGATCGGGTATTCCTCGATCAGCTGATCGGCTGACCAGTACGACAAGAGCGTAACGGCACTCATCAGTGCTGCGGGGAAGGTCAGCACGCCCAGGATGAGCGCGATACCGAGGCCGACCTCGAGAGCCGGGATGGCCCAGCCGAAGAAACCGGGGGCGCCACCAAGAAAGGTGGCGGTGAAGGCCTCGAAGCCGTCAGCCACCCGATTGTTGGATGCCGTGCTGTCGACGACCAGGCCGATGTCGGCGCCGTCGAATCCTGCCTTGATCTTGAAGAGACCTTCGTTCAACCACAGGATGCCGAGGCCGACCCTCGCCGCTCCCGTGATGACGGAAGCGACGAGGGAAAGCGCACGGTTCATCATGAGAGGAGTGCTGATCCGAAGATTGCCTTGACCTTGTCGCAGTAGATGACGACGGTGTCGTAACCGGAAACATCCATAGCGTCGAAGGTGAAGGTCTGGCTGGCTTCGTCGTAGGCGACGGCGTCGATCTGCATGCCACCCGCTACGGCGTCCTCGTCATTGCCGTTGGTGAGGTAGATGTTGAGGTCGGGGCCTTCGTCTGAGGAGTAGCCCTCGAGTACGATCTCCGTGCCACTGACAGTTACGGTTCCTGCGACCGAGTGCTCGCCGGCGCCTTCGAAGGTTCCGGTGTGCTCTTCGTGCATCATTTCCGCGTCAGTGTCCGTGCCGGCCTCTGTCTCCGTCGTCGACGATTCCGGGGCAGTGGATTCGCTGCTGGTTGTGTCAGTGGCTGCACCGCTGCAGGCGCTGAGCATGAGCGAAAGGGCGAGGATGGCGGCGGCGGGAATAGCTGTTTTTCTCATGAGGGAGTTTCCTAAGTTCGTAGTGTGTGGATGAAGCCAGCGAGTCGATGACGCGGTGACGGTTACGAACCTAAGCCGGGCGTTTGGCGAAAGTGACGGATGTTTCAAGAGCGTAAGAATTGAAACCGGTATTCCCTCGGGCGGTCGCTCTAGGCTGGGGCTATGGAGAACAAGGCGAGCGTAACCATCGTGGAAGACGATGCGACAGTGCTTTCGGTGGTCTCTAAATTTTTGAGCAGCCAGGGATATTCCGTTACGGGCATTAGCGACGGAATCGACGCGCGCGATGCTCTGCGCGGTCCCCTCCCCGACGTGCTTATCCTCGACCGAATGCTGCCCGGTGTCGGCGGCGACGAACTTTGTCGCCAGGCGCGCGCCGCATCCGCGCAACTGCCCATCATCATGCTGACCGCTCTGGATGCCGTGGAAGAACGCATCGATGGTCTTGAACACGGTGCCGATGACTACATCGCGAAGCCGTTCTCGTTGCGGGAATTGCAACTGCGCGTGGACGCCATGGTGCGCCGCTCACGCAGCTCGCATGTGTCATCCGAACCGTTTACGCTCGGCCCTTTTCGCGTCGACCAGGCGCGTCGTTCGATCTTGCTCGAGGGCAACGAAATGACACTCACGACCCGCGAGTACGAGCTCTTTCTCTTTCTGTTGCAAAACCCCGAGCGAGTGCTGAGCCGCGACGACATCCTGCGAGAGGTGTGGGGTTGGAGCTTTGGCGAAGCCTCCACCGTCACCGTGCATGTGCGCCGGCTGCGCGAGAAAATCGAACCCGACGCCCGATACCCGCGCTTTCTCCTCACGGAGTGGGGCAAGGGGTACCGCTTCACTGTGAAGGATGCCGCATGATTCTCAGCCTGAGCGAATGGCTCCTCATTCTCGCTACCGCCGCGGTCTGCACCGCCGCGGTCATGCTGGTCGCGATGCTCGTGCTGCGCCTCAATCGCCGCCGCACGATCGCGTTCCAGTTCACGGTGGTCGTGATAGCCGCGATCCTCTCGATCGCGCTCTCCACCGTCGTGATCACCGCCCAAATGCACTTCACGAGCCACGACCTGCAGATCGTGCTCGGAGTCGTCGGTATCTCGGCGCTCATGAGTCTCGGGGCCGCGCTCGTGAGTGGGCGAGCCGTGCGGCGGGCGTTCGCTGCTCTGCGCGAATCCGTGGCGCGGGTCGGTGCTGGCCACGTGGTCGAGCCCACCGCGGGCACGTGGAAAGAGGTCGCCGAGGTCTCTACCCAGCTCTCGGAGGCATCCGAAAAGCTCGCTGCGGCCCGCGATGAAATTGCTCGGCTCGATGCATCGCGCCGCCAGTTCTTCGCGTGGATCTCTCACGACCTGCGCACTCCCCTGACCGGCATCAGCGCCCTCGCCGAAGCGCTCGACGCGGGAGTCGTGGACGACCCCAGCGATTACCTGCGCCAGATTCGCGCTCAGGTGGGCACGATGAACCGGCTCGTCGACGATCTCTTCGAGCTCTCGCTCATCCAGAGCGGCACCCTGAAGCTGCGCCCCGAAAACGTGGAACTGCTCGATATCGTGTCGGATGCCGTTGCCGACGTCAGCCAGTTGGCGGCGGCCCGCGGCATCCAGATCACGCATGCTGGCGTGGAGGGGCGGATGCTCTGGGCCGACCCCCACGAGCTCACGCGCGTGGTCGTTAACCTGCTCACCAACAGCATCCGCTACGCCCCCGCGCACTCGCAGATTCTCGTCAGCGCCGACCAACGTGACGACACCAGTCTGGTGCTGTCAGTGCTCGATCAGGGCAGCGGGGTCGCCAGCGAAGACCTCAGCCGCATGTTCGAGATTGGATGGCGCGCGACCGAAGCGCGCACCCCGGAGAAAGAGTCGAGCGGTTCAAGCGGCGCGGGCCTCGGCCTCGCCATCGTGCGCGGCATTGTCGAAGCGCACGGCGGCGGCGTCAACGCCGAGAACGGCCCCGAAGGGTTCCGCCTCAACGTCGCTCTGCCGACGGTTGCAGCCTAAGAGAGCAGTTCGTCGAGTTCGAGCCAGCGGGTCTCGACAGTGTCGAGAGCCTCTTGTAGAGCCTGCTGTTCGCCCACGAGGGCACCCAAACCGGCAAAGTCTGACTGGTCGTGGGTCGCCATGCGCTGGTGAAGATCTGCAATTTGATCTTGCAACTTCTTCATCTTGCGAGCGGCAGCAGCGTGCTCCTTCTGCGAGTTGCGCAATTCAGCGCCACCCAGCTTCGGCTTCGCCTTCGCGGCTGTGGCATCCGGAGCACCTGCGGCAGCACCGCTCGCACCCGTGGAGCCCTTGAGCTGCTGCGTGCGCAATTCGAGGTACTGGTCGACACCACGCGGCAGGTGGCGGAAGCCGCCCTCCATCACCGCGTACTGCTGGTCGGTAACGCGCTCGAGCAGGTACCGGTCGTGGCTCACGACGAGCAGTGTACCGGGGTAGGTGTCGAGTAGGTCCTCGATGGCCGCAAGCATGTCGGTGTCGAGGTCGTTAGTGGGCTCATCGAGAATCAGAACGTTCGGCTCCGAGAGCAAAATGAGCAGCAGCTGCAGGCGACGCTTCTGACCACCCGAGAGATCTTTCACCGGGGTGGAGAGCTGCGTGCTCGTGAAGCCAACGCGCTCCAGCATCTGGGTGGGCGTCATCTCCTTGCCGCCCGTGACATAGGTGCTCTTGTGGCGACCGATGACCGTGCTAACACGTTCATTCCAGATGTCTTCAAGCTCCGCAAGCTGCTGCGTGAGGGTGGCAACCTTGATGGTCTTACCGCGCTTCACACGACCGCTGGTCGGCAGGAGCGTTCCGGAGACGAGCGAGAGCAGCGTCGACTTTCCGGCACCGTTGACGCCCAGGATGCCCGTGCGCTCGCCGGGAGCGATGCGCCACGTGACGTCGTTGAGCACCGTCTTCTCGCTGGCGACGCCCGACGCCGGATCGATTACTGGGTAGGTGACGGTGACGCCCTCGAGGTCGACGACATCCTTGCCGAGTCGCTGCATCGCCATCGACGACAGCGAGACGCTATCGCGGGCTGGCGGCTCGTTTTCGATCAAATCGTTGGCCGCATCGATGCGGAACTTGGGCTTGGTCGTGCGCGCGGGAGCACCGCGACGCAACCATGCCAACTCTTTACGCATGAGGTTCTGACGCTTCGACTCAGAGGCGGCCGCCATGCGGTCACGCTCAACGCGCTGCAGAATGTAGGCCGCGTAGCCACCCTCGAAGGGCTCGATCAGGCGATCGTGAACCTCCCATGTGGCGGTACAAATCTCATCGAGGAACCACCGGTCGTGAGTGACGACCAGCAGCCCACCGGCGTTAGTCGACCAGCGACGCTTGAGGTGGCCCGCGAGCCACGAAATGCCTTCGACGTCGAGGTGGTTAGTGGGCTCATCCAAGAAGATGACATCCCAGTCGCCAATCAACAGAGCGGCTAGCGCTACCCGTCGACGCTGACCACCGGAGAGATCGCCAACCTTGGCCTCCCACGGGATATCAGCAGCAAGGCCCGCAATAACGTCGCGAACCTTGGGGTCGCCCGCCCACACGTGCTCATCGATATCGCCGATGACGGTCTCGTGCACGGTCTTGGTGCCATCGAGTTCATCCGCCTGATCGAGCATGCCCAGGGTGACGCCGTTGCGCCGGGTTACGCGCCCCTCGTCGGGGTCGAGCTTGCCCGAGAGCATGCGCATAAGGGTGGTTTTACCGTCACCGTTGCGACCGACGATACCGATACGGTCGCCCTCGTCGAGGCCGATCGTGACATTGTCGAAGATTACGCGGGTCGGAAATTCAAGATGAAGGGACTCAGCGCCAAGAAGGTGTGCCATTCGGGCAAGCCTACTGCGGTTAGTCGGTAATGATTCGCGCTCCGTGCACGGGACCGGTCGCTCGCACCACATTCATTTGCGCCGCACTGAGTGCAATTTGCAGTTCAAGGGCTGAATCGAGATCAGCCGCGAGGAACGCAACCGTCGGGCCGGAGCCCGAAACGATACCTGCGAGCGCCCCGTTTTTCTCGCCGAGTTCGATCACGCCGGCGAGCGAGGGCGCCATTTTGAGGGCGGGAGCCTGAAGGTCATTATGAAGGGCCTCAGCGAGCATGTGCGGGTCGCCGGCACGCAAAGCTTGCAACACATCGGAGTCAACCGAAGGCGCTACTTCGGCGGGAAAAATATCTTGGGCATACTGCTGGCGGTGCTCGTCGAGAGCGGTGTACACCGCGGGGGTCGACAACCCTTCGTCAGAGAGCGCCAAAACCCACTGAAACTGGCCCTTGGCGAGTGCTGGGCTGAGCTGGTCGCCGCGACCGGTTCCGATAGCGGTTCCGCCGGTGAGCGCGAAGGGCACGTCGGCACCGAGCTCGGCGGCAAGGCTCAACATTTCTTCGCGGGAGATCGCGGTGCCCCAGAGCGCATCGCACGCCAAGAGAGTTGCCGCGGCATCCGCAGAGCCACCGCCCATGCCGCCGGTTACCGGAACGTGCTTCTCGATCTCAAGACGCGCGCCACCTCGATACCCCGTGCGGCGGGCCAGCAGCCGAGCAGCCTTGATCGCAATATTTGAGCCATCGGTGGGCACACGAGAAAGATCGACAGCGCCGGTCACCGATACCGAGAAGTCGTCAGCCTGGAAAGCGCGCACATCTTCACACAGCGACACCGCTTGATATGCGATGGCGACGTCGTGATAGCCGTCATCGAGCAATGAGCCGACCTTGAGGAAGACGTTGATCTTGCCGGGGGCACGAGCGTGAACCATGGTGGAGGCTGCCGGGACGGAAGTCATGAACCAAACTTACCTTGTGGAACGGACCGGTCTGTGCGCAGGCTGGGGATAACGGGCCGCCACGAAAAATCGTGAAGGTCTCGTTACCGCGCTGAAACTACTGCGAAATACTGAGCCCGCGTACCGCCGCGTAGCGCGCCGTCACTGACTCTGCCCACTCGGGGCTGACCTGCGCGGCATTGGCTTCAAACCAGGTCAGAAACTCAGCGTGCTGCCACTTCGTCGCCCCGGCCATATCGAGAAAAGCGAACCACTCGTCGGGATGCCGCCCCGTTCCTTCCAGAACGTCGCGGTCACTGGGGGTGGGGTTCGTTGCTTCCGACATGAGGCCAACCTACCGTCGTTTGGCACCAAACGGAATGGTGGATGCGGCCACACTGCTCAGAACGCAGCGTTCCTGCTCGCTACGCAGTGCGGTGTTGGCTACGCAGCGCGCGCGATGGCCAGGAAGTCGAGAACCGTGAGCTCCTCGCCCCGGGCGGTCGGCGCGATGCCCGCCGCAATGAGGCGGTCAGACGCAGCCGTTGAGCTGCCCAACACACTCGAGAGCGACTGACGCAACATTTTGCGACGCTGCTGGAAGGCGGCATCCACCAGAGCGAACGTTGCTTTACGTTCCTCGATCGTGCCGGGCTGTTCGCGACGTTCAAAGCGCACGAGCACGGAGTCGACGTTGGGAACGGGCCAGAAAACTTGGCGGCTGACAAGCCCGGCGGTGGAGAACTCTCCGTACCAGGCGGCCTTGATGCTCGGCGAACCGTAGACCTTGCTTCCGGGGCCGGCTGCAACGCGGTTGCCAACCTCAGCCTGCACCATCACGAGACCGCGGTCGAGCGAATCAAAGTGCTCCAAGAAGTGCAGCAGCACGGGCACCGACACGTTGTACGGCAGGTTCGCGACGAAAACACGAGGGTCGTTGGGCAACTCGGTGACCCGCATAGCGTCGTCCGTGATGACCGTGAGCTGAGCATCCGGCTGCAACTGGCTAACCGTGATCGGCAACTGGGCAGCGAGGCGCTTGTCGATTTCGACGGCGACGACGGATGCCCCGGTCTCGAGAATTCCGAGCGTCAACGAGCCAAGCCCGGGACCGACCTCGACCACGGTTTCACCCGAGACGACGTGCGCGGCTTTGACGATGCGGCGCACTGTGTTGGGATCGATGACGAAGTTTTGACCCAGCTTTTTGGTGGGCTGAATACCGAGCAGATCAGCGAGATCGCGGATCTCGGCGGGGCCGAGAAGGGTGCTCATCGTATGCCTGCGTTCTGTGGGGTAGATGCTGCCGAGCGCGCTGGTGCTGGCGCAGTGCCGTCGGGAAGTTCGGTATCCCACGAGCCATAGACAGCCTCGGTGGTGGCCGCGAGTTGCGCCGAGAGTTCGAGCTCGCTGATTTCGAGATGCGCCGCCATCGCGCGCACGGTGTACGGCATCAGGTAGGGAGCGTTCGGTCGACCACGCAGCGGATGCGGCGTGAGATAGGGAGCGTCGGTTTCGACCATGATGCGGTCGAGATCGATCACCGAAAGCGCTTCGCGAAGGTTTGCCGCGTTCTTGAACGTGACCGTGCCCGCGAACGACAAGAACCAGCCGTTATCAGCCGCGATTCGCGCCATTGCAGCATCGCCCGAGAAGCAGTGGAAGACCGTGCGCTCGGGAGCGCCAACTCTCAGCAACGTCTCGATGACGTCGTCGTGGGCATCACGATCGTGAATCTGCAGCGCCAGGCCGTGCCGCTTGGCAATCGCAATGTGCTCTTCAAAAGAACGGAACTGCGCGGGGCGACCCTCGTCATCCGTGCGGAAAAAGTCGAGCCCCGTTTCGCCGATGGCGCGCACTCGCGGAAGCGAGGCGAGTTCGTCGATGGCGGCGAGCGCAGCATCCAACTCCCCTGCTGCTTCGAGCTCGGGAGCGTCGTTCGGGTGAATAGCTACCGCAGCGAGAACCCGCGGGTTGGTGGCGGCCAGCTCGGCCGACCAACGGCTCGTGGCGACATCCGTGCCGACCTGCACGACACCGCGAACGCCGACCGAGGCCGCTCGGGCGAGGTGTTCAGTGAAGTCGAGGGCGCCGTCGGGCCCGCCGTCCGCGATCTCGAGGTGCGTGTGATTGTCGTAAACCACGCCCTCGAGGGGTTCGGGCAGCGGCGGGTATCGCAACTTCTCGGAGGCTTTCTCGTCGGCGCTGCGGTGACGCTGCCTTATGAACGGTTCGGTCACGCCGTGCTGCTCTCGGCATCCACTTCAATGCGCGGGAACAGCGACGATTCGAGAGCCGTGACGCGACCGGAGTGCGACCAGTTCTGAGCGTCGTCGATGCGCTGCTCGCGCAGTTCGCCGACACCACCAATGGCGGTCCAGAGCTTGTGGGTTGCCTTGGGCAGCACCGGTGACAGCAGGATGGCGAGCGTGCCCAAACCGTTGACGGTTGTGGCCAGCACGGTGCCGAGGCGTTCGCGGTTGGCGGGGTCTTTCGACAGCGCCCACGGCTCTTGCTCGGTGATGTACCCGTTGAGTTCATCCACGAGTTGCCACACCGACGAGAGTGCGTCGTTGATGGCGAACTTGTCGATGAACGCGTTCGAGTTCTCGGTGGCACGCTTCTGGGTCGCGATGATCGCTTCGTCGGATGCCGTGAGCTCACCGAGCGCCGGAATCTCACCATCGAAGTACTTATTCACCATCGCGATGACGCGCGAGGCAAGGTTGCCGAATCCGTTGGCGAGCTCTGCTTGGTAGCGCGCGCTCAGGTCTTCCCAGCTGAAGGAGCCGTCTTGACCGAAGGTAATGGCGCTCATGAAGTAGTAGCGGAACGCATCCGAACCGAAGGTGTCAGTGATCTGACTCGGAGCGATACCGGTGAGCTTCGACTTGGACATCTTCTCGCCACCGACGAGCAACCAGCCGTGGCCGAAGACGGCACGCGGCACCGGAAGGTCTGCTGCCATGAGCATGGCGGGCCAGATAACCGCGTGGAAACGAGCGATGTCTTTGCCGACGAGTTGCACGGCAGGCCAACGCTTGGCGAACTGTTCGTCGTCGACGCCGTAACCGATGGCGCTGATGTAGTTGAGCAGAGCGTCGAACCAGACGTACACGACGTGGCTTTCATCCCACGGAACCTTGACACCCCAGTCGAAGCTGGAGCGCGAGATCGAGAGGTCGTCGAGTCCCTGCTTCACGAACTGAATGATCTCGTTGCGCACGCTCGCGGGCTGCACAAAGTTGGGCTGGCTTTCGTAGAGGTCGAGCAGTCGCTGCCCGAAGTCGCTCATCCGGAAGAAGTAGTTCTTCTCCTTGAGGATCTCTACGGGGCGCGAGTGAATCGCACAGACCAGTTGGCCCTTGTAGTCGCCCTCGGGAGCCGTGACGAGGTCATCGAGCTGCTTGTACTCTTCGCAGCCAACGCAGTAATAGCCCTCGTATTCGCCCGCGTAGATGTGGCCGTCGTCGTACAGGCGCTGCAAGAACGTGGCGACGGCCTTTTCGTGGCGCTCATCGGTGGTGCGAATGAAGTCGTCGTTGGCGATGTCGATGGTCTCGAGCAGCGGCTGCCAGGAGTCGGCGACGAGACGGTCGGCCCACTCTTGCGGAGTCGTGTTGTTGGCAACGGCGGTGCGCAGAATCTTCTGGCCGTGCTCGTCGGTGCCCGTGAGCAGCCAGGCGTCTTCACCCCGCTGACGGTGCCAGCGCGCAAGAACGTCGGCGGCCACCTCCGTATACGCGTGCCCGATATGGGGAACGTCGTTTACATAGAAGATGGGCGTCGCAATGTAGAAGGAGTCGCCGGCAGACATGCCTTCATTGTATTCGCCCGTGCCCGCCGGTTACGCCCGGGGCTGCGAGCGCGCGACGTGAGAGCCGGATGCTCCGCCCAACGATGTGGGAATCTGTGGGTTTATCTGTAATTGTGTTGCAATGCCACAGGAACGGGCGTATTCTCACAGAAACGCAGTCGGGTGCGTTGACAATCAGGGGAGATTGCGGATGTACGCAGAAGAGCGGCAACAGCACATAGAGGGCAAGCTCGCTGAAGCCGGTCGCGTCACCGTCATCGACCTCGCTCACACGTTCGACGTGTCAAGCGAAACGGTCCGCCGGGACCTCGACCAGCTCGAAGCACGGGGCGTTTTGCGTCGTGTGCATGGAGGAGCGGTCTCGGCGGCTCGGATTAGCCGCATCGAAGAAAGCGTCGCAGCCCGCACCGACCGCAACTCCGACGCCAAAGAGCGCATTGCTCTCGCCGCGATGGCCCTGATTCCGTCAACCTTTACGGGCGCGATCAGCCTCGATTCGGGAACCACGACGAACCGCCTGGCGCTGCACCTGCGTGACTGGCAGCCCGCGGCATCCACCGGTTCGATGACGGTAATCACCAACTCACTCTCCATCGCTGCCACCGTGAGCGAGAACCCGCACATCGAGGTTCAGCTGATCGGCGGCCGCTTGCGGGGCATCACCGGCGCCGCGGTCGGCTCTGCCACCATTTCCCAACTCGCCAACATCCGCCCCGACATCGCTTTCGTCGGCGCCAACGGCGTTCACGCTGAGTTCGGATTCAGCACTCCCGACCCCGAGGAGGCCGCCGTGAAGAGCGCCCTCACTCGTGGTTCGCGACGCGCCATCGCTCTCGTCGATGCCTCGAAGCTCGGCCTCGAAACGCTCATCAGTTTCGCCTCACTCTCAGAAGTCGACACGATCATCACCGATGACTCCCCCGACGACGATCTGACGCGTGCGCTCGAGCGCGCGGATGTTGACACTGTGATCGCATGATCGTCACCGTAACCGCCAATCCGAGCCTCGATCGCACGATCGAGCTCACCTCCGCTCTCGACCGCGGCGCGGTGCAGCGTTCGGTAGCCAGCAGCGAGCAGCCCGGCGGCAAGGGCGTCAACGTCTCGCGCGCGCTCATCGCTTCGGGGCTCGAGACGATTGCGGTACTGCCCGGCGATGCTTCTGACCCGATGCTCGTTGCCTTGCGCGCCGAGCAGACGCCGACCGCGGGCCTGCCAATCGCGGGCCTGCCGATTGCGGGCCTTCCGATTGCAGGGCGGGTGCGCTCCAACATCACGATCGCCGAACCCGATGGAACGACCACCAAGATCAATGAGCCTGGTCCGCAGCTCACCGCTGCCGACGATGCGGCGTTGATTGATCTCGTGGTCTCGCACGCGCTCGAGGCCGAATGGGTTGTGCTTGCTGGCTCGCTCCCGCCGGGCCTTAGCCCCGACTTTTACGTTCGCGTTGTTCTCGCCATTCGTGCGGCCACGGACGGGCCGCTGCCCCGCATCGCCGTCGACTCCTCGGGTGCTCCGATGAAAGCCCTCATCGACTCGGGGGTGGGCGTTGACCTCATCAAACCCAACGCCGAGGAACTCGCCGAAATAACGGGCCTCCCCGACACCTTCGAGAGCGATCCGGATGCCGCGGCCGCTGCCGCGTTCGGCCTCATCGCTCGCGGCTGCCGCGCCGTGCTCGCGACCCTCGGATCGCGCGGAGCGCTCCTCGTGACTGCCGATGAGACGTGGCGAGCCACCATGCCTCCCATCGCTGCCAAAAGCACCGTCGGAGCCGGAGATGCCTCACTAGCCGGCTACCTTGTGGCCGATCAGCGCGGTGACACCGCCGAACGACGTCTCGCGCAGGCTGTCGCTCACGGTGCTGCGGCCGCCTCCCTGCCCGGCAGCACCATGCCGCGCCTCGACCAGACTCATCCCGAGACCGCTGACGTTCAGCCGCTCGGCCGGCCCGCCGCCCGCTAAACCTCAGCATTACCGCCCTCAGCACCGTCAACTTCAGAACTACGACCTCAGCACCACGACTGCTGGATACAAGGAGAAAGCAATGTCGCACCTCATCACCCCCGAGCTCGTGTTGCTCGATGCCGACCTCGGCACCGATCGCGCGGGTGTCATTCGCGCGCTGACGAATCTCGTCGCCGAACAGGGACGCGCCACCAACGCCGAATCGCTCTTCGATGACGCGTGGGCTCGCGAACAACTGACCGATACCGGCGTTCCCGGCGGCATCGCCATCCCCCACTGCCGCTCCGAAGCGGTCACCGAGGCAACCCTCGTGATGGCACGACTGAAGCCCGCCGTCGACTTTGGTGCTGCGGATGCTCCCGCCGACCTCATCTTTTTGATCGCGGCCCCGGCCGGTGCCGACCAAGAACACCTCACGGTGCTCTCGGCTCTCGCCCGCTCGCTCGTGAACCCCGAGTTCGTCGACAGCTTGCGCGCCGCCGCGACTCGCGAAGACATCGTCGCGCTCGTGGAGCAGGCCACTGCGCCCGAAGAGAAGGCTGCGCCCGCCGGTGACGCTGCTGCTGGCGCTGGAGCTGGAGCTGGTGCTGCTGCCGCTGCCGCTGCCGGACACCCTGCGGCCAACGCCGATGCCACCGCGCGCCCCGTACTAATCGCCGTCACCGCGTGCCCGACCGGCATCGCCCACACCTACATGGCCGCCGATTCACTCGCCGCCGCCGCTGAGCGAGCTGGCGTGGAACTCCACGTCGAGACTCAGGGTTCGTCGGGGTCGACGCCGCTCGATCCTGCGGTCATTGCTGCGGCATCCGCTGTCATCTTTGCTGTCGATGTGGATGTTCGTGACAGGGCCCGATTCGCCGGCAAGGCTCTCGTGCAGTCGCCCGTTAAGCGCGGTATCGATGCGCCGGACGCGATGATCGCCGAGGCTCTCGCCGCCGCGAGCGACCCCAACGCTGCCCGCGTGGCCGGTGGCGAAGCAAGCAACTCGGTAGCCAATGACGCCGCCAGCACCTCGAGCGACGAACACTTCGGTCAGACCGTCACGCGCGCGCTGCTCACCGGCGTGAGCTACATGATTCCCTTCGTGGCCGGTGGCGGATTGCTGATCGCGCTCGGCTTCCTGCTCGGTGGGTACCTCATCACTGACACCGCGGGCGACATCATCACGCAGAACAGCCTGTGGAACCTGCCCGACGGTGGAGTCAGGGCGTACCTCGGCGCCGCGGCCTTCCAAATCGGTGCCGCTTCGATGGGCTTCCTCGTTCCCGCCCTTGCCGGTTACATTGCCTACGCGATTGCCGACCGCCCGGGTATCGCTCCCGGCTTCACGGCCGGTGCGGTTGCTGGCCTCATGGGCGCGGGCTTCCTCGGCGGTATCGTCGGTGGACTGCTCGCCGGTGTCGCCGCGCACTGGCTCGCTCAGCGCAAAACTGCGGCCTGGTTCCGCGGTCTGATGCCCGTTGTCGTGATCCCGCTGCTGGCATCCATCTTCGCCTCCGGCCTCATGGTGTTGATTCTTGGTGGGCCGATTGCCGCCCTCACCATTGGCCTCAACAATTTCCTCAACGGCTTGAACGGAGCATCCGCTGTCGTTCTGGGCATCATTCTGGGCGCCATGATGGGCTTCGACCTCGGTGGCCCCGTGAACAAGGTTGCCTACTCCTTCGCCGTTGCTGGACTTGGTGCCGGCGCCATCGACAACCAGGCTCCGTGGATGATCATGGCCGCCGTTATGGCTGCCGGAATGGTAGCCCCGCTCGCGATGGCTCTCGCGTCGACCGTTCTTGCTCGTCGACTCTTCTCGCCGGTTGAAAAAGAAAACGGCAAGGCAGCCTGGTTGCTCGGTGCGTCATTCATCTCAGAGGGAGCCATCCCGTTCGCTGCCGCTGACCCGCTGCGCGTGATCCCCGCCAGCGCCATTGGTAGCGCCGTCACTGGTGCCCTCATCATGGCGTTCGGCGTCACTTCGCAGGCTCCCCACGGTGGGCTGTTCGTGTTCTTCGCGATCAACCCGTTCCCGATGTTCCTCGTCGCGATTCTCGCGGGAATGGTCGTCACGGCACTGATCGTGATCGCCCTCAAGCGCTTCACGCGAAAGAGCGAAACGGTGGCGTCTGCTGCCGCTCAAGTACCAGTGACCGCCTAAAGTCGTAGGCTGGAGACCGGGCGCACTGCGATATCGTCGCAGAACGCCCGGTCTTGATACCGCGCAAGGGAGCCTCCATGAAGATCACCGACCACGTCTACATCGACGCCCCGGTGGACCGCGTGTTCGAGGTGTTTTGTGACCTAGACCGCGCCTCGGCCAACATCAGCGGCATCCTTTCCCTCGAAGTACTCGACGGCCCCGCGCAGTTAGATGTCGGCACGAAGTGGCGCGAAACCCGCAGCTTCGCGGGCAAAGAAGCCACCGAAGTGATGTGGGTTACCGACTACGAGCAGGATGTGACTTACACCGTTGACGCGGAGTCGCGCGGCACTCACTACCAAAGCATCTATTTGTTTATGCCCAGCCACGGCGGCACCCGCCTCGACTACCGCTTCACGATGACGCCGCTGACCTTCGGGGCACGCCTCCTGAGCGTCGTCGGGCTGCTGTTTCTCGGTGTCACAAAGAAAGCGCTGACTCAAGACCACCACGAGTTGAAGGTCGCCTGCGAAGCGCAGGCCTAACCACTACGGGCCCTCGGGTTACTTCTTTTTGGCCTGCAACGCCGCTTCGTAGAGTTCGCGCTTGCTCAACCCGGTCTGCTCGGCCACCTCGGTTGCCGCTTCTTTCAAGCGAGCACCGTCAGCGACGAGTGAGAGTACGTAGGTGACCGCGGTTGGCAGATCGGATGTCGCGGGAGCAGCGCCTTCGATCACGAGACAGATCTCGCCCCGGGCTCCATCTTTGAACTTCTCGGCGAGTTCCGCTGCGGTGCCACGAGCAACTTCTTCGTACATCTTCGTGAGTTCGCGGCAGACGACAGCGCGGCGGTCATCGCCGAGGGCGGTGGCGAGGTCGGCGAGCGCTGCGGGCAAACGGTTGGGGCTCTCGAAGAACACCATCGTGCGTTCTTCGCGAGCAAGACCACGGAAGTACGCGACCCGGCCCTTGCGTGGCAGGAAACCTTCGAAGCTGAAGCGGTCGGTGGGCAAGCCCGAAACCGCGAGGGCGGTGAGTACTGCACTCGGTCCGGGCAGAGCGGTAACGGTGACCCCGGCGGCGGCGGCGGCCGCAACGAGAGGGAATCCCGGGTCGCTGATGGCCGGCATCCCGGCATCGCTGAGAACAAGAACATCGGCATCGCGAGCCAGCTCGACGATCTCGGCGGCTTTCTCGGACTCATTGTGTTCATGCAGCGGAATGAGCCGCGGCCGGTTGTCGATGCCGAGAGCGCGCATGAGATGAATGGTCGTGCGGGTATCTTCGCTAGCGATCACCTCGGCGTTCGTGAGTGCCTCAATGAGACGCTGAGAAGCGTCGCCCAGATTGCCGATGGGAGTCGCCGCAAGAATGATCACTCCCCCATTCTCCCACCCGTCTTCGTCGCGTGCGGCGCGGCCGAAAATGGTCTGGGCCTGACGTGCGCAAAGCATCCGTTCTGAGGTCGTAGTGTTGCACTATGTCGACTCCCCCGCCCTTGAGAGGCACCCCTCTGGGCGCCGTGATGCTCGTTGTCTTCGGGCTCATTTTTCAAGACGTCGGAGCCTCGGTTGCTGTGCTGCTCTTTCCCGAGGTGGGGCCCGCGGGCATGGTCTCGCTGCGGCTCGTTTTTTCGGCGGCAATCCTTCTCGCCATCGCGCGCCCCAACCTGCGCGCGATCTCGAAACGCGCCTGGCTCATGGCTCTCGTTTTTGGTATTTCGCTCGGCGGAATGAACCTGCTGTTCTACGAAGCTCTCTCTCGAGTCGATCTCGGCGCGACCGTTACGATCGAAGTTCTCGGCCCTCTCGTGCTTTCTGTCATCGTCGCTCGTCGCGCCAGCGCCTGGCTGTGGGCGGTGCTCGCCTTCGCGGGGGTTGCCCTGCTGAGCCTCGGTAGCGTCGGGGCCCTTGACCCGGTCGGCGTCGCCTTCGCCCTCGCCGCCGCAGTGTCGTGGGCGGGCTACATTTTGGCGTCTCGCAAGACCGGCCAGGTCTTTGCTGGCTTGGATGGCCTCGCCATCGCCATGGCGATCGGCGCGATCATCAGCCTCCCCTTCGGCATCACCCAAGCGGGGAGCACGCTACTCGAGCCGTCAATTCTGGTGCGCGGTTTGGCGGTGGCGATTTGTTCCTCCGCGATCCCTTACGCCCTCGAACTCATTGCGCTGCGCCGCATCTCTGCTGCCGCCTTCTCGGTACTCATGGCACTGGCTCCGGCCATCGCGACAGGTGCGGGATTCTTCGTGCTCGGCCAAAACATCACGCTGGTGCAGGGATTCGGAATCGCGCTCGTGATCGCCGCCTCCATTGGGGCAGTGCGAGCGGCATCCCGTGTGCCGGGCGCCCCCGGAGCGGGGCCGAACGCACTACTGCCCGAAGAGACTCCGCTGTAACGCGAAGCTTCTCCGGGCAGTGAACACCGTGGGTGCGGATGCTGTGTGCTGCGGATGCTGCGTGGTGCAGATGCTCTGTGAATGCGGGTGTTAGCGGGCGGCTGGTACCGAGTCGCTGCTCGCGTCATCCGGTTCCGCAGCATGGATCGGGTGACTGCGCTCGAGGGCTGAACCCTCGACATCCACGCTCGGCAGGATGCGGTCGAGCCAGCGCGGCAACCACCACACGGACTTGCCGAACAGGTGCATCAGGGCCGGGACCAACATCATCCGCACCACGAAGGCGTCGAAGAGCACGCCGATGGCGAGGCCGAAGCCGAGCGGGCGGACGATCGCCAAGTGCGAGAACACGAAGCCGCCGAAGACAGCAATCATGATGATCGCGGCGGCGGTGACGACGGCACGACCGCTGCGGAGTCCGCTCATGACGGCGGCCCGCGCGGGCACTCCGTGAATGTACGCTTCGCGCATTCCCGAGACAAGGAACAGCTGGTAGTCCATCGCGAGACCGAACAGCACGCCCATGATGATGATCGGGGCGAAGTTCAGCAGCGGACCCGGATCGGTGACGCCGAAGAGCGCTCCCAACCAGCCCCACTGGTACACAGCGACCATCGAGCCGAACGCTGCGAGCAGCGACAGCACGTATCCCAGGGTCGCGATCACGGGCACGAGCAGCGAGCGGAACACCAGAATCAGGATGATCAGCGACAGGCCAACGACAACCGCGAGGTACAGCGGCAGCACGTTGGCGAGCTTCTCGGAGATGTCGATGTTTCCGCTAGCCGAGCCGGCAACGCCGAGCTCGATGTCTCCCGCGAGCGGAGAACTGTCGCGCAGTTCATGAACGAGTTCTCCCGTCGATACGCTCGTGGGCCCCTCCACCGGAACGACCTGGAACGCGAAGTAATCCCGCGCAGCGGAGACACCGATCGGTGCGACCGCTTCCACGTCATCGAAGGCCAACAACTGGTCGGCCAAATCGGCTTGAGTTTCGAGTTCCGCGTCCTCGGTAACACCGGCGGGAAGGGTCGCGGTCACCAGGAGGGTGCCGTTCTGACCAGCCCCAAATTCTTCGGCGATTGCCGTGTAGGTGCGGTACTGGGTCGAATCGGCAGGCTCTGACGAACCATCTGGGAGCCCCAAGCGCATCGAGAGCGCGGGGATCGCGACGATCAGCAGTCCGAGCGTCGCCACGATCAGCATGACCACCGCGCGGCTCGTGCGCATGGCGCGCGCCGGCGGAAGCACGTGCGATTCGTGACCGATGTTGGCGCGGGCCTTGCGAGAAAGAACTCGCTTGCCGAGAAGCGCCAGGAGCGCGGGAGTGAGGCTCACAGCGATCAGCACCGAGATGAGAACGCACACAGCGCCCACCGTTCCCATGACGCCGAGGAACGGGATGCCGCTGACGTTGAGAGCGAGCAGCGCCACCAGAACCGTCGACCCAGCGAAGAGCACCGCGTTGCCCGAGGTGCCGTTAGCGAGTCCGATCGACTCGTGAAGGTCCATGCCCGCCGCGAGTTGGCGACGGTGGCGCTGCACGATGAAGAGCGTGTAGTCGATACCGACCGCGAGGCCGAGCATCACGCCCAGAATCGGGGTGACGGAGGTCATATCGACAACGCCGGAGAAGGCGAGCGAACCCGCGACGCCCACCCCAACGCCAATGATCGAGGAGACGATCGGCAACGTTGCGGGCAAGAACGAGCGGAACAGCACGAGCAGAACCAGCCCGGCCAACAGCACACCGATGATCTCGCCGATGCCCAACAGACCATCGGTCGAGGTGGTGATGGATGACGAGTAGTCGACAGTGACGCCATCGATGTCGATGGCATCCAGTGCGGCCGCAATCTCGCTCTTCGTCTCGCCCGAGAGGTCAAGTAGTTCGCTGTCGAACGTGATCAGGCCGAGTGCTGTGGCCCCGTCGTCGGAGACGAAGCTGATGGCCGAGGCGGCATCCAGAAGGCGTTCGCCAAAGCCGAGTTCTCGCTCTTGCTTGCCTAGTTCGATGATGTTTTGGTCGATAGTGGTCTGCTGGGCGTCGAGCTCGGCCTTGCCAGCATCGAGCTGAGCCTGCTGCGCTTCGAACTGCGCTATCGAGGCGTCGTAGAAGCCGGCGGCTGTGGCCTGCTCGATGGCAGCGTCCAGTTGAGCCTGGCCTGCTTCGAGCTGTTGAAGCCCCGCGTCGAGTTGGTCTTGGCCGTCGGAGAGTTGCTGCTTGCCGGTATCGATTTGTTCGCGGCCGTCCACGATCTGTTGCGCTTGTTCGGCTCGCTGGGCGTCAGTCTCGAAGGGGTCAATGACGGCGCTGACATCGTTCTGCGCAGTGAGCTCGGCGAGAGCATCCGTAATCTCGCTGCGCTGCGTGTCTGAGAAAGCGCTGCCGTCTTCTGAACCAAACACGACGGTCGCAGAGATGCCGCCAACATCACCCAGTTGGTCGGTGAGCTCGGAGGCCACGCGCTCAGTTTCGGTGCCGGGAATTGTCATGGTCGACGAAAGCGTGCCGCCGAAGAGGGCGAAGCCACCAACCGCGAGGCCGAGCACGGCGAGCCAGCTGACAATAAAGAGCCAGGCGCGGCGGGCCGAAAGGCGGCCAAGGCGGTACAGGAATTCAGCCATGCTGAAGAAAACCTCTCGTAGGGAACACAAAAACGAGCACGTCTTCGGGCTGCGCTCTATGATATTTCGCCGCGCCTGAGTTTTCCAACAATTGTCGGAAAACTCACCCGTTGTGGGGCATTGTTCTGCAAGAATCGAGCAATGGACGCCCGAGTCGAACGCACCAGGCGAAGCCTGCAGCAGGCACTTTTCGCTCTCGCCCAGGAGCAACCATTCGATGAAGTTACCGTCGCCGAAATCGTGGAACGCGCGGGAGTCAACCGCAGCAGCTTCTACCAGCACTACGCCGACAAAGAGACGCTGCTGGCTTTCGCGATCGAAGCTGCCGCCGACGAAGCGGGAGTGCAACTGGTTGACCTCGACCCTCTCAGCACCGATCCACCACCGGCCCTACTGAACTACCTCGAGCACCTCGACGGAAACGCCGCCATCTATGCCAGCGCGCTCGGCCCCCGCGGCTCAGCGTTTGTGGCGTCGCGACTGCGAACACGCCTCAATCTCATCGTGCGCCAAGGAATCCTCGATCACGACCCCACCGCCCCCGACGGCGTGCGCCTCGACATCGCGAGTGCCAGCATTACCGGTGCAACCTTCGGAATCATCGACGCCTGGCTCGCTATGACACCCCGACCGCCGGCGCGCACCGCCGCCGACTGGATCTGGCAGACCTTCACCGCGCCCCACGAACGCGCGACGCTGAGTACGATTGCGGAGTGAACCAGAGCAAACCGCGCGACTTCGACGCCATTCTGGCGAGTGATTCGCCGTGGCTTTCGACTACGCCTGACGCGGATGCTGGTGCAGGTCATGGTGAAGATACGCCTGCGCCGGCGGACGGCGCTGATGCGGAGCACCCCGATTCCGTCGGTCGCCGCTACGCCGCCGCGGGCTCGCGCCTTGACGACTGGTGGGCAGCGAGAAGCCCGCTAACCCGCCGCTGGCTCGGGTGGGCGGGGCCGGTGATCGTGGTGCTGATCGCGGCGTTCACGCGACTGGTGGGCCTCGGGCATCCGTCGTCGCTGGTGTTCGATGAGACCTTCTATGTGAAGGATTCGTGGACTCTCGTGAACCTCGGCTACGAGGCGCAGTGGCCGACCGAAGCTGACGCGCTCTTCAACAGCGGCAAGGTCAACATTTTCCTCAACGATCCGTCGTTTGTGGTGCATCCACCGCTCGGAAAGTGGCTGATCGGATTGGGCATGCTGCCGGGCGGCGGCGAAGACCCGTTCGGCTGGCGCATCGCGACAGCCATCGTCGGCATCCTCGCGGTCGTCGTGCTCATGCTGATCGCCAAGAAACTGTTCGGCTCCACGCTGCTCGCGACGCTCGCCGGGCTGCTGATGGCGATCGACGGCAATGCGATTGTCATGAGCCGGATCGCGCTGCTCGACAATTTCGTCATGATCTTTGCCTTGCTCGGCGTCGGCGCCATGCTGCTCGATCGGGAGCACTCGGCCACGCGGCTGGCACTGTGGATCAGTCGTCGCGGGCTCCGCGGCGCGAACACCGAATGGGGCCCGGCACTGTGGTGGCGACCGTGGCTCATTCTCGCCGCTGTCGCCTTCGGGCTTGCCGCCGCCGTCAAGTGGAATGGCCTCTACTTCTTGGCCGCTTTCGCGGTCTACAGCCTCGTGGTGGATGCTCTCGCTCGCCGTCAGGCTGGCATCGTCTTCTGGGGTTCCGGCACGCTCTTCAAGCAAGCCCCCGTGAGTTTTCTGCTCACCGTTCCGGTCGCGCTGCTCGTGTACCTCAGCACGTGGGCGGGCTGGTTTCTCAGCGACAACGGCTACGACCGCGACTGGGCCGAATCCGACAGCAATGCGTGGACAGGCGTTCTCAGTTGGGTGCCCCTCGACATCCAGAGCCTGTGGCATTTTCAGTCGAGCGTCTACAGCTATCACGTGGGTGAAACCCGACCCCACCCCTACCAAGCGAACCCGCTGACCTGGTTACTGCTGATCCGCCCGACGAGCATGTTCTACGAAAACGTTGCGCGCGGCGACGACGGTTGTCTCGCGGATGCCTGCGGCGCCTCGATCTCCGGAATCGCCAACCCGATCATTTGGTGGGCTGCGACCGCCGCCATGCTGTACCTCGTGTACCGACTGGTGCGCTACCGCCAGTGGCAGACCGGGTTCATTCTGATGGGCGTCGCCGCCGGTTACCTGCCCTGGTTGCTCTATCTGAACCGCACCGTCTTCCAGTTCTACACAATCGTGTTCGAGCCGTACCTGATCTTGGCGTTGGTCGCCGCGCTCGGGGTGATCCTCGGCACGCAAGACGACGACCGGTATCGGCGCACGAGTGGCCTGGGCGTTGTAGCCGTATTTGTGGTCGTCGCCATCGCTGTCAGCGTCTTCTTCTGGCCGCTCTGGACCGGTCAGGTCATCGACTACGACCTGCTGCGCCTGCGCTGGTGGTTGCCGACCTGGGTCTAGGCCAGCGGCCGCGGCGTGCTACCGCTTCGGGGTGCTACCCCGGTCGCGGTGCAGACCCACGCGAGTGCGGACCAGCCACTTCGTGGCGTTCTGTTACGTCGCGGACGCGGCTGCGGCATCCGGTTGGGTAGCCTGTGGCTATGGCTGAGCAGAGCGGTTCCGACCGCAACTATGGTTTTCGCACGCGCGCAATTCACGCGGGCAACATTCCCGATGCGGCGACGGGCGCTCGCGCTCTGCCGATTTACCAGACCAGCGCCTATGTCTTCGATGACACCGCGGAT
This sequence comes from Salinibacterium sp. SWN1162, assembly GCF_015864675.1. NCBI lineage: Bacteria > Bacillati > Actinomycetota > Actinomycetes > Micrococcales > Microbacteriaceae > Salinibacterium > Salinibacterium sp. SWN1162. The sequence goes on from NZ_JADYWT010000003.1 coordinate 303,660, forward strand.
GCCGCCGCCCGCTTTGCCCTGCAGAAGTACGGCAACATCTATTCCCGGCTTGCTAACCCGACGGTCGCCAGCTTCGAGGAACGGGTCGCGTCGCTCGAGGGCGGACTCGGCGCCGTTGCCACCGGCAGCGGACTGAGCGCACAGTTCATCACCTTCGCCGCCCTCGCCGGTGCGGGCGATCACATCGTCTCGAGCGCCAACCTCTATGGCGGTTCTATTACTCAGTTGGATGTCACGCTGCGTCGTTTTGGCGTCGAAACCACGTTCGTGCGCTCCGCCGACCCCGCCGACTATGCGGCGGCGATCACCCCAAAGACGAAGCTGATCTTTGCGGAGACCATCGCGAACCCGTCCGGCGAGATTGCGGACATTGAGGGACTCGCTGAAGTCGCGCATGCGCACAACATCCCCCTCGTGATCGATTCCACGGTCGCGACCCCGTATCTGAGCCGCCCGATCGAGTGGGGCGCCGACGTGATCACGCATTCGGCGACGAAGTTTTTAGGTGGCGCGGGCACGACTCTGGGCGGTGTGGTCGTGGAGAGCGGCCGCTTCGACTGGGCCAACGAGCACTTCCCGCTCTTCGATGAGCCCGTTCCGAGCTATGGCGGCCTCAACTGGAGCGGAAACTTTGGCGAATACGCCTTTCTCACCCGCCTGCGCGCTGAGCAGCTGCGCGACATCGGCCCGGCTCTCGCCCCGCACTCGGCCTGGTTGCTCGCGACCGGCGTCGAGACGCTTCCCTTCCGGATGCAAGCCCACGTCGACAACGCGCGCATCGTCGCCGAGTGGCTCGAGGCCGACCCGCGCATCGAGACGGTGTACTGGGCTGGGCTGCCCGGGCATCCGCACTTCGAGCGTGCTCAGAAGTATTTGCCGAAGGGCGCCGGTTCGGTGTTCTCGTTTGAGGTGCGCGCGACGGGCACGCAGGGCAGCCGGGAGGTGGGCCAAAAGTTCATCGAGAGCGTGGAGCTGGCCAGCCACCTTGCCAACATTGGCGACGCGAAAACGTTGGTGATTCATCCCGCGTCGACGACGCACGCACAGCTCACCGAGCAGCAGCTCATCGACGGCGGCGTGCTGCCGGGTGTCGTGCGCATCAGCGTGGGTATCGAAGACCCCGAAGATATCATCGCCGACCTCGACCAGGCGTTGACCGCTGCGACGAAGGGCTAACGATGTCGGCCGAAGAAGTGCAAACCACCCAACTCAGCAATGGGCTCACCTGCGACCTGCCCGCGAGCTCTCCGCTCGCGAAGTTGCTCAAGTCGCAGCGCACCTGGGTGGGGCCGGATGCCAAAAAACGTGCCGCCATCCTGCGCGGCGCCAAGTCGATTGCGATTGTCGGGGCCTCCCCCAATCCCTCACGGTCGAGCTATTTCGTGGGCACCTACCTGTTGCAGTCCACCGACTACCGCGTGTACTTCGTGAACCCCAACGCCGACACAATTCTGGGCCAGAAGGCCTACCCCGACCTGGCTTCGCTGCCCGAAGTGCCCGACATCGTGGATGTGTTCCGCAAGGCCAGCGACATCCCCGCCGTGATCGATGACGTGCTCGCGATCGGTGCGAAAGCGGTCTGGGTGCAGCTCGGCATCTGGAACGAAGAAGCCGCCGTCTACGGCGAATCGCAGGGGCTGACGATCGTCATGGACCGCTGCCTCAAAGTCGAACACGCGCGCTTCAACGGCGGACTCAACCTCATGGGCTTCGACACCGGGGTTATTTCCTCGCGTCGCGCGGGGCGCTAGGCCGACGGAGCCGAATCTCCGTCGAGCTTCTCCCGCACGCTCATCCACGCCGCCCGATCCTCATCGAGTCGTTTCAGGATTTCATGCAGTTCAGCGATCACGATTGACTGCTGCTGGTTGAGGGCAAACACCTCTTCGATGTCAGCCTTTGCCGCGGCATCCACGTCGTAATCGTGTTGGGCAAGCGCCGCAGAAATGCTGTCTTGGCGCTTGGCGGAGATCAGCAGGATCGCCCCTTGGAGACCCGCCAACATGCTCAGAAACAGGTTCAGCAGAATATAGGGATACGGATCCCACGTTGCCGCCGTGAGCGAATTCACGCCAGCCCAGATCAGCATGAACGCCATGAAGCTGATCACAAAGGTCCAGCTGCCCATCGAATTACGCAGCGTGTCAGCCGCTCGCTGACCGGTCGTGAGCGAGTCATCGTGGGCTCGGTGCCAGTTACGGGGTTTACGCGCGCTCATGATCTTCATGCAGCACAGCCTAGATCGCTAGTGTCCTGAGGTCACTCGCCGCGACGGTTCCGGTGTCGACGAGTCTCGTGCAGTAACTTAGCGGTATGGCTGTGGCTCAGACTCGACGCGCTCGCGCCGCCCGACGCCGCAAACGTCGAGTGGATGCCGCCGACAACGACCTCACCGCCGAGCAGTGGATCGAGATCGCTCGTGAGTGGGGTGGCTGCGCCTACTGCGCCGCAACCGACTCCCCGCTACAAAAGGACTGCGTTCAGCCGATCTCCCGCGGCGGCAGTTACACCGTCGGCAACGTCGTGCCCGCGTGCGGCTCGTGCAATGCAAGCAAAAGCAACAGCGAGGTGACCTCGTGGATGCGCCGCAAGCGCCTCGACGAACGTGCCTTCCTCACGCAGTATGTACACGTGCGGCAGGCACTCGGGATTCTGTAGCTCGCCCGCGCGGTTACCCCTCGCGGTTGCGCAGAACACCCTTATGTACATTTTTAGGTCGTAAACGTACAATTGAGCCATGTCGACCACCAGCATCGCGGATGCCCGCAAGAATTTCTCCGAGGTCATCGCCACGTCAGAGCGCGAAGCAGTTTTCATCGAGCGCCGTGGGCAGCGCGCGGCCGTTGTCGTAAGCCCAGAGCAGTATGAACGCATGATGGATGCGCTAGAAGATGCTGAAGACGTTGCTGCCTTTGACGAAGCGATGGCCGATGAAGGCCCGAACATTCCCTGGGATCAAGTCAAGGCAGATCTGGGCTGGTAGTGGCTTATCGCATTGAGATCACGCCCGCCGCGGCGCGCGCTCTCAAACGAGTCGATCACCAGCATCGCGACAGAATTCGTGGGGCCATAGCGCTGCTCGGCCACGACCCGCGGCCTCCCGGCGCCAAGGCACTTCAGGGGCGACCCGGTTTTCGCGTGCGCATCGGCGACTACCGCATCGTCTACACAATTCAGGATGAGGTGCTGCTCGTCGTTGTCGTCACCCTCGGGCATCGACGCGACGTCTACAACCGCTAGTTAGTGCTCAGCAGTGCGGTCAGCGCAGCCACATCGGTGAGCGGCAGTCGGCACACAAACTCTTCGCAGAGGTACGCCGTCGGCTGACCGCCGGTCGCGGTGCGAGCAGCAAACAACTCGAAACCGGATGCCGCAAAAGCGTCGCCCTGAGCCTGCGAGACCGCAACACCAATGCCTCCAGCGCGGTGCAGCGTGCGGGCCAGACTCGTGAGCTCGCCGTTCACCTCATCCCCGGCAACGACGACGAGCTGGCGCAGGGGTGCACCGAGCTCCGACATGAGGGTGAGGGCGGTTCCGAACGAGATGGGTTGCTGGGCTGCGAGTTGGCCGACCAACTTCATGGATGCCTCGGCGGCATCCCGGTATTGGGCGTCGCCGGTGAGAGCGAAGAGGGTGTGCGCGGCGGCGGCCATGGCGCTGAGACCGCTGGGGTGGGCTCCATCGCTGATGTCAGCTTCGGTCGAAAGACCTTGCGCGGCGAGCACGGAGTCGCTGCCGCCGGGGAGGCCGAAGGGCGAGCTTCCCGAGCCCGCCGCTCCGGCTGCGAGCGCCCCGTCGATGAGGTCGCGGGCGGCGATTGCGTAGCGAACTTCGCCGGTCGCGATCGAGAGTTCGAGCAGGCCTTGGGCGAGCATTCCGCTGTCTTCGAGGGTTGCAGCCGCGTCGGAGAGGATGCCGTCGATGGAGGTGCGCACGAGCCGCTCCCCTGCGACGCCGGCAACCGCAGTCGCAGTCGAGCCGTCGTCAGCACCAGCACCTGAGCCCGTCCCGTCGTCAGCACCCGAGCCGGCCCGGCCCACATGCTCAGCGAGCAAGAAGTCAGCGGCACCGCGAGCCAGCGCGATCCACTCGGCGTTGCCGAAACGAGCGCCAGCCAAGGCGAGAGCTTCGATCGCCAGACCGTTCCAGCCTGTGAGAATCTTGTCGTCGCGGGGCGGGGCTTCGACGCGGGCGCGGCTTGCGGCATCCAGCGAATAGTAGAAGCCTTCGACGCGTTTGCCGTCGACGGTGCTTTCGGAGTCGAGGCCCGACGCGAAGGCTCCTGAGGGCAGCAGCAACCGGTCGCGCAAGAACTCGGCAACGCCGGTGGCGATCTCGGCGGAGTCGGCGAGCGCGTAGGTGGCGAGCAGTTGGGCGTTGTCGTAGAGCATGCGTTCGTAGTGCGGGTCGGTCCAGTCCGCCTGGGTGGAGTAGCGGAAGAAGCCGCCATCGACCGGGTCACGCAGGGCGGATGCCGCCATCGCCTTCAGCGTGCGGTCGGCAAGGCCGGCTGCCTCGGGCGAGTGTTCGGCGGAGCGGGCACCGCGATCGAGAAGGAATCGCAGCACCGGCGTGACCGGAAATTTGGGGGCGTCACCGAATCCGCCGTGCTCGAGATCTTCGGCCGCGGCGAGCGCATCGATCACGTCAGCAAAGTCGGTGACGAGTTCGCTCTCCACACCGCGGCTCTGGGCGAGCGCCTGAGCAATCGCGGCCCCGCTCGTCTCCACTTGCTCACGCCGCGCGGTCCACGCCTCCGTCACCGATTCGAGCACTTGCCGAAATGCCGGATGCTGCCCCACCGCGGTCGGCGGCCAGTAGGTGCCGGCAAAGAAGGCTCGCCCCGCGGGGGTGACGAAGACGTTGAGGGGCCAGCCCAAGTTGGGCGTGAAGGCGGATGCCGCCGCCAGATAGGTGGAGTCCACTTCGGCGTGCTCTTCGCGGTCGACCTTGATCGCCACAAAGTTGTCGTTGAGGTAGGCGGCCAGCACGGGGTCGCTGAAGGATTCGCGCGCCATCACGTGACACCAGTGACAGGTGGAGTAGCCGATGGAGACCAGCACGGGCACATCGCGGCGTTGCGCTTCGGCAAAAGCTTCGGCAGACCACTCCCACCAGTGAACCGGATTGGTGGCGTGTGATCTCAGGTACGGACTCGCAGCAGATTCCAGACGATTGGGCATAGTCTCAGAGTATGTCGAAGTTGACCGTGACCTACATTGGTGGCCCCACCGCGTTGCTCGAATATGCGGGATTGCGCATCGTGACTGATCCCACCTTTGATGCCCCGCAGCTTTACCCCGACGAGGGCGGCGTGCCGCTCACCAAGACGGCGGGTCCGGCACTGAGCCGAGCGGATGTCGGCGCTGTCGACCTCGTGTTGCTGTCGCATCACGAACACCAAGACAACCTCGACTATGAGGGACTCGAACTTCTTGCCTCCGGCGTACTGACGATCAGCACCATGAAGGCGGGCTCTGACCTCTTCGGCGGCGGCGTTGTCGGCCTCGACTCGTGGGAATCCCGCGAAGTCGGCGCCGTGACCGTCACCGCAGTGCCGGCCCTGCATGGCCCTCCCGGTGCGGAAGCCCGCGTCGGCCCGGTCACCGGTTTCGTGCTGCAGGCCGAGGGCGAACCCACCATCTACGTCAGCGGCGACAACGCTTCCCTGCCGCTCGTGCAGCAAATCGCAGACCGCTTCCCCGACATCAGCATCGCGGTGCTCTTCGCCGGTGCTGCCCGCATCTCCGCCGTCAACGGCCCTCTCACGTTGACCTCAGCGGATGCCGCAGAAGCCGCCCAAATCTTGGGCGTCGACCATGTGGTTGGCCTCCATACCGAGGGCTGGGAACACTTCACCGAAACCCGTGCCGACCTTGAAGCCGCGTTCGCGGGGACCGGGTTCCTCGTGGAGACGCCGGCCGGGGTTGCGGTGGAGGTTTTCTCCAAACGCTGAGTTAGAACATCGACACCACCTCTGCCAGTTCTCTGACCACATGATCGAGCGCGGTCTAGTTCGCACACGTCGTTTTCAGAGTTCTCAGTAACGTTAGTGAATGGTTCAGCAACTCTCGGTGCTTCGTCTTGTTCGCAGTGATGTCGCTCTCGGCAACGCTCGTGGCCAGTCCAGTGAGCGGGGACATTTTCTGGTAGGTGAGCTTCCCTAAATATGTCTCCTAAGCTATATTTGTGAGCAAGAAGGGTGGAGATCAGTATGGCAAACGCATCTACGTTGGTTCGCGCCGCCCGAAAAAGTCGACGCCTCACTCAGGAGCAGCTTGCTTCTCGTTCCTCGATCGATCAGGGCAGCGTTTCTCGCTCAGAACGAGGGCGCGATGCAAGCTTCGACACGATTGACCGCCTCTTAGCTGGAGCGGGGCACCGGCTGTATTCCGCCCCCACTCGCCGGGACGACGCTGCAACCGCCGCTACCGAAATCCGTCACCAGCTCGCAGCCGGCGACAAGGACAGGGCGCTTCGGGCCCTGCTGCAACTCAACGACAACCTTGTCGCCGAGCACGGACTGATTCGCGGAGTCCTCGGGCTTGCCGAGCCCGAGTCGACTCGCGACCCGGTGTGGGATGCCGCACTAGCAGCGCTTGTAGCGTGGCGACTTGCAGACGAGGGCATTCCTCTGCCGCAGTGGGTTGATCTCCCCCACCGGTTCCTCGGCAAACACCGAACTCTTGACGTGGATCCTGCGGACCCTGTTGCTCCACTCGCAGAAGTCCCTGCCGAGTTCGCTAAACGCGGCGTCCTTGCGTGGCGTGACACGTTCGAGAGCGTGTAGTCGTGGCAACCACTCTCGACAGGGATGACATCATCACCGGATTGCGTGAACTCATTGCGGAGCTACGCGCGGAGGGCGAAGTGGCAGGAATCCGGTTGGTCGGCGGAGCGGCGCTTTCGTTGCGCTAGTTCGACCGCGGGACCACCCAAGATCTCGATTCACTGCACGTTCGCCCGGGGAGTGATGCTGCGGTCGCATCAGCCGCCGCTCGCGTTGCGCAACGCCACGATTGGGATCCCACCTGGCTCAATTTTGAAGTCACCAAAGCGGATGCTCTGCCGACCCTCGGCCGCGCTGTTGAATGGGACACGCTCTATGATCGCGACGACATCGTGATTCAGGTCGCATCCAAAGAGGCACTCTTGGCGATGAAACTGCGCGCCAACCGCCCCGGTCGCGACACCCGCGACATTCGACTACTCGTGAGCTTGTGCGAGATAAGTTCCCTCGACGAGGCCGACGAGTTATACGAAGATTTCTATCCGGGAGACAGTCTCGGCCCCCGAGCGATATCGATGGTGACCGCTATTTTGGCCGAGGGGATAACTGATTCCCCTCTGCAGCCTGGGCCGATCAACCTATGAAGCTACTCCAGCGAATTACCGTCACGTTTCGTCGTTGGCTCCACACTTTCAGACGCCTCCGAACTACGTGCCACCGCTTTGTCGAGAGCAACGTGTTCGCGCCTGCCGGAGCACCCGCCACCGCCGTCGACAACAACCGGTCAGAGGCGTCATAACAGTACCCAGTGGTGATCGGGATGACCGCCTCAGTTAGCCGACCAGCCGCATCGAATGTGTAGGTCGAGGTCTCGGTACGCGGATCAGCCACCCACGAATCAGTGAGAGTGTTCTGCATGATCCGGCCCGACTGCGA
>NZ_JADYWT010000004.1:0-253436 GCF_015864675.1 Salinibacterium sp. SWN1162
TGATAACACCCCACCTCACTGACATCTTCGGATGTGAATGGTGACTGAGAAGAATTCTCGCGTCCACTTTGTGGTTCCCGATTTACGGTCGGGAACTGCGCCCAGCTAACACAGCTAGGCACATGTCCTTCGGGGCAGTGTCGGAGCATGTTTCTGGCCCAGACTGATACATAAATCAATAGTGTTTCGGCGGCCATAGCGAGAGGGAAACGCCCGGTTACATTCCGAACCCGGAAGCTAAGACTCTCTGCGCCGATGGTACTGCAAGGGGGACCTTGTGGGAGAGTAGGACACCGCCGGACTTAAATTGTGAGAAAGCCACCCGTGGGGGTACTGAAAAGTACTTCTACCGGGTGGCTTTCTTGCGTTAACGACCGTTCTCAGACGCGACGGTAACCGGACGTGACAGCGCCGAGTTGTAGGTGCCTGGCATTCCGGAAGAAAGGGTGATTGACCCGAGTTCTTACTCGGGCTCAGCATCCACCCATTCCGAGCCAGCGGGCTCGATACGGGCCGCCCCAGCTGTGACAGCCGCGACGCGGGCAGAGAGGTCAGCGGTGCTCCCCGCATCCGTCGCTAGCGTGAGTACGGCCCGCGCGCCATAGTCCGTGCCGAGCACCGTGATTCCCTGGTGACGGAGCTCTGCTTCGATGCGTCCGGCATCCGCATGTCCCAGCGATAAGTGAAAGATATCGCGGCGTTCGCGCGCCACAAGACGGTGTGCTTCACGGGCGGCGTCGACAGCGTGCGCCGCAGCATCAGAGTAGGCGCGAATGAGCCCTCCCGTGCCCAGCAAGGTTCCGCCGAAGTAGCGTGACACGACCGCAACACAGTCGATGAGATTGCGACCGGTGAGAACATCGAGGATCGGCCTCCCCGCGGTGCCAGAGGGCTCGCCGTCGTCGTTGGAGCGCCGCACCTGTGACGGTTCTGTTGTGGAGCCAAGGACGAACGCTGAGCAGTGATGGCGAGCGTCCCAGTGGGTCTTGCGCGCGAGTTCGATGACATCGCGGGCGTCGTCCTCCGTCGCGACCCGCACGACTGTGCAGAGGAAACGGGAACGTTTGGCCTCGAGCTCAGCGTGGATGCTGGCTCCAGGTCCTCCGCGAAGGGTGAATTCAGGCATTCGACCATTGTCGCGCATAGCCAACGCGCCCGGGGGAATCGGGGCGCGGGCGTAGGCTTGAGCGCATGGAGTTGTTTGCGGCAATCGTTCTTTTTGTCAGTGCACTGTTCAACGTGGTGGCCTGGCCTCGCTTCTTCAAGAGAGTCAGTAGTGACTCGCGAGCTCGGGATGCGGCGGGCGGGACGACCGCGTTCTACCGCGTCCACGCGGTGCTCCTCGGCATCGCTCTCGCGATTGCTGCGGCATCCGTTATCGCCGGCGTGTTGCTGCTGTCCCGCTCGTAGCGCACCGCGAAGGGCGCCTAGCTCAGGCCTACTCGACCGCGAGAGCGCGTAAGACATAGTCGCGGAGAATGATCGCGTGGTTGATCTCGGGATCCCGCGCGGCATAGAGCAGAGTCACCGTGTGGTGGGTGCGCAGTTGTTCGATGGCAGCCGCGACCTCCAGACGCTCGTCTAACTCCGCTCGATAACGAGTTGCGAAGTCATCGAACATGTCGGCGTCATGGTTCCACCAGATGCGGAGCGCGGTGCTGGGGGCGAGATCTTTGTTCCACTCGTCGACTTGTGCCGCCCGCTTGCTCACGCCGCGGGGCCACAAGCGATCAACTAGGACGCGGAAACCATCGGCGGCCCGCGGCTGCTCATAGATGCGGGCAATGGTCACGTCGGTCATCCGCAGCCCTTTCTCGCTGAGCGTGGACCTGACGTGGTGCGACAGTGGCCAGCTTCTCGTTGTGAATTCTATGATTCGAATGGAGTTGTCAGTATCGTCGCCCAGTATAGGGAGTATGAGTTTTATGCTCCCCCCGTTGCGAAACCCGCGCCGCACCATCGGTGATCGAACCTTCGACTTTTCGCAGCGCGTGGCGGTGATGGCAATTGTCAACCGCACGCCTGATTCCTTCTACGATGCCGGCGTCAACTACGCCCTCGAGGACGCCGTTTCGGCGTCGTTGCGTGCGGTCCATGATGGCGCGGATTGGATCGATATCGGGGGAGTGCCGTTTGCTCCGGGCGATCAGCTGAGCGTTGAGGACGAGTGTGATCGCGTTGTTCCGGTCGTGGAAGCATTGCGAGCAGAATCCGACGTCGTGATCTCAGTCGACACTTTCCACGCTGAAGTGGCGCGCCGCAGTATCGCCGCCGGGGCAACCGTGATCAACGACACCACGGGACTCAGCGATCCCGATTTAGCTCGCGTCGTAGCCGACAGCGAAGCGTCGTTGGTGTTGGTGCACTCGCGGGCTCAACCGCGAACCCAATTTGCTCGTCCGCAGTACGACGATGTTGCTATCGAAGTGCGTGACTTTCTCCAGAGCCGCGTGGATCGGGCGATGGACGCTGGTGTTCCGGACGACCGTCTCTTTGTCGATCCCGGTCACGACCTCAACAAGAACACTCTTCATAGCCTTGAGCTCACGCGCCGGCTCGACGTTATTGCCGACTTGGGGCTTCCGACACTCGTCGCGCTGTCGAATAAGGACTTCATCGGTGAGGTGTTGGAGAAACCGAAGCGGGAGCGGCTTGCGGGCTCGTTGGCCGCTGCCGTTGCCTGTGTGCTCAATGGCGCGCGCGTCGTGCGCGCTCATGAGGTAGCGGAGACCGTGGATGCCGTTCGAATGGCAGAAGCGATTCTTGGGCTCCGGCAACCGGCGTTGCTCAAGCACAATATGTCCGAAGCCAACGAAAGGTAGACCGTGGCCGCTGCATCCGACATCCATTCCCTTACTGCAGGAGTCGCTCTGACCGATGAGCAGCTGCTCGCAAGCTACGCGGCGGCGGAGCGTGCGAAGCCATGGCTGCGCGCCAACTTCGTCTCGAGCATCGATGGAGCGGCTACTCACGAGGGTGTCTCGGGCGGCTTGGGCACACCGGCCGACGGACGAGTGTTTCCGCTGCTGCGCCGGCTAGCGGATGTCATCGTGGTCGGTGCTGGCACCGTGCGTCACGAGGGCTACCGAAATCTCGCTCTCGACGAGGAGTCAGTAGCCTGGCGTACCGCTAACGGCCTCAGTGCCCAGCCGCCCTTTGCTATCGTGACCGCATCGCTGCGACTGGAACCGAAAGACCTCAAGTCGTACGCCACGCGGCCGTTCGTTGTCACCACCGAGAAAGCCTCGGCCGAGCAACGGAAGCGTATCGAGGAAGTGGCCGACGTGATTATTGCGGGAGACTCCCAAGTCGACACGGTCGAGCTCAAGCATGCGCTGGCCGAGCGTGGGTATCCGCAATTGCACAGTGAGGGCGGGCCGACTCTGTTCGCCACGATGATCGCGCAGGGAGTGGTCGACGAACTGTGCCTGACCATAAGCCCGCGACTCGAAGGCGGCTCAGCGCGCCGGATCGTTGACGCTGCGGAGGCAACGCCTCAAGACATGATGCTCGCCCATGCGTTCAGTGCAGCGGATGGCACACTGCTTCTGAGGTACACGCGCGCCTAGAAGTATCGCCGTGTGCCGCGAATTTCTTCGCGCTAGTCGCGCTAGTCGCGCTGGTCGCGCGGGGCGTGGACCGGCGCGACGGCAGCTAAGGCCCGTCGCGCGTGACTTGCTCCTAGCACTCGACGACGTTGACGGCGAGACCGCCCATCGACGTCTCTTTATAGCGCGAGCTCATGTCTTTGCCGGTCTCGGCCATCGTGATGATGACCTCGTCGAGCGAAACTCGGTGAGTTCCGTCTCCCCACAGCGCCATTTTCGCGGCGTTGATGGCCTTAGCGGCGGCAATGGCATTGCGCTCAATGCACGGAATCTGCACGAGGCCGCCGATCGGGTCGCACGTGAGGCCCAGATTGTGTTCCATCGCGATCTCGGCCGCGTTCTCGACCTGCTCGGGCGTTCCGCCGAGAATCTCGGCCAAGCCTGCAGCAGCCATCGACGAGGCTGAGCCAACCTCTCCCTGGCATCCGACCTCAGCGCCCGAGATGGACGCCATGCGCTTATAGAGCACGCCCACGGCGGCGCTGGCCAGCAAGAAGCGCACGGTAGCGTCATCCTTCATCGCCTGGTCTGCATCTTTCATGCCAGGAGCATAATGTGTCGCGTAGAAGAGCACGGCGGGGATAATGCCGGCGGCACCGTTGGTCGGTGCAGTGACGACGCGGCCACCGGAGGCATTCTCTTCGTTGACGGCCAGAGCCACGAGATTGACCCACTCCTGCCAAAATGCCGGGTCGCGGTTCGGGTCTTCCTTTCGCAGTCGCGCGTGCCAGTCGGGAGCGCGGCGACGAACCTTGAGCGTGCCAGGCAGGTTACCCGTGCGCTCGAGGCTGTTGTTCTTGCACTCGTCCATGACATCCCGGATGTGCAGCAGCCCGGCGCGCACGTCGGCTTCAGTGCGGCGCGCGAGTTCGTTTCGCAGCATCACGCCGCTGAAGGGAAGACCCTCGGAGCGGCAGTGCGCGAGCAGCTGAGCTGCCGTGCGAAAGGGGAGCGGGTCCGCGATGTGGTCAAGGCTGTTGGCGCCATCGCGGTTGTCTCCCTCCCGATAGATGAAACCCCCGCCGATGGAGAAGTAGGTCGCCTCGAGAACGGGCTCGCCGGCATCCGAAAACGCAGCAAAACGCATACCGTTCGGATGCCCGTCGAGAACGGTCAGCGGGTGGAGTGCAATCCCAGACTCGCGCAACGGTACTTCGCGACTCCCCGCCAAGCTGAGCATTCCCGACTCTTCGATTCTTGCCAGAATCTTTTCCATCTCAGCAGGCAGGACCCGGTCGGGAAGGTTGCCTTCGAGCCCTATGAGCACGGCACTCATCGTGCCGTGGCCGGCGCCGGTTGCAGCAAGAGAGCCGTAGAGGCGCACGCTCACTGTGGCGACGGAGTCGAGCATCCCATGCTCTGAAAGATCGGCGGCAAAAGATGCCGCTGCGCGCATGGGGCCGACGGTGTGCGAGCTGGAAGGGCCGATGCCGACAGTGAACAGATCGAAGCTGCTGAGGGGCACTTCTTCGAGAGAGGCGGTCGGGACTTCGGTGGTGGGGGTCAGATTGCGAATGGCCACGGTGACTCCGTTTCTTCACCACACAACGTCGTGCGGGTGTCGTCGAGTCCTCTCCGCTCTGTATCGGGCCTGAGAGTTTCCGCACGCTTGTGGCGTTGCGTTGCCCCGTCGGCGAGTCGGGCTGGGCCGACTACTTTTCAGAGTTGCCTATCCACTGCGGTACTGGGGCCTGAGAGATTCCCGGAGAGGGTTTGCTCCTACGGCGCCAACCCACGATCGGAAGGACTCTCCCGCGGCGGAATGACGGCTGTTCACTTGTGCCCTCAGCATACACTCGGGGCGCATTTCGTGACCGGAGAACTGGACAGCAACTTCGTGCTCAGGCGAGCGCGCGCGAGTGCGCAACGGCCGTGCTCGCGCGTGCCCGCTGTGCTCGCTAGTCTTCGGGGTCGCTCGGATCGATGGGGGCGTGGTGGTCGGCATCGGTCACGCCGCGACGCCAGTAGCCGTCGGCAGTTACTTGCTGTTTGGGCAGTCCCAGTTCACGGCGAAGGTATCGCCGCAGTGGAACGAGGGTCGTCGCCTCGCCTGCGAGGAACACAAAGGTTGTTTCGCCGATCTCGCCGAGGGCACGCAATGCCGCTTCCAGCTGGCCCAGACCGTCGCGACGGTAAAACCATTCAGCTGACATGCGTGCCTTGAGCTCGTCGCTGAAGTAGCTCTCCACGCTTTCGTCAGCGACATCGAACAACCCGGTGATGTGCACCGACGTGGGAAGCATGTCGATCCAGCGCGATGCCGAGGGTAAGGCGGTCTCGTCTGCGATCAGGATGACATGGGTTGCACCCTGGGGAAGAAACTTCGAGCCGCGCGGGCCTGCAATCACAATTTCGTCACCAACGCGAGCTTTGCCAGCCCAAGCGGATGCGGGACCTTCGTCGCCGTGGACCACGAAGTCGATGTCGAGTTCGTAGTGCCCATCGTGGCTGCGGAACCCGAGCGGGGTGTAGTCGCGGGAGAAGACCTTGCCATCACCGACGCGCTTGAGGCCATCTTCAGTCATGATCGGCGCCGTGAGAACGCCAGTGGCGGGGTCCGGAAAGAAAGCTTTGACGTGATCGGTCGGCCCGCTGCTCACAAAGCCTTCGAGCTCACCACCGCTGAGGGTGATGCGGGCGATCGAGGGGACGGGGTAGTTCACAGCGCTCACGGTGAGGCGGCGGGCAGCCATGGGGTGTTTGACGGAGTCGCGTTCGAAAGTCATGGGTGGTGGGCGCGAAGCGCCTTCTCGTTTCAGTAGAAAGTTAGGGTTGCCTAACTACTGTATCTGTCTGGGCTACTGAGTGCCAGTGAGTGTCGTGGTTATTGAGATTTCACCCTCGAGAGAGCGGTGAACGGGGCACTTATCGGCGATCACGAGGAGCGAGTCGCGTTGCTCGTCGGTGAGTTCGCCGTCGAAAGTGAGTTCGCGCGTGAAGTGCTCAACCATTCCCTCAGTTGACGTACAGTGGTCGCAGTCTGCCGCAGCGATTCGTTCGCGCATGAGTCGCACGCTGACGCCGGTGAGCGGTATCTTCTTGCGGTCCGCGTACATACGGATAGTTATCGAGGTGCAGGTACCAAGACCCGCCAGAATGAAATCGTAGGGAGCGGCCCCGTGGTTCTCGCTGAGCGGTTGCGGCTCATCGGCGATAATTTCGTGGCCGGAAGCGAAGACCCGCTGCTCGTATCGCGCCGGACCGCTCTCGGTGACAATGACAGCGCTGCCATCGACGGTCACGGTTGCGCTGGGGTTTACGCTCGGTGCTGCGCCGGTTGCGGTCGTGGTCGCGGTTGTGGTTGAGGGTGCAGGCTCCGCCGGGACTGAGGTGCGCTGTGCGGCTGAGGCCGAAACACCAGCCGAAGCATTGGAGCGATCGAAAGCGTAGCGCGCCGCCCAGGCGGCAATCATGCTTGCTGCGAACGTGGCATCGTCACGGTCACTCAAGAGGTGATCAGCCCCATCCAGAGCCACGAAGGACTTGGGATGCCGTGCAGCGTCGAAGATCTCGCGGGCGTTATCAACCCCGACGGTTTGGTCGATCGGGGAGTGCAGTACGAGCAGGGCTGCGTTCAACTCGCGCAGGCGTGCCGCTTGGGGCTGGGCGGCGATGTCATCGAGTAGTTGTTTGCGGATGCGGAAAGGGCGCCCACCCAACTGCACATTAGCTTCGCCCTCGGCGACGATCTCGGCGCTCGCGTCAGCGAATAGGTTGCTGATGTGGGCCGGATCGCTCGGGCTGCCGAGAGTCGCGACCGCGCGGGTCGAGGGAACTCGGTGAGCGGCGGCGAGTACCGCGGCACCGCCCAAGGAATGTCCAATGAGAATGGTCGGCGCCCGGTAGTTGTCGCGGAGATACTCAGTGGCGGCCACGACATCGTCAATGTTCGAACTGAAGTTGGTGTTCGAAAAGTCTCCATCTGATCCGCCTAGACCGGTGAAGTCGAAGCGCAACACGGCGATGCCATAAGCGACGAGAGCGCGTGAGATGCGCGAGGCGGCGAAGGAATCCTTGGAGCAAGTGAAGCAGTGGGCAAAAAGTGCGTACGCCGAAGGTAATCCCTCGGGAAGGTCAAGGCGGGCGGCGAGCATGGTGCCGGTGGAGCCGGGAAATTCGATCTTCATGGTTCGTTACCGCCCTGTTCTGTCGTGCTTCCAGCGTTTCGTATGGAGGCACACAATGCAACGCTGGCGGCGACGGTGTTCTTCCCGGAACGAAAGAACGGCCGGCGAAGAGAGTTCCTCCGCCGACCGTTCCAAGGTGACTAATTCACCACAGAGCTGTTACAAACCCGAGTCCGCGAGCGAACCGGTGATTTCATTTCCCGCGGGGTCATAGACGAGGCAGAGGATCTCACGATCGCCCTCTGACCAGCTGCCCTCGGTGGGGTAGTACCAAGAGAAGTCGTAGACCGAGTCTTCGTACTCGACGCCCATGAAGCTGCTGAACCCGGCGTAGCAATCATTCGTGGCCTGCTCTTCGATGACACTGTCACCGGGGAAGTCGCCATCCTCGAGGTACGAAGCGGTGTATACCTCGGCATCGTGAGGCTCAGCGCAGTCGATGGTCTTCGTGCTGGAGACCTCTCCACCGTCCTGGTTGCCCACTTCACAGTCGCCAACGACGAGGGTGAAGATGTCCTGAGTGGTGCCGGCGCCCGGATCGACAGCGTCACTGATCTCGTCAGTGACCTGGTCGAGGATGCTGCATCCGCTCAGGACTACAGCGGCGGCGGCAACCGCGGCGATCGCGATCGTGCGGCGCCAGATTGTCTCAGTCGTCATAAAAGTGGGTCTCTTTCGTGTGAATGTGTCGCGCTTAGTACCCGACAATCTTAGCGAACACAGCCTTTTCACAGGTAACGAAAAGGGGTGAACTGCTAATGAGAACGGAGAAAGTTCAACGAATCGTTATGAAGAATGCCGTTGGTAGCGAGCGCGCTGCCGTGCCACGGACCCTCTTCGCCGTCCACCGAGGTGAAGCGGCCACCGGCCTCCTGCACGATCGGGATGAGCGCTGCCATGTCGTAGGGCTGTAAATCAAACTCGCCCACGAGGTCTAATGCCCCTTCGGCCAGCAACATGTACGCCCACATATCACCGATCGCGCGTGAACGCCACGTGGCGCGAGTGAGTGCGACAGCGGCATCCAATCGGCCAGCGCCATCCCAGCCCGACAAGCTGTTGTAGCTGATGGATGCGGCGTCTAACCCGGCCACTTTGCTCACGAAGATCTGCTCGGGCTCTCCATCGCGGGCCTGTGCGAAGGCGCCGTGACCGGTCGCGGCCCACCAGCGCTTGCCGAGGGCCGGAGAGCTGACCACACCAACCTGCGGTACGCCATCAATGACGAGCGAAATGAGAGTGCCCCAAATCGGGACCCCGCGCAAAAAATTGGAGGTGCCGTCGATGGGGTCGATGATCCACTGGCGGTTCGAGTCACCGGCCTCGCCGTACTCTTCACCGAGAATCGAGTCGCCCGGTCGTGCAGCGGCGATGCCCGCACGGATGCTGCGCTCCACAGCTTTGTCAGCATCTGTAACCGGAGTGCGGTCAGGCTTCGTCGTGACCTCGAGATCGAGCGCAGTGAAGCGATCGAGGGAGATGAGGTCAGCGTCGCCCGCGAGAGCGAGGGCAAGGGAAAGATCGTCGGCGAGAGTGTATTCGGTCACAGCTACACGCTAGCGGAACCGAGTGTCGTAATGAGCCGCTGGAATGAGTCCAGACGCAGCCGGCCGACCTCGCCGAGAGCGCCAGCAGCAACAGCCTCGGAAATAGCGCAGTCGGGGGCATCCGGTAAGTGGGTGCAGCCGCGGGGGCAGTCTTCAGCCAGTTCGGCGAGATCGGTGAACGACGAAAGAATCTTGCTCGGGTCGATGTGCCCGAGTCCAAACGAGCGCACGCCCGGAGTATCGACGACCCACCCAGAACCCACTCGATACGACATCGTCGACGATGAGGTATGACGACCGCGGCCGGTCACCGAATTGACGCGCCCGACGGCACGGTTAGCGTCCGGCACCAGCGCATTGACGAGTGTGGATTTGCCGACACCCGAATGGCCAACGGCAACCGTCGTATGGCCTTCCAAGGCAGCCCTCAACTCGTCGAGAGGAACCTCGTCAGAGCGGCTTGCGATGACCTTCAGATCAAGACCGGCGAAATTTTGCAAAAACGGCGCGGGATCCTGCAAGTCAGTTTTGGTAATGCACAGAATCGGATCGATTCCCGCATCGTAGGCAGCAACGAGATAGCGGTCGACGAGTCGCGGTCGCGGCTCGGGGTCAGCCGCGGCAACAACGATGAGCATCTGATCGGCGTTGGCGACAATGATGCGTTCTACGGCATCCGTATCATCGGCGCTTCGGCGCAGCAGCGTGGTGCGTTCGCGAATGCGCACGATGCGCGAGAGTGTGCCTTCGGTTCCGCTCGTGTCGCCCACAAGGTCAACCCAGTCGCCGGTGACGACGGAAACTTTGCCGTGCTGGTTGCGGCCGAGCTCGCGAGCGCGTGCCGCGATGATTTGGCGCTCCTCAGGGGTTCCCTCGGCTACCCACACGCCGTAGCGGCCACGGTCCACGCTGAACACGCGACCCTCGATGGCATCCGAATGCTGCGGACGAATCTTGCTGCGGGGCTTGTTGGCCTTGGGGTTCGGGCGCATGCGCACCGAACTCTCGTCGTATTCGCTGTACGCGCGGTCGTCATCGTCGTCGTCGCCGGTGAGCCAGCTCATCGTTAGAGCAGCCCGAGAGTGTTGGTGGTGAGGGGCGCATCGCCGACGAGTGTGCGCCACAGCTCAGGGAACTGGGGGAGCGTTTTAGCGGTCGCCTCAATGCCCTCGATCTCCACGCCCTCGATCGCGAGGCCAATAATGGCGCCGGCGGTCGACATCCGGTGATCTTCGTAGCTGTGCCAGATACCGCCGTGCAGGGCGGCGGGCTCGATGTGAAGCCCGTCGTCGAGTTCGGTGACGGATCCGCCGAGCGCGTTGATCTCGGTGCGCAGAGCAGCAAGACGGTCAGTCTCGTGCCCGCGCAAGTGGCCGATACCGGTGATCGTGCTGGCAGAGGAGGCCAGAGCAGCTAGGGCGACGATCGCGGGAGCGAGCTCGCCACCGGTCGAAAGGTCGAGCTCGATCCCGGAGTAGCGCTGGCCGCCGACGACGCCAACACCACCATCGATCGTGAGCGCGCCATCTTTGCGAACCACGGTTGCGCCGAAGAGAGGGAGCAGCTGCTCAAGGTCGGCGCCCACCTGGGTCGTGATCTCAGGCCAGCCCTCAATCGTGACCGAACCTCCGGCCACAACAGCGGCAGCCAAGAAAGGCGCAGCGTTAGAAAGGTCGGGTTCGAGAACGACGTCGATCGCGCGAATCGGCCCCGCGGGCACAATCCAAACACCAGGTTCGGGGCTCTCGACGGCAACACCGCGAGCGGCGAGGCACTCAATCGTCATCTCAATGTGCGGCATGCTCGGCAGCTTCTCGCCAGTGTGACGCAGCGTGAGGCCATTCTCGAAGCGGGCCGCTGCGAGCAAGAGCCCGGAAACGAACTGGCTGGATGCCGAAGCATCAATGCTGACTTCGCCACCGGCGACCGTGCCGATGCCATACAGGCTGAAGGGAAGAGTGCCGCGGCCATCGTCGGAAACATCGACGCCCAACGCGCGCAATGAGTCAATAGTGGTGCGCATCGGGCGGCGAAGAGCCGCTTCATCGCCATCGAACGCGACGGGGCCAAGCGCGAGGGCAGCGACGGGGGGAAGGAAGCGCATGACGGTGCCGGCAAGGCCACAATCGATAGAGGTTCCTCCCTCAAGCTCACCCGGAGTGACCTGCAGGTCGGGGCCGAAGGCATTGCCGGTCGGGATCTCCGTTATTGCGACACCGAGCGCCCGCAAGGCTTGGATCATCAGGGCACTGTCACGCGAGTGCAGCGGCGAATGCAGGCGCGAGGGGCCATCTGAAAGAGCCGCCAGGATTAATTCGCGGTTCGTGAGACTCTTACTGCCCGGCAAACTCAGCGATGCCGAGAGGGCGTGAGTAACGGTCGGTGCTGGCCAGTTTCCGGGCACCGTGGTGTCTGGCACCGTCTCGTCGTCATACGGGCTGAACTCTGGGTTGGAATACTTAGATACGAACATCAGTTACTAAGAGTATCGGCGTTTAAGACCCCACGGAGGAGGCGCCCGTATGACAGCAGTACTGAGTACTCAGCAGGATGTGGTTATCAGCGAACTAGAATTGTCGCTAATGACTACCGACAGAGTTGAGCCCAGCGCCACCGAAGCTGCCGCTGACGACAAGCGACGACAGTTCGAAGAGCAGGCGCTGCCCTTTATGGACCAGCTTTTCGGCGCCGCAATGCGCATGACCCGCAACCCCACCGACGCTGCAGATCTCGTTCAAGAGACCTTCATCAAAGCGTTTCAGGCGTTCGGTCAATTTCAGCAAGGCACGAACCTGAAGGCCTGGCTGTATCGCATCCAGACCAACACGTTCATCAATATTTATCGCAAGAACCAGCGCAACCCTTATCAGGGCACTATTGACGAACTTGAAGATTGGCAATTGGGCGGCGCTGAGTCGGTCACCCAATCCGTCTCGACGCGCTCGGCTGAAGCAGAAGCAATCGATCACTTGCCGGATAGTGCGGTGAAGGATGCGCTGCAGTCGATCCCCGAAGACTTCCGCCTTGCGGTCTACTTCGCCGACGTCGAAGGCTTCTCCTATCAAGAGATCGCCGACATCATGAAAACCCCCGTAGGCACCGTGATGAGTCGACTGCACCGTGGCCGTCGCATGTTGCGTGAACTACTGGCCGACTATGCGCGTGACCGCACCCCCGGCACGCCTGCAGCATCAAGGAGCACCAAATGACCGACTGCGGTTGCGAAAAAGCAAAAGCTGAACTCGAGGAATACCTCGACCGCGAACTGAACGAAGCGGATTTTCAGGATGTCTCTGATCATCTGGACAACTGCGAGTCGTGCTCGAGCGAACACCTCGTTGCTCTCGCGTTGAAGCTCAAGGTGAAGCAGGCCTGTCGCGAGACAGCGCCCGATGATTTGCGAAGCGCGATTCTGTCGAAGCTGGCAGACGCGAAGTAAGAACTGTAACGCCGAGCACGCCCAGTGCTCCCGGCACACCGTGCTCACTGAGCGCAGTAATAACTGAGTGCAGTGATCACGACACAGAAAAGCGGGCATCCTCCGAAGAGGATGCCCGCTTTTCGTTAACGCGGTTGCGGTTACGGCTGGGTAATCGCGTGGTCGATCAATTCGGCTTGCTCGAGAGCGCTGCGCTTCGAGGAACCGGTCGCCGGTGAGGCGGATGCCGGACGTGACGCGAGCTTGATGTCACGAGACTGAATGTGGCGTTGCAGCTCCAGACTGATGAACGGCCAAGCGCCCTGGTTCTCAGGCTCATCCTGAGTCCACACAATGTCAGCGTTCGGGTACTGGTCAAGCACTGTGGTCATGTCGGTAACGGGGAGCGGGTAGAACTGCTCCATGCGCACGACGGCGATGTGCTTGATCTCGCGCTTGTCGAGCTCGGCGACGATGTCGTAGTACGTCTTGCCCGATGTGACAATGACCCGAGTAACGGCCGACTTGTCGTCGAGACGCACGTCGTCAAGAACGGGCTCGAAACGGCCACTCGTGAAGTCAGCAACGTCGCTCGTGGCACCGCGCAGGCGAAGCATCGCCTTGGGAGTGAACACGATCAGGGGACGGCGCGGACGCGAGTAAGCCTGACGACGCAGCAGGTGGAAATACGATGCCGGAGTCGACGGGCGAGCCACGATCATGTTGTTCTCGGCACACATCTGAAGGTAGCGCTCGATGCGGGCGGAGGAGTGGTCGGGGCCTTGACCCTCGTAGCCGTGCGGCAGCAGCATGACAACACTTGAGCGTTGTGCCCACTTCTGCTCAGCGCTCGAGATGAACTCATCCACGACGATTTGTGCGCCGTTGGCGAAGTCACCGAACTGGGCTTCCCACATCACGAGAGCGTCGGCACGCTCTACTGAGTAGCCGTACTCGAAGCCGAGAGCCGCGTACTCGCTGAGCAGCGAATCGTAGATCCAGAAGCGTGACTGGTTCTCGGAGAGATTCTGCAGCGGCAGCCACTCTTGACCGTTTTCGCGGTCGTGGAGTACGGCGTGACGCTGAACAAACGTGCCTCGACGAGCATCCTGACCGGCCATACGCACCGGGGTTCCCTCGAGGAGAACAGAACCGATCGCGAGCAACTCGGCGAAGGCCCAGTCGATTCCGCCCTTGCGGCTCATATCGGTGCGCTTCTTGAGCAGCGCCTGAAGCTTCTTATGCACGGTGAAGTTTGCTGGCGGGTTGGCATGAGCGTCGCCAATGAGCTGAACAACGCTTTCGTCGATTCCTGTGGTGATGGGCTCGCCGATGGCGTCGTCACGTTGAGAGCCGGGACGCTCAAGGTCAGAGACTCCGCTGCCGTCCTTGGTAAGGATCGGCATCGAACCGGTCTGAGCGGCATGCGTTTCGGCGAAAGCACGCTCGAGGCGGTCTTGGAAGTCCTGATGGCTGGCTTCGTACTCTTCCTGAGTGATATCTCCACGACCAACGAGACCCTCGGTGTAGAGGGTACGAACGGAGCGCTTGGCCTCGATCAGGTTGTACATGAGCGGCTGCGTCATCGAGGGGTCGTCTCCCTCGTTGTGGCCACGGCGGCGGTAACAAATGAGGTCGATAACCACGTCGCGGTGGAACTTCTGGCGGTACGCGAAGGCGAGCTCCGCTACGCGAACGACGGCCTCAGGGTCGTCACCGTTCACGTGGAAGATCGGTGCCTGAACAGTCTTAGCGACATCGGTCGAGTACTGCGAGGTGCGACCCTCGCTCGGCGGCGTCGTGAAACCAACCTGGTTGTTGATGTTGACGTGGATGGTGCCACCCGTGCGGTATGCGCGCAGCTGTGACATCTGCAAGATCTCCACGACGATGCCCTGACCGGCCATCGCCGCGTCTCCGTGCACCATTACGGGCAGAACCGCGTACGAACCAATGGGGCGGCGGTCTTGCTTGGCGCGAACGATGCCCTCAAGCACACCATCGACCGCCTCAAGATGCGAAGGGTTGGCGGCGAGGTAGACCGGAATCTGACGACCGTCAGCAGCGGTGAAGGTGCCCTCGGTTCCCAGGTGATACTTGACGTCGCCCGAACCCTGCACAGTACGGGGGTCTTGAGTGCCCTCGAACTCGCGGAAGATTTGACCGTAGGTCTTTCCCGCGATGTTGGTGAGAACGCTCAGGCGACCACGGTGGGCCATGCCAATAGCAACCTCTTCAAGATTAGCTTCGGCAGCCTTCTGAATGACGGCATCCAGCAACGCAATCGTGGATTCGCCGCCTTCAAGACTGAAGCGCTTTTGACCGACGTACTTGGTCTGCAAGAACGTCTCGAAAGCTTCCGCTTCGTTGAGCTTGCCCAAGATGCGCATCTGCTCGTCGTGGGTCGGCTTGGTGTACGGCTTCTCGACGTGATCCTGGATCCAGCGACGCTGTTCCGGGTTCTGAATGTGCATGTACTCAATACCGACAGTGCGGCAGTAGGCGTCGCGCAGAGTGCCAAGGATTTCGCGCAGTAGCGCCTGACGCTTGCCGCCGAAACCGCCGGTGACGAACTCGCGGTCGAGGTCCCAGAACGTAAGTCCGTGGCTCGAGATGTCGAGGTCGGGGTGCGAACGCTGACGGTACTCGAGCGGATCGGTGTCAGCCATGAGATGACCGCGAACGCGGAACGAGTTGATGAGCTCGTGAACGCGCGACGTCTTGTTGATGTTGTCGGCGAGGTCGACGTTGATGTCGTTGGCCCAGTGGATGGGGTCGTACGGGATGCGCAACGCCGCGAAGATGTCTTCGTAGAAGTTGTTGCCGCCGATGAGCCGCTCATGAATCTTCTTGAGGAACTCACCCGAACCAGCACCCTGAATGACGCGGTGGTCGTAGGTGCTCGTGAGGGTAACGGTCTTGCCGATACCGAGTTCGGTGAGGGTTCGAAGGCTCGCTCCCTGGAACTCGGCCGGGTACTCCAGCGCTCCAGCGCCAACGATTGTTCCTGAGCCACGCATGAGGCGGGGGACCGAATGCTCGGTGCCGATACCGCCCGGGTTGGTGAGAGAGATCGTGTTGCCCATGTAGTCGGGGCCGGTCAGCTTGTTAGCGCGGGCACGCGAGACAACGTCTTCGTAAGCGGCGAGGAACTCGCCAAAGCCCATGGTCTCGGCATTCTTGATGCCGGGAACTACGAGCGCGCGAGTGCCATCAGGTTTCGGCATGTCAATGGCGATGCCGAGGTTGATGTGGGCCGGAGTGACAACCGAAGGCTTGCCGTTGGGCTCATCGTAGAAGACGTTCTGGCTCGGAAACTCTTTGAGAGTCTCGATGATCGCCCAGGCGATGAGGTGGGTGAACGACACCTTTCCACCGCGAGCACGCTTGAGGTGGTTGTTGATGACAATACGGTTGTCGATCATGAGCTTCGCCGGAATAGTGCGAACGCTCGTGGCGGTGGGAACGGTGAGGCTCGAGTCCATGTTCGAAGCAAGAGCCTTCGCAGCGCCACGCAGCGGGGCAACAACGTTCTCGGTTTTCGGCTTGGCGGCAGCCTCAGCCTTCAGCGTCTCGATCGGAGTCGTGGTCGGCGCCTCGGCGGGGATCGGTTGGGGCTTCGCCTCGACCGACGTGGTGCGGGCGATGGGCTGGCTACCCGTGCTGGGGTTCGCCTCATCCACGAAGGGCTTGTCGGCGGGTGCCGCTGCCGGTGCTGCCGGCGCCACGGGTGTTGCGGCGGCTGCGGGGGAAGCTGCGGTGGCGGGCTGCGGAGCGGCGGGCGTCGTCGCCGGTGCTGCGGCCGCGGCAGTGGGCGTCGTCGCCGCGGGAGCCGTCGTGGTGGGAGTCGAATCTTTCGACGGATGATAGTTCTCGAGGAAGGGCCACCAGGCCTCATCCACAAGGTTCTTGTCTTCGAGGTACTTTGCGTACATCTCGTCAACCAACCATTCGTTGGCCCCGAAGTCGCCCGAGGAGTCTCCGTCCGCTGCGATTCCGGTTACTTGGCCTGACACGTCAAACCGCCTACTTTCAGTTCTGGTGTTCACAAAAACGACGCGCAATCTGCGCGCCAGACATCCCCACCAATGTTAATCGCTTTGTTGTGCGTCTGCTGGCCGTGAGGCGGCGATCTTCGTTATTTTCGTGACTTTTTTGCAGATTGTTTTCGAGTGGTGACCTTTAGGCTCGTGACCATGGATTTCTACGAGACCACGCCCACCCATGATTTGACCTACTCGGACGTGTTTTTGGTACCGAGCCACTCCGCGGTGGGGAGCCGAATGTCGGTCTCGCTCGCGCCAGGAGATGGCACGTCGGCCACGATCCCTCTCGTCGCTTCAAATATGAATTCGGTCACCGGGCCGCGCTTGGCCGCCAGTCTCGCTCGTCGTGGTGGGCTCGGCGTGCTGCCGCAAGACCTTAGCGATACTGAGATGGCGGATGCTCTGGCGTGGGTGCGCGCTCAACCCACCGATATCGACTCCGCCGTGTTCTTGACCCCGCAGGACACCGTCGAACACGCCCTACTCGTGGTTCCGCCGCTCCCGGGTCATGGTGTCGTATTGATGAACGATGGTGCGCTCGCCGGAGTTGTGCACGCCGAACGTTTGGCCACGGCACTGCCCGGTGCTGAACTGGGCGATATCGCCGACGGAGACCTGCGCGCCATCGATCGCGCAGATTTTGGCAATGCCCGCGAGCTTTTTGACCTGCTTGTCGAGCGTGACCTCGATTTCGCCCCTGTTGTGGATGCGGGCACGGTCGTCGGCACCACGAGCAAGACGAGCGCGCTCCGTTCCACCCTCTACACGCCCGCGCTCGACAGTGAAGGCAAGCTCGCAGTCGCTGCAGCACTCGGAATCAACGGTGACGTTGCGGCGAAGGCCCGCGCTCTGGTTGCTGCCGGCGCGAGCACGCTCGTTCTCGACACCGCGCACGGCCACCAAGAGGGAATGGTGCGGGCTGTTGAGAGTGTTGCAGCGCTCAACTTGGGCGTACCTCTGGTCGCGGGCAACGTCGTGACGAGTGCCGCGGTGCGCGACCTCGTGACGGCGGGCGCCACAATTATTAAGGTCGGCGTTGGCCCTGGCGCTATGTGCACGACGCGCATGATGACCGCGGTCGGTCGGCCACAGTTCTCCGCCGTTCTCGAGACCGCAGCGACCGCACGCGAGCTCGGCGCCCATGTGTGGGCCGATGGCGGGGTACGGTACCCCCGCGACGTTGCCCTCGCGCTCGCCGCCGGCGCAGCATCCGTCATGATTGGCTCATGGTTTGCCGGCACGATCGAAGCGCCGGGAGAATTGCGCACCGACGATACTGGCGCTCTCTACAAAACCAGTTGGGGTATGGCATCCACGAAGGCAGTGCGGGCTCGTTTCGGAGGACTCGATGCCTACGAACTTGCTCGCAAGGAACTCTTCGCAGAGGGAATTTCGGGTTCGAAGATCTACCTCGACCCCGCCCGCCCTTCTATTGACGACCTAGTGGACATGATCACGTCAGGGGTGCGCAGTTCGTGCACCTATGCTGGGGCGGCAAATCTGCGCGAGTTTCGTGAGCGCGCTCTCGTGGGAATCCAGTCGGCAGCAGGGTACGAGGAGGGTAAAGCGTTGCCCGTGAGTTGGTAAAGCTGTCGTTTATTCCCCAGCAATTTGTCCTATACTCAAGGCCATAATGGACGACCCTCCCTCTAGTGGTCGCCCGGGCTTTGTTCCGCGCGACCTCCCCTTGTTCTTCGCCCGTTCTCTACCTACCTCCGCGGCTGGAGGTGAACTGTCATGAATGAATGGCTTCTCCTCGCCGCTGGCCTCGTGTTGACTGTCGGCACCGGCCTCTTCGTCGCCTCCGAGTTTGCACTCGTCAACCTCGACCGCTCTGATCTCGAAGCTCGCCAAGAACGTGGCGAGAAGCGACTTGCGACCACCATCGCAGCGCTCAAGCACACCTCGACGCACCTCTCGAGCGCGCAACTGGGAATCACTCTCACCACGCTGCTCGCTGGCTACACTCTCGAGCCTGCGTTCAGCACCTGGCTTGAGATCCCCTTAGCGGCCATACTGCCGTCGACGGCAGTGACCGTCATCGCCAGCATCCTGGCCATCACCTTCGCCACGCTGCTCTCGATGATCGTCGGCGAGCTCGTGCCGAAGAACTTCGCGCTTGCGCTCCCACGCGCCACAGCTAAGTTCGTCGTTCCGTTCCAGGTTCTCTTCACCACCGTGTTCAAGCCGGCCGTGAGCTTGCTCAACAACACGGCAAACGGCATCCTGCGTTCCGTGGGCATCGAACCCAAAGAAGAACTCTCTGGTGCGCGCACCGCTGAAGAGCTGACCTCGCTCGTGCGTCGCTCAGCGAGCCAAGGCAGTCTCGAAGCAGACACCGCCACGCTGCTCGCGCGCACGCTCGCCTTCGCCGACCACACCGCGCAAGACGTCATGACCCCGCGCCCGCGAGTAGACAGCATCGACCGCACCGACAGCGCTCAAGACGTCATTGACCTCGCGAAGCGCACGGGATTCTCGCGCTTCCCCGTGATCGACGACAGCATTGACGACGTCGTGGGATTCGTGCACATTAAGCAAGCCGTTGCCGTGCCTCATAAGAAGCGCGCCGACGTGCCGGTCTCTGCTCTGCAAACTGAAGCGCTCCAAGTGCCAGAGACGATGCGGTTGGATGCCCTACTCGCCGAATTGCGTGGCCGTGGCTACCAAATGGCTGTCGTCGTTGACGAATATGGCGGAACGGCGGGAGTCGCGACTCTGGAAGATCTCGTGGAAGAACTCGTCGGTGAAGTTTCCGATGAGCACGACCGATCGAAGGCCGACGTGGTTCGTTCTCGTGACTGGTTTACCTTCCCGGCGATTCTGCGCCCCGATGAGCTTCTCGAGCGCACGGGCGTCGAAGTTCCCGAAGAAGGTCCCTACGAAACCGTGGCCGGGTGGCTCATGAGTGAGCTCGGTCGCGTTCCGCGCACGGGTGACACGATTACCGCCGCTGGCGGAGTGTTCCGCATCGAACGATTGGAAGGTCGACGCATCGACCGCGTGAGGTTTACCCCGGATCCGATTGTTGCCGCTGCCGATGCTGAGGTGGTGAACTAATGGACGTCTGGGGAATCATCTGGCTATTCGTATTGCTGCTGATCAACGCCTTCTTTGTTGGCGCGGAATTCGCCGTCATTTCGGCTCGTCGCTCGCAGATTGAGCCGCTCGCGGCATCCGGTTCACGGTCAGCGAAGACTGCGCTGTGGGCCATGGAACACGCCACTCTCATGCTCGCTGCCTGCCAGCTGGGCATCACGGTGTGTTCGCTGCTGATCCTGAACGTCTCTGAGCCTGCAATTCACCACCTGCTCGAGGTGCCGCTTGCTTTCACCGGTTTGAGCGAGGAGCTTATCGGCACGATCGCGTTCATTCTGGCGCTCATCATTGTGTCGTTCTTGCACGTTGTGCTCGGCGAAATGGTGCCGAAGAACCTCTCGTTCTCGATCCCGGATCGCGCCGTGCTCGTGCTCGCTCCACCGCTCGTGTTTATCGCGACGGTGTTCCGCCCGATCATCGTCGCGCTGAACGCAATTGCCAACGCCATTCTGCGCCTCTTCAAGGTCGAACCCAAGAACGAAGCGAACAGTGTCTTCACGCTCGACGAAGTCGCGACAATCGTGGCTCAGTCAACGCGCGAAGGCGTGTTGACGGATGCCGGTGGCACGCTCACTGGCGCGTTCGAGTTCACCTCGAAAAAGGTTCGCGATGTCGCCATTCCGATGTCTGGGCTTGTGACACTGCCGGAAGATGCCGCCCCCGCCGACCTCGAAAAGGCCGTCGCGCAACGCGGATTCTCGCGCTACATTCTGTTGAACGACGCGGGGGAGCCCACCGGCTACCTGCACCTGAAGGATGTAATCGACCTCGAAGAGAGCGAGTTTCACGAGCCGGTTCCGCCCAAGCGGATTCGCCAGCTCATCTCGATGTATTGCGAGACTGACCTCGAAGATGCTCTCGCGACGATGCGTCGCTCGGGGGTGCACGTGGCACGCAGCTTCGATGCCACCGGCGAGACAACCGGTGTGCTGTTCCTCGAAGACATCATTGAGGTTCTTGTCGGCGAAGTGCAAGACGCCACCCGGCGTCGCTAGCGGCGTTCTCAACTATCGTTGTCATCCATGGATGCTGAGTCGATGTGGAGTGCTGCTGACGCGGCACGCCACATCGCTCTGCCCCGGGAAAGCGACGACAAGTACAGCCGGGGCGTTCTCGGCCTGATCACCGGTTCGGCCCTGTATCCGGGCGCCGCGGTGCTGGGAGTCGAGGCGGCCGCGCGCACCGGCGTGGGCATGGTGCGCTACCTCGGAGCGCAGCGCGCCCAGGACCTCATTCTGCAGCGTCGCCCCGAGGCTGTGATGAGCGATGGTCGGGTGCAAGCGTGGCTCATCGGTTCGGGGATGGATCATGCCGCACGAGAACCTGCTGCCGATCGCCACATTGCGGCCGCACTCGGACAGCACGTACCGCTCGTGCTCGACGGGGGAGCCCTCGATGTAGTTCGCCGCGCGACCACCCCGACCGTGATCACGCCGCACTACCGCGAACTCGGGCGACTGCTCGGCGAGCGAAAAGAAGCTATTGCGGAGGCTCCGCGTGACTGGGCGGAATCCGCCGCCACCCAACTCGGCTGCACCGTGCTGCTGAAGGGTCACACGACGTACGTGTCTGACGGCACATCGACGGCCGCGATCGCGGCTGCTCCCGCGTGGCTGGCTACCGCTGGCGCTGGAGACGCACTCGGCGGCATCCTGGGCGCGCTCGTCGCTACCCACAGTGACGAAGTACTCGCCGACCCGAGCCTGCTGGTCGGCCTCGCCGCTACGGCGTCGTACGTGCACGGGCGCGCAGCTACTCTCGCGAGCGATGGCGGCCCCCTCACCATTCTGGATCTCTGCGCCAGTGTCTCGCGGGTCATCGCTGAACTTGTCGAGACCTCAGCGGACGCCGCTGCGGCTGACTCCCGACCGCAGTGCTGACCCGTCACTCCGTCAGCGCCATCGGGCTCTGGCTGCTCTTCATTGCTGCCCACCTCGTTCTCGGACTACTCAACCTCCACGGCCCGGGCAATCCCTTTGGCGATGTGACGGTCGTTTACGCCGGCTGGGCTCAGCAAGCGTATGCCTCGGGCATCGTGGCTGGCGTTGACATTCCGTGGGTGTATCCGCTGCTCGCCATCGTGCCCATTCTGGCGTCCGTGACCTTCGGTGTTGAATTGATCGGGGCAACGTGGCTCACGCTTGTCATGCTGCTCAACCTCGTGGCGCTCGGCTTCATCACCCGCTGGGGGCGCTCTCATTCGGGAGTGAATATCGGATGGTGGTGGCTAGCCTTCATCGTCGCCCTTGGCCCGATTGCGTTGGGCCGTATCGATGCCATCACCGTGTCCATCGCTCTGGTGGGGGTGCGCTTGCTGAGTACGCACCCTCGTGTCGCCGGAGTAGTTTTAGCCTGCGCCACGTGGGTGAAGGTGTGGCCTGCGGCTCTGGTCTTAGCTGCATTCATCGCAGTGCGTGAGCGGTGGGCGATCGCGATTGCCGCGGCGGCCACCACCGCGACGGTCGTCGTGTTTGCCTTATTGGCGGGGTCAGGCGGCAACGTGTTCAGCTTCGTGACGGAACAAACCGGCCGCGGCATCCAAGTTGAATCGCCGGTCGCTGGTTTCTGGCTCTGGCAGATTGTGGCGGGAGCGCCCGATTCGTTCGTTTACTACGACTCCACGATTCTGACCTTCCAAGTGGCTGGGCCGGGAGTGGATGCCGTAGCCGCGTTCATGACACCGCTACTGGCCGGAGTGGTGCTCGCGATCGCTGCGCTCGGAATCCGTGCTGCCCGAGCCGCAGCACGCGCCGGGATCAGCGCAACACGGGTACTCGCACCCCTCAGCCTCGCGCTGGTTCTCGCGCTCATCGTCGTGAACAAGGTTGGCTCGCCACAGTTCGTGTCTTGGCTGGCGGTGCCAGTCGTGCTGGGGCTTCTGAATTCCGCACTGAATTCCAGTTCTAGCGCGCACGTGCGTGACGACAGGCGCTCCCACACGAGCTTTTTGCTGCCCGCCACGCTGAGTATCGCCATCGCCGTGCTCACGCAGCTCGTGTACCCATACTTCTACTACCGTCTGTTGGTCGCTGATCCGCTGTTGGTAGCGATCGTGAGCGCGCGCAATCTATTGCTGCTGGCCCTGTTGGTCTGGGCAATAGTAGAGCTTGTGAGGCTTGGCCGCCCAGTGTCGAGCCTTCAACCACCTGCATCATTCTCAGAACGCCTTACGGCAAAGGAGCCAGCATGATCGTCGCATTCTCAATCGCACCCAGTGGCGGTTCCGATGGAACTGATTCCGTTCACGATGCGGTCGCTGCCGCAGTCAAGGTTGTGCGGGACTCGGGGTTGCCCAACCAGACCGATTCGATGTTCACGACAATCGAGGGTGATTGGGATGAAGTCTTTGCAGTCGTCAAAGCGGCGACGGAAGCGGTCGGCCGATTCGGGTCGCGCGTGTCGCTCGTGCTGAAGGCCGACATTCGCCCCGGTCATACCGGCGAGATGACGGGTAAAGTCGAGCGCCTAGAGCAGGCGATCATTCGCGCCGAGAGTTAGCCCACCGGCCGACACCGGCCGACGCCGGCCCCGCAGAGCACTATCGCCCTGCCCCACCGGAGTGGGTTCAGGGCGATTGGCGTGGTGCGAGGTGTGGAACGGCGCTGCTTAGAGGTGGTGCATTGTGTCGGTCTCGATAAGAATGCCGTCTTCGAGTGCCCGCTTGCGCAGTGCAACCTTGGTTCCGACATCGAAGCCTGCGACACGGTACTTCTCGCGAATGCGCTTGAGGTAGCTCTTGGCGGTCTCTTCAGAAATGCTGAGTTGATAGGCCACGGACTTGACGGGCTCGCCGCCGCCGTAGAGCGCCATTACGCGACGTTCTTGAGCGCTGAGCTTGGGGGCGCCACCGATCTCGTCGGCGTTGATCGCCAAGTCGAGTTCCGCAGAGATGAACGATTCGCCCTTGGAAGCCGCACGGATCGCTTCAACGATCATGTCGGCGTCTTCGCTCTTTACGAGGTAACCGAGCGCGCCAGCAGCGAGAGCTTCGCGAACCACGTTCGGTTCGGAGTAGGTGCTCATGA
Source organism: Salinibacterium sp. SWN1162 (assembly GCF_015864675.1). Taxonomy (NCBI): domain Bacteria; kingdom Bacillati; phylum Actinomycetota; class Actinomycetes; order Micrococcales; family Microbacteriaceae; genus Salinibacterium; species Salinibacterium sp. SWN1162. The sequence continues at coordinate 23,871 of NZ_JADYWT010000004.1, forward strand.
GAACGACGCGAACGTTCATCGACTTGAGAGTGTTGATTTTGAGCGAGACCGGAATATTGTCTTTGAGATCGAGGTCGAGCAAGACGACGTCAACGGGGAACTCGGGGTGAATCGTGAGCTCGGGCCACGTGGGAACCGCAACGACCATGTCGATGTCTTCGGCTGCTTTGCGGATCCACTCGGTGAGAGCGCCGAGCAACATTCGGTGATCGTCGACGATTGCGAGCCGGATGCGCGGTGTTGATTCAGTCACGATAATTCCTCTGGTAGATCGTCTTATCTTACGAATTTATTGGTCTGCTGGGTTATCGACAAGACATTCAATGTCGAGACGCACGCTTGAGTTCTCGATCGAGTCAGCATACGTGCCGACTTTCGCGATTGCTTCCCACGTTGAAGCGTCGACGCGATTGCGAGCCACTCCACTTGACGTGATCGAGATACCGACCGCTACTTTGTCTTCGAAGCCGGGCGCCACAACGGTAGTCGAGGGTGCGATCGTAATGTGAACGGAGTTTTTGGCTCCGCGCTTCGGGGTGTCTGTGACAAAGAGCCAGGCCGTCGAGAGTAAACCGTCGCGTTGTGCCGGGTCGAGGAGACCGGCGAGGCTTCCCTTATCGGTAAGGGTGACCGACTTGCCGAGAAGGTCAGACTCGGTGATCGCGTGATAAAGCCAGGTTTCACGGCGTCCCTCAATGAGGTGAAGCCGCAATTCTGTAGCGAGAGAGGCGGCTGTCGACGCGATTTTGGGTTGGAGCGGCAATTCGATAGCCCCGTTTGCTACGGAGTCCAGAAGTTTCTCGGCAGCGAGGTCGAGGCGAGCCAATTCTTCGGATGCCATCATGCCGACCGCAAAGCGGGGTGCCGTCAGCGTGCTCTGCACCAACACTCGATCGAGCTCAACCTGCACGAGTTGCCGAAAGTTCGTGATGAGCGAGAGCCCGATCACGGTGGGCAGCACGGCGAATGCGACCGTGGTAACTTGCGGCGCGAGGTTATCGGTTGTCAGCGGAACGTTGACCACGATGACGGCGATCAGGCCCACGCCCACGATTGAGACAGCAACGATGAGCTCAGCGGGCGGCCGAACAGTGAGAACCAGCAGGAGCGCCATACCGGCTGCTACTGCGGCGGTGGCATAGCCGCCGATGTCGTGGAGATCCCAGATCGCATAAATATCGAGGGCAATGACGGCGGCCAGACCCGCGACAAAGACGACGAACATCCAGTGAGAAAGCTGGCCGCTCGTGACTTGAACCACAGTGATGGTGGCGGCGATCAGCAGAATGAGCAGGCCCCAAGCGAGGGCGGCCACGATCGGATTAGGGTAAACATCCCATTGGATGACGAGCCAGACGAGGCCATAGATTGCCCGCAAGCTGACGAGGATAGCGGCACCGACACCGACGAACCCGGTACCGAGACTCGTGAGGCGCGGGCTGTCATCCCGGGCCAGACGTCGCACCGTTTCGCTTCTGGCGTGGCGTCCTTTGTTGCCGACGATCACGCCGAGGGTGTTTTCTTCGGGGGGAGCATACGTCATCGAGGTACCTCCAAGACCACAGTGGTTCCTGAGCCCGGGGTCGAGAACAATCGCGCTTGACCGCCGACTTCTTTCAACCGGGCGACTACTGATTCTTTGAAACCGAGGCTGGCTGAATCGACATCGTCGAGGATAAAGCCGACTCCAGAGTCAGTGATCATCGCGCGAACAGTGGTGTCGTCTTCGGTGATCGTCACATGCGCTTCCGTGACCCCGGAGTGTCGGCGGACGTTCTCGAGGCACTCGGCGAGGGCGAGCAAGAAAGCGTCGAGAACGTCGCTGGGGAGCAGAACCTGACCGGTGCCGTGCCAACTGACCTCGAGCCCCATCCGGCCGAACCGCTGTTTCACTGACTCCAGCGTGGTGCCGAGAACTGTTTCGCTGACAGGGCCGCTGAGGTTGTAGTCACCAGAAGCCTGCGGGGTGGGAGTTGCTCCAAGGCGCAATTGGCGCAGCAATCGCGCATCATCTCCGGACTGCTGGCGCATTGCTTCGGCCGAGACGCCGATTCCTGAGTGAGCGAGCAGGGTGAGAGTCGCTAAGACGGTGTCGTGCAAAAGCCGGGCACCTTGGCGGCGCTGTGCTTCTGTCTCGCTCGCCTGTCGTTCCGCACGATGGGCGCGACCGATGCTGGCGATACGGCGAACGGCCTGCGGAACTCCCGAACTGATCCAGAATCCGATGAGGGCCGCGAGAACCCAACCGAAAACCAGAAGTGCGAGAGTGCGCACCGGCGGCTGGAATGGCGCTAGTGAGAGAACGGTGACGCTCGAGATCGTGACGAAACTAATCAGCAGCACGATGCGCCGCACCAGTGTGGTCGTCAGCACGATTGCGAGGCACGCCAGTGAAGCGGACGATAATTGAGCGATCGCGGAGAGGCCTGCTTGGCTGGGGCCTCCTGGGGTGCCAGCCACGAGAAGAATCACGATGCTGCCAGCGATGAAGGGCGGGATGACCCACCCGAGCGAGCGACTATTGCCCATTTTGAAGTGAAGAACAGCCATCACCGCATACAGCGGCAGGCACATGAAAAGAGTCAGGGTTGACACCGCGCCGGGAATGCTCAGGCAGATGGCCGATACGGTCAAAAAACTGAGGGTCGCTACGCGCGCTGTGCGCTGCAGTAGGCGATCCCGTTCTTTTGCAGTGAGGTCCATTGGGGGCAATGTTTGCACATCCAGTCCCTCAATTAGGGGTGACGCACCGCTTTTGCCATGAGGAAACGCCAATTTTTGACTAACACGCACACCATCGGGCGATTCCCAGCAGTCTTAGAGCTCGAGCAAACGCGTCAATTGTGCACTCATCAGCTCGTCTTCGATGAGAAACCCATCGTGGCCGAACGGCGAGTGGATGACGTGGGGAACGTTGCCGTCGAGATTGCCGGGCACGTACTCGGCAATGATCTCTTGGCCTGACACCGGGAAAAGTCGGTCGCTGTCGATGCCGAGTACAAGCGCGGGCATCGTTACTCGGGCGAGCGCTTGCTGAACTGTTCCCCGGCCGCGCGCAATGTCATGAGAACTCATCGCCTCAACGAGCGTGATGTAGCTGTTGGCATCAAAACGGCGGGCGAACTTGTTGCCGTGAAAATCGAGGTAGCTCTCAACCGCGTAGCGGCCGCCCTTGCCCCAGGGGCTGACTTCGCTCTGCCACGTGCGCTCGAAGCGGTCGTTGAGCTCGTCGGAGGAGCGGTAATTGATGAGGGCCAGACGGCGCGCGAGGGCCAAGCCGCGGTGGGGACCATCGCCATCCGCTGAGTCGTAGTAGGCACCGTCGGCGAAGGCGGGGTCGGTGCGAATGGACTCGACCTGCACCGAGTTGTGTGCGATCTGGTCGGCGGTGGACACGGGCGGTGCGGCCAAGATGGCCACTTTGGCGAGACGCTCCGGATGCCCGACCGCCCACTCGAGGGCGTGCATGCCGCCCATCGAGCCGCCGATCACTGCGGCCCAACGGTCAATGCCGAGTGCGTCGCTCAGTGCGACCTGTGCGGTGACTTGGTCGCGGATGGTGACGAACGGAAAGCGGGCGCCGAATTCGGCTCCGTCGGGGGCGTGAGATGCGGGGCCAGTGCTGCCTTGGCAGCCGCCCAAGATATTGGGGGCAACGACGAACCAGCGATCGGTGTCGATAGCTTTACCGGGCCCCACGAGATCGTTCCACCATCCGCCCGTAGCGTGACCGGCCCCGGGAGCTCCGATGATGTGGCTGTCGCCGGTAAGGGCGTGGGCAATAAGAATGGCGTTCGAGGCATCATCGTTGAGCGTGCCGTGGGTTTCGTACGCGATACGCGCCGAGGGCAGCTTTCCGCTGAACTCGAGCGACAGGTCGGTGACGGTGACGAACTGACGGTGCCCGGCGGGGTCTCCTTCTCGCCACGCGCCGGTTGCCGGGGGCTTGCCGAGGAGCGAACGCACGTTTGCGTCAGTGATGAATGCCGAAGGAACAGTGTCTTCAGGTGTCTGCCAGTCCATGTCACTCCCAGTATCGCGAACGAACCTGTGCGGCACGAAATTATTACGGCGGTACCGGAAAGAATTTTGCGTGATGAGGTCTGGCCGGCGCGTTAACGCGACGGTGGCGGTGACCCCCGTGAGGAGTCACCGCCACCGTTAGCAGTGCGTACGCCGAAGCGACTAAGCGCTCGCGCGGAGCTCTTCCGTCTTCGCGCGGGCAGCATCGAAGCCGGACTGAAGGTCGGCCTTGATGTCCTCGATGTTTTCGAGGCCTACCGAGAGACGCACCAGTCCTGGTGTGACTCCGGCGGTCAACTGCTGCTCGGGGGAGAGCTGTGAATGGGTGGTGGAGGCCGGGTGAATGATGAGGCTGCGAACATCACCAATATTGGCAACGTGGCTGAACAGCGAAACGCCATTCACAAACGAGCGGCCGGCGTCAACGCCGCCCTTGAGTTCGAAGGAGAGAACTCCGCCGACACCCTGGGGAGCGTATTTGTTGGCGGTGGCGTACCAGGGGCTCGACGGGAGGCCCGCGTAGAACACGGTGTCGACATCCTCGTGAGCGTCGAGCCATTCAGCGATCGCCTGAGCGTTCTGAACGTGACGCTCAATACGCAGGCTGAGGGTTTCGATGCCCTGGATGAGCGAGAACGCGCTGTCGGGGGAGATAGCGGCGCCGAGGTCGCGCAGCAGCTGCACGCGCGCCTTGATGATGTACGCGATGCCGTCGCCGAGCACTCCTGTGTAGCTCGCACCGTGGTACGAGGGGTCGGGCTCGGTGAGGCCGGGGAACTTGTCGACGTTCTTCGACCACTCGAACTTGCCACCATCCACGATGACGCCGCCGAGAACGGTGCCGTGACCGCCGAGGAACTTCGTCGCCGAGTGCACGATGATGTCGGCGCCGTGCTCGAGCGGGCGAATGAGGTACGGGGTGGCGATGGTGTTGTCGACGATCAACGGAACGCCGGCGGCGTGGGCAACGTTGGCCACGAGTTCGATGTCGAGCACGTTGATGCGCGGGTTACCGATGGTTTCCGCAAAGAGGAGCTTGGTGTTGGGGCGGATGGCGGCGGCCCACTCGGCAGCGTCATCCTGATTCTCGACGAACGTGGTCTCGATGCCGAGCTTCGCGAGGGTGTACTTGAAGAGGTTGTAGGTTCCGCCGTAGACAGACGACGACGAGACGATGTGGTCGCCGGCCTGGGCAATATTGAGAACGGCGAACGTGGTGGCCGACTGGCCCGAGGCGAGCAGCAGTGCCGCGGTTCCGCCTTCGAGAGCAGCAACGCGCTGCTCGACGACATCCTGGGTGGGGTTCTGGATACGGGTGTAAATGTTGCCGAACTCGGCGAGCGCAAAGAGATTCTTGGCGTGATCTGCGTCGTTGAAGACGTACGCGGTGGTCTTGTAGATCGGGGTGGCCCGCGAGTTGGTCGTGGGATCAGGCTGCGCGCCCGAGTGGATCTGCTTGGTTTCAAAGTTCCAGTCGCTCACGGCGGCCTCCTAGGTCGGTTGGTGGATCGGGATGTCCGCCACACTGTGAGCCTAAGCAGGCCCCCGAGAGCGGTCAATCATCCGTGAAATATGTCGTAACTCAACGCTTCGGGGTAGACAGATTCGTCTCTTTGGGCAAGGGGATAAAGATCCAGTGCGGTTTCGGCTCAATGATCGGGCGGAAAATCTTCTTCACGATCGGGGTGGAGAGCGCGAGCGCAATGCCGATGGACGCCAACACCATGCTCACGAGCCACATGGCCGAAGCCCGGTCATCCAGCAGCAGCCCGCTCTCTCGGAGGGGATAGAGGATGAAGCTGTGCAGGAGGTAGACGTACATCGTGGCCTGGCCGGCATCCGATACCCACGTGTGACGACGCGGAACAAGCGCGAAGAAGGCGGCGCTGAGAATGACCGCGAGCACGATGAGGCCGAGTCGCACTCCGCCGGCCCACCATTGGTCTTCGCCAAGGCCATGGTACGAGGCATCGTAGAAGAACCAGAAACGGAGGTCGATCGTGCGCCAGAGCTCGATGTTGACTAGCAATATCGCCATGAACCCCAGAAGAATCGCTACGGCAAGAGTGCGAATCAGCACTAGTCGCTTGGCCACATTCCAACGGTCCATGAGGCCCCATTCGCGCAGCTTCCAGCCAAGAACGAAGAAAGGCAAGATGCCGATGGCGCGCGAAAGCGAGAACGTGCTGTCGACGTTGTCGAGATACCCGACACCGATGGAGGCGACGACGGCCCAGAGCAGCGGCCACCGCACTTGCGAGAGATACGGCAAGATCAGGCGGAAGATACCGAGGGCGAGCAAGAACCAGAGAGTCCAACTCGGCTTCGACGGGTTGAGATCGGTTTCGCCTTCGACGAGAAACTTCACGAAGGTCCAGATGGTCTCCATGATGAAGTACGGCAGGATGATGTCGGTGATGACCCGGCGCATCTGAAGCGCAGTGGGGGCTCCCGGCTTTGAAAAGTAGCCGCTAATGATCGCGAACGCGGGCATGTGGAACGCGTAGATAAAAAGGTAAAGCGCGAGGGCGTTGTCGGAGTCGTAGGTCATCCGCTGGATGCCGTGCCCGATCACGACCAAGGTGACCGCAAGAAAGCGGGCGTTATCCCAGTGCGGCAGGCGCGCCTTGGCGGTGCGGGAGGGCTGCGGGGTGGTGAGAGAAGCTCCGGTCATTCGTCGAAGTGTAATACCGCTACTTTGGAAGAATGGTGAATCGGCGAGTAGTAGTGACAGGGGCAAGTTCGGGCATTGGCGAGGCGACCGCGCGTCGGTTCGCTAAACACGGCTGGCAGGTGGTCGCTGTCGCGCGTCGCGCAGACCGACTTGCTGCGCTCGCGGCCGATACCGGCATCGAGACATTCGTAGCTGATGTGACGAAACAGGATGATGTAGAGGCGCTCGCCGCCTTCCTGCGTGAGCTTGGCCCCATCCACGCTCTGGTCAACAACGCGGGTGGTGCGCTCGGCGTTGCCAGTGTTGAAGACAGCGATGCGGATGACTGGATTCGGATGTTCGATGTCAACGTCGTGGGCACCAAGCGAGTAACGAGCGCGCTCTTGCCGTTGCTCCGCGAAGAGATCGTGGAGGGCGATACGGCCAGTATCCTCATGGTCACCTCGATTGCGGCGACCGTGCCGTATGAAGGTGGCAGCGGCTACAACGCCGCGAAGTTTGCCCAGCATGCGCTCACGGCTGTGCTTCGGCTTGAGCTTGCGGGGGAGCCGATTCGGGTAATCGAGGTCGCTCCCGGCATGGTGAAGACCGAAGAATTCGCGCTCGTTCGTTTTGGCGGCGATGCTGCTAAGGCAGACACGGTGTACGACAACGTTCCCGACCCGCTCGTCGCTGACGACATCGCCGAAACGATCGTGCACGCGATTGAGCTGCCGCCGTTTGTGAACCTTGACCTCATTACGATCAAGCCCGTGGCTCAGGCTGCGCCGCACAAGATGATTCGCGGCGAGCTCAAGCCGCGCTAGCGGGCTGCGTCGGTCTCGGACGTCTCGTCGGCCGGCTCGATCTCCTCGATGTCGTCCACGACATCCGCGAAGGCCAGTTTCGGCACCAAGAACAACAGCACAGCCGCAACGAGGGCGCCAGCGCCACAGATCGTGAAGACCGTCAGATAGCCGAAGAGGCTTGACGCGGTTTCAGTCACGGCGGATGCCGCCCCGGCCAGCAGCACGATGGCGAAGATGGCGGAGGCGAACGATCCACCAATGGTCTTCGTCGTGTTGGTGAGGGCGGTGGCGATACCGGTCTGACCGCGCGGGGCGGCCGCGGCGGCAGCGGCAGGGAGCGCGCCGACGAGCGCACCCGAGCCGAGGCCCGCGATGCTCATGTTGAGGAACACGCTCAGCACCGTCATGTGGAACGGCAAGAACATCAGGTAGCCGGTCGCGACCAAGAACGTGGCGACGATGAGCGCCACGCGAGGGCTCTTCCACTTCGACAGGATCGGGAAGAGCAGGGCTCCGACGATCATCGAAACCAAGTAGGCGCCGATGATGTACGAAATCTCATCCGATTCCATGCCAAGGCCGTACCCGTTGATCGGGTCGGTGCCGGCGAAGGTCGCAAGCGGAGCCTGGGCGCCGAGCAAGCTGATACCGACAAGCCCTGCAGTGAGTTGGATGGGCCACATGCTCGGGTCGCGCAGCATCCGAAGATCGATCGCGGGGTCTTTCTGGCGTAGCTCGTAGCGACCCCACGGGATGAAGGTCGCGACACCGGCGAGCATGACGAGGTAGACCCACCACGCGCCGGGGCCGTTGATGCGCAAGAACGTGAGGCCCGACGTGATGAGCAACAGGCCGATGGTGAGGAGCACGAAGCCCCAGAAGTCGAGGGTGCGGCCGGGCAACGGTTTCGATTCGGGCACACCGAAGAGGATGACGAAGAAGACGATGGTGACCGCGATGGCGGGGATCATGAGCGTCTGCTGCACGTTTTCGCCGAAGGCCTTGAAGATGCGGCCGCCACCGAGCGCGCCCATTATGGCACCCGCTTCGAGGGCGACGACGAGGAAGCCCGCAGCGCGGCGGGTCTGGGATGCGCCCATTCCCGTGGTGCGTCCGCGGTCAAAGATCAGTGCGACTTCGAGCGGGAGCCAGACAACGTAGAACCCCTGCAGAGCCCACGCAATCAAGAAGCTCGTGAAGTCACCCGTGAATGCCAGCCACCAGGTTGCGCCGGCGGTCAGAACGGTCGAAATGAGCAGGATGCGCTTGTGGCCGTGCATATCGCCAAGCTTCGCCAGAATGGGCACCACAATGGCGCTCAACAGCAGCTGGGCGGCCTCAAACCAGTTGAAGTCAGCATCGCGGATGCCTAAATGTTCGACGAGATCGGGGATCAGGGGGATGTAGTACCCCTGAATGATTCCGCTCACCAGTTCGACAAAGAAGAGGTAGCCGATGAGGCCCATCGTGATGGCCCCGGATTTTCCGCGCAGGAATGACATGAACGGATGCTATCGGTAGACAGGGCGCGCGTTAGCGTAGTGACATGGATTTCAGCAGTGTCGACCCCGGATGGGCTCGCGAATTGCACCCGTTCGAGGGGCCGTTGGCGGCGGTTGGTGCGTTTCTTGATGCAGAGAGCGCAGCCGGGCGACCGTGGCTTCCTCAGCCGGATGCGGTACTGCGAGCCTTCACAACACCGTTCGATGAGGTGCGCGTGCTCGTTGTCGGCCAAGACCCGTATCCGACGCCGGGGCACGCCGTGGGGCTCGCTTTCTCGGCCGAACGGATGGTGCGACCGCTACCGCGGAGCCTCAGCAACATTTTCAAGGAATTGCACGACGACCTCGGCATCCCGCCAGCATCGCACGCTGATCTGAGTGCGTGGCAGAGCCAAGGCGTGCTGTTGCTCAACAGGGTGCTGACGGTGCAGGCCGGGGTGACGGGCTCCCACCGCCGTCACGGCTGGGAAGAGATAACGGCCGCTGCGATTCGGGCGCTCGCAGCTCGGCCGCAGCCCCTTGTTGCTGTGCTGTGGGGCAAAGATGCGGCAGCCGTCGCGCCATTGCTGGGGGATACACCGGTGATTGTGAGTGCTCACCCGAGCCCGCTTTCTGCACGCCGCGGGTTCTTCGGCTCGAAGCCGTTTAGTCGAGTGAATGCGGCGCTTGAAGCGCAAGGCGCTGCCCCTATTGACTGGCGCGTTGACCGCTAACTCGACCTCTAAAATAGGAGTCGCGATACCCACGACACGGGCAAGCGTCACCACGTGCAGTCTTCGCTAATCGCATTTTTGTCACGACACCTCAGGAGCAGCCATGGCACACCACTTCAGAGACGCCATCGCAGCGGACGATGCGGCGCTCGCCGAAATCTATGGCCACTACGTGAGCACGACCGTCGTGACCTTCGACATTGTTGAGGTCACTCCCGAGATCATGACCGCTAAGCGGGTCGCCGTGGAAGAGTCGGGGCTGCCCTTCATCGTCGCTGTCGACGACGATGAGCGCGTGCTCGGCTATGCCGCCATGTTCCCGTGGCGCCCCAAGGCCGCCTATAAGCAGACGGTCGAAGGCTCAATTTACCTTTCGCCAGCAGCTACCGGGCAGGGTGTTGGCGGTGCGCTGCTGAACGAACTTATTGAACGCGGGCGCCAGTCCGGCATCCGCGAGATCATCGCCGTGATTTCGGATGACGGAGCCGACGCCTCCATTCACCTCCATAAGAAACTGGGTTTCGAATCCATCGGCCACCTCACGCGCGTCGGCTTCAAGTTCGACCGCTGGGTCGGCACGTATCTGATGCAGAAGTCGATCGACGCGTAGCGGTTCGACCGCGAAGGGTCCGCGCGCGAACATTGCACGGCCAAACGGTTCGCGAAGGAGCATCGCGTGAACATCGTGCGGGCAAATAGCTCGCGAACGCCCCCCTACGAATGAACGGATGCCCGGCCTCCCGCGAGGGGAGAGCCGGGCATCCGCCGTTCTGATGGGTGGTGAGGGACAGCGCGTTGGCTGCCGCGTACGGGTTAGGCCGCGTTACGAGCTAGGCCGCGTTGCGCGGAGTTGCGCGCCGTAGCAACGTGAACCCAGCCACACCGCTGATCGCGGTGAGCACGAGGCTCCAGGCCGCGACTCCGAGCACGCCGAGGTCTACGAACGTGTCGCCGACCGCAAACCATGATTCGGTGAAGGTCACCAACGCAGCCAGGCCGACGAGTAGCGCCCCGACGACGATGAAGAACACGGTGACGCCGGTTGCCTTCCACCTCACCCAGACAGCAGCAATCGCCGAACCGAAGAAGAGGAAGAACAGGAACAGCACGAACGTGACGAAGATGCGCTCGGGCAGGTTGTCGCCGAAGTAGACGGGGGCGAACATCGTGCCACCCATGCCCCAGCCTTTGGTGGCGTTTTCGATCACACCGAGAATGGCGAGGCCTGTCGTGTAAATCACGGCGAGAATCACAAAAGCGAGTGCGCTGCCGAGGTAGTAGTCGCGACGAGTGACGCCATAGCCGAGTGCAAACGGGAACGTGATGCTGATCGCTTGAATCGCCACCACCATCATGTAGATGAAGATGAAGAAAGTGGATCCACCGAATTCTGTTCCCTGCAGTGCGCCTACTCTTTGCTCCGGTGAGAGTGCCGAATAAATGAGCCACCAGATCGTGAGCGACCCCACAAAGATCACGCCGAGAATGATCCACGGCAGCCCAAGGGTCGTCCAGGGGTTGGCGAAATGCAGTTTGGCTACGTTGGTAATGCGCTTCAGGGGGCTTGCCGGTTGGGCGAGAGCCGTTGTGGTGGTCATGCGCTGGCCTCGAATTCGTTGGTCTCGGTGCGGGTGAGTTGGATGATGAGCTGCTGCAACGACACCGGTGACAGTTCCAGCCCGGCAGCGTGTGCGTCGCGGCGCTCGCTCTCGCTGAGCCCGGCAACGGTTACCGAGCTGAGCCCGCCGATGCCGTCGCGGTGCAACACTTCGCGGTTGCCGATGAACGCCTCGACGGCGGTCTTCATGCCGACAACGTTCGTGGCGCGGTTGCGGAGAGTTTCGGCATCCTCGTTGATGATGAGCTTGCCTTCGTCGATCACGAGAACGTGTTCGAGCAGGTTGCTGACCTCGTCGATGAGGTGAGTGGAGAGGATCACAGTGCGCGGGTGGTTGGCGTAGTCCTCGAGAAGGCGGTCATAGAAGATTTGGCGAGCCACGGCATCCAACCCCAGGTACGGCTCGTCGAAGAAGGTGAGCGGTGCGCGTGAGGCGAGGCCCACGATGACGCCGATGGAGGAGAGCTGGCCGCGCGAGAGCTTTTTGATGCGGCGGTCGAGGGGGAGGCGGAAGTCGGCGATCAGACGATCGGCGAAGTCTTGGTCCCAGTTGGCGAAGAACCAGGGGGCGGTCTTGAAGACATCCTTGGGGCGGAAGTCTTCGGGGTAACGCTGACTCTCTTTGATGAAGCAGGTGTTCTGCAGAACCTTGGCGTTCTCGACCGGGGCTTGTCCGAACAGGGAGATCGTGCCGCTGGAGGCGAATTCTTGGCCCGTGAGCAACTGCATGAGCGTGGTCTTGCCGGCGCCGTTACGACCGAGCAGGCCGTAAATCTTGTTCTCGGCAACGGTGAAGCTCACGTCGTTGACGGCGTTCACCTTGCCGAAGTGCTTGCTGAGGTTAGTTACCTCAATGGTGGAGGTCATGAGTTGTTCGCCTCCTTGGCGATCATCTGGGTGAGTTGGGCGGAGTCGATGCCGAGCTTTTCTGCTTCGGCCAGGAGGGGGCGAACGTACTCGCTGCTGAAGCTGTCGCGGCGAGCACGTTTGAGTTGTTCTTGAGCGCCGGTGGCGACAAACATTCCGATTCCTCGTTTCTTGTAGAGAATTCCGGCATCGACGAGCACGTTCACGCCTTTGAGGGCGGTCGCGGGGTTGATGCGATAGAAGGCTGCGAACTCGTTGATCGAGGGAGCCTGGCCTTCTTCGGGCAGTGCGCCGGAGATGATGTCGTTCTCAATGTTCTCGGCGACCTGCGCGAAAATGGGGCGGGAGTCATCCATGTGAGCCTCCTTTCTGGGTGCGGGCTGTGGTCTAGCGGTGCCGCGGTGTTGCGGTGCTGCGGTGAAGCAGCAACAGTGCGGCGGCTAGTTGGTTAGTTGGTGATGTAGCTAACCAACCAGCATCGCGGGTTGTTGTCAACCCCCTTAGGCTGAATCCGTGTCAGAACTTCATCGCCTCACCGCCCTAGAGCAGCTCCATCTCGTGCGAGCGGGCGAGCTGAAGCCCAGCGAACTCGTGGAGTGCTACCTCGATCGCATCGAACGCCTCAACCCCGAGTTGGGCGCCTTCACGGTCGTGACTCCGGATGCTGCGCGCCAGCGTGCTGCCGAGCTCGAGGCCTCTGGCTCCCGCGCCGCCACCCTCTGGGGCTTACCCTCGGGCGAAAAAGACTTGTGGGCCCGCGCCGGAGTGCGCACCGCCTTCGGATCGCGCGCCTTCGCCGACTACGTGCCCGAGGAGTCGGATGAGATCGCCGACGTTCTCGACGCGGCCGGCGCGATCAGCCTCGGCAAAACAGCAACCCCCGAATTCGGTCTGCCTGCCTACACCGAGCCGCTCTCGGACGCCCCGGCCGTGAACCCCTGGGACACCTCTCTCGGCTCCGGCGGCAGCAGCGGGGGAGCGGCCGTCGCCGTCTCGGCGGGGCTCTTGCCTTTCGCGCCGGGCTCCGACGGCGGTGGCTCGATTCGCATCCCCGCCGCCGCGACCGGACTCGTCGGACTCAAGCCGTCGCGTGGTCGCGTGCCCGCGGGCAGTGGTTTCGGTAGTCTCGGCCAGCTTCCGGTGACCGGACCGCTGGCGCGCACGGTGGCGGATGCTGCGTTGCTCCTCGATGGAATCGCTGGCGCTTCGCCCTTCTCTGTTGGACCGCCCACGTGGGACGGTGGCGCCTTCCTCAACGCCGCGATCCGCGGTGAAGGCACCTTCAACATCGGCGTCATGACAACCTCGCCATGGGACGACACCTACGAGATCAGCGTCTCACCCGAAGCTCAGGATGCTCTCACCCTCGCCCGCACCGCGCTCGACCAGCTCGGCCACGGCAGCGAAGACTTCGCCCTCGACCCCTCTCCCGAATACGCCGAAGCCTTCACGGTGCTGTGGCAAGCGGGAGCCGCCGGAATCCCGCTCGATGGCGAACAACTCGAGCTCGTGGAACCCCTCACGAAATGGCTCATCGAAAGCGGACGCCGGATGAGCGCGCGCGACGTGGGCGTCGCCATCGCGACGCTGTCTCGGTTCGAGCGCAGCGTCATCCGCCAGTTCTCGACCTACGATGCCGTGCTGACCCCTGCGATGGCGATGACGCCGCGCCCCCTCGGCTGGTTTTATGCCGAGGATGCCTTCGAGAACTTTGCGAAGCAAGTGCAGTACACACCCTGGACGAGCTTCGTCAACGTCTCCGGCCTGCCCGCGATCAGCCTCCCCGTGCACGAAACCGCGGAAGGACTGCCGATGGGCGTGCAGCTCATTGGCCGCCCCGGTCGCGAAGACGTGTTGCTCGCGATCGGTGCGCAGCTGGAGCGGCGCTTCCAGTGGGGCTCACGGCATCCCGCGTCGTTTGGGGCGTAGCAGGGTTCACAATTTCGGTATCTCAGGGCAAACCTGGGCTACCGTGACCTCATCGACAACCGCTCTTTTCTAGCGCGCCGTGTGATCGACGACGTAAGGGCACGCCCACACACGCGCCCGGACACCGACACACCCGATTTCTAGACCAAGTTCTGCGTGAGCGGTCTACTTTTCTGCGCCGGCAACCATGCCCTTCATGAAGTATTGCTGCAGGAACAGGTACGCAATTAAGACCGGAGCAAGCGCGAGTAGCGCAGCGGCCGCAGCGGCTCCCAGATTGCTGGATTGCAACGAAAAGAACGAGGCAATCGCGGGTGCAATCGTCTGCACGTCGGGCTTTGTCAATATGAATGATGACAAAGCGTATTCGTTCCACGTTGCGATTCCCGTGAGAATGATGACCGTCGCTGTCACTGGCTTCAGCAGCGGGAACACGATGTAGAAGAGAGTCTGTAGGAGGTTGGCGCCATCAAGTTTGGCTGCTTCTTCCAGCGAACTAGGAATAGTGCGAAGGAAAGCAGCATAGAGAAAGACGCTCAGCGAGAGGTGCGTCGCGATCATCACCAAGATGATGCCCCAATAGGTGTTGACTCCACCCATCTTGCTCAGCATTGTGTACAGCGGCACCAAAATGCTAAGTGGTGGCACCATAATCATGCTCAGAATCACGAGCATGATCACCTTGTTTACCCACGTGCCTCTGCGTGCCAACGGGTACGCAGCGAGCGCACCCAGCACGCAAACGAAGAATGTCGAGACAGCCGTGACAATGATGCTGTTCACGATCGCCCGCAAAATATTGCCATCGTCTAACGCGCTAGCGAAGTTTCCGAAGAAGATTTCGCTCGGCAACGCAAGCTGGGACGACAAGTCAGTCTTCGGCTTCAGCGAGGTCGTCAACGCCACGTAAAACGGCAGTAGCTGCACAAAACAGACAACAGCAAGCCCGATTCCGATAAGTGCTTTTGAGAGTCTGGACATGATCTATGCCTCCACCTTCCGGCTGCCGAGGAGCTTGTTCATGATGATGGTGATCACGATGATGATCGCAAAGAGCGCAACTCCCATCGCCGACGCATAGCCAGCGCTTTGGCTGTCGAAGTAGGTCGTACTGATCAGCGTCGATACCGACTGGGTCGAATATCCCGGGCCGCCGTTCGTTAAGATTTTGATGACGTCGAACAGTTTCAAACCACCGATGAGGTTGAGCACAATGCTGGTCGCAAAGGCCGGTTGCAGTAGGGGAACAGTGACGTATCGGAACTGTTGCCAGGTCGTCGCTCCATCGAGGCTCGCGGCGTCGTAATACATTTCAGGGATTGATTGCAATCCGGCTAGATAAATGATCATTGAGATCCCCATGAACTGGAGGCTATTGACGGCGACAATGATCGCGATCGCCATCGAAGAGTCAGCCAACCACGCCATACGCTCACCACCGAACGCAACCACGACGTCGTTGAATGCGCCGTCGTTGTATTGCAGGAGGAGGTAGTACATCGTGCCCATGATGATCGGAGAGACGAGCACGGGCAGATACACGATTGCTCGCACGGTCGAACGTCCACGCAACGGCTTATCCAATGCGATGGCCAGCCCCAGCCCGAAGACTTGTTGAATAATCGTGCACCCGATGCCGAATATGAAGGTGTTGCGCACCGCTGTGCCAAAGACGGGATCGGCGAATAGCCGCGCAAAATTGTCAAGTCCGACGAAGCTGCGGGCTTCGCTGTACCCGTTCCAGTTCGTGAATGCTAAGCCGATGCCACTGATGAGCGGGTAGATCATAAAAACTGCGAATATCACGAGCGCAGGCATATACAGCAGGTTGACGTAGCCAGCGCCACGGGTGGCGCTACGGCGCAGGCCGCGGGACGGCTTGAGCGGTGCAGTGGTCATGAGAGTCGGCTCCTTTGTCGACGAGGGGGTGGTGCCCCGGGTGGGAAGTATCTGCGCAACCCACCCGGGGATTTTTGGCGTCCTACTCGGACTGGCCCTGGAGACTGTCGAACGTGGCCTTCATCTGCTCAGTCGCCTGCGCGGGTGTGCCCTGTCCGGTAATCACGACGTCTGTTGTGACCTGCATGGATTCCCACGAACCGTTGGGAAGGTACACGCGGTCGAAGTAGGGAAGCACAGGCACTTCTTCTTCAGTCATCCATTTTTCGAAGCTCGACTGCAATTTTCCCAGCTCCATAGTCGCCGTCGTCAGGCCGGGAGGTGAAGTGGATGCTGCGGCGAGCGCCGTGTCGTTCTCCGCGAGGAAAGCAATGAATGCCTTCGCCACGTCTGGGTTCTCGGTCTTCTTCGAGATGCCGAACGCCGTGCGCTCGCCACCCACAAGGTAGCGCGGTGCTCCCGTAGTGCTGGGGATTGGCATGAAGCCGAGGTTGGCATCGGGGTTGAAGCTCCATGCGTTATCGAACAGTAACGAGGGGCCGTACATGAACGCAGCCTGGCCCTGAGCCAGCGCCTTCGCCATGTCGTCGCGGCTGGCTGAGGAGTAATCAGGGTTGAAATACCCAGAGTTGCCCCAGTCTTGTACCAAATCAAGCATCTCTTCGTAAGCCGGGGTCACGAAAGACCCATCGAGCATCTCGGCGAGATCATCGTCGTCGAACGTGCCGCTAACGACTCGATCAGCCAGCGCTCCCGCGAGCGGCTTGCCTCCCTGGTAGATCGGCGAAACCGTATCGGAGTTGACCGCGTCAGCTGCGTCGTCGAAGTCATCCCAGGTTTCGATCCCGTACGGGTCGACTCCGGCCGCTTCAAGAACATCTGCGTTGTAAATCAAGCCTGAGATATCGATGTTCGTGGGCAAAGCGAAAATTTCGCCCGCATCGTTGCGCATCGTCTCGTCAAGCGAGTCAATAACGTCGTCCGCCCAAGGCTGATCTTCTAAGGGCAGAAGAAATTCGCTGTATCGCAGCAGCGACCAGCCGTGCGTGTTCCAGATGTCTGGCGCTGTGCCCGCAGCCAGGCGAACCTTCATATCCGACTCGTAGTCGGTACCAGCCGCGATTAGATCGATCGTGACGCCCTGGTTGCTGGCCTCAAACTCAGAAACAAGCTCCTTCATCAGCGTCATCTCGCCGTCATCGACGGCGAATCCCGTCTGGAATTCGATCGTGACGTCGCCGCCAGCGTCGCCTCCATTAGCTCCGGAGGAGCATCCGGCGAGAGTAAGGGTTGCGACGAGCGCAACAGCCGAAATTGCCTTTATTGACTTCATTGTCTTTCCTTTGCAATCGAGGTGCAAGTCTGCTGTGCCAAGACGTTACACGAGTAACTTTTTATTGGCAAGAGTCTCTTTGTAGCTGGACTTTCAGGGTGTTTCGACATTTGACTGGAGTAAATAGCTAGTCCATACTTTGGTAGAAATGCCAACGCAGTCACGACAACTGCCGATTGAGATAGGAAACTCATGACCACGGCGAGCACATCAGCTGCCCCTGGCCGCGCTACCCGCGCGGACGTGGCGAAACTAGCTGGCGTCAGCACAGCTGTCGTGAGTTACGTTACGAACGCCGGGCCGCAGTCAGTGGCGCCCGCGACGCGTAAACGCGTGCTCGAAGCAGCGGCGGCACTCGGGTATCGGCCTAACGCCGCCGCGCGAAGCCTCAAAACTGGTGCGACCCAACTCCTCGGCATGGTTATCCCCGATGCCACCAACCTCTACTTCGCTGAACTTGCGGTCGCCGTGGAGACGGCCGCGGTCGCCCACGGCTTCGACCTACTTGTCGCGCACTCACATTCGAGCCGCGAGCGCGAAGCACAACTGATGCACAGCTTCACGTCGCGACAAGTTGACGGCATCATCATGTTGAGTACCGTCGCGGACCAAAGCGCAACCACGCTCGGTGCAACGAAGACACCTTTTGTAGAGTTCGGGTGCAACATTGGAACACCCGGCGGTCTCGCGTTCACCGTCGATCACCGCGCGGGAGCCCGCGAAGGGGTGCAACACCTGATTGAGCATGGCCACACTCAGATCGGCCTCGTTGTTGGCCCAGAGATGGCAGGGATCGCGCACTCTAGAGAAGTTGGGTGGATGGATGCGCTTGCTGAGGCGGGGCTTCGCAGAGGCCCCATCTTTCGCGCAGATTTCTCGCGTGCCGGGGGGTTCGAAGCCGGGCGGGCGCTTGTCGAAAGCGCCGCAGCACCCTCAGCTGTTTTCGTCGCATCCGACGTGCAAGCAACCGGAGTTATCCGGGCCGCCCACGAAGCGGGAGTGCGGATGCCCGATGAACTCGCGATCGTCTCGTTCGATGCCTCCCCCGAATCTGAATACACCTGGCCCGCATTGACCGCAATGCAACAGCCCATCGATGAGATGGCAGGCGCCGCCGTCGAAGCCATTGTTCGACTGCGTCTTTCAAAACCGGCTGAATCTCGCATGTTCAGCACCACCCTCGTGCGACGTGCGTCTTGCGGGTGCCCACCTACCGTCGCGCAATGACGCGCCACGCTCTCTGACGATACTTGAACGGACTTCTGATGCCCAAAAATCCCAACATCTTGCTCATTACGACCGATCAGCAACACTTCGACGCCCTCGGGAGCAGGACTCCACTACTCAAGACCCCGAACCTCGACCGTTTGGGGGAAGCAGGCGTTGTTCTTGATCGTGCATACTGCCCGAACCCGCTCTGCTCGCCGTCACGATCGTCGATGATCACGGGTCAGTATCCGTCACTTCACGGTTGCTGGACCATCGGTACCAAACTGGACGAGGACAAACAGACTGTCGGCGAGATTCTTGGTGCCGCCGGCTACTCCACAACACTTATCGGTAAGGCCCATTTCCAGCCGCTGGCATCCCATCCTGATCAGACATCGCTCGAGGCCATGCCCACGCTGAGAGATCTCGATTTTTGGCGCTCCTTCACCGGACCCTATTACGGGTTCGACCACATTGAATTGGCGCGAAATCATGCTGATGAACGATGGGCTGGGCAGCATTACGCCCTCTGGATGCAAGACAAGGGACTCACGAACTGGCGCGACTACTTTCAGAACGAAGACGGATCCAATCCCCGCAGACATTCATGGGATCTACCTGAGGAATATCACTACACAAACTTTGTACGGGAACGCAGCGCTCACGCTCTCGATATGGCGGCAGAGAGCGACTCGCCGTTCTTCCTCTGGGCGAGCTTCCAAGACCCTCACCCGCCGTATGTTGTGCCCGAGCCCTGGGCCTCCATGTACGATCCAGCCGACGTAACACCCGGCTCGCTCGCTCCCGGCGAACTTGATCGCATGCCTGTGTGGCACCGGCTCACTCAAGAAGAGGCACCCGACTACTCGCCGTGGCAAGAGACGCCGTACGAGAATCATGGGTTTGGCAGCCATCTCATCGACGACGACGAGCTACGCCGCAACATCGCGATCTACTACGGCATGATGTCGTTCATCGATGACGCAGTCGGCACCCTGCTCGACCGACTTGACGCGCTTGGCCTCACGGAGGACACCCTCGTCATCTTCACGACGGATCATGGTCACTTTTTGGGGCAGCATGGGTTAATCGCAAAGGGAGCATTCCACTACGAGGATCTGCTGAGAGTTCCGATGATGGCCCGATTCCCTGGGCGCATCCCCGCAGGCTCGCACTCAACAGCACTGCAAAGTCTCGTCGATCTCACCCCCACCATGTTGGCGGCCGCGAACCTGCCGATTCCCCTTTCGATGCAGGGAGTCAACCAACTGCCCGTGTGGAAAGCCGAGCAAGAACACGCGCGTGACCACGTCTTGGTTGAAAACCGCCACCAACCCACGCGCGTGCACATCCGCACCTATATCGACGATCGATACAAGCTCACGATCTACCGGGATGAAAACTATGGAGAAATGTTCGATCTACACACTGATCCTGGCGAGACCCACAACCTCTTCGACGAAGCAGAGCACAGAGAACTTCGCGCTGAACTGCTGGGCAAGTTCATGAACGCAGAGCTCACGCGCGAGGTAAGCCGCTACGCCCGAATTGCCGTCGCGTGAGTGCGTTGAACGAATCGGGAATCGTCGTGCTGCGTGGGGGAGGTGCCAGCCTCATATTCGATGCGACCGGCGCCGTTCCCGCGGTGATTCACTGGGGAGCGGATCTTGGCCATCTCGATGACGACGCTCGACGCATGCTTGCACTCACTGCCGTTCCCGCTCAGCTCAACGCCGCGCCCGACGTGCCACGCGTGTTCGGAATTCTCCCCAGCGAGCAGACCGGCTGGTTGGGGCGTCCAGGTATCGCGGTATCGCGCGACGGTTACCAGCTGACCTGCCGCTTCAGTACGACGCAGATCAGCGCGAGCCCCGAGGGTGACTCCGTTGCGTTCACGCTTTCCGACGAAGAGAACGGGGTGCGGGTTGTCGCCACGTACGCCCTGAGCATGCAGGGCGTAATCTCCGCGCAAGCCGAAGTCACCTCCATAGTTGGCAGCGTTCTGAGCGTTGAGCGATTGTCTTTGAGCCTCCCCTTGCCCTCTCGGGCGACGGAGATCCTTGATTTCAGCGGCAAATGGATCCGAGAACGATCTCCACAACGCCAACAATTAGCGGATGGCATCCATGCTCGCGAGACGCGTCGAGGAAAGACCGGATCCGACAGCCCGTACGTCATGAGTGCGGGGACACCCGGCTTTAACCACCGCACCGGCGAAGTATGGTCGATGCACATTGCCTGGAGTGGCGACTCAACATGGCACGTCGAACGACTCCCGGAAGGTGCCGGAGCCTTGACCACCTCTCTAGGCGGAGCCGAACTCTTACGCACAGGAGAAGTGCGGTTGCACCCGGGCGAGACCTACGCGACGTCGACCATCATGTTCGTATGGTCGGGTAACGGTCTCGATGGCATCCGGTCGCGGTTTCATGCGCACCTGCGTGCACGTCCGCACCACCCAAGCTCGCCACGACCGCTCACGCTCAACTCGTGGGAAGCCGTGTACTTCGACCACGACTACGAGACCCTGACGCAGCTGATCGACCGCGCTGCCGAGGTTGGTGTGGAGCGATTCGTGCTCGACGATGGCTGGTTTCACGCGCGTCACGATGACACTGCGGGATTGGGCGATTGGTGGATCGATCCGATCACGTGGCCCCAAGGCTTTGGCCAGCTCGTCGCGCACGTGCGCAAGCACAACATGCAGTTCGGGCTCTGGTTCGAACCTGAAATGGTCAACCTCGACTCCGACACCGCACGTGCGCATCCCGACTGGGTGCTCGCACCGGCGTCAGGAGTCGGCTTACCTGCGCGTTCACAACACGTGCTCAACCTGGCCAACCACGATGCGTGGGAGTACATCCTCGGATTCATGGACGCGCTTATCACCGAGCACGCGATTGACTACATCAAGTGGGACCACAACCGCGATCTCGTCGAAGCTTCCCGTCAAACGTCTGACGGCGACCGTGCGGGGACCCGAGACCAGACCCTCGCGGCTTACGCTCTGATGGATGAACTGCGGCGGCATCACCCTCGGCTAGAGATTGAGTCGTGCGCCGGCGGTGGCGGCCGCATCGATCTCGGCATTCTCGAACGGACAGATCGCGTTTGGGGTTCGGACTGCAATGATCCTGTTGAGCGCCAGGCGATTCAGCAATGGACGACACTCTTGATCCCGCCCGAGCTTATGGGGGCGCATATCGGTGAGCCCCGCGCCCACACAACCAAGCGAACCACCGAGCAATCGTTCCGAATGACCACCGCGTTGTTTGCGCATTCTGGAATCGAAAGCAACCTGACGAAGTTCGCGCAGCCCGAAATCGATATCTTCCATACTTGGGCCGATCTCTACAAAGAAATGCGTTCGTTAATCCACAGCGGTGTTGCGGTAAATGCGGACCTCGCCGACGATGCCGCGGTACTCCATGGCGTCGTCGCGCACGACGGCTCTCATGCACTGTTTGAGCTCGCGCAAGTGCGAACGTCTTCTCTCGGGCAGTATGGGCGCGTTCCCATTCCCGGGCTTGACCCCGATAGCCGATATCAGGTTCGTGTGCGATTCGACGTGGGAGCGCCAATGACCCAGTCGTTCGCCCACCCCGCGTGGATGCTCGCCGGCGAATCAGACCCCCTCATTCTCGATGGGAGCGCCCTGACGGTGTTAGGTCTACCCCTGCCGTCGCTCGATCCTCAGCAAGCGGTGATCATCGAGTTCCAGCGCGTCACGTAGACGTTCGAGTCCACATGAGAGGGCAACAGTGACCAACGTTCTTGTTTTTATGACGGATCAGCAGCGTGGTTCAACCATCGATCCGGCGCACCGTGTGAGAGCGATCACTCCGCGAATCGACAAGTTTCGAAACACCGGCGTCACTTTTACCCGCGCGTATGCGCCTTCGCCGCACTGTTGCCCGTCGCGAGCGAGTTTCTTCACAGGCCGATATCCGTCCGAACACGGCGTGTGGAACAACGTGAACGTTTCGAACGCCCTCTCAAGAGGACCGCGGGAACACGTCGCTTTCTGGTCTCAGGATTTCGCTGAAGCGGGTTATCAGCTCGGTTTCTCTGGAAAATGGCACGTAAGTAATTCGCAATCGCCCGAAGTCTTCGGCTGGGATGAATTGCTATTGCACCCGCCGATGCCGGCTGCGGCATCGAGCAAAGAAAGCGAACACACCACCGCAAGAAATGCGGAGTGGGCAGAGCTGAAGAACTCGCTCGCGCCTTCAGACGCGAGCGAGCGAATGCCGGGGGAGATCATTAGACCGGGGTGGCCCCGATACGTGCAGTACGGCGTTGATGAAGCCCCCTTCCGAGACGACGCCGTGACAGATCAGGCCGTGTCGTTCATTGCGGAGAGAGCCGACGGTGAGCGGCCGTGGATGCTGTACGTCGGAACATTGGGTCCCCACGACCCGTACACACCACCGCAACGATTCCTCGACATGTACGACCCTGAAGAAATAACCCTGCCAGCGAGTTTCATCGATCCGTTGGACGATAAGCCCGCGCTTTATCGTCGAACACGCGACCCGTTCGACCAGCTCTCGCTCGAAGAACACCGAGAGTCCCTGCGGCACTATCTTGCGTTTTGTTCGTACGAGGACTACTTGTTTGGGCGACTTCTTGACGCCCTTGAATCATCGGGTGAGCTAGAAAACACTCTCGTGCTGTATGTGTCCGACCACGGCGACTACACCAGCGAGCACGGACTGTGGGCAAAAGGACTACCCTCCTTCGACGCGGCGTACAACGTGCCCTTAGTAATCGGAGGGGCGAATATTTCGACGCGCGCTGCCGGCACCACGTGTGATGTCCCCGTCAGCCTCGTCGATCTTGGGCCCACCCTGCTAGAGGAATGCGGCGTCACCAGCCGCACCCGACCCTCGGGTTTCTCATTGTCTGCCGCACTACGAGGACAGGCGTTGAACCTGCCGCGCAATGAACTTGTCTTCCAATCGAATGGAAATGAAGCGTACGGTATCCAGCGCATCGTGATGACAGACAGCTGGAAACTTGTCTACAACATGTTCGATGATGATGAGCTCTATGACCGCGTCGCCGACCCCGACGAGATGACGAACCTTCTCGCCTCTACCCCCGGCAGATCACTCGGAACAGCCCCGAGTGCGCGTATCCCGGCGCACTTACGAACAACTGTGCGGGATCTTTATGAGCGGCTATGGCGGTTTGCCAAACAACATGAAGACGACATCATCAACTCGTACATTGTTACCGCACTCGCCCACTTCGGGCCCACGACCACCGCGCACACGTGGAACGTCTCACCCCCGCAAACGCCGGCGGCATCGGAGGCTTAGCCGCTCGCGCTCGCTTTTTCGGGCTTACTTCGCGGGCCCATCGCTTGCGTCTGTGCTCTTGCGGCGACTAGTTGTCCACACCACCGCTGCGGCCAAGAAGCTGGCTGGCACACCGAGCCACCATGCGGTACCGAGATCCTTTTCTACAACGACTTAGTCTGGATTTTCGGATGCTGACTCGGCGTAAAACGAGCACTCAAGCGCGAGCGGTAGAAGTGTCACCCGTGATTTGGTTTGCACGACATATTCCGAATCGCTCAATCTCGCGGGAACATGATCAGCGCAGGACGAGTGGCTGTTTCGCTCCGCCAAGCTCGCGTATGCAGAGAGCGAGCCAATCCAGAGGAGTCCCAGTGCTGCCAAAGAAATCGCAACTGAGCGGAGGACCGGTGCTCGTTGATTCGGCACAGCATCGCGTGCGCGGATTTGCGAAGAGTGCGCGTCAGCTGCGCGACCACGATCGTGGCAGGTATGCCCAGACAATCTGCGCAGCGATCAAAACCACGATCAGAAGTGCGCTAGCGGCCATGAGCCAGATCGACCAAAACCAGACTGTCGATATCCATTCAGTCGCGGTATTGCTCCAGTCGAGTCTTTGCGCGCGCGCAACCGAAGTGAATCCGAGGACGCCGAGATAGAGCGCAAGGTTGATCCCCAAGCTCCAAAACGCGCCGATTGTTGCTCGCTTCATGGAACCAGCGTAAGTTCCGAACCTCTTTTGAACAAGATGAATTCTCACAATGACGTGTTGTGGCGCGAGGGAAACTGAAGCCGAAGCATGCGGCTTTCACCGACCCGGGACATCCAGATAGACCATTGAAAGTCGCGGCTTGGAGTCCGCCGAGAGGGCTTCGTAATTTAGGTAAGGCATGCCTATACTGGGATCAATGTTTCCCGAACTCTTCACCCCGCAGATCGCCTGGAATCCCCAGTCGGCTGACCGCGTGCTGCTCGCGGGAGACGAGACCTCGATCGATGCAATCTCGATGATCCTCGCGACATTACCGGCCCGTTCGCGTGGCCAAGTCTTCATCGAAGTCGACTCCGCCGACGACATCCAGCCGCTATCGGCTCCCGGTCGTTTCAGCGTGTGCTGGTTGCTGCGCGAACGCGGCCAAAGTGTTGCCCGTTCGGTCGACGCGTGGCTCAGCGAAATGCTGCCCGTCAGTGCGTTCGGTGAAAGCACCGTCTACGCGTGGGTTGCTCATCAGGGCCCCGCGCGCCTGCTCAGCTCCAACTAGCTCGCGCCCCTCCGACTAGCTCGCGCCCAGCATCCGCCTGCTAGTCCTCCGTGCTGGCTTTCGGTGCACGCGTCGATTTCGCGCGCACATAGCCGCCCAGCTCAAGCCCTGCCTCCACCTCAAAGCGATTCGTCAGCGGATTCTGCCCCGCCAGCAGATACAACGGGATAAACCACAACCCGTACTTTCGCCACTGCTCGCGGTGAACAGACTCATGCTCCAACACAGCATCGCTCGCGATGCCGCCGGTCAAAAACACGGCGCCAATCGTCGTACCACCGCGCCCAAAAGCCCACTTCGGCAGTGGCGTCGCCACCAGCACGCCACCCTGCGACTTCAGCCCGCGCTTGCTCAGCGCCGCGCCCCACAGCGCTCCGGATGCCGTAGCAAACCAGTAGCCGGGTCGCGTGACGACGGGGTGCAGCAGCACTCGCTGAGCCCGCGGATTGTGTTCGGCGCGCGCCAGGCCGTGCCCGAGCCGCGTGCCCAGCGCTAGTGCTCGGCTCACGGGCGCCCGATGGTTTCGAGTAGGCGCAGCCACACCTCACTGATCGTGGGGTACGAGGGAACCGCGTGCCACAGGCGCGCGATGGGAACCTCGCCCACGATGGCGATGGTGGCCGAGTGCAGCAGCTCCGCAACATCCTGGCCCACAAAGGTCGCGCCGATAATGACCTGACGCTCGCGGTCGATCACGAGGCGAGCATGCCCTTCGTAGCCGTCGGCCTGCAGACTCGCGCCGGCAACCCAGCCGATGTTGTAGTCAACGATCTGGGCGTCGATGCCCTGCTTCTCGGCATCGTGAGACATGACTCCGACCGAAGCGACTTCGGGATCGCTAAACGTGACTTGCGGAACAGCACCGTGGTCGGCGGTCGCAACATGCGCACCCCACGGGGCGTCATCCACGGTCTCGCCCTTGGCGCGGGCAGCAATCACGTCACCGGCGGCCCGCGCTTGGTACTTGCCCTGATGGGTAAGCAGCGCGCGATGGTTGACGTCACCGACGGCGTAGAACCAATCGGTGTCAGGTACGAGCATGGTGTCGTCAACCCGGATCCAGTCACCCGGCGTGAGGCCAACGGTCTCCAGCCCAATGTCGTTCGTGCGAGCGGCGCGACCGGTGGCAATCAAAATTTCGGATGCCGTGAAGCTGCCGTCCGGAGTCTCAATCACGACGCCGTCAGCGGTGCGCTCCACGCGCGTGGGGGAGGTGCGCACGATCGTGACGTCGCGCTCTTTCAGTGCCTTCTCGACCATCTCGCCGGCGAAGTCTTCTTGGCCGTTGAGCAGACCGCTGCGGGCAAACATGGTGACTTCAGCGCCGAGGTCGCGGTAGGCGGTGGCCATTTCAACGCCGACAACGCCGCCGCCGATGATGGCGAGGGATTCGGGAACAACCTTCACCGCGGTGGCTTCACGCGGAGTCCAGGGCTGAGCTTCGATCAGACCGGGAATGTCCGGCAGTTGCGGGTCAGATCCCGTGCTCACGACCACGGCGTGGTTCGCGGTGAGCGTGGTGACGGTGCCGTCGTCGGCCGTGACCGTGACGGTCTTCGGGCCCGCGACGCGCGCGTGCCCGCGTTCGAGGCCGATACCCGCTTTCTTGACCCACTTCACTTGGCCGGCGTCATCCCAATTGCTGGTGAAGCTGTTGCGTCGAGCGAGCAAAGCCTCGACGTTGATGCCACCGGTCACGGCCTCAGCAGCGCCGGGAAGTTTTTCGACCGCCCGCAACGCCAAGCCGCTGCGGATGAGGGCCTTCGACGGCATGCAGGCCCAGTACGAGCACTCGCCACCCACGAGTTCGCTCTCCACGAGCACCACACTTAGCCCGCCTTGAACGGCGCGATCCGCCACGTTCTCACCGACCGCTCCGGCTCCGATAACAATGACGTCCCAGTTGTTCTCGGTCATGAGTGAACTCCTTCGCGTTGGTGGTGCGGATGCTGCTTCTGCTACCTGCCGATGAACTCGGCGGTGGTGCGCGTCATAAACGCTTCCATGCCAATTCTGGCATCTTTACTCTGAGCGACCGCTACGAGGGCGGGCTGAAGGCCAGCCTCGGCCGCTGCATCGCCCTCGCGAATCGCAAGGTTCGCATTCGCTAGCGCCGCTTGCACAGCGAGCGGAGCCTGGGCGGCAACGCGGTGAGCCAGCTCAAGACCACGCGCATACTGCTCGCCGTGGGGCACAACTTCTTGCACCATCCCGATTCGGTACGCCTCCGCGGCATCAAAGCTGTCACCGGTGAGAATCCAGCGCATGGCATTCGACCAGCCGACCTGGCGGGGGAACCGAATCGTCGCACCGCCGAAGGGGAGGATGCCGCGAGAAACCTCCACCTGACCGAACACCGTGGAGTCCGCGGCAACCGCAATGTCACTCGCCAACAGCAACTCAATGCCGAGCGTGAGGCACGTGCCCTGCACCGCAATCACGACGGGCTTCGAGAGCTTTTCGCCCGAGACCTGCCACGGGTTGATGCCGCCCTCGGGAACCATGTCGAGCCCGTCCGCGCCAATGCGGGGGCCAATGTCAGCGAGGTCGAGGCCGCCCGTGAAGTGGTCGCCGTGGGCAAAAACGAAGCCGGCCCGCAGTTCGGGGTCGCGCTCCAGTTCGCCATACGCGAGCGCCAGCTGCTGCAACATCTCCATGTCGGCGGCGTTGCGCTTGTCCGTGCGATTGAGGCCAATAAGCAAGACGTGACCGTCTCGCTCCACAGTGATCTTGGGGGTGCTCGAGTTGGAGTCAGTCATGGCCCCAGACTACGACCGCGCGGCTGCCAGTGGGAGGGATGCTGGCGATAAGCTCATACCCACCCCAACTTTTCGGAGGCTCCTGTGTTGCGATCCGCAATTCTCGTGTGTGCTGTCGCGACGGCGGCCCTTCTCAGCGGCTGCAGCAGCGAGCCGCCCGTCGAAGTGTCCGCGAGTGACATCGCCGCGACGGCGGTTTCGGCACTCGAGCAGTCGACGGGCGAAGCACCCGCAATGAACTGCGGCACCGACACCATTCAGCTCAAGAACAACGCGAAGCTCGACTGCGTTCTTACCGACACCACGCTGGGCGAAGACTTCGACAGCGAAGTGACGATCACGGATGTCGACGGGGCGAACTACTCGGTGTCGGTCGCGGTGGCGGAAGAACCGCGCGAATGACTGCCGGCGCTCGCTAAAGCGCCAATCAGTCGCAGGATCGTGGGGGAGTCATCTACCGCGGCCGCCATTGACGCGGGAGCAAATTCGGTAATGCCCGCGCCCGCCAGCGGATACTTCGCCACGACAGCGCGAATCGCGTCGATGAGCACTCCCGCTTCGATGCCGAACGGCACGGGGGAGCCGAGTCCTGCAAAGTCCGCGGGATCGAGCACATCTAAGTCGACATGGAGATACACCGAATCGGCGCCCGTCGCGGCGATGGCCTCAAGCAACGTCTCCGCCGAGAAATCGACGGGACCGAGCATCCGGATGCCGGACTGCGCGATGTAGTCATCTTCAGCAATATCGACCGAGCGCACGCCCGCGAGAATCACCCGATCGGCGCGAACAGGATGCGCGGGTACCAGTTCAGAGGGCCCATCACCCAGAAGGGTGCGCAACACCATGCCGGTAAATGCACCAGAGGGGCTCGTCGCAGCAGTGTGCAGATCCGGATGCGCGTCGAGCCACACCACGGCAGGTTCGCTCGCGCTCACATGTTCGATCGCCGCGAGCTCAACACCACAATCGCCACCGATGGTGACATGAGTGTCAACACCAGCTTCGGTGCCCTCGGCGAGAGCGTGGCGTAGCCGGTCGCGCACGAGCAACAGCGAACTGTAGCGGTGCACGCCCGTGCCCTGATGGTCGCCCGCTTCGAGGGGAATGTCGACGGTGCGAGTCAACGCAGAGGGAAGATCTCCCCGAATTGACTCGGCACCGTCCACAAGCTGCATCGCGCGGGACGAACCCGAGCCCTGCCACTGCGGAACGACAACGTAATTAATTGTCATCCGTTTAACTTTCGAGTTGCTGAGCTATTCGCCAGCGGTGAGGGCCTGGGTTCCGCCAGCCTTGAGAGCCGCGAGACGAGCCTCAATTTCGGTCTGCTTGCCGAGGTCTTCGAGGCCTTCGAACTGAGCGTCGAGGCTGGATGCCGCGAGCTCCTGCTGGCCGAGAACCTTGGCCTCTTCGCGGCGAATCTTGTCCTCGAAGCGGCCGAGGTCGCTCGTCGGGTCGAGGAGATCGATCGACTTGAGGGCGTCGTGAACTTGCGACTGCGCTTCGACCGTCTTGGAGCGAGCAACGAGCTCGTCACGCTTGGCGGTGAGTTCGCTCAGTTTGGCGCGCATGCCATCGAGACCACTCTTGAGCTGGTTGACGACCTGAGTTTGCGACGCGATGGTCGGCTCCGCGGTGCGGGCTTCGTTCTCGGAGGACACCTGGCGACCGATCGCGACCTTGGCGAGGTTGTCGAACTTGTCGGCATCCGCACTGTTGCCACCGGCACGCAGTTCGTCAGCCTTGGCGCTGGCCGCGAGAGCCTTGCGGCCCCAGTCAGCAGCAGCGTTCATGTCTTCGGTGTGATCCTGCTCCATGAGGCGCAGGTTGCCGATGGTCTGAGCTACCGCGCTCTCCGCATCCGCAATGGAGTTGGTGTAGTCGCGCACGAGCTGGTCGAGCATCAACTGAGGGTCCTCCGCCGAGTCGAGGAGCGAGTTGATGTTCGCCTTCAGTAGTTGTGAGATTCGTCCGAGAATTGACTGCTTTGCCATGCGACGTGCCTTTCGTGAGTTTTCTGAAGGAAACCGTAATTAGAATCTACCGCCGCGGCTGCGGCCACCACCACTGCGACGAGACGATCCGCCCGAGCTGCGTCCGCCAGAGCGCCCGCCACCCGAGAATCCGCCGCCAGATGGACGTGACGAGCGCGAGCCGCCGCCCCAGGAGTATCCCGAGGACGGTCGTGAGGAGCGCGAGCCGAGGCTGCCGCCGATGAGCCCGCCGATGATGCCGCCGAGCAGATCTCCACCACCGCCGGAGCCCGAGCCACCAAGCAGCCCGCCCAGGCCCGCGTTGGAGCCGCCGGAGAACTGCGACACCTCGCGCTGAGCGATGTCATACGCGCTCGCCGCCAGATGGTCGGCCGAGCGCGCGTGCGTCAAAGCAGTGACCGGGTCGGATGCCTGCAGCGCGAGCGCCTGCTTGAGCTGACGATCAGCCTCGGCGATCTTCGTTCGCGCCGATGAGCCCACGCCACCACGACGCGTCGTGATGAACTGCGCGGTCGTCGTGATGCGAGATTGTGCTGCGGCCAAGGCCGCCGCCAACTGCGTCGCCGCTTGAGCGATTGCGGCTTGCTGATCGCGCACGCCCAGGAAAACAGTCTCGAGAGCAGCGTTGGCATCGCCGAGCGAACTCAAGCTGGCGACAGGGTCGGCTGTTGCCGACCGAGCGGTTGCGAGCGCCGCTTCGGCCCTCGCGATCGACGGCTGCAGAGTTGCTGCCGTGCTGTCGGCGGGGAGCGCCCGCGCTGCAGCGATGTCGTTCGTGGTGTCGGTGATCGCGGCGGCAAGCTTTTGCTCTGCCGCCTGGAGCTCTGCGGTCAACGAATCGACGGCATCCATCAATTGGATGGCCTGACCAAGTTCCGCCTGAGCGGCGCGCACAGCGACGGCAGCCTCACTCGGCTTCTGGGCTTCGATGGAGGCCTGCGCCGCCGTTGACGTATGAACTGCCGAACTCAGCAGGGCCTGTGCCCGGGCACCGTTGTCGGCCACAGCCTCAATGGCGGCGGGAGCATAGCGCGCGCTAAGCGCCGCGAGGGCTGCCTCGGTGGCAGGGAGGCGTTGGGCTGCGGCAGCAATCGCGGTGGAGGTTTCAGCGAGAACCGCGGGCGCGTTGATTTCAAGTTGCCGAAGGTCGTCGAACGCCGCAGCCTGCTCGTCGAGCAAGTCGTCGGCGTGCTCGCACAGCTCGATGATCTCGATCGTCATGGCGCGCTTCTGCTCGGCCGTTTCGGGCTCACTGTCATCGAGTTGCTGACGGATGCGGAACGCCTTCGTCACCGCGGCATTCGCTTCGTCGAGCGACTTCTGGAACCCGGCGGTCGCCGCCGAACCGAACTGCGCTTCCGCAAAGCCGAGCTCTTGTTCGCTGGTCTTGACTGCGTCATCCAGGTCGACAAGGGCGCTGCCGGCGCGACGGTCTAGCTCTTCCTGCGAGACCTCGGCGGCGGGAGCGGCGCTGCGGCCACCCTTTCCGCCGCGTCGTACGCGATAAATCACGAACGCTCCGGCACCGAGCACCGCGATGCCGCCCACGATGGGCAAAACCGGGATGCTGCTCGATGCTTCGGAGCCCGCCGCCGCGGAGTCTTCGCCGGCGAGAGAATTGGCCCCCGCAACGGCCGCCTGACCCCAGTTGTCGTCGCGCAGCTCGGATTCGATCGCGCTTTCCGCGGCATCCAACTGCGCATCCGTTACCCCGGCATCAGCGGAAACAGAAAGCGCGTACTGACGCTGCGAAACGGCAACGGCCAGCAACAGGTCGTTGTCGCCGAGCCCACTGTTGTTTGCGGTCGCATCAGCCCAGTCGACGGGATCGCTGGGGTTGGTGAATTCGTCGACGTAAACGACGAAAAGTTGGATGCCTTGGCTGTCATACAGCGAATCGACGGCGCCGTCGATGGCGCTCGAATCACCATCAAGCACACCCACCGAGTCGACGACATAGCCGCCGTCGAGGCTCACGGGGTCGCTGGCGAAAGCAGGCCCTGCGGTGAGCAAAGCGAGCGTTGCAGCGAGCGCCAGGGTGGCGTTTAGTCGAGCCTTCACGGGTGCTCCTTCGTCGACGACAGTGACACGGGGAGTCTAGCGAAGGCGGCTGTGGTCACTGCAGCGTGATTACTGACTTTGCGCTGCGAACTTCGACAGTATCGCCCCCGGCGGGATCCTCGGGCACGAAGGCGAGAGTCGCGTTGACAGCGTAGGTTCCGGGTTCCACCATGCCGCCGGTGTCGATAGTGGTGCAGTCGAAAACGTCGATTGCGACATCGAATGCGATGCTCTGGCCCGGCTGCAGATTCACCGGCATGACCGACAAAATCTGTACATCCGGGCTGTGAGAAATCACGATTGAGTCGCGCAGCAGGTTCACGTCGGGCACGTTCGCGGTCGTTCCGGTAACCGGCTCATCCGAGGTATTAGTCATGAGCACCGTGCCGTAAGCGCTACCCGAGGCCACAACCTCGGCGCGAAATTGCAGTTCGAGTGACAGCCCGAACGGCGTTGCCGCATCGGTGCGGATGCTGGTGCCACACGCCGCGGTGATCGGGCTTGTGTCTTGGGCGGCCTGCGGGGCGTCTGACAGAGCGGCGTCGCTCTCGGCGTCGAACTGACTTTCTGCTTCTCCCGAATCCTCAGCGACCACTCCTGCCGTGGTGCTGATCAGGTCTGCCTGCTGATACGTGTTGATCCCCGCGAACACGAGCGCGCTCGCTGCAAGCACGCTGATGGCGCCCACGGCAAACTGACGGGGACGACGGCGACGCTTGCTTCCGGAAATCACAGCGGCGGTATCAATATCGATTGGGGGCAGCTCGGTGCCAGAAAACTGGTTGCGCAGTTCGGTTTCATCAACCACGGTGGCCTCCCAGATTGTGTGAGTCAGCGGCTGCGTGCGCGTCGGCGCGATCGAGACTCACAGCCATGCGGGCGAGCCCGTCGCTCAGGTAGCGTTTCACGGCTCCCGAGCTGATATCCAGGGTTGCGGCAATGTCGTCCACTTTGAGGTCTTCGTAATAGCGAAGCACAACGCACGCCCGTTCGCGCGGGCGGAGTTTCATCAGTTGAGACTGCAGGTCTAAGCGGGCCTCGGTGTCAGAATCCGCAGATTCATGGATGTCGGGCTCTACCGTGAGGTGGGCAATCTTGCGCCAGCGGCTAATCTTTCGACCGCGGTCAAGGTAGGTGTTCAGAATCGCTCGACGTACATAAGCTTCGGCGCTGGCGATGCCAAAACCGTTGCGCAGACGGCCAAAGGTTTTCACGAGGGCATCGTGCACAAGGTCGGAGGCGTCGTCGCGGTTTCCCGAAATCAGGTACGCGTAACGCGTTAATGCCTCACCGCGCTCGGCGACGAGTTGTGCGGCTACGTCTTCCCAGCGGGCAGGGGTGTTTTTGGTCTCAGTCACTGAGCCCCTCCTCGCCGTCGTCTCTATTGTGGCCGAGGAATGGCCAATAGGTAGCGCAATTGTGGTCACACTAATAAAGACGAACGGCGAGGCGGTTTCGTTGGTTAGCTTGTGAGGCGTGCTTTCAACTGCTCAAGCTGGCGCGTAACGGCAGCGGGGACGCGGCCATCGAAGGTTGCAAAAAATTCTTCGGTGGATGCCGCTTCGGCGAGCCACGACTCGGTATCGATAGCAAAAAGCTGTTCCATCACGTTCTCATCGAGGTCGAGGCCATCGATATTGAGGTCGCCTTCGCGGGGGAGCAAGCCCAGGGCGCTCTCCTGCGCAGCAACTTGACCGTCGACGCGTTCGAGAATCCACTCGAGCACGCGAGAGTTCTCGCCGAAGCCTGGCCAGAGGAACGAGCCATCCGCACCCTTACGGAACCAGTTGACTTGGAAGATGCGCGGCACTGTGCCCGAGCTGCGAAGATTCTGGCCGACCGAGAGCCAGTGGCTCCAGTGGTCTGCCATGTTGTATCCGCAGAAGGGCATCATGGCGAACGGATCTCTCCGTAGTTCGCCAATGGTGCCTTCGGCAGCCGCCGTCCGCTCAGATGAGATAGTGGCGCCCAGGTAGACGCCATGCTCCCAATCTCGTGCCTCCACCACTAGCGGCACGTTGGTCGCGCGGCGACCGCCGAAGATTATGGCGTCAATGACGACGCCCTGTGGCGATTCCCAGTCATCTGCGATGCTGGGACATTGTGCTGCTGCCACAGTAAAACGTGAGTTCGGATGCGACGAGGGGCTTCCCGATTCGGGAGTCCAGTCGTTTCCTTGCCAATCGATCAAGTGCTCAGGCACGTCATCGGTCATGCCTTCCCACCACACGTCGCCGTTGTCTTTCAGCGCGACGTTGGTGAAGACGGTGTTGCCCCAGATGGTGTCCATGGCGGTCTCGTTGGTGGTGATTCCCGTTCCGGGAGCCACGCCAAAGAAGCCAGCTTCGGGGTTGATGGCGCGCAGGCGGCCGTCAGCTCCCTTGCCGAGCCACGCGATGTCATCACCGATCGTTTCGGCTTTCCAGCCGGGAATGGTGGGCTTGAGCATCGCGAGGTTGGTCTTGCCACAGGCGCTGGGGAATGCCGCAGCGATGTGGAAGACGCGACCACGGGGGTTCGTGAGCTTAAGGAGCAGCATGTGCTCGGCAAGCCATCCCTCGTCGCGAGCGATCACCGAAGCGATGCGCAGAGCGAACGACTTCTTCGCGAGAATCGCGTTGCCGCCGTAAGCGGAACCGAACGACCAGATTTCGCGAGTCTCGGGGAAGTGGCTGATGTACTTGGTCTGGTTGCAGGGCCACGGCACATCCGTGTCGCCGGCGGCGAGCGGGGCGCCAACACTGTGGATGGCGCGCACCCACTCGGTGGAGTCATCGATGGCATTGAGAACGGCGGTTCCCATTCGCGTCATGATGCCCATGCTCATAACGACATAGGGGGAGTCGGTTACCTGCACGCCAATCTTGGCGAGGGGCGAACCGAGCGGTCCCATGGAGAACGGAACAACGTACATCCGGCGGCCGCGCATGGCGCCCTCGAAGAGCCCGCCGAGGGTGTTGCGCATATCGGCGGGTGCAGCCCAGTTGTTGGAGGGGCCGGCATCGCTCTCGTTGACCGAGCAGATGAAGGTGCGCGATTCGACACGAGCGACATCGCTGGGGTCGCTGCGGGCGAGAAAACTGTGGGGACGGTACTCATCGTTGAGTCGTGTCAGCGTGCCGGCCTCAATCATGAGTTCGGCGAGCTCGTCTGCCTCTGCGGGGCTTCCGTTGCACCAGACGACTTCGTCGGGCTGAGTGAGGGCGGCGATCTCTTCCACCCAGTTAATAACGCTCTGATTTGTTCCGTCGGGTGCGGAGAAGTGCGTCCTTGTCATCTCGGCGATGCTCATTTCTACCTTCCGCTGAAGTGTTGTTGTGATGAAAAACTGTTGTTATTCGATGATGACCCAGTTTCGTGCCACTTGTTGTCGATTCGAGTCGAAAGAATCCGCATTCTTTAGTTATAGTGAACGTGTGAATGATCTTGTGACTCTCGGGCAACGCATCCGACATTTCCGCACTACGGCCGGACTGACCCTCGACCAACTCGGCGACAAAGTGGGAGTCGCGGGCAGCCAGCTCTCTCTTATGGAGAATGGGCGACGTGAACCTCGCCTGACTCTGTTGTCGGCAATCGCCTCGGCCACGGACATCCAGCTTGCCGATCTGCTCGAGGAGACCCCGCCGACCAAGCGGGCCGCTCTCGAGATCGAGCTCGACCGGCTGCAGCGCAGCACCATTTACGCTTCGCTCGGCCTGCCCAAGATTCGTCCGTCGAAGGGCATTCCTGACGAGACGCTTGAAGCGATCGTGGGGCTTCACCACGAACTATCGACGCGTTCGCGCCAGGCGATTGCTACCCCGGAGGAGGCTCGTCGTGCCAACACCGAGCTTCGTCAGCAGATGCGCACGCTCGATAACTACCTTCCGGAACTCGAAAAAGAGGCCGAGAAGCTCACGATCGCCGGAAACCACACCACCGGTGCGCTGACGCACCGTGCGGTGAGCCTGATGGCAGAATCGCTCGGCTTCGAACTTGTACACGTTCACGACCTGCCGCACTCGGCGCGGTCGGTCACCGACTTGAAGCACGGACGCATTTACTTGCCACCGGCCTCCATTCCCGGTGGTCACGGTCTGCGCTCGATGGCGTTGCAAGCAATGGCGCACCGCGTTCTCGGCCACACCGAGCCGACGAGCTATGCCGAGTTCTTGCACCAGCGTCTCGAAATCAACTACTTCGCAGCGGCCGTGCTCATGCCGCTCAAACAGTCAGTGACGTTCTTGAGCGAGGCCAAAGCGGCGCGCAACATTGCCGTCGAAGACTTTCGGGATGCCTTCGGTGTCACCCACGAGGCAGCCGCGTTGCGCTTCACTAACCTCGCGACTTCGCACCTCGACCTCGAAACGCACTTCTTGCGCGTCGGCGACGACGGCGCCGTGTACAAGGCTTACGAGAATGATGGGCTTCGATTGCCCGTGGATGTCACGGGCTCGGCCGAGGGCCAGTTCGTGTGCCGCAATTGGAGCGCCCGCACCGCGTTCACGCGCACCAACCGCACGACGGAGTTCTACCAGTACACCGATACTCCCGAAGGGAGCTTCTTCGAGTCGACCCAAACGGGAACGACGGATGCCGAAGAGTTCTCCATCACGATCGGGGTGCCCTTCTCGCACTCCAAGTGGTTCCGCGGCCGTGCCACCGACGTGCGTCGTTCCTCTACCTGCCCCGACGAAACCTGCTGCCGTAAGCCAGAGGACGTGCTTCGCGACCGTTGGGCAGGCAACGCCTGGTCGAGCGCCAAGCTGCACGCCCACATCCTGTCGCCGCTCCCGTCGGGAACCTTCCCGGGCGTCGACGACCGCGAACTCTACGAGTTCTTGGAGTCGCACTCGAGCGACGCCGGC
Organism: Salinibacterium sp. SWN1162; assembly: GCF_015864675.1. Taxonomy (NCBI): domain Bacteria; kingdom Bacillati; phylum Actinomycetota; class Actinomycetes; order Micrococcales; family Microbacteriaceae; genus Salinibacterium; species Salinibacterium sp. SWN1162. The sequence continues at coordinate 60,658 of NZ_JADYWT010000004.1, forward strand.
TAGGCATCCTTAGCGCAGGCGCAGCGTTTTCGACCTCAGCAGTCGCAGGAGATCGCGGCGACGGGAGCCGTGAGGGGATCCTTGTCGCGGATGACGGGGCCGGTGCTGTCCTCGACGGGGAATCCTTCGCGCGCCCAGTATTCGAAACCGCCGATCATCTCCCGCACTTCGTAGCCGAGCTTCGCGAACTCGAGCGCGGCTTTCGTGCCACCGTTGCAGCCGGGGCCCCAGCAGTAGACGACGACAGGCATGTCGTGGGGGATCTCGGCGTCGGCGCGAGCGCTGATGGTGGCGGTCGGCATGTGCAGGGCACCGACCGCGTGACCCTGATTCCAGGCGGCGTCACCGCGCGAGTCGATGAGCACGAAGCGGTCGTTGGCCTCGAATGCGGCCCCGACATCCGAGGGATCAGTTTCGTAGTCGAGCTTGCTCGAAAAGTGGGCAACTCGGTCTGCGGTGGTGGCGGGAGGCGTCATGCGTACAGGCTAGCGGCGCAGCGTCAGTGCGGTGGGGTAGTTTCGGTTCGACGCGGAACCCATCGAATGAAGGAGCACCCGGCTATATGGCTAAGAGAGCAGTGACGGCAGCTCCGCTCATTGATGCGTTGCGTTTAGCGAATCTCGTCGATGGGGAAGCGGCGTTGCTGCGGCCGCATGAGAGTTATGACGGGCAGCGGTTCACGGCATCCGATGTGAGTGAGGATGACCTCTCCGGCATCTCGTTCACGGAGTGCGAACTAATCGAGCTCGAGGCCAATGAGACGAATTTTCGGGCAGCCACTTTCGTGGAGACCCGCTTCGAAAAACTGAACGCGCCCATCTTTGCGGCCCCGCGTTCGAACCTTCGTGACGTAAGCATCGAAGGTTCCCGGTTAGGGTCGGCAGAATTTTATGAGTCAACATGGAAGTCGATTCGGTTCGTCCACTGTCGCATCGGGTATCTGAACCTGCGCGGCGCCCATCTGCAAGACGTTTTATTCGATGACTGCCTGATCGACGAGCTCGACCTCGGCGGCGCTACGGCAAACCGTGTCGCGTTCACGAACACGCAGGTGAACACTCTCGACCTCACCCGCGCCAAGCTCACTAACGTCGACTTGCGATCGCTCGAATTGCGCCACGTCACGGGGGTCGAACATCTCAAGGGCGCGACGATTAACTCTTACCAACTGACAGAACTCGCACCGGCCCTCGCCGCGCACCTCGGGATCGTGCTCGACGACTAAGCCAGTCAGCAACCGCCGCTGGTGGTTGAGCAGCAAACGCCCGTCTCGGGCAGCATCAGGTTCACGCGGCCGGCACTCGCCACGTCGCCAGCGATAGCGGCGACCACCGAGCGCACTTGCTCGTAACCGGTCGCCATCAAGAAGGTGGGTGCGCGACCGTAGCTCTTCATGCCGACGATATAGACGTTCTTTTCCGGATGCGCGAGCACACTCGCTCCGTGCGGCTCCACGGTGCCGCAGCTGTGCACATTCGGATCGATGAGGGGCGCCAGCATCACGGGAGCTTCGAGCACCGGGTCGAGGCTGATGTGCAGTTCCCTCAGGATCGCCAGATCGGGGCGGAATCCGGTGGCGGCGGCGAGAACATCCACTGTCACTGATTGCTCGCCGTCGGGATTGCGGCTCGTGACGGTGAGGCGGCCATCGGGCTGTGGGGTGAGCTCGCTGACGGTGAAATCTGTCAGAAGAGTGATCGCTCCGGATTCGACGGCGGCCTTGAGGTTGCTGCCGAGCGCGCCGCGGCCCGGTAGTTCATCGGCGCTGCCGCCACCATAGAGTCGACGGGCCGAGCGGCCGCGAATCGCCCACGTGATTTTGGTACCGGGTTCGCTGGCGCGCAGTTCGGCGAGAGCCAACAGCGTGTTGGCGGCGGAATGCCCCATACCCACGACGAGGGTGTGCTTGCCGGCGAAGCGTGCGCGGTCGGCGCCGAGCACGTCAGGAAGCGGGCCAGTCAGCCACTCACTGGCGTCGGCCTCACCTGTTGCGGGCAGCCCGGAGGCACCAATGGGGTTGTTGTGGCCCCAGGTGCCGGACGCATCAATGATGGCCGAAGCGAGGATGTCGTACACGCCATCAGGGGAGTCAACGCGAACCAGGAGCGGCCGGCGCTCGCGGCCAACCGTCTTGGTGGAGTCGATGCTCTGGCGCGACATCCCGATCACGCGGCTGTTGTAGCGGATGAGTGGTGCCAGCTCGGCGGTCGCGGCGAGCGGCTGGAGGTAGTCGCGCACGAGCTCGGTGCCGGTGGGGAGGGTCTCGGCGGCGGGGGAGACCCAGTCCGTTTTTTCGAGAAGTGCACGCCCGCTGGGATCGATGTTGTATTTCCACGAGGAGAAGAGGGAGACGTGCCCCCAGGCGCTAATGGCCGCACCGGCATGGTCGCCGGCTTCGAGCACTACCGCATCGATACCTCGCTGGGCGAGGTTGGCAGCAGCAGCCAGTCCAATCGGGCCGGCTCCGATGACCACGACGGGGAGCGGGCCGGAGGGGGAAGGTGCGATGGTCATTGCTCTCCTTGATGATGTTCGTCACAGCGCTACTAGCGCTCACTCACAATAACAGTACTTACTGTTGATAACAAAGAAATCAGGTAAGGTGAGGGCATGAGCGAACGTGTCGATCTTCTGATGATTCAGAAGCCCACCTGGTCGGCAACGGCCGAGCGGGCCCAGAGCCTGGCGCCGCTCCTGCGCGCCCTCGGCGATCCCAACCGGCTGCAGCTCGTGCTGCTCCTCACCGAACGCGCCCACACGGTGCGCGAGCTGACGGATGCCACCGGCCTGAGCCAAACGCTCGTGAGTCACCACTTGGCGCCGCTGCGCGAGAACGGTCTCGTCACGGTGACGCCTCGCGGTCGCTCCAACGTCTATGAACTCTGCTGCGAAGCGTTCGCCGAACCCGTCAAGATGCTCGCGTCAGTCGCCACCAGCACCGATGCCGGGGCGGAAGCCTGCTGCGTAGTGAAATAGCCGCCCGGAAGCGCTATTTCTCTTGAGCTCCGCTGCCTCGTGACGTAGCGTGTACTCATGACAAAGTCTCAAACATTGCCATTGCCGCGCTGGGCGTGGGTGTCGCTAGCTCTGTATAGCGTCACGATCATCGCGGTCGGGCTCTGGGCCAGCATTGCTACCGGCGAGTGGATCGCTCTTGTCAGCGCATCCGGACTAGTCGTTTTGCCGCTGGGCGTTATGGCCTATCGCCAATCGAGCACGCAACGGCAGCCAGAATAAGCTCCGCCACAATCGCGAGATCGAGCTGACCGCAGCGCCGGCTAACAACAGCGCCAGCCAAAAGCAGCGCCCGTAAATAACAGTGCGCCTAAATAACAGTGCCCCCGGAGGGAATCGAACCCCCGACCTACGGTACCGGAAACCGGCGCTCTATCCCCTGAGCTACGAAGGCAAGGAGGCTAGCTTAGCAAGCAATTGCCCCAACAATTAGCACTCCGTTGGGATGCCCGTTTCAGGTTCTCGTGACAGTATCGGAGCATGCTGCGTACCGTGACCTCCCACCAAGAACTTGACCTTCGCGGTCGCACCGAAATGGTCTTCAGCATTGCTGTCGCGGCACCGTGGCCACTCACATCCGAATCAATTAATTTTGTGTTGGATGGCGTACCTCAGAACCCCACAGAGTTGGTCGATGCCCGCGGAACCCGCTTGCACTCGCTGATTGCGGGACCGGGGCAGCTTGTCGTGGATTATGCCGCCACCGTCGAGGCAACTCCCGAGCCCGCGCCGCTCAACGCAATCGACCGAGTCGAGTATTTGCGGCCGAGCCGGTACTGCGAGTCAGATGTGCTCACTCCCACGGCGCGTTCGCTGTTCCCGACGCAAACCGGCCATGAACTGGTGCAGGCTATCCGCAGCTGGGTTTCGACCAATCTGCGTTATAGCCCCGGAATGTCGGCGGCGACAGATGGAGCGTCACATTCGCTCTTGACGCGCCGCGGGGTTTGCCGCGACTTTGCCCACCTCACCATTGCGATGTTGCGCGCCAAAGATGTGCCCGCCCGCTATTCGTCGGTGTACGCGCCAGGGCTGAGCCCAATGGATTTTCACGCTGTGGCCGAAGCGTATGTCGACGGTCAATGGTGGGTTGTTGATTCGACCGGACTCGCACCGCGTCAATCACTCGTGCGCATTGCCACTGGCCGAGATGCCGCAGATGTCGCGTTCCTTACGAACCACTGGGCTGACCTCTTCTTGCAGAAGCTAGAAATCACGGCAACCGCAGACCAGCTCCCGGCTGACGACCACCACACCCCTGTCGAGTTGTCGTAGCCCGCTCTGGTGTGGCTATTGAAGTGCGGCGCGTACTTCAGCAACCAGGTTGCTGGCCTCGTCTGCTGAGGTGAATTCGCGTGAACTCAGCGTTGCCCAATATGGGCCAACGAAGATTTGGGCCGTGCCGATTCGGTCGGTGATCGAGAAGTAGCCGCTGAAGGCATCCGCGCTCGATCCCGCGTTCGATTTGAACGTCGCGAGCTTGGATGAGGTTGGTTGGGCTACTGACACGTCGATCGACGTGCTGTTCGTTCCATTTTGCCAGCGGCAGGCGACACCCTTTGCTGATAGCGCGGCGGCGGCGGTCGTTCCCGAATCCGGGGTGAAGCTGCCCAGCAGGAGAAAGTTGGGGTTAAAGTCGTACATCGCGCTCGGCGACACGAGGTCGTTGCAGCCGAAACTCACGGCAGTGTCCTGCGCCGACTTCGACGGTGTGGGGCTGGGAGTGGGGGTGGCGGATTCTGTTGCGCTGGCCGACGCGGAAGGCGTTGCGGTGGCCTCGGGCGCCGAGAGTGTGGGCGTGCTTGAGACAGTGGGGCTGTTGGTGGCCGTGACAGTTTCGCTCGGCACGCAGCCGCTCAATAGTAGTGCGGAGGTGCTGAGGGCGATTGCGGCGTAAACCGTGCGAAGTCGAAGTGCCATACCTCCATTGTCGTGACCCGCAGGGACAAAGCCGCGCAGTGACCCGGCAGTGTCGTGAAGTGTGCGCCAAGCGCTGAACGTCATGTGGCTCCCCGCTCGCACAGAATCCCCGTAACCACCCAGTACTCTTGAGGGGTGAATCCTGCTGACCTTTCTGCCACCCTGCTCTCTGTCGTCTCCCGCATCGCGGCTGACCGCGGCACGCCCGATTTGGGCCTGACCGCGAGTGACCTGGTGCTAGAGCGACCGCGCAACCGCGATCACGGCGATTGGGCATCTAATATCGCGATGAAGCTCGCTAAGCCCTTGGGCGTCAACCCGCGCGAACTGGCGACCGAAATTGCGGAGCAAGCACGAGCTATCGACGGCATTGCTTCGGTGGATGTTGCGGGCCCAGGCTTCATCAATATCACTTTGGATGCCGCTGCCGCGGGTGCACTTGCGAAGACAATTGTCGAGCAGGGCGAGGCGTACGGTCGCAACGAATCCCTCGCGGGTCAGACCATTAACTTGGAGTTCGTGTCGGCCAACCCCACGGGCCCGCTGCACATCGGCCACACTCGATGGGCGGCTCTTGGAGACTCGCTGGCACGCATCCTGAAGGCAGCCGGGGCCGAACTCGTGAGCGAGTTCTACATCAACGACGCCGGCAATCAGATGGACAACTTCGGGGCATCGATTCTGGCCTCCGCCAAGGGCGAACCGACTCCGGAGAACGGCTACCCGGGTGCCTACGTTGCCGAGCTCGCGCAGCGCGTGCTCGCCTCAAACCCCGAGATTCTCGAGCTTGACCACGATGAAGCGATCGCCGTCGCTCGCGAGCGGGGCTACGAACTTCAGCTCGGCGAGATCAAGAAGTCCCTCGCTGCCTTCAACGTGCACTTCGACGTGTGGTTCAGCGAGCGTGAACTGCACGCGGTGAAAGAGGATGGCAAGAGCGCCATCGATACCGCCGTGGAGCGTCTGCGGGCTCAGGGTCACGTTGCTGACATCGACGACGCTGTGTGGGTCAAGACGACCGACTTTGGCGATGACAAAGACCGCGTGATCAAGCGCGGCAACGGAATCTACACCTACTTTGCTGCCGACGCGGCCTACTACTTAAGCAAGGGCGATCGGGGCTATGCCCACAAGATCTACCTGCTCGGGGCCGACCACCACGGCTACGTTCACCGTCTCAAGGCGCTCGCGGGCGCGGCCGGCGACGACCCCAATAAAGACATTGAGGTGCTCATCGGGCAACTCGTGAGCATCAACGGTGCACGCCTCTCTAAGCGTGCCGGCAACATCATCGAGCTCGATGACCTGCGCGAATGGCTCGGAACGGATGCTCTGCGCTACTCGCTCGGTCGTTACCCGTCCGATTCCCCGCTCAACCTCGACCCCGAAATTCTGCAGAAGCGCACCAACGACAACCCCGTCTTCTACGTTCAGTACGCGCACGCCCGCACTCACAGCGTCGCTCGCAATGCGGGGGAGTCGGGAGTGGATCGCAGTGTGTTTGATGCCTCGCTGCTCACGAATGAGTCAGAGAGCATCCTGCTGGGTGTTCTGGCGGAGTTCCCGCGCATCGTGGCTCAGGCCGCCGAACTGCGTGAGCCGCACCGTATTGCGCGCTTCGCCGAAGAGCTCGCTGGCAGCTACCACCGTTGGTACGATCAGTGCCGCGTCACTCCCATGAACGACGAAGAAGTAACTGACGTTCACCGCACGCGACTGTGGGTCAATGACGCTGTTGGTCAGGTTCTGCGCAACAGTCTCTGGATGCTCGGGGTCAGTGCCCCCGAGCGGATGTAACTGACGTGGCCTCCGACGACAACCCCACGCTCGAGCTGCGTCTCGAAGGACCGGGGGAGACCACCCCGGAGTCGTCTGTAGCGACAGCACCAAAGAAGCCTCGCCGTCGCTGGATTCTGTGGTCTGTCCTCGGAGCGGTTGTGGTGATCCTCGTGATCGCGGTGGTGCTCATCGAAACCGTCGGGCGCACAACGGCCGTGCGCCTCGCGCAAGACGAAATTGCGTCGTCGCTCAATCTCGAATCGAGCGAGGGTGTGACCGTCGACCTCGGCTCGGGTTCGCTGATTCTGCAAGCGCTCTCCGGCGGCCTCGATGCTGTGACGGTCGACATCGATCGGTTCGAGGTCAATGGGCTTGATGCCGCGGTAGGGGTTATTGCGACCGGCGTACCGCTGACATCGTCGCAACCGATTGACGCGGTGTCGATGACGGTGTCGATCCCCGGCGCTGAAGTGTCGAAGCTCGCGAGCACCCTCAGTGACACGGGACTCGACTCGATCGAGCTGGAAGGCACCGCTATCCGGGTGTCGACGGTCTTCAAGGTTTTCTTCTTCGAGATTCCTGTTGCCCTTGACCTTGTGCCGGTGGCGGCGGGCGATTCCGTCGCCTTCGAGCCGGAGTCCGTCATCCTGAACGACGAAGAGATCTCCGTTGCCGACTTGCTCGACAACCCCCTCGTTTCTGGTCTGGCGGGAGGGCTACTCAGCTCCCAAGAGTTCTGCGTGGCCTCATCATTGCCGACAGCATTGACGATCGATTCGGTCGCCGTCGCCAGCGACAACCTCATCATCGAACTCAGTGCTGATGGGATTGCCCTCGACGATGCCGCGTGGAAGCAATACGGTACGTGCCCGGCGCCGTAGCTCGATTCAGCGCTAGCGGCATCAGCCGTTAGAGTGGTCAGCATCCCCAACGCCCGTGCGGACACAATCCGCCGTTTTCCGTCTACATCTCTGTGAGGTGCGACTGTGTTCGCGAACCCGCTGGCGCCCGAGTGGCTCGAAGCTCCCGCCGAAGCTAATTCTTTGGCATCGACCGTCTGGTCGCGCAATGCTGCGCGCGCCGAGAACGGTGAACTCACGATTGCCGGAGTGCCCGCAAGCGAGCTTGTTGCTCACTTTGGCACGCCCGTGTACGTCATCGATGAAGCGGATGCCATTGCCCGTGCCACAGAAATAAAGGGTGCGTTCGACGCTGAGTTTGCTCGCATCGGTTCGAGCGTCAAGGTGTACTACGCCGGCAAGGCCTTCCTCTGCACCGAGGTCGCCCGCTGGATGACGGCCGTTGGCCTCAACATCGACGTGGCCAGCGCTGGCGAGATGGCGGTTGCCCTCGCGGCTGGCACGGACGCGTCGCGACTGGGATTCCACGGCAATAACAAAAGTCTTTCCGAGATCGACCGTGCTGTGCGCGCGGGCATCGGCCCCATCGTTATCGACAGCGTCGTCGAAATCGGTCGGGTTGCTGAAGCCGCTGCACGGCACGGTCGAACCCAGCGGGTGCGTTTGCGCATCAATAGCGGGGTTCACGCGTCCACGCATGAGTACTTGGCAACGGCCAGGGAAGACCAGAAGTTTGGTGTTCCGCTGACCGAGGCTGAGACGATCGTGGCGCAGATTCGTTCGCACTCCTCGCTGGAGTTTGTGGGCATCCATTCGCATATCGGATCGCAGATTTTCGATACCGCTGGCTTTGCCGAGGCGGCCCGGCGCTTGCTCGAACTGCATGCACGGTTGTCGGTAGCGGCCCCCGTGCCCGAGTTGAATTTGGGTGGCGGCTTCGGCATCGCTTACACCTCGGCCGATCGGGCACTGCCGGTTGCTGAGTTGGCGGCGTCGCTGGCCAACATCGTTGAGGCGGAGTGCGCTCGACTTGAGATCCCGATCCCGGTGATTGCCATCGAGCCGGGTCGCTCGATCATTGGGCCATCCACTACAACGCTCTACACGGCTGGCACTATCAAAGATGTGCTCGTTGATGGCGAAACAGTGCGCAAGTACGTCAGTGTCGATGGCGGCATGAGCGACAATCTGCGTACGGCGCTCTACGGCGCCGACTATTCAGCTCGCCTCGCGAATCGGGTGTCGGATGCTGCCCCAGAGCTCGTGCGCATCGCCGGCAAGCACTGCGAGGCCGGCGATATCGTCGTTCGCGCCGAGTACTTGCCCGGTGACGTTGAGCCCGGCGATATCGTCGCCGTTCCCGCCACCGGTGCTTACGGCTGGGCGATGTCCAACAACTACAACTATCTTGCGCGCCCGCCCGTAGTGGCCGTGCGCGACGGCGAAGCTCGCATTATTGTGCGCGGCGAAACCGAAGACGACTTGCTCAGCCGCGACGCGGGAATCACACCATCGGGAGACTCTGAATGATCGAATACCGCAACCTTCGTGTCGCAGTTTTGGGCGGAGGAAGTGTCGGATCACAAGTCACCGCTCTACTGCTCGAGCACGCCGACGAGCTTGCTGCCCGTGCGGGAGCCGGGCTCGAAGTCGTCGGTGTTGCCGTTCGTGACATCGATGCTCCTCGCGACACCGACATTCCGAAAGAGCTGCTGACGACCGACGCCGAGTCGCTTATCGTGGGCGCCGATATCGTCATTGAACTTATCGGCGGCCTCGAGCCTGCTCGCACCTGGATTCTCAAAGCGCTGCATTCGGGGGCCGATGTCATCACGGCCAACAAGGCCCTGCTCGCTCACCACGGCGCGGAACTCTTCGAAGAAGCCGCTCAGGTCGGTGCGCAGCTGTACTACGAGGCAGCAGTAGCCGGCGCGATCCCAATCATCCGCCCGCTGCGGGACAGCCTTGCCGGTGACCGCGTCGAGCGCATCCTGGGCATCGTCAACGGCACCACCAACTACATTCTTGACCGCATGGATGCCACGGGCGATAGTTTCGACACCGCTCTGGCCGAGGCCACGCGCTTGGGCTTCGCCGAGGCCGACCCCACCGCCGACATCGAAGGCTACGACGCCGCGCAGAAGGCCGCGCTGTTGGCCAGCCTCGCGTTCCACACACGCGTGCCGCTGGATGCCGTGCACCGCGAAGGCATCACGCGCGTCACCGCCGAGCAGGTTGTTGCCGCGCGCAAGGCCGGCTACGTCGTCAAACTGCTCGCAATTTGTGAGCGCGTTCTTGCCGCCGACGGGTCGACCGAGGGCGTCAGCGCCCGAGTTCACCCGGCCCTCGTTCCGCTGACCCACCCCCTCGCTGCCGTTCACGGCGGCAACAATGCGGTGTTCGTCGAGGCCGAGGCTGCAGGCAGTCTCATGTTCTACGGTGCTGGCGCTGGCGGCATTGAAACCGCATCCGCCGTTCTGGGTGACGTTGTGTCAGCCGCTCGACGCCACGTCATCGGTGGCCCCGGAGTTGCCGAGTCGACCCACGCCAACCTTCCGATCCTGCCGATCGCCCGCGTGATGACGCGCTACCAGATCACCTTGACAGTCGTGGATGAGCCCGGTGTGCTCGCCACGATCGCCGCAGTATTTAGTGACCACCACGTCTCCGTAGAAGCGGTCAACCAGACCGTCGGTGCAGTAGTAGAGGGCGTGCCGAGCGCTACCCTTATTACTGTGACGCACGAGGCGACGGATGAATCGCTTGCCGCCACGGTGGCAGCGCTGGCCGAGAATTCGGTTGTGCGCGAAGTTGTGTCCGTTTTGAGAGTTGAGGGGCTGTAAATAATGAATAGCGAAATCCGGAACCGCCAGTGGCGCGGTCTGCTTCACGAGTACGCCGACCGTCTCAACATTTCTGACGCGACCCCCATCATCACGCTGGGAGAGGGCGGGACTCCTCTGATTCCCGCACCAGCGCTGTCGGCTCGCACCGGCGCTAATGTCTGGGTCAAGTTCGAAGGAATGAACCCCACGGGCTCATTCAAAGACCGCGGCATGACAATGGCCATCTCGAAGGCTGTCGAGCACGGCGCCAAGGCCGTTATCTGCGCCTCGACCGGAAACACCTCCGCGTCGGCGGCTGCTTACGCTGCGCACGCGGGAATCACCGCTGCTGTTCTCGTGCCCGAGGGCAAGATCGCGATGGGCAAGCTCAGCCAGGCCATCGCTCACAACGGTGAACTCATCCAGGTTCAGGGAAACTTTGACGACTGCCTCGACATCGCTCGCGACCTCGCCGACAACTACCCGGTGCACCTCGTCAACTCGGTGAACCCTGACCGCATCGAAGGCCAGAAGACTGCCGCTTTCGAGGTCGTCGAGGTACTAGGCGACGCCCCTGACTTCCACATTGTTCCCGTCGGGAACGCGGGAAACTACACCGCGTACTTCCGGGGCTACAGCGAAGAGCTCGAGCGCTCCGCCACTACCAAGCTGCCGCGCATGTTCGGTTTCCAGGCCGAGGGCAGTGCTCCGATCGTTCGCGGCGAAGTCGTCAAGCACCCCGAAACGATTGCCAGCGCCATCCGCATCGGAAACCCCGCGTCGTGGCACCTCGCCACGGAGGCCCACAAAGTGTCGAATGGCTACTTCGGTGCCATCAGCGACGCCAAGATTCTGGAAGCCCAGCGCATCCTTTCGGCCGAAGTCGGCATTTTCGTCGAGCCCGCCTCCGCCATCAGCGTTGCCGGACTTCTCGAGCGTGCCGAAGCTGGCCAGATTCCTCGTGGCTCCACCGTTGTGCTCACGGTTACCGGCCATGGTCTCAAGGACCCGCAGTGGGCGCTCAAGACGGCTAGCGGCGATGACATCACGCCAAAGGTTGTTCCCGTCGACACTGCTGAGGTTGCAAGCGTGCTGGGGCTGGCCAAGGCATGACCTCGCTGGTCGGTCGCAGCGTCGTCGTGCGCGTGCCGGCGACCTCTGCCAACCTTGGCCCCGGCTTCGACACGCTCGGGCTCGCCCTCTCGCACTACGACGAACTGATCGTTACCGCGGTCGAGGGCTCGGGCGTCGAGATTGACGTCACCGGTGTTGGTGCAGGAATTGTCGCGACCGATGAGTCGAACCTCGTCATCCAAGCGATCCAGCACTGCTTCACGCACTTCGGCCAGACGATGCCGGCACTGCACGTGTCGGCGACCAACGTCATCCCGCACGGTGGTGGCTTGGGCTCGTCGGCAGCAGCTATCGTCTCGGGCGTTATGGCTGCGAAGGGCTTACTCGAGGGCATCGTCGAGATGGATGCCGCCACTCTTCTCGTGCTCGCTACCGAGCTCGAGGGACACCCGGACAACGTCGCGCCGGCACTCTTGGGCGGTCTCACCATCGCGTGGAGCACTGACTCTGGGCCGCTAGCGAAAAAGCTGATGGTGCACCGCGGAGTCTCACCGCTTGTCTGCGTTCCCGACTTCCAAGTCTCGACAGCGCACGCGCGTAGTCTGCAGCCGGATGCCGTGCCCTACGCCGATGCTGTTTATAACGTCTCGAGGGCAGCACTCTTGATCGCCGCCCTCACGCAGAGCCCTGAAGTGTTGCTCGAAGCCACGGGCGATCGCCTCCACCAGGACTACCGTGCTGCAGCGATGCCGCAGACCACAGAACTGATTCGCATGTTGCGCTCGCACGGCCACGCCGCTGTCGTTTCGGGCGCTGGTCCCTCGGTGCTTGTGCTCGCGGATGACCCCGCGAAGCGCCTCGAAGCCGTTGCTCTCGTGCAGGAGCACGCCGCAACGCCGTGGGAATGTCTCCTCTTAGCTGTGGACTTCAAAGGTGCTACAGTGAATGAGCACCAGGTAGAAGCTACGGCGTAGCCGCAGCATCCCGGTCGCACTTCACCCGTCGTATCCCCGAATTTTGATTCCTGCGCATCCGCGCAGACATCGGTGAGCGACTAGCTCTCCGCCAAGCTATTCATTCTTGGTTGGGGAAAGGAACCCCTAGTAGTGACTGACGTCAACAACCACGCATCAAGCGTGGATTCCCGTGCCGCGCTGAGCGCGTTACGACTGCCCGAGCTTCAAGCTATGGCGGCCGAACGCGGCATCACCGGTACTTCCAAACTTCGCAAAGGAGATCTCGTGGACGCAATTAACGAGAAGAACAACAGCAACAAAGACTCTGCTCCCGCCACCGAAGCGGTTGCCGCTCCGGCACGCAAGCGTGCTTCACGCCGCGTGACGAGCACCGATGGTGCCGCTATCGCTGGCTCCGAGGCTCCCGCAGGCGCTCCGAAAGTAGACAAGAACGCGTCGTCGAACGACGTCGCAGCTCAGGCCCCTGCCGCGGATGCCGCAGCAGAGAAGCCGAAGACGGCTAGCCGCAAGAAGAAGGTTGACTCCGCGCCCGCCGCCGAGTCGACTGCCGGCCCCGGCTCAGCAGCGTCGGCCGACGCCGCAGCATCCAGCGACGCTCCCGCCGCAGAGGCCGCGCCCAAGCGCAGCCGTCGCAGCTCCAGCCGTAGCGTTGCCGCAGCAGACGCGTCGAGCGACGCCAACGCCGCATCGACCGGCGACGACGCCGTAGCGAGCGACGCTAAAGCCGCCGACAGCGAGGGCAAGGCTGCGAAGAGTGGCAACCGCAACAACAGAGGTGACAAGGGCGCGAAGAGCGCCGACAACAACTCTGACAACGCGGACAAGAGCAGCAACGCCGATAAGAGCAACAACGCCGATACCAACAACGGCGACAAGAACAGCAACGCTGACAAGAACAGCGACAAGAACAACAGCAACGACAGCGACAACGACGGTGACAACGCCGACAACGAGTCGGGTTCGGGCCGCGGGCGTAACCGTAACCGTAACCGCAACAGCCAAAACGGTGACGGTTCTGGTCGCCAGAACAACAACCGTCGCCAGAACAACAATGGCGACGGCAACAACGGTGATAGCAACCGCAACAGCGGCGACACCAACCGCAGCAATCGCAACAACGCCGACGGCAACAACAACAGCCGCAGCAATGATGACTCGCGCGGCGGCGACGTTGACTCCGAGCGCGGTGGACGTGGCCGTTACCGTGACCGCAAGCGCGGCCGTGGAAACATGGGCGACGACTTCGAGCCCGAGATCACCGACGATGACGTACTGATCCCTGTCGCCGGCATCCTCGACGTTCTCGACAACTACGCTTTCGTTCGCACCACCGGTTACCTTCCGGGTAACAGCGACGTGTACGTTTCGCTTGGCCAGGTCAAGAAGTACAACCTCCGCAAGGGTGACGCCGTTGTTGGCGCCATTCGCCAGCCGCGTGAGGGTGACAACAACCAGGGCCGCCAGAAGTACAACGCCATCGTGCGCATCGACTCGATCAACGGTCTTCCCGTTGACGAAGCAGCGAATCGCGTCGAATTCGGCAAGCTCACTCCGCTGTACCCGCAGGAGCGTCTGCGCCTCGAGACCGAGCCGACCATGTTGTCGACTCGCATCATCGATCTCGCCGCTCCGATCGGCAAGGGCCAGCGCGGCTTGATCGTCTCGCCTCCGAAGGCTGGAAAGACTCAGGTTCTGCAGGCCATCGCGAACGCGATCTCCAAGAACAACCCCGAGGTTCACCTCATGGTCGTTCTCGTTGACGAACGTCCCGAAGAGGTCACCGACATGCAGCGCACCGTCAAGGGCGAAGTTATTGCTTCAACCTTCGACCGCCCCGCTGAAGACCACACCACGGTTGCTGAACTCGCCATCGAGCGTGCCAAGCGTCTCGTCGAGCTCGGCCACGACGTCGTTGTGCTGCTCGACTCGATTACTCGCCTTGGCCGCGCGTACAACGTGACGGCACCGCCGTCGGGTCGCGTTCTTTCGGGTGGCGTCGACTCGGCAGCGCTGTACCCGCCGAAGCGCTTCTTCGGTGCGGCTCGCAACGTTGAAGAGGGTGGCTCGCTCACCATCATCGCTACGGCTCTCGTTGAGACTGGTTCGAAGATGGATGAAGTTATCTTCGAAGAGTTCAAGGGCACCGGCAACATGGAGCTTCGTCTCTCACGCCAGCTCGCTGACAAGCGCATCTTCCCCGCGGTCGACGTCAACGCATCCGGAACGCGTCGCGAAGAAATGCTGCTCGGCGCCGACGAAGTCAAGGTCACCTGGAACTTGCGCCGTGCGCTCGCTGGTCTCGACCAGCAGGCTGCTCTCGAGATCGTGTTGAATAAGCTGAAGGAGACGCAGTCGAACGTTGAGTTCCTCATGCAGATCCAGAAGTCGCTTCCTTCCACTACCGGCAACAAAAAAGAGGTCTAATAATGTTCGAGTCAGTACAGTCGCTGCTGACCGAGCATGCGGATCTCGAGGGCCAGCTTGCTGACCCCGAGCTTCACTCCGACCCGGTCCGCTCTAAGAAGGTCAACCGACGTTACGCCGAGTTGTCGCGCATTGTTGCGGCATACAACCACTGGCGTCAGTTGACTGACGACCTCGCAGCAGCCACGGAAATGGCTGCTGAAGATGCGTCGTTCGCCGAAGAGATTCCTGGCCTCACTGAGTCGCTTGATGCTGCTCAGGAGAAGCTGCGCCGCATCCTGATTCCTCGTGACCCTAACGATTCCCGTGATGTGATCATGGAAATCAAGATGGGTGAAGGTGGTGCTGAGTCGGCGCTCTTCGCCGGGGACCTGCTGCGCATGTACTTGCACTACGCAGAATCGAAGAAGTGGAAGACCGAGATCATCGAGCAGACCTCGAGCGACCTTGGCGGTATCAAAGACGTTCAGTTGGCCGTTAAGGGCAACTCGAGTGATCCCGCTGAGGGCGTCTGGGCGCACTTGAAGTACGAGGGTGGAGTGCACCGCGTTCAGCGCGTGCCCGCCACCGAGTCTCAAGGCCGCATCCACACGTCTGCTGCGGGTGTGCTGGTGTTCCCTGAGGTTGACGAGCCCGAAGAGGTCGAGATCAGCCAGAACGATCTCAAGATTGATGTCTATCGTTCCTCGGGCCCCGGTGGCCAGTCGGTGAACACCACTGACTCCGCTGTTCGTATTACTCACCTTCCGACCGGGATTGTCGTGGCGATGCAGAACGAGAAATCGCAGCTGCAGAACCGCGAGGCCGGTATGCGGGTGCTGCGTGCGCGCATCTTGGCTCGTTACCAAGAAGAGGCGGATGCTGAAGCGAGCGAATACCGCAAGAGCCAGATCCGCACGATGGATCGTTCCGAGCGCATTCGCACGTACAACTTCCCTGAGAACCGCATTGCTGATCACCGCACCGGATACAAGGCCTACAACCTTGACCAAGCAATCAACGGTGCGCTCGAGCCCGTCATCCAGTCGTGCATCATGGCTGATGAAGAGGCTCGTTTGGCTGCTGTCGGTAGCGACTCCTGAGCGAGTTGACTACCGCATCACACGACCCCAGTGTCGCTGACCTTCTGGCCAGCGGCACTGAGTCGTTGCGTGGTGGGGGAGTGCCCACTCCCGAGGTCGATGCGGAGCTTCTATTGGCTCACGTGCTCGACCTGGGTCGCGGAGAGCTTCGCGTTCGCGTCGTCACCGGTGCCACCGTGCCCGCGGAAAAAGCGGCACGCGCTCACGAAGTGTTCGCGCGCCGAGCTGCCCGCGAACCCTTGCAGCACATCACGGGACTGGCGCCCTTTCGCAATCTCGAACTCAGCGTGGGCCCTGGCGTTTTCGTGCCGCGCCCCGAGACTGAAACGGTCGTGCAGTTCGCGATCGACGCTCTCAATGCCAGCGCGACGCCCGAGCCCATCGGTGTCGATCTCGGCACGGGTAGCGGTGCTATCGCTCTCGCCATGGCCACCGAGGTCACGCGCGCTCGCATCTTCGCGGTCGAACTCTCGCCCGATGCCATGCCGTACACGAG
The DNA here is from genome assembly GCF_015864675.1 of Salinibacterium sp. SWN1162. Classification (NCBI taxonomy): domain Bacteria; kingdom Bacillati; phylum Actinomycetota; class Actinomycetes; order Micrococcales; family Microbacteriaceae; genus Salinibacterium; species Salinibacterium sp. SWN1162. The sequence continues at coordinate 77,110 of NZ_JADYWT010000004.1, forward strand.
CGAAAACTTTCGCCGCTATGGCGAACCGAATGCCACACTGATCAATGCCGATCTGGGCGATGCTTTTCCCGAACTCAACGGCACGGTCGACGTCGTGATTTCCAATCCGCCCTACATTCCGGCTGCGGCGATCCCGCGCGACATCGAAGTGCAACTCCATGACCCCGCTCTGGCTCTCTACGGCGGAGAAGACGGCATGGATGTCGTACGCCGCGTGTCGCTGACTGCGCGCCGCTTGCTCCATGACGGTGGCACTCTCGTGCTCGAGCACGGCGAAGAACAAGCTCCGGCCCTTGCCGCGCTACTCACGGCGGACGGGTGGAGAGCTGTAGCTCACCACAAAGACCTCCTCGGTCGCGATCGCGCGACCACGGCGCTACTCTGAGCCGTCGTTCGAGACGCTCTACGAGCGAGCGGCCGCAAACTCCTCGATCGCTGCGTGCATAGCCGCTCCCGTAAGAAATTCGTGGCCGGTGATGCCGAGGCTTTCGGCCGCGGCAACGTTCTCGGGCATGTCATCCGCAAAAAACGCGTTCTCGGGCTCAACGCCGTATGCCTCGAGGGCGCGTTCGAACACGACGGGATTCGGCTTGCGGGCGCCGTAATGGCTTGAGGTGCGCAGGTGATCACCAAAGATCTCGACGAGATCGGGTGCGACGGTCGAGAGGTGGTCGCCGAGAAGCGCACCGTTATTCGTCAGCAGGGTCGCCTGACCGAGGTCCGCGGCGCGTCGGGCCGCGGCGAGTGAGTCGGGCCACGGAGTCATCGCCGCCGCCCTGATCGCTAGCCAGCTGGCGAGATCTACTCGCTGCCCGATGGCTTCCTCGAAGGCGGCAAGGTATTCCTCGCCGGTGGGGTAAAGCCCCGCTTCGGCGCCGAACTCGCCATCATCGTGCCACCAGCTACGGCGGAGCTCGAGAAAACTGAGGCCGGTGAGGTCGCTCATGGCGGCCATCCGTGCACGCCAGTCGTAGCCGTAGAGCACATCATCCATGTCAAAGATGAAAAGCAGCGTCATTGTTTGCCATCGCTATCTGTTAGTCGTGATCAGTCTTTCACTGTTTCTCCCGGTACCATGTTGGGGACATGGATGACCTTTACGATTGCACCGACGAAGCCCAACTCCTCACCGGTATGAGGATGGCGCGAGTGGCGATTGGCCGTGGCGACCTTGTCGTCATTCCCACCGACACCGTTTATGGGCTCGCAGCAGACGCTTTTCAGCCGGATGCGGTGCAGAAGCTCATTCACGCCAAGGGGCGAACGCGGCAGTCGCCGCCGCCCGTGCTCATCCCCGGAATCCCCACTCTCGATGCTCTTGCGGCAACGGTGCCCGATGAGATTCGTGCGCTCGTGGCCGAATTCTGGCCTGGTGGCCTCACGATCATCCTGCCTGCCCAGCCGTCTCTGAGTTGGGACCTCGGGGAGACCCAGGGCACCGTTGCCTTGCGGATGCCATCCAACCGCATCGTCCTTGAGCTTCTTTCCGAAACGGGTCCGCTTGCGGTCTCGAGCGCCAACAGCACTGGCCTGCCAGCCGCCCGTACGGCTGAAGCCGCTCACGAAATGCTGGGCGACTCTGTCTCGGTGTACCTGAGCGACGGAGAAGGCGGAGAGCTCGCCTCGACCATCGTGGATGCCACGGGTTTGCTTGTTGACGGTGGCAAGCTGCGCATCGTGCGTGAGGGCGTTATTTCGGCCGACGCCATTCGCGACGTGATCGGGGCCGAGTTGTGCGAATAGTTTTCTACTTCTTCATCGCAGGCATTGCCTCGGTGGTGACGTACGCGCTCTCGCTTGTAGTGCTGAAGCTTGCGCGCAAGTACAAGCTGTATCCCCAAGTGCGCCAGCGTGACGTTCATTCCACGCCCACGCCTCGGCTGGGGGGAGTCGCGATGTTTTTTGGTGTCGTGGTCGCGTTCGCGGTTGCGTCATCGTTCAGCAACTTCTCGATCATCTTCAATGATCCCGCTAAAGTCTTTGGGCTGCTGGGTGCGGCGCTTATCATCGTCGCTATCGGCGTTGCCGATGACATTTGGGATCTCGATTGGCTCACCAAGCTGGCCGGCCAAGTAATCGCTGCCTTTGTGGTGGCATGGCCTGGTGTGCAGCTCTCCACGCTGCCGATTGGCGGCAAGACAATCGTGTCGCCGCATGTCTCGATCATCATTACGATCTTCGCCATCGTTCTCGTCATGAACGCCGTCAACTTTATCGACGGCCTTGATGGGCTCGTTGCCGGTGTCGCGATCATCGCCAGCAGTGTGTTCTTCGTTTACGCGTATCTGCTGCAGGGGCAGGCGCAAACGGAGTACTTCAACCTTGCCTCGTTGACAACCGCCATCTTGATCGGGGCGTGTGTCGGCCTGCTGCCGGTGAACTTCTATCCGGCTCGAATGTTCATGGGCGATGCCGGGGCCTTGCTCGTCGGGCTCCTCATGGCGGCTTCCGCGATCTCTGTAACGGGTCAGGTAGACGACAATTACCTCGCTCAACCCGATAAGTTCACCCTCGGCTTCCTTCCCGCCTTCATCCCGATCCTTCTGCCGATCGCGGTCCTCGTCATCCCGCTGCTCGACTTTGGTCTCGCGATCATTCGTCGATTGCGTGCCGGAAAGTCGCCGTTCACCGCAGACCGCAAGCACTTACATCACCGTCTGCTCGATATGGGGCACTCCCACTTCCACGCCGTATTAATCCTGTACAGCTGGACTTTTGTGGCCTCGGTGGGCGTACTGGCGTTCACCTTTGTGCCGTGGAAATGGGCCGCGCTGATGTTCATCGCGGGTCTCGCCGGGTGCGCCGTCTTCACGCTGGCCCCGCTCAGTCGTCGTAAATCGCGCGAGGCTGCGGCGCAGCGCTTGGCGGCCGAGCAAGAATCCGAAAGCATCGCTCGCTTTGACGGGCTGGATGCTGCCTCCACAGCGCCGATAGGTACTGCTTCGCTCCGTGAAGATGACGATCCCGTTGATCGTGCGCCTTCACGCGCCCCACGACCTCCCCACACAAAGGAACCCACCGAATGAAGTCCTCATCAATTCTCGGACGTGCGATCGCCTACGGCGCGATCCTGACCGTCAGCATCGCTGTCGTCGGCTCCATCATTGGTTACCTCGTAGCAGGTAGCTCAGGACTCATCAGTGCGCTGATTGGCGCCGGTCTCACTGCACTATTTATGGGCCTCACCGCCGGCACCATCGTCATTGCGTCGCGCGCGAGCGGGGGAGACTCGTCAAGCACCGTGTTCTTCGCGGTAGTGCTCGGCGCCTGGCTTCTGAAGTTCATTGTCTTCATCGCGATCCTCGTAATCCTGCGTAGCCAGCCCTTCTTGGAGCCTGTCGTGTTCTTCTTTGCGATGATCGCCGCAGTGCTGGGAAGCCTCGTCGTCGACGTGCTGGCATTTGTTCGCGCCCGGGAAAGCTACGTCCCCGGAGTGCAGCTGCCAGGTGAAGATACCTCGACGTCAAACTAATCTCGCGGATTCGCTTTCAGATTCGTCGTGAGCGTAATTCTCTTGATACAGTTGAGCCTGCTACAAACCCCATCTTTCATCGCCGCGTAGTTACACGCCCCGATTCTGGAGACAGCGCTGTTATATAACGCTCTCGCGCTCATTGCGCCCTTTGCCACCGATGACGGATCAGGCGACGGGGGCTTTCACGGCCCCTCGTTGATCGAGTTCGTGCCACCCGGATTTCTCTTCGTAGATACCCCCTTCGAAATCAACCGACTGATGTTGGTGCGCTTCATTGCCGTAGCCATTTTGATCTTGCTGTTCTGGGCCGGTACGCGCCGCATGCGCATGATTCCCGGTCGCGGCCAAAGCATCCTCGAGATGGCTGTTGGCTTTGTTCAGTCGAACATCGCAGACGGCGCTCTAGGCAAGGAAGAGGGCAAGCGGTTCATGCCGCTGCTCGCGACCATGTTCTTTATGGTCCTCGCGATGAACCTCACAGGTATCGTCCCCGGGCTCAACGTCGCGGGTACCGCCGTAATCGGTGTGCCGCTCGTTCTTGCTCTCGTGGCGTACGTCGTGTTCATCTACGCCGGTATCAAAAAGCAGGGAATCACCTTCTTCAAGGCTTCGCTGTTCCCCGCCGGTGTGCCGTGGCCGCTGTACTTCATCGTTACTCCGATCGAGTTCGTCTCCACGTTTATTCTTCGCCCGGTAACTCTCGCCTTGCGTCTGCTCATGAACATGATCGCGGGCCACATGCTGCTCGTGCTCTGTTTCTCGGCAACGCACTTCTTCCTGTTCACTGCTGGCGGCCTCTTCGGCTTGTTCAGTATTGGCACCCTTGCCTTTGGCTTCATCTTCACAATCTTCGAACTCCTTGTTGCGGTACTTCAGGCTTATGTCTTCACATTCCTGACCGCCGTATACATCCAGCTCGCGCTGGTCGAAGAGCACTAGACCGATCCCGGCATTCGCCTGGATTAGAAAACCACGGAAGGAAACACAAATGAACGTCGCAGAGCTGACTGGAAACATTGCACCCCTCGCATTCGGTGTTGCAACCATCGGGCCCGCCATCGGTGTAGGCATCGTTGTTGGAAAGACCGTTGAGTCGGTAGCACGCCAGCCTGAGCTTCAGGGGCGCCTCACGGGCCTCATGTTCCTCGGAATTGCATTCACCGAAGCGCTCGCATTCATCGCGATCGCCGTAGCATTCATCCCGTTCCCGTAACCACTAACTGACTGAGGAGGCTGGGATGCATAGCGCACTACTGGCTGCTGCAGAAGAGGGCGAACCGGTTATCAACCCGCTCCTTCCCGCAGATTACGACATCATTTGGTCGTTGGTTTGCTTCGCGATCATCTTGTTCTTCTTCTGGAAGAAGTTCCTTCCAGCACTGACGAAGACGCTTGATGCTCGGGCTGAGGCCATCGAAGGTGGCATCAAGAAGGCTGAGATCGCTCAGGCCGAAGCCGCTACCGCTCTCGAGCAGTACAAGACTCAGCTCGCTGAGGGCCGCGCCGAAGCCGCGAAGATTCGCGAACAGGCACGACTTGAGGGCACTGAGATCATCAACGAGCTCAAGGAGCAGGCAACGGTTGAGGCCGCTCGCATCACTGCGAACGCTCAAGCCACAATCGAAGCAGAACGCCAAGCAGCGCTTGTGTCGCTCCGCAGCGAAGTTGGCTCAATGGCCATCGACCTCGCGTCGGGCGTCATCGGGCAGAGCTTGACGGACGACAAGAAGTCCTCCGCACTCGTTGACCAGTTCTTGGCTGACCTTGAGGCTTCAGAGAAGGCAAAGGCGAAGAAGTAATGGGATCAGCTACGAGAGAAGCGCTTGTTGCAGCGAAGGATGCTCTGACATCCCTCACTGCCAAGAACTCTCTGGCCACTGGCGCAGAGCTGTTTGAAGCAGGGCGTGTTGTGGGCGGTTCCGCTCAATTGCGTTCCGCTTTAGCCGATCCTGCCGCCGCTGCGAAAGACAAGACCGCCATTGTCGGTTCGGTTTTCTCGTCGCTGAGCGCGTCAGCGCGCACCGTGCTTTCCGCCATCGTGAGCGCTCGTTGGTCGAGTGCCGACGATCTGCTCGCGGGAATCGAAGAAATCGGCATTCGCGCAATCGCGAAGTCGGCTCCGGCAAAGTTGTCGATCGATGACGAACTCTTCGGTTTCGGTGACACTGTGTCATCCGACTCCGAACTCGAGCTCGCGGTCGGTAGCAAGCTGGGATCAGCTGCCTCGAAATCGTCCTTGGTGCGTGAACTGCTTGCAGGCAAAGTTTCCGAACAGGCTGCAGCGATCATCGACCAGCTTGTGCAGCAGCCGCGTGGTCGCCGCATCGGTGAGCTAATCGCCACGGCCGCTGACATCGTGGCTGACCAAGCGGGCAAGTCGGTCGCAACGATCACGACCGCTGCCCCGCTCAAGGCTGCGCAGCTTGAACGCTTGCGCACCGGCCTCACCAAGAATTACGGACGTGAACTTAAGCTCAACGTTCGTATCGACCCCTCGCTCATCGGTGGGGTACGCGTTCAGATCGGTGATGAAGTCATCGATGGCAGCGTTTCCACCAAGCTCAACGACCTCAGGATCCAACTCGCGGGCTAGCGAGTTAGCAGACCTTTCCACGGAATAGGAAAACACAATGGCAGAACTCAGCATCAGTCCGGACGAGATCCGCGACGCGCTCAAGGACTTCGTCAAGGCTTACGAGCCTGGCAAGGCTGCGACAACCGAAACGGGAACCGTCGTAGACGCTGCCGACGGCATCGCCCACGTTGATGGCCTCCCCGGCGTCATGGCCAACGAACTCATCCGTTTCGCCGATGGAACTCTGGGCCTCGCTCAGAACCTCGACGAAGACGAGATCGGTGTTGTTATCCTCGGTGAATTCACCGGCATCGTCGAAGGTATGGAAGTTACTCGCACCGGCGAAGTTCTTTCCGCACCCGTCGGAGACGCATTCCTCGGTCGTGTGGTTGACCCTCTGGGCGCCCCGATCGACGGCCTCGGCGAGATCAAAGCTGAGGGCCGTCGCGCACTCGAGCTTCAGGCTCCCGGCGTCATGGACCGTAAGAGTGTCCACGAGCCTATGCAGACCGGTATCAAGGCAATCGACGCCATGATCCCGATCGGCCGCGGCCAGCGTCAGCTGATCATTGGTGACCGCCAGACCGGTAAGACGGCCATCGCGATCGACACCATCATCAACCAGAAAGAAAACTGGGAGTCGGGCGACGAGAACAAGCAGGTTCGCTGCATCTACGTTGCTATCGGCCAAAAGGGTTCGACGATTGCTGCCGTCAAGGGCGCACTCGAAGAAGCCGGCGCCATGGAGTACACCACCATCGTGGCTGCTCCCGCATCCGACCCCGCAGGTTTCAAGTACCTTGCTCCTTACACCGGTTCGGCCATCGGCCAGCACTGGATGTACGGCGGCAAGCACGTACTGATCATTTTCGATGACCTCTCGAAGCAGGCTGAGGCCTACCGTGCGGTATCGCTGCTCCTGCGCCGTCCGCCAGGGCGTGAGGCATATCCCGGTGACGTGTTCTACCTGCACTCCCGTCTGCTCGAGCGTTGTGCCAAGCTCTCGGACGAGCTAGGTGCCGGATCGATGACGGGTCTTCCCATCATCGAGACCAAGGCCAACGACGTTGCTGCGTACATCCCGACCAACGTGATCTCCATCACCGACGGCCAGATCTTCCTCCAGTCCGACCTCTTCAACGCCAACCAGCGCCCCGCTGTTGACGTGGGAATCTCGGTGTCGCGTGTTGGTGGTGACGCCCAGGTCAAGTCGATCAAGAAGGTTTCAGGAACGCTGAAGCTTGAGCTCGCTCAGTACCGCTCGCTCGAAGCATTCGCGATGTTCGCATCCGACCTCGACCCCACCAGCCGTCGCCAGCTCGCACGAGGCGCCCGCCTCACCGAGCTGCTTCGCCAGCCGCAGTACTCGCCGTTCCCCGTCGAGAACCAGGTTGTTTCGATCTGGGCCGGTACCAACGGCAAGCTCGACGAGGTTCCTGTAGAAGACATCCTTCGTTTCGAGAGCGAGCTTCACGACTACCTCGCTCGCAACACGAAGGTGCTCGATACTCTTCGCGAGAAGAACGCTCTCGATGACCAGCTGATTGCTGACATGGATGCCGGAGTCGAAGCGTTCAAGCTCGGCTTCCAGACGGGCGAGGGCAAGTCTCTCAACTCCGTTGGCTCCGAAGAGTTCGCTGAGATTGCTGAAGAAGACATCGCTCAAGAGAAGATCGTCAAGCAGAAGCGCTGAGCTCTGCACCAGTAATCATCGAACCAGTGATCATCGACCAACACGACAGAGAAAGTTAGAAAGCTATGGGAGCGCAACTTCGGGTCTACCGGCAGAAAATTAGTTCTGCCAAGACGACCAAGAAGATCACACGCGCGATGGAGCTGATCTCCGCGTCGCGCATTCAAAAGGCGAAACAGCGGGTAGCTGCATCGGGTCCGTACTCACGTGCGGTCACGCGCGCCGTTTCGGCGGTGGCAACTTTCTCGAACGTCGATCACGTGCTGACTACTGAGCCGGAGACGATCGACCGCGCTGCGGTCGTCATCTTCTCGAGCGACCGCGGACTTGCGGGAGCGTTCAACTCGAACGTTCTCCGCGAGGCTGGCGAGCTCGCCGCTCGGCTCGAAGCTGAAGGCAAAGAGGTCGTCTATTACCTCGTGGGGCGTAAGTCCGCCGCATACTTTGCTTTCCGCAAGCGTGACGCTGAACAGATTTGGACCGGCGGAACGGACTCTCCGGAGTTCGAAATCGCGAAAGAAATCGGTGACGCCGTTGTCAGCAAGTTCTTGCAGCCGGCAAGCGAAGGCGGAGTGGACGAAATCCACATCGTGTACAACCGCCTCGTAAGCATGCTTCTGCAGGTGCCTGAGGTTGTTCGTCTTCTCCCACTGGAGATCGTTGAAGGTGTTGAGGCTCCGGACGAGTCGGAGATCCTTCCGCTTTACGAGTTCGAACCTGAGGTAGACAAGGTGCTCGACGCCTTGCTGCCTGTCTACATCGAAAGCCGTATCTTCAACGCCATGCTCCAGTCTGCTGCCGCAAAGCACGCAGCAACGCAGAAGGCAATGAAGTCTGCAAGCGACAACGCAGACAAGCTCATCAACGACTACACGCGCTTGGCCAACAACGCGCGCCAGTCTGAGATTACCCAGCAGATTTCCGAGATCGTGGGCGGCGCGGACGCCCTCAGCTCGGCTAAGTAAGAACCATAGATAGGGAAGCCATGACTGAAAAAGCCCCGGCCAAGAAGGCCCCAGCCAAAAAAGCACCAGCCAAAAAGGCGCCAGCCAAGAAGGTTGTTGCTGCAACTGTCGCCGGTATCGGCCGCATCTCGCGCGTAACCGGTCCGGTTGTAGACGTTGAGTTCCCCCACGATTCGATCCCGGGAATCTACAACGCTCTCAAGACGAACGTCACGATCGGCGGTGTGACGGCTGAGATCACACTCGAGGTTGCACAGCACCTCGGCGATGACGTCGTTCGTGCGATCGCGCTCAAGCCGACTGACGGACTCGTCCGCGGCCAGGAAGTTCGCGACACAGGCAACCAGATCACAGTGCCCGTCGGTGACGTCACCAAGGGCAAGGTCTTCAGCGTTACTGGCGAGATCCTCAACGCTGACGAAGACGGCAAGGTCAACGGTGAGACGGTTGAGATCACTGAGCGCTGGCCCATCCACCGCAAGCCCCCGGCATTCGACCAGCTCGAGTCGAAGACTGAGCTCTTCGAGACCGGTATCAAGGTCATCGACCTTCTCACCCCGTACGTTCAGGGTGGAAAGATTGGTCTGTTCGGTGGTGCCGGTGTCGGTAAGACCGTTCTGATCCAGGAAATGATCCAGCGCGTGGCTCAGGACCACGGTGGAGTTTCCGTATTCGCCGGTGTTGGTGAGCGTACCCGTGAAGGTAACGACCTCATCGCTGAAATGGATGAAGCGGGCGTCTTCGAGAAGACCGCGCTAGTCTTCGGCCAGATGGATGAGCCGCCAGGAACGCGTCTTCGCGTTGCGCTCTCGGCTCTGACGATGGCTGAGTACTTCCGTGACGTTCAGAAGCAAGACGTGTTGCTCTTCATCGACAACATCTTCCGCTTCACGCAGGCCGGTTCTGAGGTGTCGACCCTTCTGGGCCGCATGCCTTCAGCCGTTGGTTACCAGCCGAACCTCGCCGACGAGATGGGTATCCTTCAGGAGCGCATCACCTCGACGCGTGGTCACTCGATCACGTCGCTGCAGGCAATTTACGTTCCTGCCGATGACTACACTGACCCGGCTCCGGCAACCACCTTCGCCCACCTCGACGCCACGACTGAGCTCAGCCGTGAAATCGCGTCGAAGGGTCTTTACCCCGCGGTTGACCCCCTCACCTCGACGAGTCGTATCCTCGACCCCCGTTACCTAGGTGCTGACCACTACCGTGTCGCGACCAACGTGAAGCAGATTCTGCAGAAGAACAAGGAACTCCAGGAGATCATCGCGATCCTCGGTGTTGACGAGCTCTCTGAAGAAGACAAGATCACGGTATCGCGTGCGCGTCGCATCCAGCAGTTCCTCTCTCAGAACACCTACATGGCGAAGAAGTTCACCGGTGTTGAGGGATCGACTGTTCCGCTCAAGGAGACCATCGAGTCGTTCGACGCGATCGTCAAGGGCGAGTTCGACCACGTTGCTGAGCAGGCGTTCTTCAACGTCGGTGGAATCAACGATGTCGAAGAGCAGTGGGCCAAGATTCAGAAAGAGAACTCCTAACAATGGCAGTTCTCGCAGTGAGCGTTGTCTCCGCCGACCAGGAACTCTGGTCGGGGGAGGCAACCCAGCTCATCGCTCGTACCACCGAAGGTGAAATCGGAATTTTGCCCGGTCACGAACCGCTTCTAGCGATTCTGGCCAAGGGCGAGGTCCGTGTGACAACTGCAGATGGCGAGACTGTAACCGCGATCGCGGACAACGGTTTCCTCTCGGTTGAAAACAACACCGTCACCGTGGTGGCGAGCACCGCAGAACTGGTTTAGTTGACATCATGCTTATAGCGATGGCCGGGTTGCCGGGTGCAGGAAAATCGACTCTCGCAGAGGTCGTTGGTGCCCGGCGCAAGACCACCGTGTTGTCTGTCGACCAGATAGAGACAGCGATTCTGAAGGCCGGCATCAGTGCCGGGCAACCTATCGGACTCGCTGCCTATCTGGTGGCAGAAACCCTTGCTGAATCCGTGTTGCTGAACGATAACGACATCATCATTGATGGCGTCAACGCGGTTGATCCCGCCCGCGAGCAGTGGGTGAGGCTTGCAGAGCGTACGGGCTCCGGCATCCGCTTCATCGAGGTCGTCTGTTCCGACGAAGATCTTCATAAGGAACGACTCGTGGAGCGCGCGGCTAAGCGCGAACAGGCTGGCGCACCAGCTCACGATGCCGTTGAGCAGAGTGTTGAAGAGTATTCCCCGTGGAGTGGCGTGAGCGGCGCGGTAGCACGCATCACCCTCGACTCGGCAGGACCCATCGGCGTCAACGTCGAACGGGCATCCGCGTTTCTTGACGCGTGATCGTTCTTCTTCCTCCCTCTGAAACAAAACGTGACGGGGGAGACGCCCGTGTTGCGCTCGATTGGCAGCGTCTCTCGTTCCCCAGTCTCACCTCGCGTCGCCAGGCTGTAGCGTCCGCTGTCATCGAACTGGCGAGCGACACCGAAGCCTCCCAGCGTGCACTCGGTATCAGCGCTAAACAGCTCTTCGAGGTCGAACGCAATCGGATGCTGCTGACGGCGCCAGTTATGCCTGCACTCGAGCGATACACGGGTGTGCTCTTCGATGGTCTTGATGCGTCGAGTATGACGAGTGACGAAGTAGCTTTCGCTCATGAAACAGTGGTCGTGCACTCGGCACTATTTGGCCCGATCGGCGCAGGAGACCTCATTCCGGCGTATCGCCTGTCCCACAATTCCAAGGTGCCTGGTTTCCCGTTGAAGAGGCACTGGCGCGGCGTGGCGACCCAGGCTCTCTCTGAACTGGGCGGCCTTCAGTTGGATCTGCGCTCGGAGGCCTATGCCCAGCTCGGCACGGCGGCAGAGAACAGTGCGTACCTCCGCGTCGTGACGGCGGGCGCGGACGGCAAGAGAGTGGCGCTGAGCCACTTTAATAAGAAATCAAAAGGTCTTTTCACGCGAGCGTTAGTGCGTGCGGGCATCCGCCACGAGTCCGTTGACTCGCTGGTGGCGTGGGCAGGTGATGCTGGCTTCCGTGTGGAACATGGCGCCCCGGGCGAGCTAGATCTCGTAGTCGACAACTCGTAGCAACCTGGTGGAAGCCTCGGCCATCGCTGCTGTGGTGTTATGACGCCCGCCAGCAACCTTCGAGATGGTCGTCGACCATTCCGGCCGACTGCATGAGCGCATACATGGTGGTGGGCCCCACGAAACGAAATCCTCGCGCTTTGAGGGCTTTGCTCATTGCCGTGGATTCCGCGGTCGTCGCAGGAACGTCAGCAAACGTGGCCGGTCGAGTTGTGCGCGGCGCTGGCGCGAAGTTCCACAGCAGTCTGTCGAGTGCGCCGGGATCGTCGCTCGTGAGCTCTAGCGTGGCGCGAGCATTCGTGATTGCCGCCGATACTTTGAGCCTGTTGCGAATGATGCGTGGGTCGTCCAGAAGACGCGCGACGTCTTCGTCGCCGTAATTCGCGATCACGTCAGCATCAAACTGATCGAAGGCATCGCGGATTCCTTCGCGGCGTCGCAAAATCGTGATCCACGAGAGGCCGGCTTGAAACGCCTCCAGCATTATCTTCTCGAACAGTTTGTGGTCACCACGCATCGGGTTGCCCCACTCAGTGTCGTGGTAATCGCGGTATTGCTCATCGTCGCCAACCCAGCCACAACGCGCTCGACCATCGGGGCCGGCTACGAGCGCTTCGCGTTCGCTCACTTGTGGCTGATTCCTTCGTGCTTGAGGAGCCACACCTTCGTGGGGATGCCGTCGCCACCGCTATAGCCGGTGATTCTTTGGTTGGAGGCCAGCACTCGGTGACACGGAACGATGATCGGAATCGGGTTCGCGCCAACCGCGCCGCCGACGGCGCGACCGGCTGTGGGGCGCCCGGTAGCACGGCCGATATCGGCATAGGAGACCGCGGAACCGAACGGTAACTGGTTGAGCTGCTGCCAGACGGACTTTTGAAACTCAGTGCCCGCCGCAGAAAGAGGAAGGTCGAAAGAGCGGCGGTCGCCTGCAAAGTATTCAGCGAGCTGATCGGCGGCGGCGTCGAGAGCGGGACACGAACGCTCCGGCTGCTCATCGTGGGGGAGGGCGCTGTCATTCTCGATAGCGAGGCCGGTCACGCTTTCACCGTCGCTGGTGAGCTCTATGCGACCAATCGGCGATGACAGCCGGCGCAGGAAAGCAGCTTCGGTCTGTGGAGGAGTGAGCGTGTTCATGCCTCGAGCGTACGCTTCGTGGCGAGGAGCCTGCTGGCCATTTTCAGACATCGAGACGGGGAGAGAATAGCGTGCGTTGTGGAGGAGCAGACTTAGAGGCCATCTTGGTTCCGGGGTTCGATGTTGATGCTCTCGTTCAGCTCGCTTATTGTCGCGTTCAGATCTTCGAGCTGGGCAACGAGGTCGTCGTACTCGTCGATATCTTGCTCAATCGAGTCATAGAGATCGTTGAGTCGCTGCTGGCGATCGATGAGCTCGTCGTAGCCTTGCGGGTCGTAGATTCCCCGCTCACCGCGAGCGTTGTAGCTTTCGATATCGGCGTTGAGCACGTCATAGCCGGAGTTGTACTCGGCGTAATCGTCGTCGATCGACGCGCGCAGGGTGTCGAGTTGTTCGACCAGCTTTTTGCTGGCATCCAACTGTTCGGTGAATACCGCGTTCGACTTCTCGTGCAGAGCTACGACGCTCGAGCGATCTGTGAAGTAGATGGCGTAGTGCGCCTCTAGCTCGGGGCTCAGTTCCGCGAACTCGGTGCCGATAATCGAATGGAGTTCGTTCGATCGCTCGCCGGGCTCCGTCTTGGCGTAGAAGTCGAGTGTCGTCGCAAACTCAGGATCATCTTTCATGCTTTCGGCCTCTGCTTCGAGCAGCGGCGTCAATCGTGCGCGTTCAGCGTCTGAAAGGCGATCCCACGCAGCATGCAACATCTCGTGAGCGGCAACAACCTCTTCGATCCCCGCGAGTCGTTCGTCAGTGACGTCGAAGAGAAAGATGGATTTACTGCTGGGGAAGTAGCAACCCAGAACGCCAAAGTTCTCTTCAACGTTTGAGCACGTGCTGTTGAACTCGGGGTTATCTTGGACCGACGGCTGGCTGGCGTAGAAAAGGAAGGTGCCTTCATCAGACATGCTGGCCGCCGAGGCGTATGCCCTGACGTTCGCGGATGGTTCGAACTGCCACACAGTGAACTGGTCAGTGATGCGCTGCTGGTTGGTCAACGCCCAGACGCCAGCAGCGATCACGACAAGGTTCAAAAAGACTGCGAGCACGATCGCGATAGCGCGCGCGACAGTCATGCGCCCGCGGGCATCGCGGGGGCGCAGTGTTAGCGAATTTTCCTCAGTGCTCACGGAAGGAACTCTATCCGAGCCGTGGGGTCAGAGGGGAGGGCGAACGTGGTGAGTTCTAAAGACGGCTCCATGCTTCGGTCAAAACCGAACGCAGGATCGATTCTATCTCGTCGAACTCAGCAGGGCCGATCGTCAGCGGCGGTGCCAGCTGAATCACAGGATCTCCACGGTCATCCGCCCGGCAGTACAAGCCGGCATCGTAGAGAGCCTTCGAGAGGAAGCCCCGGAGCAGTCGCTCGGATTCCTCGTCGTTGAAGGTTTCTTTGGTCGCTTTGTCTTTGACAAGTTCGATGCCGAAGAAATAGCCGTCGCCGCGCACGTCGCCAACAATCGGCAGGTCGAGAAGGCGCTCAAGGGCAGCACGGAACTTGGGCGAGTTTTCGCGAACGTGCTCGTTGATCTTCTCTTCTTCAAAGATATCGAGGTTTTCCAAGGCCACTGCAGCGGAAACCGGATGTCCGCCGAAAGTGTAGCCGTGGTAGAACGTCGTGTCGCCGTGCTTGAAGGGCTCGTACACACGGTCAGAGACGATGGTCGCGCCGATGGGCGAGTAGCCGCTGGTCATTCCCTTGGCGCACGTGATCATGTCGGGGATGTAGTCGTAGGCGTCACAGGCGAACATGTGACCGAGACGACCGAAGGCGCAGATAACTTCGTCGCTCACCAGCAGCACGTCGTACTCGTCGCAGATCTCGCGAACGCGCTGGAAGTAGCCTGCGGGAGGCGGGAAACATCCGCCGGAGTTCTGAACGGGTTCCAAGAAGACCGCAGCGACAGTCTCGGGGCCTTCGAACTGGATCATTTCTTCGATGCGGTTCGCTGCCCACAGTCCGAATTCCTCTTCGGTGCCGTGGAAGCCCATTTCTTCGGCGCGATAGTAGTTGGTGTTCGGCACGCGGAAGCCGCCCGGAACGAGAGGCTCGAACATCTCCTTCATGCCGGGGATGCCGGTGATGGTCAGTGCTCCCTGCGGGGTGCCGTGGTACGCGACGGCACGCGAGATGACCTTGTGCTTGGTGTGGCGGCCCTGGAGCTTCCAGTACTGCTTTGCCAGCTTGAAAGCAGTCTCAACGGCCTCGCCGCCACCGGTGGAGAAGAAGACGCGGTTCAGATCGCCGGGGGCGTAGCCTGCCAGGCGGTCAGCCAACTCGATGGCCTTCGGGTGGGCATACGACCACAGCGGGAAGAAGGCGAGCTCTTCAGCCTGCTTCGCTGCGACCTCGGCTAGACGCTTGCGGCCGTGACCGGCGTTGACCACGAAGAGTCCGCTCAGGCCATCGAAGTATTTTTTGCCCTGGGTGTCATAGATGTGGTGACCTTCGCCGCGCACGATGATGGGTACGCCGGGGCCGTCTTCCATCACCGACTGGCGAGAGAAGTGCATCCACAGGTGGTCCTTCGCTTTTTGCTGAAGGTCGGCTTCGTTGAACTCTGACATCTCGAACACTTTCTTTAGTGCGTTGGCGGGAACTGGTGCGTGATGGAGCGGCTGGGGAGCGGAGCGCTTAGCGCGTTCCCCAGTTATAGAACTGCTTGTGGAGACGCAGGTAGACAAAGGTTTCGGTGGATCGCACACCCTCAATGCCGCGAATGTCGCGGTTGAGGAGGTCGATGAGGTCGTCATCGTTCTCGCACACGACCTCTACGAGAAGGTCGAAGCTGCCGGCGGTGAGCACGACGTAATCGACTGAGGGAAGCTTGCCGATCTTTTCGGCCACCGCTGTGGTGTCGCCCGAGATTTGGATGCCGATCATGGCCTGTCGAAAGAAGCCCAGTTGCATCGGATCGGTCACAGCAACAATCTGCATAACGCCAGACTCCGTGAGCTTTTGCACACGTTGGCGTACCGCCGCTTCGCTCAGCCCCACAGCCTTGCCGATCTCTGCATAGGAGCGGCGGCCATCGTTCTGAAGCTGTTCGATTATCGACTTGGAAACGTCGTCGAGATGTACAGGCTTGGTGGCCGAACCGCGCGAGGGGGTGCTCATGTAACGATTTTGTCAGTTGAAAGTGGTGCTGGCAAGCGATTCCGTATCAAAATTACGATTCCGCGGCCGAAATCGATAGTCCGGGGTGGATTCATGGCTCGATCGTCGCTATCTTTGAAGAATGAGCGCTCCTGACATCCAAAACTTTATTAATGGCGAGTACGTCGCAGCGCGTGCCGATAGCGGATTCGATGTGATCAACCCCGCCACTGAAGACAGCTATGCGCACTCACCGGTCTCGTCGAGCGCCGACGTCGACGATGCCTACGCCGCTGCTGCGACCGCCTTCGAAACTTGGGGGGAGACGACGCCGTCCGAGCGCCAACTCGCGCTCTTCCGTATTGCCGACGCCATGGAAGCTCGCGCCGACGAGTTCGCCGACCTGGAGTCGAAGGACACAGGCAAGCCGCGCGCCAGTCTGGTGGCTGACGAGATCATGCTGTCGGTCGACCAAATCCGATTCTTTGCCGGCGAAGCTCGTCATCTCTCGGGCATGGCATCCGGCGAGTATATGAAAGACCACACCTCGTCGATTCGCCGCGAACCTATCGGTGTTATCGGGCAAGTTGCACCCTGGAACTACCCCCTAAACATGGCGGTGTGGAAAGTTGCGCCCGCTATCGCCGCAGGAAACACCACCGTGCTCAAGCCCAGTGATACAACGCCGTCAGCGACACTCTTGTTTGCTGAAGTTGCCTCCGAGTTCCTTCCCGCTGGCGTTTTCAATGTGCTGACGGGAGACCGCACCACTGGCGGGCTCATGATCGACCATAAGACGCCGCAAATGGTGTCCATCACGGGATCAGTTCGCGCGGGCATGGAAGTTGCGAAAGCGGCGTCAGTAGATCTCAAGCGAGTGCACCTCGAGCTGGGTGGCAAGGCGCCCGTTGTTGTCTTCGACGATGCGGACATTCCCGCCGCCGTTGCGGGTATCGGTGCCGCAGGCTATTTCAATGCCGGTCAGGACTGCACGGCAGCCACGCGCGTGATCGTGCACGCCGCCATCCACGATGAATTTGTGGCTGCGCTGGTCGCGTGGACTCGCGACAACGCTAAGACGGGGGCTCCACACGAAGATGTCTTCTTTGGCGCGGTAAATAACGCGAATCAACTGGCGCAAGTGTCTCGGGTGATTGAGGAACTCCCTTCCCACGCACACGTGGAGCTCGGGGGCGCACGTCAGGGCGCCCGCGGCTACTTCTACGAAGCGACGATTGTTTCGGGGCTTCAGCAGAACGATTCCGCTGTTCAGAACGAGATTTTTGGGCCAGTAATCACGGTCCAGAAGTTTACGGATGAGGGACAGGCGCTTGAGTGGGCCAACGATGTCAACTACGGGCTCGCTTCAAGCGTGTGGACTCGCGATCACGGCCGTGCAATGCGGTTCGCCAAGCACCTCGACTTCGGCTGCGTGTGGATCAACACCCACATTCCGATCGTTGCGGAGATGCCTCACGGCGGTTTCAAACACTCGGGTTACGGCAAGGACCTGTCGAGCTACGGCTTCGAGGACTACACACGCATCAAGCATGTAATGAGTTTTATCGGACAAGCGTGACGCGCTGCCGCGAGAATTCGTCAAGCGTGTCTAAGATTGCCGCGTGAAGCACGACGTCGAAGACACGATAACGTCCGGCCAGAGGCCGCCCGTTCAGCCGACCATGCCTGATCTTGATGACACGATCATCATCAGCGCACGGCGCAAGTCGGCGATCGTGCGGCCGTACAAACGACCCGACGAATCGCAGGCGAAACAAGCGTCGCCCACGACGGCTCAGGAGGCAGCGAGATTGCGTGCGCGAGCGGCAGCTCAAGTAAAGCCACCGCAGGCTCCCGTCGCTGAATCGACAGAACCCTCTGCGTTGTATTACCGGGTGCAGCTCGACGGCACAGAGCAGGCCTACTCGCTTGAGCACGCCTGTGTATTCGGGCGCGACCCCCGCCCACCACGCATCGTAAAGGGCGTGGGGCCGCGGCTGATCGCCGTGCAATCTCCTCAACGCGAGGTCTCAGAAACGCACGTTGAAGTGCGTCAATTGGGCTCTTCGGTGATCGTCACGGATCTGCGTTCCACCAACGGATCTGTAGCCCAGGTGCCGGGTAATGCTGCACGAAAACTCCGTCAGGGTGAGTCGGTGGTGGTTTCCACCGGCACGCTAGTGGATATTGGAGACGGAAATATTATTAGGATTCTGCCTCGGCGGCGTCTGGAGTAAAAAGGCAGGAAGGTAGCCGTGACCGAAATCGGCGGCAATAACCCGGGGCATAGCATTGCCCTGCCAGGGCGATCAGAGCAGACGTTTGCGTTTGCGTGGGCTGCGGGAACGCACACCGGGTATCGGCGCGCCGCTAACGAAGACAGCTATGTCGCGCGTTTTCCGATGTTCGCGGTCGCCGACGGCATGGGGGGACACTCCGCGGGGGATCTTGCCAGCGCTGCGGTCGTTGAGCGGCTCGATGATGCGATTACGGGAGACTTCCTTCCCGCCCGCGCCGTTGAGCGAGCGCTGGAACGCGCGACGGACTATATCGGCCTCATCGCCCAGGACAGCGAACTCGGTGTCGGCACGACCGTCACCGGCGTGGTTCTCACCGAGCACCACGAGTCTGCAAGCTTTGCAGTGTTCAATGTGGGGGACAGTCGGGTTTACAACTTCGACGACGACCGACTGGTGCAAGTAACGCGAGACCACTCCGTGGTTCAAGACATGGTCGACGCTGGACTGATCTCGCGAGACGAAGCAGACGATCATCCGGATGCCAACATCATCACCCGAGCAATCGGTTTCAACGCTGCACCGTCACCCGATTTCTGGATGCTGCCCATTCGTCCCGCTCAGCGACTGTTGATTTGCTCGGACGGGCTCACTCGCGAAGTCTCCGATTCGGAGATTCAGCGCCTCTTTGCTCAGCGCCTCTCTCCCGATGACACTGTCGCTCAGCTGATCGAATCGGCGCTCGAAAGCGGTGGACGCGACAACATCACGGCAATTGTCATCGATGTGTTAGAAGTACCTACAGCGCGATAGCCATCTAGTCCTCCATACTGGGGACAGACCTGCTGACCCCAGACAAGGGGCAGAATCCGATCTTTGAGTGGTTTACTCACTTAGACTGGTCGAAATCGACGACAAGTAAGGGGTGTTCTGTGGCTCGAAGACTGCCTTCAGCGCCTCCTGCCCTGCCCGGATTCTCTCACGTTCACGTCTTGGGCTCAGGCGGTTTTGCCGATGTGTTCTTGTATGAGCAGAATATGCCTCGACGCCAAGTCGCCGTCAAAGTTATGCTCAGCGAAGTTGTCAACGACCAAGTTCGACTGATGTTTCAGGCCGAAGCTAACCTGATGGCGCAGCTCAGCTCCCATCCGTCAATCCTTACGGTCTATCAAGCCAGCGTGTCCTCCGACGGACGCCCGTACTTGGTGATGGAGCTCTGTTCGTCCACACTGAGCCAGCGCTATCGAGTCGAACGCCTGCCTGTGCCCGAAGTTCTTCGCATCGCCATCAAGATTGGGAGCGCGATCGAGACCGCCCACCGCGCGGGGGTACTCCACCGCGATATCAAGCCGTCCAACATCCTGACGACTGCCTATGGGCATCCAGTGCTGTCTGACTTTGGAATCGCTGCGACGCTCAGCGAGTCCGAAAACCTTGAAGCCGTTGGTATGTCGATTCCTTGGTCGGCGCCGGAAGTTTTAATGGATGAAACCGCCGGTACGATCGAATCAGAGCTATGGTCCTATGCGGCTACCGTCTACTCGCTCTTGGCCGGGCGCTCGCCGTTCGAAGTGCCGGGGGAACCCAACAAGTCGACCGATTTGATTTCGCGCATCAATCGCGCCAAGCCGCGCCCTACTGGCCGCAGTGATGTTCCTGAAAGTCTCGAGCGAGCTCTCAACCGCGCAATGTCGCGCAAGGTCGAGTCTCGCCAGGGCAGCGTGCTGGAGCTCGTGCACGAATTGCAAGCGGTCGAATCTGAGCTGGGACTCTCTCAAACGCCCATCGAAGTTGCCATGGATGACTGGGCTCTTGCGACAGTCGCGGAGCTCGAGGATCGCACCCGAGTGCGTCCAGGGCAAGCGTCACCGATGACATCCTCTCAGCGACGAAAGCGTCGTCGACCGGCCGCGATAGATGACAGCTTCGGTTCGTTCGAGAGCGAGGCTGCTGAAGGCAAGATGTCGCGTCGAAAGACGGGGATGAGTCCCATTCCCAAAACACGCGGAATGCAAACCATTGCTTGGATTGGTGTGGCGCTCGCCGCATTTGTCGTCGTACTCGGAGCGACGGTTACTTTCGTGCAATTGCAATCGGGTTCGAGCGATATCCCGGTGGTCAGCGATATCACGGCGTCGGTTTCGACCGACGTGGTCGAGTTCTCGTGGCTCGATCCCGGGCTCGAACCAAGCGACGCGTACCAAATCCATACCGAAGACGGCCAGCCGTCGGCGCAGCAGCGAGAGGCGAGTTTTGTGGTCGATGCTGAACCCGGCGAAAACGTCTGCATTTCGGTTACCGTCACTCGCGAGGGCAAATCCGGGCCAGCAAGCGCTCAGAAATGCGCGGTCTTGCCGTGATGATGGAGGCCTGTGATTAAGCTCTGGGGAAAAGCGCGCCGCTCCACAGCAATTGGCGTAGTGAGTGTCTCTGCGATCGTGGCTCTAGTGGCTACGGTCGCGGTTGTGTCGACGGGCTATACCGCCCAGCACGTCGATCTTGCCGACGGCGCTGTATGGGTCTCTAACAACCAGCAGCAGGCGATTGGTCGAGCAAACACCGAAGTCCTCGAAATCAACTCAGTTGTAGACGCGCAGAGCGCTGACCTTGAAGTCATTCAGCATGGCGACAGCATCCTGCTCTTCGACCGTTCAGAAAGTTCGATCGATGTCGTAGACCCGGCCCTTTCTGAAGTCGCAGAGAGCGTAGCTTTACCGCCCGACCAGCCAGAGGTTTATTTCGCGGGCGACAATGTTGTGGTGTTGGAACACGGCACGGGTGAGCTGTGGATCCGGTCCTACGCCGATTTCTTGAACTTCGATTCTGAGTCTCCCGCGTCACTGAGTCTCGGCGCCGACGCGATCGTTAGCGTCGATGAAGACGGACTCCTCTTCGGATACTCGCCAGCGACGAGCTTGCTGTTCCGAGTGAACGCCGCGATTTCGGATACGGCGGAGTCGAGCGAGAATCTTGAACTCGATCCCACCGCTGACTTGAGTATTACCTCTGTTGCCGGTCAGTGGGCGATTCTCGATTCAGACACTGAATTGCTGCACATGGACGGCCGAGAGGTCGATCTAACCGGCCTCATCGACGGAGGCAACGGGGTCGTTCTTCAAGCGGCATCCGCCGGCGGCGAACGGGTGCTCATCGGGTACAGCAATGGCGTGCTGAGCGTTCCTTTGAGCGGCGCTGCCGCGGTAGGACTCGCCACCGGGCAGTCAGGCATCGCGGCTGCACCGTTGCGGCTGGGCGACTGCGAGTACGCGGCGTGGTCGAGTGGGCAGAATTGGCGACGATGCCCCACCGATGCTGGTGAGGGCGTCATTCTTCAGCTCGAAGAGATGCAAGCTAACGCGCAACTCGCGTATTCAGTAAACGGCTCGCGCGCGGTGCTCAATGATCGGCTATCTGGCCGAACGTGGGACGTGCAGGGCGACGGGGCGTTAATCGATAACTGGAACCAACTCATCACCGCCGATGACGAAGAACCAGAAGTACAGCAAAATTTGCTCGATGTTGAGCCCGAAATCGATAAAGTCCAGCAGCCGCCAGTTGCTGTGGACGACACGTTCGGGGCTCGTCCGGGGCGAGCGACAGTATTGCCAGTGCTTCTCAATGACTATGACGCTAACGGCGATGTGTTGGTCATCGAAGAACTGCCCACTATCGACGCGGCGATTGGCCGCATCGACCGCATCAACGAGCGTCAGCAAATTCAAATCACCCTCGAATCGGGCGCTAGCGGACAGGTCAGCTTTTCCTACACAATCAGCGATGGGCGCGGCGGTTCGGCTACGGCCACGGTGACAGTAGAGATCCGCACCGACTCGGAGAATTCGCCGCCACAACAGATGCGGGCGACGAAGTTCACTGTACAAACAGCGGGGCGTATCTCGAATCAGGTTCTGGGAGATTGGGTTGACCCAGACGGCGATCCGTTCTACCTCACCAGCGCATCGACGGCGGCGCCTGATGTGGTGAGTTACAAGCCTGGGGGAGATCTTGTGTTCTCCGACTCAGGCGAGGGCGGAGACCTCAAGGTCGTAACTCTCGTGGTGTCCGATGGAATCAGCGAGTCCTCGGGCAGCGTTTCAGTTTCGGTCAAGGCGGCGGGGGAAGTCCCGATCGAAGCTGACCCGTTTGTCGTGCTGGCGTACGCTGGCAAAGAGATCACTGTTTCCCCTTTGATTCACACTCGCGGCGGCAATGGAAACATTCGTCTCAACAGCGTTCCCGCGAAAACCGGCGCTCAAGTGCTGCCTAGCTACGAGACGGGCACTTTCCGTTTCTCTAGCGAAGAAGTGCGCAGTCACAACCTTGAGTACGTTGTCACGGACGGAAATCTTAGCTATACAGCCACCGTTCGGATCGACGTTGTCGCGCCTCCGGACGCTAATACTTCGCCGATCACGGTGCCGAAAACGGTCTTCGTTCAGACGCTCCAGAACGAGCGAATCGATATTGCGGGTACCGATGTCGATCCCGCAGGCGGCGTGCTTCTCGTTACCGAGATAATGAACCTACGCTCCGGTTCCGGCGTGCGAGCTGAAATCCTCGAGCAACGCCTTGTACGCGTCAGCTTGGAAGCACCGCTCGACGACGGGCCAGTCACTTTCAACTACCGCATTAGCAACGGACTTGCGGATGCGGTTGGCGTGATCACCGTAGTCGAGATCCCGGCACCATCCCGGTTGCAAGCGCCGATCGCCAATGACGACTCGGTGACCGTTCGTGTGGGCCAGGCCGTTGATATTCAGGTTCTGCTGAATGACGAGCATCCCGACGGGCTCGAGCTCTCGCTCGTTCCGAAGCTCGCCCAAGATCTTCCGGACGACTCGGGGTTGCTCTTCACCTCGGGTGATGTTCTGCGCTATCTAGCCCCGGAACGTACAGGAAACTTTACCGCGGCATACCAAGTTGCTGGGCCTGATGGGCAGTCGGCAACCGCGATCGTGAACATCGCCGTGCGCGAACTCGACGTGTCTAGTAACAACCCGCCAGTGCCGCCGACGGTAACGGCGAGGGTGCTTGCCGGCGATACTGTGCGTATTCAAGTTCCACTCACTGCGGCAGACCCTGACGGTGACTCGGTGCAGCTTTTGGGGCAGGCCACGAATCCCAGCAAGGGTGCCGTCATCGAGGTGGATTCCAACACTTTTGTTTATCAGGCAGGGGAGTACTCGGCCGGCACTGATTCCTTCACCTACACACTGATCGATTCTTTGGGTGCGCGCGCGAACGGCGAGATCAGCATCGGGATCAGTCCGCGATTGGAAGGTGCTCGTAACCCTGTCGCAATTATCGATGAGGTTACGGTCAAGCCAGGAATCACCGTCTCCGTTCAAGTGCTGGCCAACGACTCCGACCCCGACGGCAGCAGGCTCTCTGTGGTGTCCGTCGAGCCTAACGATGAGCAAACTGTTGCCGAGATTGATGGGGACGTCGTCGACGTCACGCCACCAGAGACTCCCGGTGACTACGGCATCATCTATGTGATTGAAAACGAAACCGGCGGAACCAGTCAAAACTTCATCCGCGTCACCGTTGACCCGGATGCCGAGCCTGCCTATCCGATAGCCACTGACAGCGTGCTTACCCTGTCAGACGTTCTCGATAGAAATCGCGTAACTGTCGATGTTCTGGCCGGAGTATTTTTTGCTGATGGTGACCCCCGCACGCTTTCGCTCGCTATCTACCCTGGGTTTGATGATGTCGCGAGTGTGACCTCCGACAAGCGCATCGAGGTTTCCGTCGGGGATTCCGGACAAATTATCCCGTTCCGGGTCACGAATCCCGCCGACCCCACGGTTTTCAGCTACGCCTTTATCTCGGTGCCTGGTTACAACGATGCTCTACCTCAGATCGACCGCCGCGCGAACAAACTCAGCGTCAATAGCGAGAGCACTCTCGTGATCGATCTCAACGACTACATCATCGCGGTCGGGGAGAACCCCGTGCGGCTCACGGACTCAAGCACAGTGTTAGCTACCCACAGCGACGGGTCGGAGCTGGTGCGGGACGAAGACACTCTCGTCTATACCTCCGCCGAGAAGTATTTCGGCCCGGCTTCGATTTCATTCGAGGTTACCGACGGCACGTCCGCTACCGATCCGGAGGGTCGCACCGCGATTCTGGTGTTGCCGATTGAGGTTCTTCCTCGCGACAACCAGGCGCCCGTCTTCGGCGGCGCGGTCATCGACTTCGAACCCGGTCAAGAGAAGGAGATAGATCTTCTCAAACTCACCACGTATCCCTACCCTGACGACCTTGACGAGCTCGCGTATTCAGTGCTGAGCCCCCTGCCCGAAGGCTTTTCTTACTCTTTGGACGGGACCCTGCTGACCCTGGTCGCCAGCAGCAATTCTCTCAGCGGCACGCGCACGTCGATCTCCTTGGGCGTTCGAGATGACCTGTCCGAGGGTAAATCGGGACGTATTGAACTCAGTGTGGTGCCCTCAACGCGTCCGCTCGTTAGCCCAGCTTCTGATCTTGCAATCGCACAGCGGGGCGAGACGACCGTGGTCGATGTCTTGGCCAACGATGTCTCGACGAACCCATTCCCGGGATCTTCGCTGAAGGTGATCGACATTCGCGGTCTCGGTGGCGACTCGATCCCGGCGGGAATCTCGATCGTTCCGAGTGGCGATAACCGCACGCTGACGGTGACAGTGTCGTCTGAGGCGGCGCCTGGTGATGTCAACCTGCAGTATCTCGTTGCCGATGCCACCAACGACGCATCCCGGTACGTCTGGGGGTCCGTAGTAATTTCGATTCAGGACGTTCCCGATGCGATTTCGAATCTCTCGCCGAGTGGATTTGGCGACAAGACAATCATGATGCGCTGGAACGCGGGCCCCGCAAATAACTCTGCGATCACCTCCTACCGAGTAACCACGCGAATCGACGGCACGCTGGTAAACACCACCGACTGCCCCGGAACTACCTGCGCGATTCCCACGAACGGCAATGGCCCGAGCAATTCCGTCAAGATCACAGTTGTTGCGATCAACGCAATTGGCGAGTCTGAGCCGGTGACTCTCGCGGACCCCGTCTGGTCAGACATTATTCCTGTAGCTCCCAGTTCGTTGAGCGCGTCGCCGCTCGACCATGGGCTTCGCCTGACGTGGAACGCTGTGCCTACACCCGCGCGAGGAACCGCGGTGGATCGCTATCGTGTCGTCGTCGGAGGATTCGAAACGACTTTGGGATTGGCTCAGTGCAACGAAACGACCTGCACCTGGGACACCCCATCGACGTGGGTTCTCGATAACGGCGTGGCGGTGTCGTACACCGTGAGCGCACGAAACGCCGCGTACACAGCGCTGTCGGTGTGGAACACCAGCGAGCCCCGGAGTGCGGTTCCGGCCGGCCCGCCGATTGCAAGCTCGGCTCCAGTCGCGACGCCGGAGAGCGATACCTCAGTCAAGTTGAGTTGGTCAGGCGTGTTTAACAACAACGGCCGATCGGTCACGGCCTATACCGCTGCTGCCTATACCGGCACCCCACCGACGTGCTCGCCTAGTGGGACGATCACGAGCAATGGCGCGAAAATTGCCAACGCTGGCACGTCAAGCAATGTGGTGCTCTCCGGGCTCACGCCGAACCGCACGTATACGCTGGTCGTTTTTGCGGACAACGGTCAGGGTTGTACTGCGTCGTCGACAGTGGTCGCGCATACGCCGCCGGCCGTCATCACTGCGCTCGATACTTCTGGCCCGGTCGCCAACGGCAAGCGCTTTGATTTCACCGTGAACGGTGGCTCGATGGGAGCTGACTCGCTCGACAGCGACTACACCCTCTACTACCGACTCAGCGGTGGCAGCGTTCCGGGCACTGTGTTCGGGCCGGTCGCCTTGGGCTCCTTCCTCACCGCTGAGGGAGGTCAGCACTACGGTAACGACCTCTCGGTTCAAGTGCGCGCCTGCAAGAGCTATGGTTCTGCGCCGATCTGTCAGACTGATTGGTCAGCATCCTTCCCGCTCGGAACTGCTGTAGATCCGTCAGTGGGAAACCTGACTTTCACCTCGGACAACGACCTTCTCAATTCGAGCGGAACCTTTACCTGGCTCAATTGGCCAAGCGGCAACTACGAGAATGTGCAGTATCGCTGCGGCGGCATCACCCTCGGACCGTGGCAGACAGCCGATACCAGTGTGCCGGGGCAAAGTTGCCATGCTGATGTTGTTTTGCTCGCAGTCCCGACTCTTCTGATTCGCGTGACAGCTAACGGCGGCCAGATCTACGAGAGAACGTACAACGGATATGACTATGACTAGAGGTTCACTATGACCATGACCCCCGACGAAGCCGCATGGTTCGCAGAAAGCTTCAACAGACTTGTCACGAACGTTGAGCAAGTTCTGCTCGGTAAGACTTTTGTCGTGCGCCTCGGGTTCACTGCCTTGCTCAGCGAAGGCCACCTTTTGCTGGAGGACTACCCGGGTACGGGAAAGACTTCGTTTGCGCGAGCAATCGCTCAGAGCGTCTCGGGAACAACCAACCGCATCCAATTCACACCAGACCTGCTTCCCGGCGACATCACCGGTGTCAGTATTTTCGATCAGCGCGAGAACGAGTTCGAGTTTCATCCCGGGCCGGTTTTCTCGAACATCGTTTTAGCTGACGAGATTAACCGCGCAAGCCCGAAAACTCAGGCAGCCCTGCTCGAAGTCATGGAGGAGGGGCAAGTCACTGTCGACGGCGTCACGCACCCTGTCGGCTCGCCCTTCATGGTCATCGCAACGCAGAACCCCATCGAGCAGGCGGGAACGTACCGTCTTCCGGAAGCCCAACTTGACCGGTTCCTGATGAAAGCGTCCATCGGCTATCCCGACCGTGCCTCGACGCTGCGCATCCTCGACGGCGCGGGCGTTGCCGCTCATTCGACAACTATCGAGCCCGTCGTCAGCGCAGAACTCGTAGTGGAGATGGCGCAGCTCGCTCGCACGGTTCACGTTGACCCGACCATCAACGACTACGTCAGCCGATTGGTGGAGGCGACTCGTAACACGACAGAAGTGCGGCTCGGCGTCAGCGTTCGCGGTGCTCTCGCGCTTATGCGCGCGGCAAAGACCCTTGCGGCGTCTCACGGTCGTCACTACGTAGTACCGGACGACGTCAAGGCTCTCGCCGAGTCCGTTCTCGCCCATCGTCTAGTAATCGACGCGGAAGCAGAGTTCGAAGGCGTCACGGCTTCGAGCGTGATTGCTCAAATCCTGATCGAAAATCCACCGCCCACAGAACGGCAAGCCGTGTGAGTTCACTTCTGAACCGCTCAGCGAAAGGGCAACCAAATCACACCGCGGCGGAGCAGTCTGGTCCGAGCGGCGATCGAACGCGCTCGGATAGCGAATTCCCGACGGCGATCCGCGGTCTCGACAATGCCAGAACACGCATTGTTGGGTACCGCACGGGTTTTCTTGCTGACCTGATCGTCGCGCTCGTTCGATTTGCGGTTGTCGCGCGGCGAGCTTTTGCTCGGTTTGCACAGCGAGTGACGTCTGTCATCACTCCTGTTGGTTGGGTCGTTCTTGTTCTCATCCCGCTCACTCTGATCGTTGGTTACTCGATCGCCTGGGAGGAACTCGTTGTGGTGGGGTTTGCCCTCATTGTGATCGCTCTCATGGCTGCGGTGTACCTCCTGGGGCGCAGTCACCTATCCATTAGTCTTCGAGTCGAGCATCAGCGCGTCGTGGTGGGGGAGTCCGCGACGGGTGAAGTTCACGGAGAGAACGAAGGGAAGCATCGCAGTTTCGGTGTCGTCGCTGAAATTCCCGTCGCGACGACTGTGGCGGAGGCTGTCCTTCCGAGCTTGCGCCCGGGCGGAACGGCAGCGCACGAGTTCGTCATCCCCACTCAGCGACGCGGTGTGATCACCGTAGGTCCGGTACGGACCGTTCGCGCCGATCCCGTAGGGCTCGTGCGTCGAGAACTCGTCTGGACGGACTCGGCGGAAATCTTTGTGCACCCACGCACCATTAGTATTCCTAGCGTCAGCACTGGTTTGATTCGTGACCTTGAGGGCAACCCCACGCGTGACCTTGCCAACAACGACATCTCGTTTCATGCTTTGCGTGAGTATGTACGGGGTGACGAGCGGCGAAACATCCACTGGAAGTCCACTGCTCGCACCGGTCGCTACATGGTTCGACAGTTCGAAGAGACTCGCCGAAGTCACCTCGTAATCGCGCTGAGCCTGGCAAGCGCAGACTACGACAACGAATACGAATTCGAGATGGCGGTTAGTGTCGCCGGATCCCTGGGTGCGCAGGCAATTCGCGATGCACGAAGCGTGACCGTCGTGGCCAGTGCGCAAACGCCGCAGTTCGCTAAACGCAAGATTTTCGCGGTTCGCGCACTCTCGACCTTGACCGGTACGCGTCTGCTAGATGATCTGACTCGGGTACAGAGCGCTGAGACCGCTCTTCGACTCATCGACCTCGCGCGAGTAACGTCGGAGCAGACGAACGGTGTCTCCGTTGCTTTCCTCATTTGCGGATCGACGGTTACCCCTCAGCAGCTGCGTGCCGCTTCGACAAAGTTCGCTGCGAACATCGAAGTCGTTGCTATTGTCTGCGACCCCGAGGCCATTCCCGGGCTGCGTCGCGTGGCTGGACTGAGCGTGCTGACGATCGGTTACCTCGAAGAATTGAAACGAGCACTCTCGCGATCGGCGGGAGCATGACAAAAATTAGTTCTCGCTCGTTCATTGTCGTTTCTGCTGTTTTGCTCTGGCTTTCGATCGCCATCGCATCCGCTGCGCTCTGGCCCATCTATCGCACTCCGGCGCTCACCGTACTGATTGCCGTTTCGATCATCGCCGGTTCGCTCGTCGCCTCTCTCGCACTCTGGCGTTCCTGGTCGTTCGGGGTCACTGCGATCGTTTCGATGCTCGTGTTCCTCGCTGTCGGAGTTCCGGTAGCGGTGCCAGCAAAAACCCAGTGGGGCGTTATCCCCTCGCTCGACGGACTGAGCGATCTGGTGCTGGGCGTCGCGCTTGGTTGGAAACAGCTACTGACAATCTCGTTGCCGGTGGGGGACTATCAGTCGCTCTTGGTGCCGGCTCTTGTACTGGTGTACTTCGGAAGCGTTATCGCGCTGAGCCTCGCTTTCCGCTCAAAGATCCCGGAGCTTTCCGTGGTTCCGGCCATCGTAATTTTTGTCATGGCGCTCGCGTTCGGACCGACGTACCCTGATCAGCCGATCGCCCTTTCCCTTGCACTGCTCGCGGTTATCGCTCTATCCCTTGCGTGGTTCCGGTGGCGTCGCCGGCGGGACACGGTCAACGCATTAGAAGCGGCGAGGGGTGATGCTGGTAGCGAGCGTCGCAAGCGCGAGTTCGGATTCGCTGGCGTGCGTACGGCGCTCAGCGCCCTGCTGATCATGGCGATTGCTTCAGGCGCGGCTCTCGTTGCCGCTAATGCAGTACCTCCCACGAATAATCGCTCGGTGCTGCGCACGACGATAGTTGAGCCGTTCGACCCACAAAACTATGTGAGCCCATTGGCTGGATTCCGGCGGTATTGGCAACCAAGCACGGCGAATTCAGTGCTTTTCGAAGTGTCCGGGGTTCCGTTGGGCACGAGAGTGCGCCTCGCTACGCTCGATAGCTATAACGGGGTTGTGTACGCCGTCGGCAGTGATCGCGCGTCGAGCGAATCAGGGGCGTTCTCCCGCGTTCCCGCACGCTTCGATCAATCGGACGTCGAGGGTACTCGCGTCGACCTGAACCTGACCGTGGCTGGATATTCCGGCGTGTGGCTGCCCACCGTTGGGCTCTTTGAAGAGGTTGAATTCTCCGGAGCTAGGGCCGCAGATCTTCGCGATTCCTTTTACTACAACAACGTTTCTGGAACCGCCGCCATTATCGACGGTCTCGCCAGCGGCGATTCCTACGCTTTCGAAGGTGTAGCCCCGGTACAGCCGAGTGCAGACGAAATCGAATCCCTCACTCCGGGCCTTGCGCAGGTTCCGGCCATTCAGAACGCCCCCGAGGAACTCACCGAAAAGCTTGATTCCTACGTTGGTGGCTCGACTTCTCCAGGCGCTCGACTCGAAGCAATGCTTTCAGGACTTGCGGCAGACGGATACGTCAGTCATGGCGTGGGGATCGATGAGCCGGCGAGTCGATCCGGGCACTCTGCTGATCGAATCGCTGAGCTGGTGACGGCGCCGCGCATGATCGGAGACGCTGAGCAGTACGCAGTAGCGGCATCCATTATGGCGAACGAATTGGGCTTTCCGGCTCGCGTGGTTCTGGGTTT
Organism: Salinibacterium sp. SWN1162; assembly: GCF_015864675.1. Lineage (NCBI taxonomy): Bacteria > Bacillati > Actinomycetota > Actinomycetes > Micrococcales > Microbacteriaceae > Salinibacterium > Salinibacterium sp. SWN1162. The sequence goes on from NZ_JADYWT010000004.1 coordinate 107,638, forward strand.
CGTGACGTCGGGTGAACAAATTCGTGGCAACGACGCCTCCGCATGGATTGAAGTAAATACTGCAGAGTACGGCTGGGTTACGATCGATCCGAATCCGCCGCTACGGGAAATCCCTGAGGAAGATCCTGACGAGACTGCCCAAGTCGCTCGACCACAAACGGTAGTTCAGCCGCCGGAGATTGAGTCGGACACGGTCAACCGACAGTCAAATCCCGATAGTGAGCAAGCACTGCAACCTGATATCGATGCCACGCTTCAAGCCGTGCTCGCGGCTTTGCGCGCCGCGGGTTGGACCCTTGCGGTGCTGTTGATCATCGCTGCGCCGTTCCTCTTGATCATCGCCGCGAAAGTCAGACGCCGACAGTTGCGCAAGAAAGCCGACTCGACTGTGGAACAAATCAGCGGTGGCTGGCGAGAATTCGAGGACTCATTGATCGACCATGGTTATGCACCCCCAACGTCGGGAACGCGCACAGAGGTCGCCGCCGTCATGGCGACTCCCGATGCTCGCACTCTCGCAGAGCAGGCTGACCAAGCCATTTTCTCCGGAGTGGAGCCCGAACTTGCCGAAGCCGACGCGTTCTGGACGGACGTGAAGGAATTGGAGAGTCAACTGAACACTGGACTGTCGCGCTGGGCGCGGTTCAAGACCAAAATATCGCTGCGATCGCTCGGTGGTTATAGTGTCACAAGTCTGTTTAAGCGATAGAGGACCACCCGTGAATTGCTCTTTCTGCGCGACGCAACTGCCCGCCGACGCCGTCTACTGTGCCGAATGCGGCCGACCTGCGATGTCTCGCCGTGCCCGCAGGGGCGCATTAACTCCTGAGTCTGCTCCCGAGCTTGCGATGGTGGGCGAACGCTCTGCGAGTAAAAAAGCAGAGGCGCCCGCGGGATCTCGTCGCCGCCGTGCGCGTGACTCGAATCACTCCGCACCCGTGCCGTCTTCGGATGCGTCGGTCGTCGAAGCGGGATCGGCGCCCGGGATCGCGGCCGCGTCATCAGCGGAAATCGTTGCCGCAAGTGAGGAAGCGGCGACTGAAGCCACTGTTGCGGAGCACCACTCTGATGCTTCTGTCAGTTCGCAGGCTGACGAACGCGACGATGTCACCGCGGATGCGGACACTGACGACGGCCTGGACGAGACTCCAGACGACCTCCCCGCAGCGCTGCAACAGGCTCTTGTCGAACATCCTGATGTGTTGGCTGAAGGTGCTCGCACTCTCCGTTTGGGTGAACCTCTGGTTCTTTCTCATGCCGCAAATATCAGTGTTGCGCCCAGTGTCAGTGCCAGCGCCACTGCCGGCGGGGCTGCTGGTGCCGGTGTGGATGTCGCAGAGAATCAGTCTGAACGCTCTGCCGAGTCTGCGCCGCTAGCGGCCAACGGTTCTCGTTCCTCGCACGACGAGATCGACGACGCCCCCGAGGAACTGATGCCCTTCGACGAAGACGGCCCCTATGACGAGGTGCTCCCGTTTGATGAGGACGGCCCGTATGACGAGGTTGCGAATCCTCAAGCGTTGACCTTTGACCGGAACATCTCCGTGAGCTCAGGGCTCGCGAGTGCTGCGCCAGACGAGGTCGGGTTGCCGCCGACGCGCGTTGACGTCGAAGCCGCCGCAGAGCAAACGCACGCGGAGGAACTCGGCAATCGTCAGCAGGAGCGCGTGCTTGCGTCGTCGTTCGTCAGCGACGAGCAGCATCCGCAAGGCCTCATCGAGGATTCGACGGATGCCCGACAGAGCGCTCAGTTGGAATCCGAGCCCGCACCAGAGGCAGATCCAGCATTTGAGTCAGAGGTAGAACCAGAAGTAGAGCCAGAAGGTGAGCCAGTGGTCGAATCAGCGCTAGCGGGTCTGGCTCTGCCAGTGGAGGAACAACCGCCTGCCGATGAGGCCATCGTGGCGGAAGCGGAGCTTTCTCCTGAGGTCGCGACCGAGTCGGAACGCGAAGCTGAACCCGAGGTGCCCAGTGCCGCTGATGAGTCTGTTCTAGATTCCGAACCGGTGATCGCGACGCAAGCGGAGTCCCCAGATCAGCAGATCGAGTACACCGAGGCAGCTTCCATTGAGGAAGTGCTGACAGATGAAGTCGCCGACGAGGCTCTTGATGACGCTTTCGATGCCGCCAGCGACGCTAGCCAGGGCGAAGGGCGCACGGAAGCCGAGGCTGAAGCGGCAGCTGACGCAGCCCGTGTAGAAGCCGAGGCGGTTGCTGAAGCAGAAGCAGAAGCGGAGGCGGAGGCGGGGCGCGCTGAAGCGGCAGCAGAAGCGGCCCGAGCTGAAGCCGAGACCGAAGCCCGAGCGGAAGCGGAAGCGGAAGCGGAAGCCCAAGCCCAAGCCCAAGCGGAAGCGGAAGCGGAAGCGGAAGCGGAAGCGGAAGCGGAAGCGGAAGCGGAAGCGGAAGCCGAAGCCCAAGCCCAAGCCCAAGCCCAAGCCCAAGCCGAAGCCGAAGCCCAAGCCGAGGCGGAAGCAGTCGAAGCAGTCCGAGCGGCAGCTGCCGTCGAAGCGGAGGCTAGAGCTGCAGTCGAAGCGGCCGAAGCTGAGGAGCAGAGGGCTGAAGCAGAGCGTGATGGCGACGACATCCACCCGGCTCGAGAGGAAGCGACCGCGCCAGAACCACTCGTCGAGCCTGAGCCATTGCAACGCTCTGCGTTCGAACCCGACCTCAGCCGGCTTGGCAGGCCGGACACCACCGTCGCTGAGACGGGACCCCGTCGTCTTGCGCCCGTGCGCTCGCCGGGAGAAGAAACAGTCTTCACCGCTGCCGATCGCCTTCGTGCATCGGCCTTCGCCCCGGTCGCTTCTGAACGCGTCGAAGACAGGCCCGCTCCGCCAACACCGGAGGATCCGGATCCGGCTGCAGCTGATGCCGAACCGACTGGACACAAAACTCAACCGCGCTCGGCGATCCTCGCGGCCCAGACGATCGAACTTAGCCCAACGGTTGCAGCGCACGAAAGAGAATCAGTCGCTGCGTCGGCAGAAACAGTCAATGTGACGGAGGAAACATGCCGGCAGTGTGGAGATGCCCTGTCGGATTCTGACATCTTCTGTGGCTCGTGCGGGTTTGTCAGGCACGGAGTCGGCCCGAGTTCCCGTAACGCACCTGCGGCCGCACCTGCACCCGCAGCTCTCGATCCGTTCCCCCATGGCGCTCCAGCGGTGAGCGAGCCGGTCGTCGCTCCCGACCATCGCGCAGACACGAGCGTGGAACCTTTGTCTTCCGCTGCCTTGGACGCAAACGAGGCAGAGCACGATGAAAGCGATGCGAATCGGGCAGAGTCCCGGCTCCTTCTCAACATCGATGCCATTCCGGCAGATGCTGAGCCAGAGCTCGTGGCGCCCGACGTGGAGAGCCCTGCCGATGGCTTCATTGCTGACTTTGACGCGGACTCCGCAGCCGGCTTTGACGTCGACGACATGCCTATGGCTGTTCAAGATACTGAATCTGGTGAGCCAGAAGAAGCAATTCCGCTGATCGAGCCTGGAAATGACGAGGCTGTGGATCCCGCCACGAATGCACACGCTGAAAGCCAGGTCTATTGGGCAGGGCCTCACGCTATGGAAAGCGGGCCGGGCGCGTCAGTCGAGACCTCAGCAGAGGCCTCATCGGCACGCGAGTCAAGCGACTCGAGCGACTCAAGCGACTCAAGCGACTCGAGCGACTCAAGCGACTCAAGCGACTCAAGCGACTCAAGCGACTCAAGCGACTCAAGCGACTCAAGCGCGTCGAGTGTGCCGGGATTCTCGGTGCTCGCGCCACCGCCCAAATCGAATCAACGCGTGGAGCTTCCTATCTCGCCGCCGACTCCGTTGGCCGCTTTGGGCGCTGATGACGTCGACATTGAGGACACTCGCATCGTTGAGCGCAGTGTTACCGGGACGCGGTTTGTGCTGCAGTTCAGCACGGGGGATAGCGTCATCGTCACGGGAAATGGTCTGATCGGTCGAAACCCCACCCCCGAGCCTTCCGAAAAGTTCGACATCGTCGTGCCCATTACTGACCCCAGCAAGTCGGTCTCGAAGACCCATCTTGAGTTCGGGCAGATGAGCGGAGTGTTCTGGATCAGCGATCGTTACTCGGGCAACGGCACGATCGTCCGCGAGCCGGGCGCTGAGCCGAAGCGGTGCGAGCCAGGCAAGCGCTACCGAGTCGTCCGCGGTACTCGAGTCGAGATCGGGGAACAGTTCTTTATCGTTAGCTAGTCCCGGAGCAAGAGTCTGTTCCTCCACAGATCGGAGGAGAGACAGCGGACGCACTGTTGGTGCCGCACGGGCAACCAGAAGCACCATCACTGATGAAGTGAGGGTGTGAACGATACTCCCGCTTCTGGCCCTCGTGTTGCCCTTCCTGCGCCTCCACAACGGCCAGCGCCATTCAAATTTCCGGTGGTCGCGGCGACCGTGCCGGTAGTCGCGTCCGTAGCGATCTGGCTCATTACCGGGTCTACTTTCGCGCTCATATTCGCGGCCCTCGGTCCGTTAGCTGCTACGGGCAGTTACATCGACTCGCGGGTATCAGCGCGGTCGCTGCGGAAGGCCGAGCGCTCACGGTTCGCGGTCGATTCGGAGTCGACACTCGGCAGTATTCAGGCGTTCCATCGCCGGGAACTTCTTGAGCTTGCCGAGAAGACGCCCTCCGCGATAATGCTCGTCAAGGACGCCCACACTGATGCGGCGCGCTGGATGGGCGAACCAGCCGACTCCCTCCCTGTCCACTTGGGGTACGGCCTCGTTCGAAGCACTGTGGCGATCGACCGTACCGGTGCTCAGGATGCGCAGCCGCCTGAAGTGGAAGACATGTATCGCAGTCTCACGACACAAGCGGAATACCTCGATCGAGCGCCTATCGCCGTCAACGCCCGCTTAGGGATCGTCATTTTTGGCAACCGACTCATGGCTCTCGCACTGGCGCGAGCACTGGCTATTCAACTGGCTCGAACCCTTGCCCCTACCGCGAGTTGGGTGAGATTTGGAGGCGCTTTCCTCTCCGAAGCCTGGGCAGAAGCGCTCCCACATCGCCAACTGAGAGAAAAGGAGAGTGCTGCGCGCGCGTTTGATCCCGCCACCGTGCGAGAGGACATCGCCAGCGTTCATTGGGGACGATTGGGTGAATCAAACCCGGGGGTGACCATCACAGTGGTAACCGAGGAACAACAGGCTCCCAGCGGGCACCGGATCGTGATTCGAGCTCGCGGGAACGGCGTCGCGGTGGTGCGACATCCTGACCGCCATCAACGCCGCGATTTTGAGCCATCGTTTCTCGGCCGAGAACAAGCACTGGAATGGGTGCGAGTCGCACGCGATATTGCGGCGCGGGATGGTCTGGCATCGGCGCTCAGCGATGTGCCCGATTCTGTGAAATTCTCCGATGTGACGCGAGTGGTGAACGACGCGCAGTATTCCCGCGAGACGCGCCGCCGCTCACTCTCGGCGAGCCCAGCAATGGGCAGTGCACGCCCGGTGATGCTTGATCTCGTAGTCGACGGGCCTCATGCGATCGTCGGAGGCACGACAGGGAGTGGCAAAAGTGAACTGCTGATTGCCTGGGTGCTTGCGATGGCGGCCGAGACAGCTCCCGAAGACGTCACATTTCTGCTCGTCGACTTCAAAGGCGGATCGGCATTCGCATCGCTCGCTCAGCTTCCGCACACTGTGGGCATCATTACAGACCTTGACGCTAGTACCGCCGCCCGCGCTTTTTCTAGCCTCCGAGCGGAGTTGAGGCACCGCGAGCGTGCGCTTGCGCAGGCACAAGTGCGGGATATTTCAGACCTCTCGAGCGTGCCGCGACTAGTGATTGTGGTGGACGAATTCGCGGCGATGATGGGGGATTACCCCCAACTGCACACTCTTTTCAGCGATATTGCCGCGCGCGGTCGTTCGCTCGGAGTGCACCTCATCCTGTGTACTCAGCGCCCATCAGGCGTGGTGCGGGATTCACTGCTTGCCAACGCTGACCTGCGACTATCGCTACGGGTCAACAACGGTGCCGATAGCTCCGCAGTCATCGGTAACGACAAAGCGGCTGAGCTGCCCGCTCAACTCAAAGGTCGAGCCTGGGTCGCCCATGGTTCGTCGTCGGCGGAACTCGCGCAGTTCGCGTTAGTCGGTTCCGACGATATCCGCGCGGTTGCTGAGCGATGGTCCGCTAGCAGCAGACCCCGGCGGCCGTGGTGCGAGCCGCTCTCCGAACACATTTCGCTCTCGACTGTGCTCGAGCATGAAGCAACGTGTGGTCACGAGCGCGGCGATAAACGCCCCAATGACGCCGTTGTTTTCGGGATGACCGATGTTCCGGATGAGCAGCGCCAGGGAGTAGCGCAGTGGTCGCCCTCAGCCGATGGCCATCTCCTGGTCTTGGGGGCTTCATCGAGCGGTAAAAGTACCGTGCTCAACACTCTTGCGCAGGCGGCGTCTACCGCGGTTCAGATCGTGGGAACCGATCCTGCAACCGTGTGGGATGGCATCACCCAGCTGTACACGCGTCTCGATGAGGTTGCGGAGAAGCGGGAGGCACAGCCGGCGGTGCTCGTTATTATCGATGACCTTGACGCGACGGTAGCGCGATTCGATGAGGAATACCGCCCTGTCGTACTCGAACGGATGTCGCGCATCCTCCGGGAAGGTGCGGCGTGCGGCATCGTTATCGTTGCAACAGCCCAGAGAATTACCGCCGCAGTGCAACCGCTCACGCAACTGTTTCCCCAGACGCTTCGGCTGAGGTTTGCCACCAAAAGTGACTTCGTACTTTCTGGAGGACACGGCGAGGACTACAACGATGCTCTACCGCACGGGGGCGGCCTGTGGCAGGGGGCGCGCGTGCAGGTTGCTCAGAGCGATCGTTATTTGCCCGTGGCCGACCGTGCCGCAGTAGCAACGGTTGCCCGGGGTGACGGGTTGGCCGTCGTGAGTTCTCGGCCCGCCGTCGCTGCCGCGGCGTGCGAGGCTGCCGGATGGTCGGTGCGGCTGGTTGAGGGGCCGCTGGGTGCCGAACGCGAGCTTCTGGTTAGTGCCGGTGGCGGGCGCGGGCCAGTGGCGCTCATCGGTTCGGTCGATGATTGGCAGTCTCGGTGGGGTGCTATCCAGTCGCTACAGAATCATGCCACCGTCCTGTTCGATGCCTGTAGCCTCAGCGATTTCCGTCAGCTTGCGCGAACGCGAGAGCTTCCGCCGCCGTTTACCCCCGGTGCTCGCGAATTCTGGCGAGTGAATAACGGGGTGCCCGTCGACCGGGTGCAGCTTCCAACCGCACATCACGTGTCGAAGAGTTCCGCCGCCCCATTGCGCTAATTCGATGCCATGAGTAACTCCCTTGGGGGTACCCGAATTGGGCACATTTTTTGCACAAAATGGCTCCTCATCCATGGAATTATTGTGAAGCGCGCAAAGCCCCTCCTAACTGGGGCTACAACAACCCGAACTGCGCTCACTACCATCGGTGTAACTGGTGGGGGCGAAGGAGAAAACGTGACGAGAGCACTTCCGCAGGATCATGCGATCCAGCAGCTGATGCTGCAAGCGAAGCAATCTCAACTCAGCCGCAGGCGACTGCTGCAAGGGGCTGGCGTCGGTATGTCCGCCCTTGCGCTTGCCGCATGTGCTGCGCCGGCGGGGTCAGACGGTACCGATATTTCAGAGAGCGACAGTTCGCTCGTGTGGGCTAGCTGGCCGTCGTACATCGACGAGGACTTGAGCGGCCACTCGTCCACGCTCAAAGCTTTCACAGGCGAAACCGGGATCAGCGTCGAGTACAACCCGATTGTTAAAGACAACGTCGGTTTCTATCTGACGATGAAAGATCAGCTCTCTCTAGGGCAGCCCACGGGCGCCGACATCATCTGTGTCAGCGACTGGATGGCGGCTCGACTGATCCGTTTCGGCTACGCGCAAAAGTTCGACGACGCGAATATCCCGAATAAGAAGAACCTAACGAAGTCCCTGAGTAGCCCCGACTTTGACCCCAACCGCGAGTACTCCCTGCCCTGGCAGAGTGGATTCATCGGGCTGGCGTGGAATACCGACGAGTACCCGAAGGGTCTCGTCTCGGTCGAGCAATTGTGGAACGAAGAGCTCAAAGGCAAGGTAGTTGTCCTCGCCGAAATGCGGCACACGATGGGAATGCTGCTGCTCGCCCAGGGCGTCGATATTTCCGACGAAGGTTGGGGGATCGACGAGTTCAAGAAGGCTAGCGCTGTTCTCGAAGATCACCTTGCCTCACGGCACATTCTCGGGGTCTACGGCAGCGACTACATCGACAAGCTCAAGTCTGGCGAAGCGCTCGCTGGGTTTGCGCGGGCCGGCGATATTGCCGTGCTCAACGCCCAAGCGGGCTACGAGAAGTTCAAATTCTTGCTCCCGGGTTCGCGCGGCACATTTTTCACCGACTCTCTCGTAATTCCGGCGGGTGCTCAGCACAAAGCGAACGCCGAGAAACTTCTGAACTTCTACTACGACCCCGCGGTCGCAACCGAGGTCGTGGAATGGATCCGCTGTGTCAGCCCGGTCGATGGAACTCTCGAGTATGCGATCGAAAACTTCCCGAAACTGGCCTCGAACCAGTTCACCTTCCCCAATGCCACAGCGATGTCTCGCGCGAGCACATTCCGCACTCTCAACACGACGGATGATCAGTCGTTCAACGCTGAGTTCCGTCGCATAACGGGCAAGGGCTAACTCGATTATTGCTCGTCCCCGTTAGCTGCGCTTTGAGCACAGCCAGCGGGGACGAGTGTGTTAATTCACACCGACTAGCGCGGCGGAGACCGTGGCTAGTCCAGTTCGAAGCGAAGCTCTCCGACCGGGAAACCGCGGCCGAGTACTTGCTCGGTGGTTGACTTCAGTACGCCCGCGACGGCATCCGCATCGAGTGCGCCGGCTTCGGCCAAAAGCGAGAGTCCCACGGGCAGCAACGGCCGGATGGAGCCGTCGAGAACCTTCAAGGTGACGGTGGTGCCGTCAGGCGCCGCGGCGATCAGTACCCCCTCGGCGCCACGTTTCGCGATAATTCCGAGCGTGTCCATCGCTTCAGCGACCTGAGGCATATCGAGCCCCCACGCATTGCCGCGAATAGCGCTTACGAGGGCGTGTGCATTCGTGTCTCGCTCGTCGGTCGCCATGACGATGTGTTGAATGGCGGTGGCGAGAGACACAAGACTCATCGCGAAAACGGGAGCTCCGCATCCATCCGTTCCCTCGTGAGCGAGAGGCTGGCCCGTAAACTCCACGATGGTGCTTCTGATGCGTTCCTGCAGCGGATGCTCGTGATCGAGGTAGCTCTCGAGCGGCCAGTCATTGACGACACAAGCGGCTAAGAAACTCGCGTGTTTACCCGAGCAGTTCATAGCGAGTCGACGCGGAGCGTGTGCGGCTCGGCGCGTGGCGGAGTCGGCGGGCCAATCAGGCGGGCAACGAAGGTCGTCTTCAGTCAGGCCGTAGGCGGCGAGCGTGGAAGCGACGACATCTTGATGGCGCTGGCTGCCGGTGTGGCTTGCGCTGGCCAAAACGAGTTGTTCGTCAGTCAACGTTACGCCTGCGCGCAGTACCGTGATGGCTTGCATCGGCTTGAGGGTCGACCGTGGGTAGATCAAGGCTTCCGGGTTGCCCAGTCGGCGGAGTTCTGTGCCGTCGGGGGAGAGGACAACCGCTGCGCCGAGATGCCGAGACTCGATCATTCCTGACCGCTCGAGCACCGCCAGCTGGGTGGTGTCGTTGACAGTGAGGGCGAGGGGTGACGCTGTCGATGCTGAATTCACTCTCCTACGTTATAGCGCTCGGCTCATCGAGATCGCGCGAATGGTGAAACGGTGTGCAACTGGCGCGACGCCTCTCAGCCTGCACCGCTACGGTGAAACCTCGAGACGTTCTGCGTGATCGCTTTGCCGCGGTCTCCGATGCTGGCCCCGCAGGCCGAGATGGAGGTTCTAATGAACATCGACCATAACTTTGAGGTACGCCTTGAATGGTCCGGAAATCTTGGTGAAGGCACCACGAACTACCGTGGCTATTCACGGCACAATGAGATCACGGCCGTAGGCAAGCATCCGATCGATGGCTCGAGCGCCCGGGTATTTCACGGGGCGGCAGATCGGTGGAACCCCGAAGAGCTGTTGATCGCCGCACTGAGTCAGTGTCACATGTTGAGTTACCTGCACGTCGCTGTGAGCCGTGGGATTGTGGTCACGGCCTACCACGATGAGGTCTCGGGCACGATGAAGCAGACCGACAACGGCGGGGGCCACTTCACATCTGTCACGTTGCGTCCCGTCGTGACTATCTCGGCGGGCAGCGTGGACGATGCTCTGGATGCTCACGCAGAAGCCAGCAGCAAGTGCTTTATCGCGGCATCCGTGAACTTTCCCGTACTTCACCAGCCACGAATCGTCGTCGAGCCGGCCGCAGAGTAGGACCGTCGGCGATTCCACACGCTACGCACAGCCAGAGTGCGCGAGGATTGGTGCTCCGTGTTCTTGCTGTGAAGGGTTCTTGTGCGTAAAGCGATTCCGTTTCTGTTGACCATCGGCGTTGTGGCGTCTCTTGCCGCGTGTTCTCCCGCCGGCTCGACGACTGCTGAGAACTCCGGCGATTGCACGCCGACCGCATCCGGTTCGGCGTCTGAAGGTGTCGAAGTTAGTGGTGACTTTGGGGTTAAGCCTGAGGTCACGATCGATTTCCCGACGGATGTGTCTGAAACTGAGCGCTCTGTTGCGATTGCGGGCGATGGCGACATTGTTGCTGTCGAAGCGGCCACCGCTAACGTGCAGTTCACGCTGTTTAGCGGAGCGACAGGCGAAGAGCTTTCCGCTACAACCTACGACGAGACCGGGCTTACCCCGTTCCCCGTCGATGCAGAGCAATTTTTGGTCGGTATCGTCAAGACGATCGAGTGTTCGACCGCTGGTACGCGCGTAGTGGGCGTCATCCCGCCTGAAGAATCCTTTGCCGATGATGCTGCTCGCGAGCAGCTGGGTGTCGGAGCAGACGACGACATTATCTTCATCGTCGATGTTGTCTCTGTTGACGAGCCTGCTGAACCTGCTCTTCCGCGTGCCGATGGTGAAGACCAGCCTGCTGAAGATGGCTTCCCCGCAGTCGAGCTGGATGACGACGGCCGCCCGACCATCACGATCCCTGACACCGATCCGCCCGCAGATCTTTCTGTCGCTGTTCTCAAGCAGGGTGCTGGCGAGACGGTAGAAGAGAATTCGGATGTCGTCGTTCACTACGTGGGAATGAACTGGACCACCGGTGAGATCTTTGACGAAAGCTGGGCTCGCGGAGAGCCGTCGACGTTCAACACCGGGCAAGTAGTACCCGGCTTCAAAGCCGCGCTCGAGGGCCAGCAGGTCGGTTCGCAAATCATCGCGGTACTGCCCCCGAGCGAAGGCTATGGCGAAGCCGGTAACGAGGGCGCAGGCATTGGCGGCACCGATACCATCGTCTTCGTCGTCGACATTCTGGGCCTTGGCTAATCTGCGCTCATCGTCTATTTCTGGCGCACGAGCCAACTAAAGTAGCGGCATGCGCACAGTAATTTTGCTCGGATCGACGGGCTCGGTAGGCACGCAAACCCTCGAGGTAATCGAGGCGAACCGTGATCGTTTCGAGGTCGTCGGTCTGGCGGCTGGCACCAATCGCACGCTTGTCGAAGAACAGGCGGCACGCTTTGGTGTGAAGCACATCGCGTTGGGTGCTGAACAGGCAGCACAGTTAGTGCGGGATGTCCCTGCCGATGTGGTGGTGAATGGGATCACCGGTTCTGTAGGCCTGGGGCCGACGCTCGCAGCACTCGAATCGGGCGCAACGCTCGCTCTCGCCAACAAAGAAAGCCTCATCGTCGGCGGCGAACTTGTGACATCGCGAGCGAAGCCCGGGCAAATCGTTTCCGTTGACTCGGAGCACTCGGCGATCGCCCAGGCGCTGCGCTCGGGCGAACACTCGGAGGTGCGCCGCTTGGTGCTCACGGCGTCCGGGGGGCCGTTCCGTGGTCGTACGCGTGATTCCCTGCGTGACGTGACTCCGCGCGAAGCGCTCGCTCATCCCACGTGGGATATGGGTCTCGTAATCACCACCAACTCGTCGACGCTCGTGAATAAGGGCCTCGAAGTGATCGAGGCGCACTTACTGTTCGACGTGCCCTACGACCGCATTGCGGTGACGGTGCATCCGCAGTCGATCGTGCATTCGATGGTGGAGTTCGTTGACGGTTCGACGATCGCGCAGGCGAGCCCCCCGAACATGCGGTTGCCGATTTCGCTCGGCCTCGACTGGCCCAACCGAGTCGCGGGCGTCGGCGCACCGCTTGACTGGACAACGGCAAGTACCTGGAACTTCGAACCCCTCGACAACGAGGTGTTCCCCGCGGTAGAGATGGCAAAAGCGGTTGGTACTGCGGGCCTCACCTATCCCGCGGTGTTCAACGCCGCCAACGAGCAGGCTGTGCTTGCGTTCCATGCGGGTGCAATCGGCTACCTCGACATCTTGGATGTTGTGGAGCAGGTCGTGCAGAGCCACGAAGCAACCGAGCTGACTCTGGATGCTCTCGCCGAAGCTGAGTCGTGGGCGCGACGCACCGCTGACGGTGTCGTCGCTTCTCGTTCTTAGATCCGTTTAAAACCAGCGCAACTGAACGGGTCGTCCGCCCCCAGTGTGGGGTTGTTCTACCGCTTGCACAGCACCGGTACAGGTGACCGTCGGTGCTCGTGGCTATTCTTAGCGAGTGGAAAACGTGCTCTTGTACATTCTCGGTATCCTCGTCGTTCTCGTCGGGCTTGCTGTGTCTATTGGCCTGCATGAAATCGGTCACTTGCTACCCGCCAAGCTCTTTGGTGTGCGTGTAAGCCAATACATGATTGGTTTCGGGCCGACGATCTTCTCGCGCAAGCGAGGGGAGACCGAGTATGGCGTCAAAGCGATTCCGCTCGGCGGCTATATCTCGATGGCGGGCATGTTCCCTCCCGGAAAGGCCGAGGGCGCAAGCCGCACAGCGACCACCGGAGTGTTTCAAGCCCTCGTGCAGGATGCTCGGAGCGCCAGCGCCGACACTCTGGTCGATGTCGATGAAGCTCGTGCGTTCTACAAACTTCCGGTGCTGAAGCGCGTCATCATCATGCTCGGTGGGCCGGTCATGAACTTGCTGATCGCTATCGTGATGTTCGCGATTCTCTTCATGGGTTTCGGTGTGGCCCAGGCTTCGACGACCGTCGGAAGTGTCTCCGAGTGCGTGCTTCCTGCCACCTCCGAACGCCAAGCCTGCGAGAGCGCGGACCCCGAAGCTCCGGGTTTTGCGGCGGGAATCATGCCCGGCGACCGTCTGGTGTCTATGGACGGCCAGGAAGTCTCTTCGTGGGCCGAGGCGACCGAGTTTATCCGCGCTGCCGCGGGTGACGACCTGAACATCGTCGTGGAGCGCGATGGTGCTGAGGTTTCTCTCGTTGCTGAACCCCTGCTCACCGAGCGCTACGTCTACGACGATCGCGGCCAGATCGTCGAGGATGCCAATGGCGTAGCCCAGACGGAAGAGTATGGCTTCTTAGGCATAGGTTCCGCACTCGAGACGGTGCAGCAGCCCGTGACCGCCGTCTTACCCGCGGTCGGCGACAACGTCGTATCGGTCGCCAACGTGATCCTCAATCTGCCCCAGCGCATGATCGACGTCGCCAATGCGGCTTTTGGTCCTGACGAGCGCGACCCCAACGGCCCGATCAGCGTCGTAGGTGTTGGGCGCATCGCGGGAGAGATCACCAGCCTCGATACTGCCCCCGTGGCAGACAAAGTGGCGTCTCTAGTCGGCCTCATCGGCTCGCTCAACATTGCACTCTTCGTGTTCAACCTCGTGCCGCTGATGCCGCTCGACGGTGGCCATGTCGCCGGCGCGCTCTTCGAGGGAGTTCGCCGCTTCTTCGCCAAGCTCTTCGGCAAGCCCGACCCCGGGCCCTTCGACGCTGCAAAGTTTATTCCGCTGACGCTCGTTGTCGTCGTGCTGCTGGGGGCCATGAGCGCCATGTTGATCTACGCCGATATTGTGAAGCCGATTTCAATCTTCTAAGCCGCAGCCGCAGCCGCAGCCGCAGCCACAGCTGCTGCTACAGCACGGTGGCCGGAGTCGTTGTCGATTCCGGCCACCGTTGCGCTGTGTTTAAAGGTCGTGGCAGCTTCAGCGTGTGAGCAAAAGCGCGTCGCCCTGACCGCCGCCGCCACACAGCGCGACAGCAGCTCGACCGGAGCCGCGGCGTGCCAGCTCGTGAGCGGCATGCACTACAAGGCGAGCACCAGATGCTCCGACCGGGTGACCGATGGCGATAGCGCCACCGTGGATGTTGACGATGTCGTGACTGAGGCCGAGTTCGGCGGTGGAGCGCAGACTCACGGCCGCGAACGCTTCGTTGATCTCGGCAAAGTCGAGGTCTCCCGCGCTCCAGCCGGCGTTCTCTAGCGCGGCGGCGATAGCGCGGGCGGGTTGCGAGTGCAGCGAGTTGTCGGGGCCGGCGACGTGACCGGAGCGGTCGAGTACAGCAAGCCACGTGAGGCCGTGTTCTTCGGCCCACGCGCGGCTGGCCAGGATGACGGCGGAAGCTCCGTCACTGAGCGGCGAGGAGTTGCCGGCGGTAATCGTGCCTTCGGGGTCGAAGGCGGGTCGCAACCCGGCAAGTGTCTCGACAGTGGTGTTGGCGCGAACGCCCTCATCCGTGTCGAGAACGAGGTCGTCGCCCTTGCGCTGCGGGATCGTCACGGGAGCGATTTCATCCGCGAAGACCCCCGCCTCGATGGCGGCAGCGGCGCGCTGGTGCGAGGCGGCGGCAATCTCATCCTGTTCGGTGCGGCCGATCTCGAGGCGACCATTGTGGCGCTCGGTGCTCGCGCCCATCGACTCGGCGTCGAAGGCATCCGTGAGGGCGTCATGCGCGGCGGAGTCGAGGGCAGAAACTGTTCCATACGCCCAGCCCATGCGCGATCCGGGCAGGACGTGCGGGGCGTTGGTCATGGATTCTTGACCGCCGGCGGCCACGACGTTGGCTTCCCCGAGACGGATCAGGCGCGCAGCATCCACGATGGCAGCAAGACCGGAGAGGCAGACCTTGTTGACGGTAACGGCGGGAGTTTTCCAAGCGAGCCCCGCGGCGATGGCGGTCTGGCGGGCCGGGTTCTGTCCGGCGCCGGCCTGAATGACCTGGCCGAAGATCACCTGATCGATGGAGTCAACGTCGACGCCGGAGCGTTCGACGGCGGCGCGGAGGGCGACAGCGCCGAGCTCGACGGCGGAGAGTGAAGCGAGTTGTCCGCGCAATTTTCCCTGTGGGGTGCGTGTTGCGGAAAGGATCACTACATCGTTGGGTGCGGGGGTGTTGGCCACTGTGCAAACTCCTTTGTTTGGTCGCCGTTGTTGACAGCGTGGTTGCGCAACCATAGGCTACATGAAACCTGAACCGGGTCTCAGGTTCAGATCACAATCCTCCTAAGGCAGCAGGAAAGGTCCCATCATGCGGGTCAGTAAAAAGTACCTCGCTCCGGCGTTAATTGCGACGGTTGCACTCACACTGGCGGGTTGTGCCCCCGCCGTTGACGGTGGAAGCGGCGGCGACGAGCTCGCTCCCGTCGACATCTCCATCATCACCTCCCAAACTGGCCCGCTCGCGGCGTACGGTGAGGCCTACCTCGCTGGCTTCGACGCTGGCCTCGACTACGCGACCGATGGCACAGGCACCGTCGATGGGCGCGAGCTGAATATCGAAATTACGGATGACGCAGGCGACGCCGACAAGGCCGTCACCGCAGCGAAAGACGTGATTGGCCAAGGCCAGAAGATCATCATCGGTACGGTCTCCTCGGGAATCGCCCTCGCGCTTGCTGAACAGGCCGAGCAGAACAAGATTCTCTACATCTCGGGCCCCGCGGCCGCTGACGGCATCACGGGCGTGAACGACTACACGTTCCGCTCGGGCCGCCAGAGCTACCAAGACGTCGCTACCGCGGGTACCTTCATCGGTGACCCGGCAGGCAAGTCGGTTCTGGTCTTCGCTCAGGACACCGCCTTCGGTCAGGGCAACGTTGCCGCTGCCACCGCCGTTCTTGGCGGCCAGGGCGCTGACGTGACGAGCCTTCTCGTTCCCGAGGACGCCACCGAGTTCACTCCCTTCGCCCAGCAGATCGTTGATGCTCAGCCCGACCTCGTGTTCGTAGCGTGGGCCGGTGCAACATCCGGCGCTATGTGGGAGGCACTCAGCCAGCAGGGCGTGTTTGACAGCGTTCCTGTCGCCACCGGTCTTGGTGACGTGTCGACCTATGGCGCTTACGGCGCTGCGAGCGACCAGATCAGCTTCCTCAACCACTACTTTGGCGGTGCCACGGACAACGACGCGAATGCGGCAATGATCAGCTACCTCGAAGCAGAGGGCGAGCAGGCTGACCTGTTCTCGCCCGATGGCTTCGTTGCGGCTCAGATGGTTGTGCAGGCCGTGCGTGAAGGTGGCGACGACGTCGATGCCATGATCGCCGCTCTCGAGGGCTGGACTTTTGACTCGGTCAAGGGTTCCATCACGGTTCGCGCCGAGGACCACGCCATGATCCAGCCGATGTTCCAGGTCTCGCTGGTTGCTGATGGCGACTCGTGGATTCCTGAACTGGTCACGGCCGTCGACGCTGACGCCGTAACCCCACCCGTCGCAGAGTAAGTAGCTAACGAACTATGTCGAACCAGCCCGTGCTCACGGTCGAGCACCTTGCCCTCACGATCGGGGGTGCCGTCATCATCGATGACGTGTCACTCTCGATCGCTCAGGGTGAGATGCTCGGAGTGATTGGCCCCAACGGGGCCGGCAAAACCACGCTCTTCAACCTCATTTCCGGGGTGATGACTCCCACCGGTGGCGTCGTCACGCTCGAGGGGCGTGCCGTCACGAATCAGTCCATTGACGCGCGGGCCCGGGCGGGGCTCGGCAGAACCTTTCAAACATCCAGTCTCTTTCCGGCGCTGAGTGCGCTCGAGAATGTTCGACTGGCCGCCCAGGTGAAATTGGGCGGCGCGACCTCGGTCATCCGTTTTCCGCGGGCGCACGACAAAGCAACAACCATCGCTCGAGCTCGCCTCGACGAGGTGGGGCTGAGCCACCACAGCGAAACCGAAGCCGGGGTTCTTTCTCACGGTGACAAGCGCAAGCTCGAGATCGCGATGCTGTTGGCCACCGACCCGAGCGTCATCCTGCTCGATGAGCCGATGGCGGGTGTCGCTTCGGGCGATGTCGCTGGTCTCACCGAAGTGATCCGCCAGGTGCACCAGTCGGGTCGCACCGTGCTGATGGTCGAACACCACATGGATGTCGTACTCGGCCTGGTCGACCGCGTTGCGGTCATGCACCATGGCAGCTTGCTCGCGTGTGACACCCCGGATGCCGTGATGGCAGACGAAGCGGTGCAAAAAGCTTATTTGGGGGCACCACTATGACCGACACTGTGACCGAGTCGATTCTGTCGGTTGCTGGCTTGAGCGCGAGTATCGCCGGCCAGCAGGTTGTCGAAGACGTCAGTTTCGAGATGCTGCCCGTCGGAGTGACGGCGCTTCTGGGCCGTAACGGCGTCGGAAAGACGAGCACGCTGCGCGCCATCATGGGCCTGATCGAACGCTCCGGCGCGGTGACGATTGCGGGGGAGCGCGTTGATCGCGAACCCACTCACCGCATCGTGCAGCGCGGCGTGGGTTACGTACCGGAAGACCGTGAGGTTTTTGCGTCGCTCACTGTCGCCGAAAACTTGCGGCTCGCCGAGCGGGATTCCTCGCCTAACCGACAACTCATCCATGAACTTTTTCCCGATCTCACTGACCGGGCCGGCCAGCTTGCGGGCACGCTTTCGGGCGGTCAGCAGCAGATGGTGTCGCTCGCCCGTGCCCTCGTCAACGACAATCGCGTGCTCTTAGTAGACGAGCCCACCAAGGGCCTCGCGCCGCTCATCGTGATGGATGTCGCCAAGGCTCTCGAGCGTGCGGCCCAGACGGTGCCGGTTCTACTCGTGGAACAAAACCTGCAGGTCGTGCGGATGCTCGCGGAGAAAGCCATTGTGCTTGAAGGTGGTCGCGTGGTGTACGACGGCAGCGCCGAAGAACTCTTGAGCAATGAAGCACTCACGAAAGAACTGTTGGGGGTCGCATGAGCACCATAATTCTTCTGCTCATCACGGGCCTCGGGCTCGGTGCGCTCTATTTCTTGGTCGCTTCTGGTCTCTCGCTGATTTACGGCCTCATGGGCGTGCTCAACTTTGCGCACGGTTCGTTCCTTACGCTCGGCGCTTTCGCGGGCTGGGAGCTGGCACGGCGGATGGACGGCAGCAGCTGGGGCACCCTCATCGCCTCGCTGGTGCTTGGAATGGCCGTTGGTGCTCTTGTCGCCGCTGCCACAGAGTTCCTGCTGATCCGGCGGCTCTACAACCGCCATATCGAGCAAGTGCTCGTGACGGTCGGTCTCGCGCTCGCCTCGGTTGCGCTCTTCGAGGGAATCTGGGGCACGGACGCCATTTACGTCACCGCGCCCGAGTGGCTCTCGCAGACAACGGAGATCCTGGGCGCCCGTGTTCCTAACGATCGCTTCCTGATGATCGGCGCTGCGGTGCTGGTGTTGCTCGGTATCGTCGCCTTCCTGCGATACACCCGTTTCGGGCTCATCATCCGGGCCGGCGTTGAAAACCGCTCGATGGTAACCGCGCTCGGTATCGATGTGCGCAAGGCCTTTACGGTCGTGTTCGCGATTGGTGGTGCCGCAGCCGGCCTCGGCGGAGTGCTCGCCTCCCACTACTTCGGCTACGTCTCGCCCCAACTGGGCGGATCCCTGCTGATCTTCGCCTTCATCGTCACCGTGATCGGTGGGCTTGGTTCACTCGCGGGTGCCGCCATCGCGTCGGTGGTCGTTGCGGTGCTCCAGCAGTTTGCTAACTACTTTTGGGGCGGAACCGGCGACCTGATGGTCGTGCTGTTGCTCGCCGTCGTGCTGTTGGTTCGCCCGACCGGAATCTTGGGGAAGAAAGCATGAAGTCGCTCTCGAAGTTGAGCCAGCGCACCTGGTGGATCGTCGGTGGCGTTCTCGTTGTCGTCGCAGCGATCTTGCCGTTGCTGAACATCTCCATTCCGGGCGTGCTGCCCGGGGCAACCTACACGCCGGGCACCCTGCAGTTGCTCGCGCTCGCGTTGCTTTTCGCCTCTCTCGCGCTGAGCTACCACCTCCTGTTCGGCACCGCCGGGATGCTCTCCTTTGGCCACGCGCTGTACTTTGCTCTCGGTGCCTATGGCCTCGGCATTGTGCTGCACGAGACCGAACTGACGTTGCTGCCGGCACTGGGGCTCACTCTCGCGATTGTCATTACGGCGGCCTATCTGCTGGGCTCGCTGAGCCTGCGGGTAACCGGCATCTCCTTCGCCATGGTGACTCTCGCCTTCGCTCAGGCCGGCAACGTGCTCGTGCGCCGCAACCCCGGCCTCACGGGCGGTGAAGAGGGGCTGCGACTCGACACCGAGCACATTCCCGATTTCTTCATCGGCGTGGTCAACACTCGCAACCTGTACTGGCTCGCCCTTGCGCTGCTCGTCGTGGTGTTCGTGGTTGTCGCCTGGTTCGAGAACTCCCGTGCCGGTCATGCGGTGACGGCGACGCGCGAGAACGAGTTGCGCGTGCGAGTGCTGGGACTACGCCCGTTTGGCGTCAAGCTCATGGCGTTTGTTATCGCCTCCGTGTTGGCGTCGCTCGTGGGAATGGTGCACTTGCTGTTGCAGAGCGGCACGACACCCCGCGCCACGTCTGCTGACTTCACCCTCACGATCCTCGTGATCGTGGTGCTCGGTGGCGTCGGCTCCCGCTGGGGCGCCATCGTCGGCGGCATCATCTACACGCTGCTCGATCAGCGCCTCACCGCGCTGGCCAGCTCGGATGCCATCGACGGACTTCCGGCAATCTTGCGGATTCCCCTCTCCGAACCGCTCTTTATCCTCGGCACGCTGTTTATCCTTGTGGTGTTGTTCCTTCCCGGAGGAATCGCCGGTGCGGTGCAGCGCCTCTCGACAGGCACCAGCCTCGCGCCGCAGAAGCGACAGCGCATTGAGGAGGCAGAATGACCCCGTCTGAAGGGCTTCACACGCTCGGCCGATGGACTGCCGACCGCGCGCTCGCAACGCCCGACAGGGTGGCTGTCGACGACCGTGGCGTTGTACTGACTTATCGCCAGCTGGATGACCGGGCCACGGCGCTCGCCGAAGCCTTCCTCGCGGGCGGCTACGGTGTCGGTGATCGCATCGCCACCATCACGGGCAACAGCTCGGACCACGTGGTCGTGTTCTTCGCGTGTGCCAAGGCGGGGCTCGTGCTCGTTCCGCTCTCGTGGCGCCTGTCACCGCGTGAGATCGCGCAGCAGCTTGAGCAGGCTGATCCCGCACTGCTGCTCGTGGAGGACGAGTTCTCAACGCTGGGCACTCTGGCCACCGATCGTCTTGTTGCTCCGATCGCTCGCGGCATCCTCGGCACTCACGGCATTGAGCGCGACATTGTGGCACCGCTGCGTAGCGAGGCGACAACTCCCGTGCACCGCCCGGTCCACGACGACGACGCTCTGCTCATCATCTTCACCTCGGGAACCCTCGATCAGGCCAAGGGCGCCATTCTCAGCCACGCCAATTGCTTCTGGACCAACCTCTCGCTCTCGCGCACGGCCGAAATCACGAGTGCTGACACGGTGCTCGCCGTCATGCCGCAGTACCACGTGGGCGGCTGGAACATTCAGCCGCTGCTGGCCTGGTGGATGGGCGCTACCGTCGTGCTCGAGCGCACGTTCGATCCCGCTCGCGTGCTGCAGCTCATCGCTGACCGTCGCATCACCACGATGATGGGTGTGCCCGCCAACTACTTGATCCTCTCGCAGCATCCGCGATTCGCCTCGAGCGACCTGTCGAGCCTCGCGCATGCCATTGTCGGGGGAGCACCGATGCCCGAACCGCTCTTGCGCGTCTGGCACAGCCGCGGTGTGGCTTTGACCCAGGGCTATGGCCTGACCGAGGCAGCCCCGAACGTCTTGTGCCTGCCCGATGAAGAAGCGCGCACGCGCATCGGGTCAGCGGGTAAGCCCTACCCGCACGTGGATGTCGACATTGCCGACCCCGTGACGGGAGAGCGCATCGAGGGTGCTGGCCAGGGCGAACTGCTGGTCAAGGGCCCCGGAGTCTTCAGCGGCTACTTCCGTGCCCCGGAGGCCACCGCGCTGGCGCTGCGCAATGGCTGGCTCGCCACCGGCGATCTCGTCAGCCGCGATGCCGAAGGCTACTACCGCGTTCTCGACCGCCTCAAAGACATCTTCATCACCGGGGGAGAGTCCGTTGCTCCCGCCGAGATCGAGGGCGTTCTTTTCGGGCATCCGGCGATTGCCGATGTGGCTGTCGTCGGGGTTCCCGATGAGAAGTGGGGCGAAGTCGCCGTGGCGTGGGTTGTCGTGCGCTCCGGAGCCTCCACCGATGAAACCGACGTTCTCGACTTTGCGAGCGCAAGCCTCGCGAAGTACAAAGTGCCCCGGCGCGTGATCTTTACCGAAAACATCCCACGGTCATCCAGCGACAAAGTTCGTCGCCGGGTGTTGCTGGGGCAATGGACAACAGAGTCCGTACAAGCAGGACGGATCAGTTCATGAGCACACCGCTTACCGCTCGCGGCACCCGCACCAAGGCGAAGCTCATTGAGGCTGCCGAAACAGTCTTTGCGCGCTACGGCTACACGGATGCTTCGGTCGTGCGCATCACGGAAGAAGCGGGCGTCGGCCAAGGAACGTTCTACCTGTACTTCGCGAGCAAACTCGAGATCTTCGAAGAGCTCGTGGAAGACCTCAACCGCCGCGTGCGTCGGGCCATGAGCGAAGCCTCGGGTGCGGCATCCAACCGCATCGAATCGGAGCGGGCCGGTTTTCGCGCGTTCTTCGAGTTCACCGCCGAGCATCCCGCGCTCTATCGCGTCGTGCGCGAAGCAGAGTTCGTCTCGCCCAAGTCGCTGCGCCTGCACTACTCGCGCATTGTCGACGGCTACATCGAAGGCCTCAAAGAAGCGCAATTGCTCGGAGAAATCGGTGACATCGATCCGACCGTCGCCGCCTGGGCTCTCATGGGCATTGGCGAAATGATCGGCATGCGCTGGGTGCTCTGGGGCGATTCCGCCGACGCCGGCAACGATGCCGACCCCACCGCCAGCGGCACCTCTCGGGTGCCCGACCACGTTCTCGACCAGATGATTACGTTTATTCGCCGCGCTCTGGCCGTGCCAGAGCCGAGCACCGAAGGAGTCGAGAAATGACCGATCTCACAGGCCGTCGAGCCCTTGTCACCGGAGGAGCGAGCGGAATTGGTGCCGCCTGCACCGTCGCGCTCGCGAAAGCCGGAGCCCACGTCATCGTGGCCGACCTCAACGGTGATGCCGCCCGGGCTCAAGCCGAGCTCGTGGGCGGCGAAGCCTGGCAGGTGGACCTCACCGATACGGCGGCGCTCGCCGACCTCACCCTCGACGTCGACGTGATCGTCAACAACGCGGGCATCCAACACGTCAATCCCATCGAGACGTTCGACCCGGTGATGTTCAGCCGCATCCTCGACCTCATGGTCGAGGCACCCTTCTTGCTCGTGCGGGCGGCGCTGCCGACGATGTATGAACGCAACTTCGGCCGCATCATCAACCTCAGCTCTGTTCACGGCTTGCGTGCTTCGCCGTACAAGTCGGCGTACGTGACCGCTAAGCACGGGCTCGAGGGCTTCTCGAAGGTCACGGCGCTTGAAGGCGGCGCTCATGGCGTCACGAGCAATTGTGTGAACCCCGGCTACGTGCGCACGCCGCTCGTCGAGAAGCAGATCGCAAATCAGGCCAAGGTTCACGGCATCCCGGAATCCGAGGTTGTCGAGAAAGTCATGCTCACCGAAAGCGCCATCAAACGTCTCGTCGAGCCGGCTGAAGTGGCCGACCTCGTGCTCTGGCTCGCGGGCGAGACTGCCGGCATGGTCACGGGCGCCTCGTACACGATGGATGGCGGCTGGAGCGCACGATGATCGAGCAACCCACCACCATCACGTGCCCGGTCGACGGCGGCGAACTCACAGCAGCCGTCTGGCAGCCCGAGACGGAAACGCGCGGCACAATCCTGCTCATCCACGGTATTACGGCGTCTCATATGTCGTGGCCGCTCGTGGCCGCGGCCTTCCCCGAATACCGAGTGATCGCTCCCGACCTGCGGGGGCGCGGCGCCAGCCGTGACCTTCCTGCGCCGTTCGGGATGCCGCAGCACGCCGCCGACATGAACGCTCTGTTAGAAGCAACCGGCACTGATTCGGCGCTCGTCGTCGGGCATTCGATGGGTGGATTCGTCGCCGCAACTTTGGCGGCGCAGCACCCGGAGCGTGTCTCCTGCCTGCTCCTCCTCGATGGAGGCCTACCGATTCCGGCGCCCGAGGGAGTATCGATGGCGGATCTCCCTCAAGTGATTCTGGGGCCTGCGGTAGATCGGCTCTCGATGACGTTCCCCGATCGGGAGAGCTACCAAGACTTCTGGCGCGTGCATCCGGCTTTTGCCGATAACTTCACCGAGACGGTGCGCGACTATGTCGATTACGACCTCGTCGGCACCGCACCTGACTTGCACCCCGCAAGTTCCATCGACGCCGTCAGTTTCGATGCCCTGCAACTGAGCGGAGATGCCCGCTACCGCGCAGCTCTCGACGGCTTGAGCATGCCCGTGCACTTCATTCGGGCACCGCGGGGTCTTCTCAATCAGGTGCCGGCGTTGTATTCTCCGGAACAGTGCGACCAATGGCGGTCGGAGCTTCCTCATGTGAAATTCCACGAAGCGCCAGACGTCAATCACTACACAATCACTTTGACGCAGCGCGGCGCAGATATCGTCGCGGACGTCATGACTCAACTAATGGTGAATCAACCGCGGGAGGTCCGAGCGTGAGCATCGATAAGACAGTGGGGTCAGCGGTAAAAGCGATCGCTGATATTCCGAGCGGGGCATCTCTTGCCGTTGGCGGCTTTGGGCTGTGTGGCAATCCGATGGTTCTCATCCAAGCATTGCTGGAATTAGGCTCCGACGACCTCAGCATCGTCAGCAACAACTGTGGTGTGGATGACTGGGGCCTCGGCGTTCTACTCGCCGCCCGCCGCATCCGCAAGATGACGTCGTCATATGTGGGCGAGAACAAAGAGTTTGAGCGTCAGTTCTTGATGGGGGAGCTCGAAGTGGAACTGACCCCGCAGGGAACCCTCGCCGAGAAGCTTCGGGCTGGTGGCTCGGGAGTGGCCGCGTTCTTCACCCAGACCGGCGTCGGCACTCAGGTAGCCGAGGGCGGCCTGCCGCGTCGGTACGACGGCTCGGGCGGCATTGCGATTGCCTCGCCCCAGAAAGAGGTTCGCTCGTTTGATGTGCGGGGAACCGCGAAAGACTTCGTACTCGAAGAAGCGATCACGACCGACTTCTCGCTCGTTCACGCGCTCAAGGGTGACCGCCACGGCAACCTCGTCTTCGCGAAGTCGGCCCGCAACTTTTCCCCGCTCGCAGCGATGGCCGGGCGTATCTGTATCGCCCAGGTCGAAGAGCTCGTCGAGCCCGGTGAGATTGAGCCGGATGCCGTGCACCTGCCCGGCGTCTATGTGACGCGGATCATCGAAGTTGGCTCCGATGTCGAGAAACGAATCGAACGTCGCACAGTGCAGAAGGTGGTCGCATAATGGCTTTGACTCGTGAAGAAATGGCGGCGCGTGCCGCCCTCGAACTGGCTGACGGCTCCTACGTGAACCTCGGTATCGGGCTACCAACTCTCGTGCCGAATTACGTTCCGGAGGGTCGCACGGTCGTGCTGCAATCTGAGAACGGCATTCTCGGTGTTGGGCCGTACCCGACCGAAGAAAACGTCGATCCCGACCTCATCAACGCGGGCAAAGAGACGGTCACGACCCTTCCGGGCACCGCGTTCTTCGACTCCGCCATGAGCTTTGGCATGATCCGCGGTGGCAAGATCGACGCCGCCATCCTCGGCGCTATGCAGGTCTCGGTCGCTGGCGATCTCGCCAACTGGATGATCCCCGGCAAGATGATCAAGGGCCCCGGCGGTGCGATGGACCTCGTGCACGGCGCAGCCCGCGTCATCGTGCTGATGGAGCACGTGGCCAAAGACGGCAGCCCCAAGATCGTGAACGAGTGCTCGCTACCCCTGACGGGCCGTGGCGTTGTGCACCGCATCATTACCGATCTCGCAGTGATCGACGTGACCGATCGTGGTCTCGTTCTTCGCGAACTCGCTCCCGGCGTTGACGAAGAAACCGTGCGCGCCGCCACCGAACCCGAGCTCATTGTCGAGCTCACCGCCTAACCAGTTTCGCCACTTCCCGTAGTTCAACTCACCAAAGGACACACCATGGCTACCCTTCTCAACGGCATTGTTCAGCACAGCGTCACGACACCCCGCATCGTCGCGTCGGTGTTGGAGCGCCCATCCGACACCGCAACGTCGACGGTGGTGTTCGTGCACGGAAACGTCTCGTCGTCGCTGTTCTGGCAGCCCACGATGCTCGCACTCGATAGCAGCGTTCGCGCGTTGGCGATTGACCTGCGCGGCTTCGGCGACAGCGAAACTCTTCCCGTGGATGCCACGCGCGGCGTGCGCGATTTCTCTGACGACATCGCCTCGGTGCTCGACGCGCTGAGCATCGAGGGCGCGAACTTCGTCGGCTGGAGCCTGGGCGGCGGAATCGTGATGCAGTTCATGCTCGATTACACCGACCGTGTTGAGACCGTCTCTTTGGTATCTCCCGTCTCGCCCTACGGCTTCGGCGGTACGAAGGGCGCGAATGGTGAGCTCCTGAACCCGGAGTGCTCGGGTACGGGAGGTGGGGGAGCGAACCCCGAGTTCGTCGCCCAGTTGAACGCGGGCGATGCGGCCGACGAGTCGCCGACATCCGCTCGCTCGGTGTTCCGCACCGCTTATGTGGCGGATGCCGCAGCCCACACCGAACACGAAGACCTGTGGATCGAATCGATGCTCACGACCGCTACCGGCGAGGACAACTACCCGGGTGACTCGGTTGCTGTTGACGCGTGGCCGGGCTTCGGCCCCGGCGGTCGTGGCGTGCTCAACACCATGACCCCCAACCATTTCAACGTCAGTGCCATTACCGAACTGCCAACGAAGCCGCGCATTCTTTGGGTGCGCGGTCTGCAAGACGCGATCGTCTCGGATGCCTCCGGTTTCGACCTCAACTTCTTGGGACAGCTCGGGGTGATCCCGGGCTGGCCCGGCGCCGAGATTGCCCCGCCGCAGCCGATGATCGAACAGACCCGCGCGGTCTTCGAGCAGTACAGGGCCAACGGCGGCGAGTACACCGAGCTCGCGTGGGAAAACTGCGGCCACTCAGCACACCTTGAGCGCCCGCAGGAATTCGTGGATGCACTCACTGCTCACCTCGGCGCGCGCTAGCGTTCCGCAGATGTTCAGGAGTCGGCTTTAGGATGGGTTAGTGCCAGCAATTAATCTCGGAATCCCGAAAGTCCCTGAAGTCCTCGCTCCGCGTCGCAAGACCCGGCAGATCAAGGTCGGATCAGTAGGAGTCGGTAGTGATTCGCAGGTCAGCGTCCAGTCCATGACAACGACGCAGACCACCAACATTGACGCAACTTTGCAGCAGATTGCCGAACTCACGGCATCCGGTTGCGACATCGTGCGCGTTGCGGTGCCTCACCAGGATGACGCGGATGTGTTGCACATCATCGCGAAGAAGAGCCAGATTCCGGTTATTGCCGACATCCACTTTCAGCCGCGCTATGTTTTCTCCGCGATTGATGCGGGAGTCGGCGCAGTGCGCGTCAACCCCGGAAACATCCGCAAGTTTGACGACAAGGTCGGCGAGATCGCTAAGGCTGCCAAGGATGCGGGCACGAGCCTGCGCATCGGCATCAACGCCGGTTCGCTCGAGCCGAGCCTGCTGCAGAAGTACGGCAAGGCCACTGCGGAGGCGCTCGTCGAGAGCGCTGTGTGGGAGGCAAGCCTCTTCGAAGAGCACGACTTCCACGACTTCAAGATCTCGGTTAAGCACAACGACCCGATTGTCATGGTCAAGGCGTACCGCATGCTCGCTGAGCGCGGCGACTGGCCGCTGCACCTCGGTGTGACCGAGGCTGGGCCGGAGTTCCAGGGCACGATCAAGAGCGCAACGGCGTTCGGCATCCTGCTGTCGGAGGGCATCGGCGACACGATTCGTGTCTCGCTCTCGGCTCCTCCCGTACAGGAGATCAAAGTTGGTCTGCAGATTCTGCAGTCGCTTAACCTGCGCGAGCGCAAGCTCGAAATCGTGTCGTGCCCCTCGTGTGGTCGCGCTCAGGTCGACGTGTACAAGCTCGCCAACGATGTCACTGAAGGTCTCGAAGGCATGACGGTTCCGCTGCGCGTTGCTGTGATGGGCTGTGTCGTCAACGGACCGGGTGAAGCTCGCGAGGCTGACCTCGGTGTTGCCAGCGGTAACGGCAAGGGCCAGATCTTTGTCAAGGGTGAAGTCATCAAGACGGTTCCCGAAGCAGACATCGTGGCGACGCTGATTGAAGAAGCGAACCGTATCGCCGCAGAAATGCCGGCCGGAGAAATTGGTAGCCCGCAAGTTCTTACCCCGTAGGCGCACTACCATTGAGGCGTGTCTACACGTCTCTCTCAACTCTTTGTCCGCACGCTTCGCGAAGATCCCGTCGATGCTGAAGTTGCCAGCCACCGCCTATTGGTGCGAGCCGGCTACATCCGTCGTCAGGCTCCCGGTGTTTTTGCGTGGTTGCCGCTTGGTCTCAAGGTTCGCCGCAAGATCGAGGCCGTCATCCGCGAAGAACTCGAAACGTTCGGTGCTCAAGAAGTGTTGTTCCCGGCTTTACTGCCGCGCGAACCGTACGAGCTCACGGGCCGGTGGACCGAGTACGGCGACGGAATTTTCCGTCTCAAAGACCGTAAAGACGCCGACTACCTCTTGGCGCCCACGCACGAAGAGGTCTTCACGCTGCTCGTGAAAGACCTGTACTCGAGCTACAAAGATTTGCCGCTGTCGATCTACCAAATCCAGGACAAGTACCGCGACGAGGCTCGCCCCCGTGCCGGCCTACTGCGTGGTCGCGAGTTCTCGATGAAGGACAGCTACTCCTTCGATTACACGGATGCCGGTCTCGACATTTCGTACCAGCAGCACCGTGACGCGTACGAGCGTATCTTCAACCGCCTCGGCCTCGAGTACGTTGTCGTGTCGGCGGATGCGGGAGCGATGGGTGGCTCGAAGAGCGAAGAGTTCCTGCACCCGACTCCCATTGGCGAAGACACCTTCGTCCGTTCGGCTGGTGGCTATGCCGCCAACGTTGAGGCTTACCGCACGACTCCGCCCGCGGCGTTGCCGATCGAGGGGTTGCCCGCGGCGCTCGTGTTCGATTCGCCCAACACGCCCACTATTGACACTCTCGTGGCGCTCGCTAACGAGCAGCAGCCTCGTGACGACCGCCCGTGGACAGCTGCGGACACACTCAAGAACATCGTGCTGGCGCTCACCTCGATCGATGGTTCTCGCGAGCTCGTCGTCGTTGGCCTCCCGGGCGACCGCGATGTCGACATGAAGCGCGCAGAAGTGGCGTTTGCTCCGGCTGAGGTCGAGCCCGCCACCGAGAAGGACTTTGCCGAACTCGCCAAGCTCGAGGGCAATCCTGGGTTCGTCAAGGGCTACATCGGGCCGTGGTCGCCCGAGGGCGCCGTTATCGGCGAGAAGTCGACCACCGGGGTGCGTTTTGTGCTCGACCCGCGCGTGGTCGATGGTACCCAGTGGATTACGGGCGCCAATGTTCACGAGAAGCACGTTCTCGGCCTCGTGGCTGGGCGCGACTTCATCGCTGATGGCACCGTTGAAGTGGCGGATGTCCGCGCCGGCGATCCTGCTCCTGACGGAAGTGGTCCCATTGAGACCGCTCGCGGCATGGAGATCGGTCACGTGTTCCAGCTCGGCCGCAAGTACGCGGAGATCCTCGGCCTCAAGGTTCTCGATGAGAACGGCAAGCTCGTCACCGTCACGATGGGCTCCTACGGAATCGGTGTCACGCGGTTGATGGCGGCGATTGCCGAGACCACTAACGATGGCAAGGGCCTGCTCTGGCCCAAAAACATCAGTCCCTTCGACGTTCATATCGTCGCCGCGGGCAAGGATGCTGTCGTCTTCGAGACGGCGGAAACTTTGGTCGGATCGCTCGAGCAGGCCGGCCTCGACGTGCTGTTCGACGACCGTCCCAAGGTCTCGCCCGGCGTGAAATTCGGCGATGCTGAGCTTCTGGGTGTTCCCATGATCGTGATCGTTGGTCGCGATGCGGCCAACGGAATGGTCGAAGTCTGGGATCGCGCTACCAACGAACGCACCAGCACGCCGGTTGCCGACGTCGTCGCCGCACTCACGAAATAAGCCAGCTAAACTAGCAAGTTCGGAGCCGCAGACGGTTCCGAGTCACAACCCCTAAATGAATATCGGAGGTCCTCAATGGATATCGACTTGAGCGTGCTGCGCATGATGGAGCGCGAGCGAGAGATACCGTTCGAAGAACTGGTGCTAATCATTGAGCAGGCGATTTTGAGCGCCTATCTCAAGCACGTTGAGGCTCCCGAAGGTAAGGCTGTAGAAGTGCAGCCAACCGCTCGTGTTGTGCTCGACCGCAAAACCGGCCACGTCAGTGTCTGGGTCCCTGAGTACGACGAAGAGGGTGCGGTTATTGGCGAGGCTGAAGACAGCCCCAGTGATTTCGGACGTATTGCCGCGTTCGCAGCTAAACAGGTCATCAACCAGCGCTTGCGCGACATTGGTGACGACAAGGTCCTTGGTGAGTTCAAGGGTCGTGAGGGTGACATTGTTGCCGGCGTGATTCAGCAGGGCCCCAACCCACGCATGATTCACGTTGATCTCGGAACAGTGGAAGCTCTTATGCCTCCCGAAGAGCAGGTTCCCACCGAGGAATACACTCACGGTGCGCGCATCCGGGTGTACGTCACCGCCGTGAATAAGGGTGACAAGGGGCCGCAGATTACGGTCAGCCGAACGCACCCTTCGCTCGTTCGCAAGTTGTTCGCGCTTGAAGTCCCTGAGATTGCCAGCGGTTTGGTAGAAATCACCTCGGTTGCTCGCGAAGCCGGGCACCGCACCAAGATGGCCGTGCGTGCCACCGAAGCGGGCATCAACGCTAAGGGTTCGTGTATTGGCGAACTCGGTCAGCGTGTTCGTGCCGTTACCGCCGAGCTCAACAGTGAAAAGATCGATATCGTCGACTATTCCGAGAACCTCGCTCAGTTTGTGGCGAACGCGCTCTCTCCCGCCAAGGTATCGAGCTCCTACGTAATCGACGAGGCCACCAAGGCTGTTCGCGCACTAGTGCCGGACTACCAGTTGTCGCTTGCGATCGGTAAGGAAGGGCAGAACGCCCGCCTCGCTGCCAAGCTCACGGGTGCTCGCATCGACATCCAGCCCGACTCCATTCTCGACGAAGACTAACCTTCGCCTGTGTTAGTCCCGCACGCCAGTGTGCTGCGGGGCTGACCGGGGCGTTTGCTCGCTACCCGCTGTGCGTGGGCGCGGGGGAGTGCGGGATTGCAGAGTAGGGGTATTATGGATGCAGTAAGAACGTGTGTTGGTTGTCGCGCAAGCGCCAGCAGAACCTCGTTACTGAGAGTTGTCGCATCTCACGGTGCGGTGGTGGCCGACCAATCGGCCACACTTCCGGGTCGCGGTGCGTGGCTTCATCCCACAACTTCGTGTTTTGATTCTGCGGTTAAACGCAGGGCTTTTGCGCGTGCGTTGAAGGTTGAACCGCCGCTAGATACCGGAGCACTTCTTTCAGTGTTAGCTGAATATGAGGCGGGACATCAACCGATGTCCCCTAACGAACAGGCTGATTGACCTATGGACAACTAATGAGCGGCTCGAAATGAGTTCCGTCCGTAATTAGTGGTCTGCCCCTGTCTGGGAGCAGACCCAGACAGGAGAAAAGTGGCTGCAAAACCACGCGTACACGAAGTCGCCGCCGAAGCTGGCGTCGATAGCAAGGCTGCCCTAGCGAAGCTCAAAGAAATGGGCGAATTCGTTAAGGGCCCATCTTCGAGCATTGAGCCCCCCGTCGCCCGACGGCTAAAGGCTGCACTCGAGGCTGACGCAGCACAGGCTCCGGCCGCAGAAGAGAAGCCCAAGGCTGCTCCGAAGGCCGCGCCCAAGGCTGCCGCGAAAGCGACACCTAAGCCCAAGACCCCGATGCCCAGCGCACCGACCCCGGCACCTGTTGCCGAGGAAGCACCCGCTGCGGCACCAGAGCCCGAGCAGGCTCGCGAACCAGAAGAGGGAGCGGTTCCCGCTCCGCTGACGGTCGCGGAGCGTCAAGCTCAGGCTCTTGCTGCCGAAAAGGCAGCTGCTGCTGAGAAGGCGTCCGCTGAGTCTGGCGCAAAGCCTTCTGGTGCAGCGGATGCTCCCAATCCCTCCGCAGTTCCTCGCCCGGGTACTCCCCGTCCGGGAAACAACCCCTTCGCCTCTAACCAGGGAATGGGTCGCCCCGCAGCAGGCGGCGGCGCAGGCGGCTCGATTCCTCGTCCCGGTGCACCTCGCCCCGGACTTCCTCGTCCTGGCACCCCTCGTCCTGGGGCTCCGCGTCCTGGCGCTCCGCGTCCAGGGTCTCCGCGTCCAGGCTCACCTCGTCCCGGGGGACCGGGTCAGGGTCAGCGTCCCGGTGGCTTCGGTCAGCGCCCAGGCGGTCCCGGTGCAGCCGGTGCCGGTGCACGTCCCGGTGCAGCTGGTGGCGGATTCCGTCCCGGTGGAGCTCCGAACAACTTTGGTCCTAACCGTCCGCCAGCTGGCGGTCGCGGTCGCGGCCCGGGCGGCGGTACCGCAGGTGCCTTCGGCCGTGGTGGCGGCAAGAGCAAGGCGCGCAAGTCGAAGCGGGCGAAGCGGGCAGAGTTCGAACTGAGAGAAGCACCGTCGCTTGGTGGCGTTAGCGTCCCCCGCGGAAATGGCAAGGAAGTAATTCGCCTTCGTCGTGGTGCCTCCATCACCGATTTCGCTGACAAGATCGACACGAGTCCCGGAAACCTCGTCACCGTTCTGTTCCACTTGGGGCAGATGGCGACAGCGACCGAGTCTCTCGACGAGGCGACCTTCGACATTCTGGGTGAAGAGCTCGGGTTCAAGATCGAAATGGTCTCGCCTGAAGAGGAAGACCGCGAACTGCTTCTCGGCTTCGACATGGACCTCGACCAAGAGCTCGAAGACGAATCAGACGATGAACTCGTCATTCGCCCTCCCGTTGTCACGGTCATGGGTCACGTCGACCACGGTAAGACCAAGCTGCTCGACTCCATTCGTAACGCCAACGTTGTTGCTGGCGAAGCCGGTGGCATCACGCAGCACATTGGTGCGTACCAGGTCGTCAAGGAGCACGAGGGCATCGAACGTCCGATTACCTTCATTGACACCCCGGGCCACGAAGCGTTCACCGCTATGCGTGCTCGTGGTGCTCAGGTCACCGACGTTGCGATCCTGGTGGTTGCAGCAGACGACGGAATCATGCCCCAGACGGTTGAAGCCCTCAACCACGCTCAGGCGGCTAACGTTCCGATCGTTGTTGCGATCAACAAGATCGATAAAGAAGGCGCCAACCCCGCAAAGGTTCGCCAGCAGCTCACCGAATTCGGCCTCGTTGCCGAAGAATACGGTGGAGACACGATGTTTATGGACGTTTCGGCGCTCAACAACGTCGGTATCACCGAGCTGCTTGATGCTGTGCTCCTGACGGCGGACGCCGGACTCGACCTGCGCGCAAACCCCAACAAGGATGCACGTGGTGTCGCGATTGAAGCCAAGCTCGACAAGGGTCGCGGTGCGGTTGCTACCGTGCTCATCCAGTCGGGAACGCTTGAAGTCGGAGACCCCATCGTTGCGGGTACCGCTTATGGTCGCGTTCGTGCCATGTTCGATGAGAACGGCGATTCGGTTACTCATGCGGAGCCTTCGCGCCCCGTTGCAGTACTCGGTCTGACCTCTGTACCCAAGGCCGGCGACGTGTTCTTGGTTACCGATGACGACCGTATGGCCCGCCAGATCGCTGAGAAGCGCGAAGCAGCAGAGCGTAACGCGCTGCTGGCTCGTAGCCGCAAGCGCATCAGCCTCGAGGACTTCACGAAGGCCCTCGAAGACGGCAAGGTCGAATCGCTCAACCTCATCATCAAGGGTGACGTCTCGGGTGCTGTTGAAGCCCTCGAAGAGTCGCTGCTCAAGATTGATGTTGATGACTCGGTTCAGCTGCGCATCATCCACCGCGGTGTCGGTGCTGTTACCGAGAGCGACATCAACCTCGCCACGGTCGACAACGCCATCATCATCGGATTCAACGTTCGCCCCGACCCGAAGGCGCGCGAACGCGCCGTTCGTGAAGGTGTTGACGTGCGCTTCTACTCGGTTATCTACGCCGCGCTCGAAGATGTTGAGAACTCGCTCAAGGGAATGCTCAAGCCTGAATTTGAAGAAGTTCAGTCGGGTGTTGCCGAGATCCGCGAGATCTTCCGCTCCTCCAAGGTCGGAAACATCGCCGGTGTCATCGTGCGATCGGGAACGATCACGCGAAACGCCCGAGCACGAGTTATTCGCGAAGGTGTCGTCGTCGGCGACAACCTGGCGATCGACTCGCTGCGTCGCTTCAAGGATGACGTCACAGAAGTTCGTACCGACTACGAAGCCGGAATCGGCCTCGGTAAGTTCAACGACATCCAAATCGGTGACGAGATCGAGACAATCGAAATGAAGGAAAAGCCGCGAGTCTAATCTCGTTGGCTTATGACGGTACCCAGGTCAGGAAGCGGAGCTACGCAGGCTCCGCAAGCTTCCTGGCCTGGGTGCCGTCAACGCCTCAGTTAATCTCGAGGCAGCACAAGTTATAGAAGGAGTAGAGATGGTTGACGCAGCTCGTGCCGCGAAAATGGCGGACCGCATCAAGGTAATCGTTGCCAAAACGCTTGAACGTGGCATCAGAGATCCTCGTTTAGGTTTTGTGACCATCACTGACGTTCGGGTAACCGGCGACCTCCAGCACGCCTCCGTGTTCTACACGGTCTACGGCAGCGACGAAGAGCGCGCCGAAAGCGCCGCCGCTCTCACCTCAGCGACCGGCCTCGTCCGTCGCGAAGTCGGTAAGAATCTCACCGCACGCCTCACCCCGTCGATCCAGTTCATTCCCGATGGAATTCCCGAAAACGCCGCTCTCATTGATTCGCTGCTGACCGAAGCGCACCAGCGTGACGCCTCCGTCGAGGCTCTCAAGAAGACCGCGAAGTATGCCGGGGATGAAGACCCTTACGTGAAGCCGCGCGACATCGCCGCCGAAGAAGAAGCCGCCGGCTTCGACGATGACGATGATGACGATGGTCACTACGTCAGCGGTGACGCCTAAGCGATTTCGCTCGGTCTGCGCAGACTCTCGGCGCGTCACCCAGCGAACGGATTAGGGCAGAACGTAACCCGAGTCCTCCGCAACGGCGAGGCCGTCTTTGAGCAGGCCGGTCAGGGCGCGCTCGCGCTGGGCGGCATCCGCCCAGATTTGTTCAATTTCGGTTGCCGTCACGGGAATATCGCTCGCGCGAAGTTCGGCGAGAATCAGCCCGCGCACCTGGCGGTCTGATCCTTCGAACTTCTTCTGCACTATCTGTTTCTTGCCCTCGTAGGCGGGGTACCCTGCCGCACGCCACGCGCAGAGATCGCGCACCGGGCATTGCTCGCACTGCGGCTTTTTAGCGGTACAGACAATCGCGCCGAGTTCCATGACCGCCGCATTGGTGGCCTGTGCGGCGACGCGCTCGTCGGGCAGTAACAGGTCCATAGCGGCGAGGTCGCGCTTGGTCGACGGAGGACCAGCTTCACCGACGCCATCCACGGCTCGCGCAATCACGCGTCGAACGTTGGTGTCGACGACCGGATGCCGGTGCCCGTAGGCGAAAGCGGCTACGGCCCGAGCGGTGTAGTCGCCAATACCAGGCAGAGCCAGTAGCGTCGGCACATCGTCGGGCACCACGTTGTTGTGCTGCTCGGCAATCAGGGTCGCGGCGGCATGCAGATTGAGGGCACGTCGGGGATAGCCGAGGCGTTCCCACGCTCGGACAGCATCCCCGGGCGCTGAGGCCGCGAGAGCTGCGGGCGTCGGCCACCGGTCGAGCCATTGCTCAAGGCGAGGAATCACTCGCACGACCGGCGTCTGCTGCAGCATGATCTCGCTCACGAGGATGCCCCAGGCGCCAAACCCGTCGTGCCTCCACGGCAAGTCACGCCCGGCCTCGGCAAACCACTCGCGAATCTGGCGGGAGAGCTCTAAGCGGTCGGCGGCCGGTGCAGCAGCGGTCACTGGTGCATCGCGCTGGCACAGCGCGCCACGGTGTCATCGGGGCTGAGAAAGTTTCCGGTCGCCTCGACGTCGTGCACCAACTCGACCATAAGAGCGTTGAGTGGGGCCTCGTTGCCGCGCTCCTGCGCGGCGCGTACTACGGCGCCGTTGAGCGCATCCACTTCGCTCGGTTGGCCTCGGCGGATGCTCTGCAGGGTCGAGCCCGGGTTAGGGGTGCGACCCATGCGGCGGCCCATGGCGAGTGGTATGAGCTGGCCGAACCACAACGGTGCGCGAGCGAACTGACGTAAACGGCGGTGGGACAGGCCCTGCAACGTTTCGAAGTAAATGCCCTGAGCAAGCGCGACCCTCGCGGTTTCCCGCATGCTGGCCGTCATGATGCGGCGCAGGCGGGAGTCGGCAAGGACCTCCTGCACGCTGAGTCCGGTGATCGCCGGTAACGCATTGACCTGGTTGATAACGAGTTTGGTCCATTGGGCGCCCCGAAAGTTGGGGACGGCGAAGGTGGGCATCACGGCATTGAGCACGTCGGCGGCGTAGCGGGCCGGCACATCGTTATCGCCGGCGACGCCAAGGTAGCTTGGGCCAGCGGCAGTCACGTGGATGGTGCCGGGAGAGAGGAATGATGAGGCGAAGGTGGCGAGCGCACCGATGATGTCTGACCGCGGTGAGGCCTGCGCCGCAGTATCGAGAGAGTCGAGACCGTTTTGAAAAATGACGACGGGAACGTTTCGTACATACCGGATGTTGTCGCGAAGCGCTTGCTCAGCGTCGTGCGCTTTTGTCGCAACAATGACGAGCTCGTTGATGCGGCTGAGAGTGGCGGCGGCGCGCACTCGCGAGACGCTGTCGCCCCAGGCTCCGGTCAGGGTGAGTCCTGATTCTCGGAGCGCCTGGAGGTGTGCGCCGCGTGCCGTAACTTCGACATCATTGCCGGCGCGCGCGAGTAAGCCCGCAATGGCGCCGCCGACGGCACCCGCCCCAATAATGCCGATTCGCATAGCCGCAAGTCTAAGCGCAGCGGATGAAGATTTCTCGTCAGCGCAGCGCGGAGCGCGCCCGTGCGTCGGGTGCGCCAGAATTGGCTAAAGTTGTTGGGCTGCCCATCCGGGGTCGCCATGGTGAAGGGAATGGCATGGCAAAGCCACCGCGCAATCCCGCCAGCGGAATCTTGTTCGTGGATAAGCCGCAAGGCATCACGAGTCACGGCGTTGTTTCGCGAGCCCGCAAGGCGATCGGTACTCGCAAGATCGGCCATGCCGGCACCCTTGACCCGATGGCTACTGGCCTCCTCGTGCTTGGCGCGAACAACGCCACTCGGCTGCTCACCTATCTCGTCGGCCTTGACAAGCAGTACACCGCAACGATCCGACTGGGAGCGTCGTCGAACACCGACGACGCCGAGGGCGAGCTTTCAGAACCAGCGGATGCCGCGGCTCTTGCCGCCGTCACTGACGATGCCATCGCGCAGGCAGTTGCCGCCCTCACCGGTGCTATCTCGCAGCGGCCGAGTTCGGTCAGCGCCATCAAAGTTGATGGCAGGCGCGCGTATACGCTGGCACGGGCTGGTGAAGAGGTCGTTCTCGCCGAGCGGGCGGTGACGGTTTCTGCTTTCGACGTGCTCACGATTACGCGCGGAGAGTTCATCGATCTGAACGTGCTTGTCGATTGCTCGTCGGGTACGTACATCCGGGCACTAGCTCGTGATGTGGGGGAGGCCCTCAACGTCGGCGGGCACTTGACGGTACTTCGCCGCACAAAGGTCGGGCCTTTCTCGGTCGAGAACGCCAGCGCGCTCGATTCCGATCTCGAGACTCAACTGGTCGCTCCGGCGACGGTGGCCGCGCAACTCTTCGAGACAGTGCAGCTTGACGCTCAGCAGTCGAAGGATCTCTCTGACGGCAAACGCATCGCACTCGCGCCACAGGCGGCGACGCCTATAGCCGCTCTGGCCCCCGACGGCCGCCTCCAGGGGCTCATCCAGATCGTCGACGGGCGTGCCCACGTGCTGTCCAATTTTCCGCGCGATGCGCAGCCTCTCCAGCAGCAGCAGGCTGCTGCGCTCGAGGGCGATACCGTTTCTGAGGAAGGTACCCCAAACAATGGTTGAGTGGTTTGTGTGGGTCCAAGTGATCATTGCGGTATTGGCGGGAACCGCCGCTGTCATCGCGGGCTTTGCCAAGGTGACCCCCAACGACTATTCCCTTGGGGCAACGCTTCTCGTTGAAGCTCTCCTGATAGTGCAACTCGTCATGGCGATCGTCTCTCCGTTCTTGGGAAACGTCGCTACCGGTAGCGCCTTGGAGTTCTGGATCTACTTAGTGTCCGCCATCCTGATTCCGCCCGCCGCCGTCATGTGGGGCCTCATCGAACGCAACCGGTGGAGCACCGTGATTCTGGGTGTCGCCTGTCTGTCGGTTGCCGTGATGGTCTACCGCATGAGCCAGATCTGGTTTGTGCAATTGGCCTAGCCAAGAGCGCCTAAAGTTGAGAGAGATGACAAGCACACGTTCTTCAACAGCCTCGGGTATTGGCCGAGTGCTCATCGCCGTCTACGCTGTGATGGCCTTGGGCGCTACTGCGCGTTCGCTATTTCAGATCGCGACGAAATTTGACGAGGCTCCGATCGCGTATGTCCTTTCGGCGGTAGCAGGACTCGTATACATCGTGGCCACCGTCGCCCTCATCCGTTCGGGCCGCGTCTGGTACCGGATCGCCGTAGTCGCGATCGTGTTCGAGCTTGTCGGCGTCATCACTGTGGGCACGCTCAGCCTCGTGGATGCCGTCCTCTTCCCCGCGGATACAGTGTGGTCAGCATTCGGTGCGGGT
The DNA here is from genome assembly GCF_015864675.1 of Salinibacterium sp. SWN1162. NCBI lineage: Bacteria > Bacillati > Actinomycetota > Actinomycetes > Micrococcales > Microbacteriaceae > Salinibacterium > Salinibacterium sp. SWN1162. The sequence continues at coordinate 145,884 of NZ_JADYWT010000004.1, forward strand.
TACCTTTTCGTGCCGCTCGCTCTTCCCGTACTCGGCCTCATCTGGCTATATCGAGTGCGTATCACTGAGGGGCGGCGCTGAGATGGATCTCTTCGAATCGATTGATGCTGTGCCAGAGTCTTATGGCCCGGTCGCCGTCACTATTGGCAAGTTCGATGGCGTTCACAGCGGTCACCGCGCGGTGCTCGCGCGTCTGCGTGAGGTTGCCGCTGAACGAGGCTTGCGCTCGATCGTGGTGACTTTCGACCGCAATCCCATGAGCCTGCTGAACCCTGCCTCGTGCCCGCAGCCGCTGCTCAGCAAGGAGCAGAAACTTGAACGTTTAGCGACCACTGAGATTGACGGCACTCTGGTGCTGACCTTCGACCGCGCCCTCAGCGAAGTCTCAGCCGAGGACTTCGTGGCGACGATTCTCAACGGTGCGCTCGACACCAAAGTCGTTCTCGTCGGTGCTGACTTCCGCTTCGGCGCTCGGGGTGCCGGCGACGTTGCGCTGCTGCGTCAACTCGGCGAAGCCCACGGCTTCGAGGTCGTCGTGATCGATGACATCGCGCTCGAAGAGGGGCGCCGGGTGTCATCCACGTTTGTTCGTGAATTGCTCTCTGAAGGTCGCGTGGCTGAGGCAGCGCAACTGCTCACCGCAGCTCATTCCGTGCGGGGAGTTGTCGTGCTTGGCCAGCAGCGAGGGCGGGAGCTCGGGTATCCGACCGCCAACCTTGACCGCAACTCAGAGGGGTTCATTCCCGCCGATGGCGTCTACGCGGCGTGGCTCGTGGTTGACGGCGTTCACTTCGCCGCCGCCGTTTCGATTGGCAACAACCCGACTTTTGACGGGGTGCCTGAGAAGCAAGTAGAAGCCCACGCTCTTGACCAAGACTTCGATATTTATGGCAAGCGGGTCGAGATCGAATTCGTCGAATACGTGCGCGGGATGGTCAAGTACACGACGGTCGATGCTCTCATCGACCAGATGTGCCTCGATGAGGTAGCCGTGAGAGAAATCTTGGGCGTCCCCGCGAAGGAAACGCCCAAGAAATAGGTCGTAAGACTAGCCCTTGAGGAGCTTGTCGAGGGGAACCTTCACGCCGTTCTTGAGGTTCTCAACAACGTCGTCGGGCACGTTGCCCACGATCGGCAGATTGAGGTCTTTCGCCCAGGTCGCGACAGTCTCGAGGATCGTGTCGGTGTCGAGTCCCTTGAGGGTCGGCTGAATGCCTTCCCAGATGGGCTCGAGTGCATCCTTATCGAGGCCCTTGCCTTTGACGAGGTCGCCGACGACATCGCCGATGTCTCCAAGGTCGAATCCGCTGTTTCCCATAACTGTCTCCTCAGACGTGTGGCCGACACGGGTTGCCGACGATACTCACCATCGTAGGGGGTGCTGATTTCTCAACGTAGACTCGTGCGAATGACTACTCCCACGCGCACCCTCTGGAGGGGGCGTCTTCTCGCGCTCGCCGGCATCCTCTTCGTCGCACTGAACGTGCGCACCGCGGTTGCTGCTATTTCGCCCATCATCGGCGTCATTGAGAACGACATCCCGATCTCTGGTCTGGGTCTGGGCGTCCTCGGGATGCTGCCTCCGATCGCCTTTGCAATCGCCGGTATTGCTGCTCCAGCGCTCGCTCGCGCCCGCGGTCTCGACGCGAGTCTGCTGATTTCAGCGGCCGCCATGGTTGCCGGATCGGCTCTGCGCGCAGTCAGCGACAACTACATTCTTTTGGCCCTCGGCAGCTTCATCGCGCTAGCCGGCATGGGCGTCGGCAACGTCCTGCTGCCTCCCGCCGTAAAGAAGTACTTCCCGGACCGTTTGGCGACGGTGACCGGCGGTTATGTCATGCTCATCTCGCTGGGTGCTGCCATCCCCGCCTTCTTCGCGGCCCCGGTAGCCGAGGTTGCTGGCTGGCGTGCATCCGTCGCCGTCTGGGCCGTGCTGGCGTTGACCGCTCTCATCCCGTGGCTCGTGCTCACCGTTCGTGGGCGGCGTGCCAAGCGCAACACTGCGCTCGATGCGACCGTCGTGCCCGTGGCATCCGACATCTCAGTGTGGGCTGTAGCGAAGTCGCGAACGGCGTGGGCGATCACCATTGCGTTCGGCGTCTCCTCGATTGGGTTTTATTCTTTCTTCGCGTGGCTGCCCGAGATCCTGATCGAGTCAGCGGGTTTCAGTCCGGTTGAGGCGGGCGCAATGCTCTCCCTCTTCGGGCTTATCGGTATTCCGCTGGGCATTCTCAGCCCCATTTTGGCCAGCCGCGTCTCAAACATCGGAGTCGTAATCGCCGGAGGTGTCTTTGCCGGAGTGCTCGGCTACCTCGGGCTTGCATTCTTCCCGACGACGCTGACCTGGCTCTCGGTGATTTTTGTCGGGTTCGGAACCATTCTCTTCCCGCTCTGCCTCGTACTCATCAACCTGCGCACACGCAGCCATCAGGGATCAGCAGCGCTCAGTGGGTTCGTGCAGAGCGTCGCCTACACGGTCGCCGCTCTCGGTCCCTTTGCGGTAGCGCTCGTGCGCGAACTGAGCGGCGGCTGGATGTGGCCGCTGATGTTCCTGCTCAGCTCCAGCTTGCTAGCGCTCATCAGCGCCGTGATGCTCTCGCGCCCCAGTTTCGTTGAAGACGAGTTGGGTATTCCGGTCGCGGCGCTCGAGGACTAGGTCCGGCGAGCACCGACTCCGGCGAGCACCGACCTTTCTGGGGACCTAGCGGGGCTCGAGGGCTGAGACGCTCAATCGTTCCGGGTGGTGCACGAGAGCAGCAGCGCCAATTAGGGGGCCATCGCTAGAGAGGCCGGACGCCACAACCCGCACCTTCGTGATGAAGGGGAACGGTGCGCGATCAGTGATTGCTTCGGCAACAAGGTCGATGTAGTCGGCGGCCACGTGGGAGAAGCCACCGCCGATAGCGACCAATTCAAGGTCGACGAGGGCCGTCGCTGAGGCGATGCCGTGACCGACCGCGCGAGCAGACCGACGCACTGCGCGTATCGCGAGTTCGTTGCCCGCGGCATAGTCTGCGGCCAATTCTTCGCCGGTCGTGCCAGTCCAGCCCTGGCTTTGGGCCCACTCTACGGTTTTGGGACCTGCTGCGACCGCTTCAACGCAACCGGTTCCGCCGCATCCGCAGCGAGCGGTCTCGCCGCCGACTTCAACGTGACCGAAGTGGCCCCCGTTGCCGGTGGGGCCGTCGATCAGTTGGTTGTCGAGGATGAGGCCGCCGCCCACACCGGTCGAGACAACCATTCCCATGAAGTACTTCACTCCCTGAGCGGCGCCGATCCAGTGTTCGGCAAGGGCAATGCAGTTGCCGTCGCCGCGCAGAGCGACGGAGAGGCCGGGAAGCTCAGCTTCGACGAGGGCGCGCACGCCGTAGTCGCGCCAGGCCGGCAAGTTAAGGGGCGATACCTCACCGCGTGATACCGAGATGGGGCCGGCGCTTCCGATACCGGCTCCGAGAAGTTCGGCGCCATCGGGGAGTGCGGCCGTTGACTGTCGCACGACGGTGCGCACGCTGTCGGCGAGCTGGTCGCTCGACGATGCGCGGCCCGTGGGGGCGCGGAAGCGGCTCGTCGCGAGAACGACGCCGTTCGGGTCAACGAGGGCAGCCTCGACTTTGGTGCCGCCAATGTCAATGGCGAGGGCATAGCGATTCGATGTGGTGGTGGTCACGGCATCCACCTTATGGGGTGCAGGGGGAGTGCTGCGCCCATCGGACCACGTTCGTGTGGTGTTCAGGTTCAGGGTGTTGGCTGCGCATGTGCGCACTCGCCGCTCATCACGCCTGCTCATCTGAGCAAGACCTACTGCATATGTTGCAGCGCAGTGCGCAGGACTCTATCGTTGAAGTCAGGAGGCAGCAGTGGATGAATCAACCGAGCTATTGGCCGTGCGCGTTGCCGAGCTCTACTACGAAGAGAACAAGACCCAAGACGAAGTCGGTGCTCTTCTCGGTATTACCCGCTGGAAAGTGGGCCGATTGCTCACCCGCGCTCGTGAAGCCGGCATCGTCCGTATCGAGATCATTCACCCTCGCGCCCGCCGACTGGATGTCGAACGCCAGCTGCGAGATCGCTTTGGACTCAAGGACGCGGTCGTTGTTCCGCTGCCCGCCGACGACGAAGAGGTCAACCCTCGCGTGGCCCAAGCGGCCGCGGACTACTTGGCGGCCGTTCGCCCCGTTCCTCGCACTCTCGGTGTGAGCTGGGGGCGCACCCTCGATGAGGTTGCTCGCTTGCTGGCTCCCGGCTGGACCGTTGGCGTGCAGGTCGTGCAGATCAATGGTGGCGTGAGCCTCAATAGCAAGCAAGGCACAGCAGCGCAGACCGCTGTCACGATTGCGCAGAAGGGTCACGGTCAAGCAACGCTGCTGCCGATCCCCGCAATTCTCGAGCAGGTCGAGACCAAGCGCGCGATTGAACGCGACCGCGCTGTGGCTAGCGTTCGGGCCCTGGGTGCTTCGGCATCCGCCTATCTGTATAGCGCCGGAGTTGCCGGGGCTAGTTCGGTTCACGTCGATAGCGGCTACCTGACCGAGAGCGATGTCGATGACCTCGTCTCCAAGGGAGCCGTCGGAGACGTGGTTGGCCGGTACATCAACGGTGCTGGAAAGATCGTCGATTCCGCTCTGGACGAGCGAACGGTCGGTATCGGTCTTGATGAGCTCCGTGCCGCCGAGCACGCAATTTTTGTCGTCGCTGGCGACGCTAAACATGACGTCGCGCGCGCCGTCGTTACCAGTGGGCTGTGTTCCGTCATCGTCACCGATGAGGCCACCGCTCACGCCCTTCTGGAGGAAACCACATGACAATCGAACAGGCCATCGCGCTCGCTCCTGCTGAGCGCGCGGTCAACCTCATCGGCTCAGATCTGACCGAGAAGTCACTCAAGCTGCACCTCGAGGGGCTTTCGGGCGTCGACGCGGTCGGGCTTGAGCAGCGTGCTGCAGCGCTCGGAACGCGCTCGATCAAGACCACGTCGAAGGCCTGGGCCCTCGACACGATCATCAAGCTCATCGACCTCACCACGCTCGAAGGTGCGGATACTCCCGGCAAGGTGCGCTCTCTCGCGGCTAAGGCCGTGCTTCCTGACGCTTCGGATGCCTCGACCCCGCAGGTCGCAGCCGTGTGCGTGTATGGCGACATGGTTCCGTACGCAGCAGAAGCACTCGGCTCGTCTTGGTCGAACGGTTCTGACAGCGGAATCAACGTAGCCGCTGTCGCTACCGCGTTCCCGAGCGGGCGCTCGTCGTTGCCCATCAAAATCATGGACACCAAGGAAGCCGTCGCTAACGGAGCGGACGAAATCGACATGGTCATCGACCGTGGCGCGTTCCTCTCCGGCAAGTACGGAGTTGTTTTCGATCAGATCGTTGCTGTCAAAGAGGCATGCCGCCGCGAGAACGGTACCTACGCCCACCTCAAGGTGATCTTGGAGACCGGCGAACTGAACACGTATGACAACGTGCGTAAGGCATCGTGGTTGGCAATTCTCGCCGGGGGAGACTTCATCAAGACCTCCACCGGTAAGGTTGCGCCGGCAGCGACCCTGCCCGTCACGTTGCTCATGCTTGAGGTCGTGCGCGACTGGCATCTGCTCACCGGGGAAAAGATCGGTGTCAAGCCAGCCGGCGGCATCCGAAGCTCGAAAGACGCGATCAAGTACCTCGTGACTGTTGCCGAAACTGTGGGCGAGGAATGGCTTCAGCCGCACCTGTTCCGTTTCGGGGCCTCCAGTCTCCTCAATGACGTGCTCATGCAGCGTCAGAAGCTCACCACCGGCCACTACTCCGGCCCCGACTACGTCACGATTGACTAAGGCACCCCATGACTGAGAATGACAAAGCACTGAGCGTGAAAGCACCAAGCTTTCTCGACTACGCGCCAGCCCCCGAATCGACTTCGGTGCTGCACCTGAAGAAGCACTACGGTCTCTTCATTGACGGCGAGTTTGTGGATGGCCGCGGCGACGCGTTCACCACGATCTCCCCGGCAACCGAAAAGGAGATCGCTTCGATCTCCAACGCCAACAACGCTGACGTGGATGCCGCTGTCGCTGCAGCCCGTAAGGCCTACGACCGCACCTGGTCGAAGCTCTCGGGCGCTGACCGCGGCAAGTACCTCTTCCGCATCGCTCGCCTCGTGCAGGAGCGGGCTCGTGAGCTTGCCGTTGCCGAGAGCCTCGACAACGGAAAGCCGATCAAGGAGAGCCGCGACGTTGACGTGCCTCTCGTTGCAGCGTGGTTCTTCTACTACGCCGGGTGGGCCGACAAGCTCGACTACGCCGGCCTCGGACCCAACCCGCAGTCGCTCGGTGTTGCCGCTCAGGTAATCCCGTGGAATTTCCCGCTGCTCATGCTCGCGTGGAAGATCGCTCCGGCGCTCGCCGCGGGAAACACCGTCGTGATCAAGCCGGCCGAGACCACTCCGCTGAGCGCGATGATCTTTGCCGAAATCCTGCAGCAGGCTGACCTGCCCAAGGGTGTTGTCAATATCGTCACCGGCGCCGGCGACACTGGCCACGCGCTCGTCAACCACCCGGATGTCAACAAGGTCGCCTTCACCGGCTCGACCGGTGTTGGCCGTGCGATCGCCAAATCGGTCGCGGGTACGGGCAAGAAGGTCACGCTCGAGCTCGGCGGCAAGGCCGCGAACATCGTTTTCGATGACGCCCCCATGGACCAAGCCATCGAAGGAATCGTCAACGGCATCTTCTTCAACCAGGGTCACGTTTGCTGTGCAGGATCGCGCCTTCTGGTTCAAGAGAACGTTCACGACGAGGTCGTTGACCGGCTCAAGGCGCGACTCTCCACCTTGCGCATGGGCGACCCGCTCGACAAGAACACCGACATTGGTGCGATCAACTCCAAAGCTCAGCTCGACCGCATCCGCGAACTCAGCGACATCGGCGAAGCCGAAGGGTCCGAGCGCTGGACCGCGGACTGCCCGATCCCTGAAAACGGTTTCTGGTTCGCTCCGACGATCTTCACGAACGTGTCGACCTCGAGCCGCATCGCTCGTGAAGAGGTCTTCGGGCCCGTGCTGAGCGTGCTGACGTTCCGCACTCCGGCAGAAGCGATCGCCAAGTCCAACAACACGCCCTACGGGCTGTCAGCGGGCATCTGGAGCGAGAAGGGCTCACGCGTTCTCGCTGTGGCTGACAAGCTGCGCGCGGGCGTGATTTGGGCGAACACGTTCAACCGCTTCGATCCTGCGTCACCATTTGGTGGCTACAAGGAGAGCGGCTACGGCCGTGAGGGCGGCCGTCATGGACTCGCTTCGTACCTAGAATCCGCTGGATGGGCTGCGCCCGCCGTCACGAAAGGTGGCAAGAAATGACCCGTCTCACGGTTCCTAAGACCTACAAGCTCTACATCGGTGGCAAGTTTCCGCGCAGCGAGAGCGGTCGCACGTACGAAGTCACCACTAAGAAGGGCGCGTTCCTTGCGAACGCAGCCTTGGCAAGCCGCAAGGACGCCCGGGATGCCGTAGTGGCCGCCCGCGCCGCCGTCTCCGGCTGGTCGGGGGCCACGGGCTACAACCGCGGCCAAGTGCTATACCGCATCGCTGAGCTCTTGGAGGGTCGTCGCGAGCAGTTCATCGACGAGCTCATCGCTACCGAATCCCTCTCGAAGTCGGCCGCGACCACTCAGGTCGATACCGCTATTGACGCGTGGGTCTGGTACGCCGGTTGGGCTGACAAATACGTGCAGGTAGCCGGAAACGGTAACCCCGTCTCTGGCCCGTACTTCAATCTGTCAACGCCGGAGCCGAGTGGCGTTATCGCGATCGTTGCTCCGCAAGACTCGTCGTCGCTGCTTGGCCTCGTAAGCGTCATCGCTCCGGCGCTCGTCAGCGGTAACACCGTCGTCGTTGTCGCCCACCAGAACGCTCCGCTGAGCGCGATCAGCCTCTCTGAGGTTCTCGCCACGAGTGACGTTCCTGGGGGAGTCGTCAACATCCTCACGGGGTCGCCCGCCGAGATCGCTCCGTGGCTTGCGAGCCACGCGGATGTCAATGGTCTCGACCTCGCCGGAGCAGAACAGCTCGAGTGGGTTGACCTTCAAATCGCGGCTGCCGATACGCTCAAGCGCGTCTCCGGCCCGGTCGTCGGTGTTCCCGCGCCATCCATCGAACGTGTCGTTCAGTGGACCGAGACAAAGACCGTCTGGCACACGAAGTCTCTGATTTAGCCGAGAGGTGTGGCGTGGGGGTTGCCTAGCGCGCGTATCCACGGATACTTGCTGAGTAATGATTTTTTCACGCCACACTCCCTCCCGCATCGCCAGTGGATTTTTTGCACTTCTTCTCGCGGTTTTTCTCGTTCCGATTGCTGCTGCAGCCCCCGCTTCTGCAGCAGAAGCTGACACCATCCACGGGCTTGTCAATCAAGCTCGGTGGGATAACGGTCAGCAGGGCCTCATCCGCAACGCCGACATGGATGCCGTCGCGTTAGCGTGGGCCAAGAAAATGGCGGCGAGCAGCACCATGTCGCACAATCCCGACTATTCGGCTCAGATTCCGTCTGGTTGGCGCTCCGCCGGCGAGAACGTCGCCCAGGGATACCCGACCGCGCAGTCGATGCACGACGGTTGGATGGGGTCGCAGGGGCACCGCGAGAACATTTTGGGTTCCTTCACTGACATCGGGATCGCTTTTTATCAGAGCGGTGGCACGACGTGGGGTGTGCAGGTGTTCGCGACCTACCCCGGCCATACCGGGCCAGACGCGCCTCCCGCCGCAGACCCCGCTGCCACTCCTGAACCGTCGAGCGAATCCAGTAGCACGCCGACGCCCAAGGCCACCAAGACGCCATCTCCGACAGAGACTCCCGATCCCGAATCGACATCGTCGACCGGAGCAGGCGGATCCTTGGGCGGCTCGACTGGCGAGGGAGCCGTTGGCGAAATCGACGGAACGATCACTCCCGCTCTGTCGCAGGCGGAATTGCAGGCGAGCGTGTACGGCGCGAAGCCGGATCAGACGTGGATGGCGTGGACCATCTTCTTCAGCATCCTCGCCCTCAGTGGCGCAGCCTGGTTCGTTCTCTGGCGCCGGCTCAAGCCTCGCAGCCCAGTAGCGCGTCGAGCCCGCTAAGAACAGGGCGGCAGCAGATACCGAGGTAACTGTGCGCTGCCTCCCAGCGGCCGTGCCTAGGGTTGCAGCATGCGCGTTCTTGTAACTGGAGCAACTGGATATCTCGGCGGCCGATTGGTGCCTCGACTCATTGAAGCGGGGCACAGTGTTCGTGTTCTCGTGCGCAATCCGCGAAAGCTGCGTGATGTGCCGTGGAGCGACGATGTTGAGGTCATCGTGGGAGACCTCACCGATGCCGACAGCCTTGTCGCTGCCGTCGACGGCATTGACGCGCTCTACTACTTGGTTCATGCCATGGGAGCTGCTGGCGATTTCGAGAAGACTGAAAAGCTGTCAGCGATGAACGTGGCCCACGCTGCCAAGAAGGCGGGGGTCTCGCGCATCGTCTACCTCGGCGGGCTTCACCCCGAGGGCGACATTTCTGAGCTCAGCCGCCATTTGCGCAGCCGGGCCGAAGTTGGCAACATCCTGCTCGAGTCAGGTGTACCGACCATCGCGTTCAACGCTGGAGTGGTCATCGGCTCCGGTTCGGCCTCCTTCGAGATGATTCGTCACCTCACGGAAGTTCTGCCGTACATGCCCGCACCGAAGTGGGTGCGCAACTTCATTCAGCCCATCGCAGTACGCGATGTGCTCTACTACTTGGTTTCGGCGCTCGAATTGCCCGCTGACCTCAACCGCAGTTTCGACATCGGCGGACCGGATGTGCTGCGCTACGGCCAGATGATGAATGGTTACGCCGTCGAGGCGGGGCTGCACCAGCGCCCCATCGCCTCACTGCCGGTGCTGACTCCGTGGCTGGCGTCGCAATGGGTGAATCTCGTCACGCCTATCCCTCGTCTTTTGGCGGTGCCGATTATTGAGTCGCTCCAGTTTGACTGCGTTGTTCGTGACAAGTCAGTCTCAGATTTCATCCCTGCCCCAGAGGGTGGGCTTACGAGTTATCGCGCGTCAGTGCGGTTAGCGCTGGTGAAGATGGGCGACGGCGAAGTGGAGACGAGTTGGCAAGACGCGACCGTCGTTGGCGCGCCGAGCGACCCGATCCCCAGCGACCCCGAGTGGACCGGTCACACCGTCTATACCGACCTGCGTGAACGAGAGACTCCAGCGTCAGCCGCCGCGCTCTGGGCTGTGGTTGAGGGTATCGGCGGCGAGAACGGGTGGTATTCGTTCCCGTTGGCGTGGGCCATGCGCGGCTGGCTCGACAAGCTGGTTGGTGGGGTCGGACTGCGACGTGGCCGCCGTCATCCGACCACCCTCAACACCGGCGACGCGTTGGACTTCTGGCGGGTCGAGAGCATCGAGCGCGGGCATAGCTTGCGCCTCCGGGCAGAAATGAAGCTGCCGGGCCGGGCGTGGCTTGAGCTGAGCGTCGAAGATCGCGGCGACGCCGGATCGTTCTATCGTCAGCGGGCGGTGTTCTTCCCGAGCGGGCTAGGTGGTCGCCTCTACTGGGCGGCGATCCTTCCCTTCCACGGCGTGATCTTCAGCGGAATGGTGAACCGCATTCTCGCTGCGGCGGAATCAGATACAGAAGCCAAATAGGCCCCGTTCCTCCGGGGAATGCGTTACTTTTGACTAATGTCTGGAATCGTCGTCGTTGGCAGCGCAAACATTGATCAGGTCTTTCGAGTAGACCGCATCCCCTCGCCGGGAGAAACCGTGCTCTCGCGAGGAGTGAATACCGCATTAGGCGGTAAAGGTCAGAACCAGGCCGTCGCTGCAGCGCGCGCTGGCGTTTCGACCACATTCATCGGCGCCGTCGGCAACGACGGATTCGGCGACATGGTGCGGTCGGGGCTCGCGGCAGACTCAATCGACGTCACGCATCTGCGAACTACGGCAAAGCCCACCGGCACGGCGCTTATCGCGGTGGACAACACGGGCGAAAACACGATCATCGTCGAGGCGGGGGCGAACGCTGATGTCGCCGACCTGACAGCGACAGATTCCTCAGCGCTGAGTGCGGCATCCGCTCTCGTCATGCAACTCGAGATTCCTCTGGCCACCGTGATCGAAGCAGCACGAATCGCTCGGGCCGTCGGCACCCGCGTCATTCTGAACGCTGCGCCCATTCAAGCTCTGCCGTCAGAGCTTCTGGAGAACCTCGACATACTTATCGTCAACGAGCACGAGGCCGCCGAGCTCGCGAGCGACAACGGTCTCTCCAGCGAATTGGATGGCATCGGTGAGCGCTTGCTGAGCCTCGTCTCGACCGTCATCGTGACGCTGGGTTCGAAGGGTGCCGCACTTCACCGCGTCGGTTCCGAGCCCGTCATTGTTCCGGCGCATCGGGTCACGGCCGTCGACGCGACGGGCGCGGGGGACACCTTTTGTGGTGCGTTCGCCGCGGGTGTGGTGGAGGGCATGATGCTGGAGGACGCCCTGCGTTTTGCTGGAGCCGCGGCATCCATCTCGGTAGAGAACCATGGAGCGGTTCCGTCGATCCCGTTTCGCGAGGCGATTGAGACACGCCTCAAGTAATTCGCCGATAAGGTAACGGATTGGTAACAGGCTCGCTATAGTGGGGGCACCGCGAACGTGCGGCAACCCGACACAAGGATGGCGAGTCAATGGCGACATCGCAGAACCTGGCACACCCGAAGCACCACCTGCGAGCACAACGAGCAGCCCTCGCTGCTGCGATAGTCACCGCGATCACTCTCGCGCTCGTGCTGAATGCCAATGTCACGCGAGTGCATGCGGCCGGAGTATTCACTTCGCTCCGAGCGCCCGGAGAGGCGGCGTTTATCGCGGGTCACCGAGGAGACGCCACCGTCGCCCCCGAGAACACGCTCGAAGCGCTCAGCCTCGCCCTCGACAGTGCGGCGGACTACGTCGAGACGGACGTACAGCTCACCGCTGACGGCGTTCCCGTACTGATGCACGACTGGACGGTCGATCGCACGACCGATGGCACTGGCCCCGTGTGGAGCTATACCTACGAAGAACTGTCAGCGTTGGATGCCGGTTCGTGGTTCGGTGAAGAATTTGCGGGAGCGTCCGTGCCGACCCTTGAACAGTTTCTCAACGTTCTCCGCTGGTCGACGAAGAACGCCATCCTTGAACTCAAAGGGTCATGGACTGACGAACAAGTGGCGCTCGTTGCCGATCTCGTGGCGCGCAATGGCGTCAATGACCATGTGATCCTCGGCAGCTTCGACATCATGACGCTTCAGGCTGCGCAACGGATAAGCCCAGAACTTCCCGGGATGCTGATCGTGCGAGACATCGTTGGTGACCCGGCGCAACTCGCGGCCGCCGCCGGTGCCGTCGCGATCGTCACAAGCAAGAAAGCGATCACTGGGAACCCTGCTCTCGTCGAACAGGTTCATGATGCCGGACTCGGGCTGCTGATCTACACGCTCAATGACACCGACACGTGGACGGATGCCGTAGCGCTCGGAGTCGACGGAATAATCACCGATCGGCCCGCCGAGCTTGGCACGTGGATCGCACAGGAAGTCAGCGGCTCCGACACGCTGCCATTCGCTCCCCGTCAAGCCGCTGCCGACTAGAGCGAAGCGATAAGCGCGCGGTAGAACGCGATTCCATCGAGGAAGCTGCTCACGAGCATCCGTTCATTGCGGGCATGGAGCGTGTCTCGCATTTCGCGGGCCATCGCAAATGGTGTGAACCGATAGACGCCACCGCTGATGCGGGTGAAATGCCGGCTGTCAGTAGCGCCGTTCTGCACATAGGGCGTCACGATGGTGCCGGGGAAGGTCTTCTCAATTGTGGAACGCAAGAGCTCCCAGGCGAGACCGGTTGTTCCGGAAACCGGAGAGGGCTCTCCGGGCGAGTCCACTGAAATGCGAACTCGCTTGTCGTTGATCGCGCGAGTGACATGGGCGATGGTCTCGTTAAGGCTCGAATTCACGGCGATGCGCACATTGATCACCGCGCTTACCCGCTCGGGCATGGCATTGACCGCATGACCACCTTCTAGGATCGTGACGGCTTGAGTGGTACGCATCATGGCCGCGAGTTCGTCGCTCTTGCGCACCAAAATTGGCAGCAGGAAAGGCTTTGTCCACGAGACGTTGCGCAGCAGGTAGCCGGTAAAGCCGCCTGCGTGCTCGCCGAGCAGCCGCATGAGGTCTGCCCCGGTATCGGTCAGACGGGATGGGAACGGCCGTGAGTTGAGCCGCACAATGGCCTGCGCCAGCCGTACGGCGGCAGGAAATTTTGGGGGAGTGGAGGCGTGGCCCCCTGACTGATCGACCGTCAATCGCAGGGTTGCTGTGCCTTTCTCGGCGACCCCGACGACGGCCATGGGGGCATCAACCTGGTCGAACACGTCGTCGACAATGGCGCCGCCCTCGTCGAGCACTAGCGTTGGCTTCACGCCGCGGCTTTCGAGCAGATCGACAATGGCGGATGCACCCGTGCCGTGAGTCTCTTCGTCGTGACCGAAGCACAAGTAAATGTCTTGAGCGGGAACAAGGCCCTCTTCGAGCTGTGCCTCGACCGCCTCAAGAATGGCGGCGACGGAACCCTTGTCGTCGAGGGTGCCCCGTCCCCAGATCAGCTGATCGTCACCCTTGCCGCTGAGTTCTGCCGCAAAAGGCGGTCGCTTCCAGCCTTCGTCGGTCGCCGCGACGACGTCGTAGTGGCCCATCAGCACGGCAGGTTCGGTAGACGCTCGGCCGCGCCAGCGGAAAATCAGAGAGTGCTCCAGCACCGTCTCGCGCTCGAGCCGGCTGTGGCACAGTGGATAAAGCTTGCGCAATGTCTGAGCGAAACGGTCGAATTCTGTCCATTCCGTGGTGGAGGGATCCACTCGGGAAATTGTCGGGATTCGCACTAATTCCTGCAGGTGTTCGACAGCCAAAGCACTCTTCATACCTCGACTCTAGCGAGCAGCACGCGGTGCTCGCTTTCGCCCGAGGGTCAAGGAACGGGAGACGCGATGACAGTCAACGCGCAGCGACGCCCTCGAGTCCGGTGGAGTGCGCGGCTGAGCGCACGGCTGGTGGGGGCAATCGCGGTGGTGGTGGCGTTGGGCGCAGCACCTCTCGCTGCGGCCGCGGCCGGGCATCCGAACGACCTTGCAGGCGATGGAGCCGCAGCGACCGGGCTCGTGAACGCTGGCCTCGACGACTTCGTTTTTGACAGCTATGACGGCGAGTTCTTCCTCGATCGTGACGAAGCGGGACGTTCAACGCTGCTCACGGTCGAGACCTTCGTTGCTGTGTTTCCAGACGATCAAAACCGGGGGATGCGTCGCGCTACCCCGAGTACTTACAAGGGCGAACCCCTCGACATCCGTGCGATCTCTGTCACGGATGAGAACGGGCAACCCCGCGACTTCGAGGTCGAAGAAAACGGTAGCTTCACTCTGGTGACGAGTGCGGCCGACTCGTTCGTCGAATGAACGCAGACCTATGTCTTCACGTACACGCGATCAAATGTGACCCGGTTCGCGGCCGATACGGGCGCCGACGAGTTCTACTGGGATACCAATGGCACGGGGTGGAATCAGCCGTTCGGCTCTCTCACGGCCACGATTCATCTGGGCGAAGGCCTGAGCGACGCCCTCAGCGTGGCACCCGACTGCTACTGGGGAATCGAACGATCCACCGAGCGCTGCGAGATTGTCGCGCTGGATGACGACACGTACGTGGCAACGCAGGCGATGCTGCAGCGAGGGCAGAACGTCACCGTGGCCTTCGGGTTCGAGCCCGGCACGTTCGTTCCCCGTGACAGTTCCTACTTCGGGTCAGCTGCAGGCTACGGCCAGCCGCTGGGTTTCATCGGTGCGATCGCTGCAGTGATCTGGGCTATCCGCATCCGACGGTCCAAGCTAGCGGATGACGGGGGCCGCCCCACGATCATTGCGGAGTATTCGCCCCCACGCGATGTCTCGGTGGTCACCGCCGCGCTCGTGATCAAGAAGCGTCCCAAAGCGGTTGCCGCTCAAATTCTGGACTTCGCCGTGCGCGGCAAGCTGCGCATTCTCGAAGAGGAATCGAAGGGCTTTTTCTCCTCGGGAACCACCTACCGTCTCGAATTGATGGACCCCACCGGCGTGACGGGGTGCGAGCTGGAGATCCTGCGCGCGCTCTTCGGGCAGTCGCTGCAGCATGGCGCCATCCGGGACATGAAGAAGACGGATTCCAAGCTCAGCAAGAAGATGTACTCAATTGTGACGGCGGAGAACTCCGCGCTCGCGCCGAACGGCTACCGGCAGAAGCTGAGTGCGCGCAATTACCTTCCCTTGCTCGTTTCGGTCGTCGCCGTGATCGTGTCGATCGTCTACGGTATCGCGCTGATCGATGGCGATTACGGTTCCGCTGTCCCATTCTTGGTCATCATGGTGTCGTTCATGGCAGCGGTGGTGACGATGTCACTGCTGTCGCGTACTCCGCTGACGGCTCAGGGCCGCGGTCGCAGGGGTGGAGCCGCAGGGCCGAAGACGCAGCGGTCATGGCCTCGTCGTTCGCGCGTGCGAAGCCCAGCATCAGCAGACGGGTATATTCGACAGCGTGAGCGCAACGTACCCGAATCGTCCCCGCCGTGTTGCATTGCCCGCGGCAATCCTGGCCGTTCTGGTGTTGTTGGTGGGTGCCGGCGTCATCGGCACCGAGATCTTCACGATTGTGCGGTACGTCGTCAGCATCCTCGCTCTCATCACTGTGGTTTTGGTGTGGCAGGCGCGTCAATGGTGGTGGGCAATCGGTCTCATTCCGATTGCAATTCTCTGGAACCCGATCGTGCCGATTGCTATCGCTGACCCCCAGCTCTTCGCGGGATTGCACTACACCGCGGCCCTGGTGTTCATCGCGGTGGGAGTCGGCGCGCGCGTCACCGATGCCACAAGCCGAGGTTAATTCGCTGCAGTAGCGCGCTCGCCACTATTTCTGCGTACACTAGATAACGCATCCCTTGAGACCACCAATCGCATCGCAGTTGGGTCTGGCTCCCTCGAGTGGAAGTTGTCGTTCAAATGAAGTTACCTTCGTGGCAACATCTGCTCGTTCTACATCTCTGAGTCGTCGTACCCGCTACTGAGCCGCTTGCTTAGCGCCAGGAGAATAATTGACCAACTCGTCACAGACCGAGTCCTCGCAGCGCAATAAACGATCCAAAAACTCGGGTCAGCGCCAAGGCAGTACCCAACGTCGCCGCGCCCGTCCCGGCGATGACACGGGAGTTATCCCCGTATTGGCCCGTGCCGCGCGCGAGGTCGAGACTGCCGTTCAAAAGGGCCCGCTCAAGCCGACTAACCGAGCACGCTTCCAAGTCGCAGCACTGTTGCTACGAGAAGAGCGTGCCCGCGTAAAAACGGATGCCACGCTCACCGAATCCGAGCGTGCCAACGAACAGAAGCGCCTTGATGGCCTCGCGGGCATCCTCGCAAAGACGGCTGCTCGTGACACGAGCTTGCTCTCGATGCTGGGGGAGGCCGCACCGATCACTCCCGCAGCCAAGGCGCTGCGCCGTGACCTCCTCATCGCCGCCGGTGTAGAACTCAGCCCTGATGAACTGATCATTGCTGAGGAGCCCAAGGCCGTCGATAAGCAGGTCGACAAGCAGGTCGTGCCGGCATCCGTTCGTCAGATGCAGATGGCGAACCCATTCTTGGCTCCCGACTTCAGCGCGATTGCGCCTAAGCCCGAGCACAACAATCGTTTGGCCAACTGGGAGCTCATCGACCCCCTGTTCCGAGCGTTCGAGCACGGCTCCGGCGGCGGCGCTGCCTCCATGGAACTGCCCGAGGCCGAATCGCTGCGTACGCGCGGAGACCTTGAACTCATGCGCCACCAAGCGCGCTTTGTGGAAGTTGTCAAGCAGGGTCACCGCACCTTCTTGCTCGCCGATGAGCCTGGACTCGGCAAGACCGCTCAGGCGCTGATGGCTGCCGAAGCCTCCAACTCCTACCCGTTGCTCGTCGTAGTGCCCAACGTTGTGAAGACCAACTGGGAACGCGAAGTCGAATTGTGGACTCCTGGCCGCAGCGCCACTGTCGTTCACGGCGATGGAGACACCGTCGATGCCTTTAGCGATGTCGTGATTGTGAACTACGAAGTTCTCGATCGTCACGTGGGTTGGCTCGGCCGCTTTGGGTTCAAGGGCATGGTCGTTGACGAAGCCCACTTTATTAAGAACCTCAAATCTGAACGGTCCAAGCACGTCTTGAGCCTGTCGCAGAATATCCGCGCGACGTACCCGAAGGCGCTGCTCATGGCGCTCACGGGAACTCCGCTGATCAACTCG
The DNA here is from genome assembly GCF_015864675.1 of Salinibacterium sp. SWN1162. NCBI lineage: Bacteria > Bacillati > Actinomycetota > Actinomycetes > Micrococcales > Microbacteriaceae > Salinibacterium > Salinibacterium sp. SWN1162. The sequence goes on from NZ_JADYWT010000004.1 coordinate 163,194, forward strand.
ATCGAAGACTTCCGAGCCATCTGGCAGTTCTTGGGCTGGATCGACGGTACCAAGCCGCTCGCTCCGCTCATGTCGAAACTCGAAGATGCTGACCTCACTCCGGCCGACCCCGGCTTTTTCTCCGAAGCGCGTCGTGCCGTTATCGATATGGGTATTGTGCGCCGCAAGAAGGTCGACGTTGCCGCCGACATTCCTGCGCGACGTGTGGCCGACATTCCGGTCGAACTCGATAACGACCTCGGTCGATCGATTCGTGCCGCCGAGCAGGCCCTCACCGCGCGACTGGTCGATCGCTTCACTCGCGTTCGTAAGCTCAAGCCAGATGTGGCTGTCGAAGACCTCATCCGTGTTGTCGCCCACGCCGAACTCGAAGAGTCAAAGAGTGCCACCACCGGTGAGAATGTCTTCACGATGGTGCGCCGTATCGGTCAGGCCAAGGCAACGCTGGCCGCGGACTACACTGCGCAGCTCGCCCGTTCGGTAGGCAAGGTTGTGTTCTTTGCCAAGCACATCGATGTCATGGATACCGCCGAGGCGCACTTCGCGAAGGTCGGTCTCAAGGCGGTCTCGATCCGTGGTGACCAGAGCGCCAAGGCTCGTCAGAACGCAATCGACTCGTTCGCGAACGATCCTGAGGTCTCGGTTGTGGTGGCTTCGCTCACAGCCGCTGGTGTCGGGCTCAACCTGCAGGCGGCATCCAACGTCGTGCTTGCTGAGTTGAGTTGGACGAACGCGGAGCAGACTCAGGCAATCGACCGCGTGCACCGCATTGGTCAAGAGCTCCCCGTGACGGCCTGGCGCATCATCGCCGCTCACACCATCGACGCTCGAATCGCCGAACTCATCGATAGCAAGGCTGGCCTCGCCGCGCGCGCTCTCGACGGTTCTGATGAGGATGTCGTGGCCGAGGCGAACATCCAGCTGCAGGCGCTGTCATCGCTGCTTCGCGACGCTATTAAGGAATAGATCATTCGTTAAGAAATGACTTTCTAACCACGGCTTTTCCTTCAAGTCTCCCGGTGCGCGAGCGTACACTTGAGGCGTGATCACAGTGACTGTGTATTGCGCCGCAAATCAACGGAGATGAGAAAAAGAGTTGAGCAACGCCTCTTTGCAGAACACCGCTACCCGTATCGAATCCGATTCACTCGGTTCGCTTGAGGTTCCAGTAGACGCGTATTGGGGGGTGCACACGCTTCGCGCGATGCAAAACTTTCCGATCACCCGTCGCGCTATCTCTGTTTACCCCGACCTCGTTCGTGCGCTCGCGCATATCAAGCAGGCAGCAGCGCGCGCTAACGCTGAGCTCGGCGTGCTCGAATCGCGCAAGGCCCACGCCATCGACACAGCATGTCAAGAGATTCTCGACGGTGCCCTGCACGCAGAGTTCTGCGTCGGCGTCATTCAGGGCGGCGCTGGTACCTCCACCAACATGAACGCGAACGAAGTAATCGCGAACCGTGCTCTGGAAATTTTGGGCCACAGCAAGGGCGAGTACTCGTTCTTGCATCCCATCGATGATGTCAACCGCAGCCAGAGCACGAATGACGTGTACCCCACGGCGATCAAGCTTGCAATGGTCTTCGGTGTTCAGCGTCTGCTCGTTGAACATCAGATGCTGTCTGAATCGTTTGGCGCCAAGGGTCGCGAGTTCGTCAACATCCTCAAAATCGGCCGTACTCAAATGCAAGATGCCGTACCTATGACTCTGGGCCAAGAGTTCACGGGCTTCTCCCACACTCTCGAAGAGGACTATGAGCGCCTCACTGAGGTGCTGCCGTTCATGAGCGAAATCAATATGGGCGCAACCGCGATCGGTACCGGTATCACGGCCGATTCGCGTTACGCGGAAGCCGTGCGCCGTCACCTCACCGAGGCCACCGGCATTGAGATGAAGACGGCGTTCGACCTCATTGAGGCTACGAGCGACGTGGGAATCTTCATGACGCTCAGTAGCGTTCTCAAGCGCTCCGCGGTCAAGCTCTCGAAGATCTGCAACGACCTCCGTTTACTCTCGAGCGGACCACAGGCTGGCTTTGGTGAAATCAACTTGCCGGCTAAGCAGGCGGGATCATCGATCATGCCCGGCAAGGTCAACCCGGTCATCCCCGAGGTCGTCAACCAGGTTGCGTTCAGCGTTATTGGTGCAGATGCCACGGTCACCGCCGCGGCTGAAGGCGGCCAGTTGCAACTCAACGCTTTCGAGCCCGTCATTGCCCACTCGATCCTGCAATCGGTCATGTGGATGACGAATGCGTGCCGCACCCTGCGCGTGAACTGCATCGACGGCATCACTGCTAACGAAGAGCGCCTCGCGGCACAGGTGGAGTCGAGCGTCGGCGTCGTTACCGCGCTGACCCCGTACATCGGCTACGCAGCAGCAGCGAACCTTGCCCATACTGCGCTCACGACGAATGCGTCTATCGCGCAACTCGTGGTCTCAGCCGGCCTCATGAAACAAGAAGACGTCGCCCGCGTGCTGACTCCGGAGCGGCTCAGCGGCGTCTCGCCCATGACCGCAGCAATCTCTCTTCCTTGGCTGGAAGAAGAGAACAAGTAGTCAACGCGCACGCGAAAAACCCGGTTCCTCTCAGCGAGAGGAACCGGGTTTCGTTGTTCGGGGAGCCCGTGGGCGGCGACGTTACGTCGTCGGGCGCTCGTCGAAGTCGTCGTCATCCTCGTCGTCGAGCGACGCAAGCGCTTCGTCGCGTGCCTTGCCCGCGGTCGTGAAGGCCCGGTCGATGGCGCTCTCGCCGCGCTCGCGAAGCTCAGCTAGTTCTTTGTTCGCGTTCTCTCGCACGTCTTCGGCGGTCTCGCTGACCCGGCCGACGGCGCCGCGAGCGGTGGCGGACGCGCGATCAGCGATCTCTTTCGCCGACTCTTTGGCGTTACCAGCGAGCCCCTTCGCCGTCTCCCGGGCGCTCTCGGCAAAGTCTCGTGCGGATTTCTCGGCGTTATCGGCCAAGTCCTTCGCCGTGGTGCGCGCAGTCTCGGCGAATTCACGGGTGTTCTCGGCGACGTCTTTTGCTTTCTCGACAACGAAACCGGGGGTGGCTTTAGCTACCGCTTCGGCTTTATCGCGAAGAATGGGGGCCTGCGTGCGGGCGTAGTCTTCGGCGGCAGTGCGCGCCTTTGTGACACGAGGGCTCTCCCACACTGCGGTGGCTTTGCCCTTCATCTGGTCGTAACGTTCACGGCCAGCGCGCGCGCCAACGACGTATCCGACAGCGATACCGAAACCGAGGATCAAGAGTCTGACGTTCATAGGTCCAGCCTACGGTGACGTTGTGTTCTGCTCTACCTAGAGCGGCCGTGATCGCCACAAGTGCATGCACGCGTAGCTGCGCCACGGGGCCCACTGACGAGAGTACTGAGTGAGCGCTGTCGCGGTAGCGGGAAGCCCCAACTCCCCAGCGCCTTGGCGCACGACGAGGTCACTGCTGAGCATGATGTCGGAGCTTCCGAGCACGCGCATCGCCAGGTAGCCCGCCGTCCACGGGCCGATTCCGGGCATAGCGACGAGCTTTGCTGTGAATTCATCGACAGGGGTGGAGACGTCAAGCTCTAACGCGCCCGACGCAAGCGCTTCGGCAACACCGAGAATGCTCGCAATACGAGCCGTGGGGCCGCGCAAAACCTCGGCTCCGGATGTCGCGAGCACTGCTGCGGTCGGGAACAGTCCGTCGTGTCCTAGCTCTGCAACCACCCGAGCGTGCACAGTGCGTGCGGCGGCGACCGAGATCTGCTGCCCGAGGAGGGTGCGGAACAGTGTCTCCTCGGTGTCGACGCTGCCCGGCAGCCGTATTCCGGGCACCTGCGCTACAGAGGGGGCCAGGGCAGGGTCGGTGCTGAGCGCCTCGTCGATCGCGAGTGAGTCGGCGTCGAGGTCGAAGAGGCGACGCACGCGGGCGACGAGCGGTGCGACATCCGAAATTCTGGCGAGCTGAGCGATACACGTGATGCTCTGATCGCCGAGTTCGAGTCGCACCTGGGCAACCCCACCCGGCAGGCGGATGGCGCGTTCCAGGCTCGTAGCGGTGGCGGTCTCGATGCCGGCGACCGCGTGATTCGCGAAAAATGTCATGAGGCCAGCGCCGTCGAATGGTGCCCGTGTGGGCAACCGTAGCGTGAGGGCTGAGGGGCGCTCGGGGGAGGTGTGCGGATGAGCGGCTGCTCCGCGACGAGCGAGGGTTCGCAATTGGCTCGGTGTGGTCTCGTACACGGCCTGAATAGTGTCGTTGAACTGTCGGATGCTCGAGAATCCGGCAGCGAAGGCGACGTCAGAGATACTCAGCTCGGTCGCACCCAGCAGCGTGCGGGCGGCTTGAGCGCGGTGAGCACGCGCGAGGGCGAGAGGACCGGCTCCGAGCTCGGCGGTGAGCACCCGAGTGAGGTGGCGGCTCGTGTAGCCGAGTCGAGTGGCGAGGCCCTCGACGCCGTCGCGCTCGACGACTCCGTCAGCGATGAGGCGCATGGCGCGCGAAGCCAGATCATCGTTGAGGTTCCATTCCGGCGACCCCGGCACGGCATCTGGTTGGCACCGTTTGCAGGCGCGGAGCCCGGCTTCGTGGGCGGCGGCCGCGGTGCGATAAAAGCGCACATTGCGTGGTTTCGGAGCCACGGCAGGGCAGCTGGGGCGGCAATAGATTCCCGTAGAGTGCACGCCCGCAATGAACTGCCCGTCGAAACGCGCGTCTCGTGAACAGAGTGCGCGGTATTGCTCGTCGAAGCTGAGGGCGGGGGAGAACATGCTCTCACTCTGCCACTCGTGCAGCGCACTGACCAGCGGAAATCGGACACCACCGCACCGTGATTCCACGCAGCATCGGCACAAAGTCTCGTCGGAAAAGTGGGGAAGCGACTACAGTCGCAGCGTGGAATCTTCGTGGACAGCCCTTACCGTCGTGGCCGCACTCTGGCTTGTTGCCTTGTCAGCGCAAGTCGCCGACTACGCGACAGCACGCTTCGATCACTTGCGACTGGCTCGCGGTGTTCGCACTCGGTTGCGCCTGCACCCCGTCGCGTGGACGGTTCCTCTCGCAGGACTGGCGGTCGTGGCGCTCACGATCTCTGCCGACTGGAGCACCCGGCTATTTTTTGCAGAACCTGCTCAGACGCCCGCCGCGATCCTGCTTGCTCTCGGCACGGTAGTCGTGGCCGTCGTTATCGTCGCGATCATCGCGGTAGTGATCGTGCGACCACCCGCCGATAGCTACCGCCTCGTACGCGACGAACTCATCGAATCGGCGGGCTTGCGCATCCATCAGGACCAAGTCGACGAGTTCCGAACTCGAGTGACCGCTATCGATAACGCCGCCAAGGCGCATCGTGCCGCGGATGCCGCCACGGTGTCGGCAGCGTTACAGCTGAGCGTGCGCACGCCACATCGGCTTATCGCGCCGGTACTCGCAATCGCGTTCGTTATTACGGCCGTGGTCGGCACGGCACAGGGTGCTCTCTCGGGTGTCGTCGTTGCGCTGGCTTGTGCTGCCCTCGTTGTGAGCGCAGCGATTGGCGTCGTGGCCGCTCAAGCTTCGCTCGCGCTTGCAATGTCGGTTCGCTCGACTCAAGACGTGTATCGCGGTGAGCTTATGAGTTTGATTGTGGAGGCGGAGCGATCGTCGAAGAAGCGTGTCGCCGGCCTGGGCGATCGCGTCAATCGTGCGCTCAGCATCCTTCGCGAGCAGCAAGAGGGCACCAAGTAACGACAAAGGTCGCAGCGCCTGCACGCTAGTCTCGATGGCATGACCGCGAGCGATTCTTCTTCCGTGACTCCTGACTACACGGCGGCAGCGGGGCGATCGGCGCCGAGCCCCACCGCGGCATCCGCTGATATCGCTCGCGATGCTCAACAGCATCAGTTGCCGCCGCACGTGCCACAACCACGGGGGCCGGGGCTGCTGATCTTGGGCATCCTGGGCGTCATCGCTCTGTCGTTCGTCTTGCTCTTCGTCGTTGTCTACGTGATCTCCGGAATCGGAACGGATGCTTTCGCGCTCGGCGGCGTCTTAGCTATCGTGCCGCTTGCTGTGGTGTTCTTTGCGGTGCGCTGGATCGACCGGTGGGAGCCCGAACCTCGTCTCGCTGTGATCTTCGCGTTTCTTTGGGGAGCCGGCGTTGCGGTGCTGCTTGCTCTCATCATCGGAGCGGAGATTGACAACGTCATCAACGCTCTCGGTGGCCCTGGCCCGGCGTACGACTTCTTCTCCGCCGCCATCCAAGCCCCGATCGTGGAGGAGGCAGGCAAAGCACTCGGCATTTTGGTGATCTTCTGGGTCGCTCGGCGTCACTTCGATGGACCGGTCGATGGGCTTGTTTATGCGGCCTGGATTGCCGGTGGTTTCGCCTTCACCGAAAACATCCTCTACTTCGGTTCAGAGCTTGTGAGCCTTGATGGCAGCGGCTCGAGCATCCTGCAAATGTTCCTTGTTCGCGGTCTCATGTCGCCATTCGCGCACGTGATGTTCACAGCGTGCACCGGCATCGCTCTGGGGCTAGCAGTACGATCGCGCAGTAATGCGCGCGCCGTCGGCGTTTTCGCGGTGGGCCTCGCGTTAGCGATCGCACTTCATGCGCTGTGGAACGGTGCGCTGTTTTTCGTGAACGACTTCTTCGGTTACTACGCGATTGTGCAGTTCCCGCTGTTCATTGTGGCAATCGTGATCGTCGTGTACCTGCGTCGTCAAGAAGCGCGGATGACGTTCGACCGTCTCGCCGAGTACGCAAACGCTGGGTGGTTCAATCAGGATGAAGTCGCCGTGTTGGCTACGCCCGCAGGTCGTCGTCAGGCTTTGGCTTGGGCAGCGCGCAACAACAAGCGGGCGGTAATGAAGGTGTACATCCAAGAAGCCACCCGGCTTGCTTTCGCTCGCCAGCGCATTATTACTGGCCGCGATCAGATCGGGGCTATCGCCGATGAAGCGGTCTTGCTGGGCGCGATCGTGGAAGCACGCCAGGCTCTCACCGGCACACCGCGATAGCTCGCGGTCGCTGGCGGCCGCCGTGGGGCTGGGCGTTAGCCCGTCATCCTGAGCAAGAGTTGGGCTCCGAAGATGAGAGCGAACACGGCAGCGGTGATCAGAGTCGCTTGCGGAATCCCTCTTCTCAGGCGCTGGCCGCGGGGTGCTACAAGGTTCACGCTTCGATCACCGATGGTGTCGTCAGCGTAGTTGCGTGACTGACGAAGAGCCTTGGTGCCTACGGTGTCGGCGATCCCGAGGAGTCGACGATGAACAGCGGGGTCGAGAAGGTCGAAGGGTTTCGGCGAGTACACCAAAAGCCACTTGTCGACTACTTCGACATCGAAGGGTGCTGCCTTGTCGATCAGTAACGCCATGAGATCGGGAGTGAAAACGTAGAGAGCGTCACGTTCGTAAGCAGTGGGGCAGTAAAGCGTGAAGTGAGAATTGAAATCCCCCTCAAGCTTCAACACCTGATTCTTCGCGAACGCTTGCGGCAAATTGGTCACACCGAACAGCTGATTATTGGCGGCGGCATCCAACACCATGTGGGGGAGAGCCCGATCGAGCTCAAGCGCTAGAAATCCCCACTTGTGCGTGCTTTTACTTTTGCCTGAGCCGGTCGAGTATTCAAAGTTGCCGTAGTCGAGCGTCCGGCCCGCTGCACTGGTGAAGCGGTGACGAATAGTGCGACTGTCGCCCTGAGAGAAAATGAGCCCGGGGTAGGGGCTGTCGTAATCGAGCGGGGTAAAGCTCAGCTCGTTGTCCTCCGCAAATTTGTTCATGCGATAAAAGCGCTGCCAGGGACCGCCGCTTCTGCGCCAACTCCGTACGGCGACGTAGATGCTGCCACCAATCACAGAGAGGAACGCGAACGCGACCGCGAGCGTGATGAAGAGTGAGGGCAGGGCAGCGGCGCCCTCGCCATTGACGAACGCCGCGAGAAGCGAGCTTCCGAGAGCGCTGAGGATCGGGCCGCTCACGACGAAAATGAGGAAGGCGATGCCGCTGGCGACCAGCACGGTCGTGCCCATGAGGCGAAGCGTCGAGTATCCGAAATGGTCTCGCCGGGATGTCTTGAACGCTGCGACGTCGTGGGGATTCACCGGATAAATCAATCCGGAATAGTCGATGGAACGCAGCATCCGACAATCGTAGGGCGTGGGGGCCGCCGGCAGCAGCCTCAATTCGGGGGTGATCACGGCCGTCGGGGAGTTGCCGACCACAAGCTAGAGGAGAAAACCCCGCTAACAGACTCATCCCCGTTAACAGACTCATCGCCCACCGGTGCGGCACTGCCTGCGACTCTGGTGAGCGATGAGTTTTAACTGACTTCAGCGTGCCACTGAGTTGCGCCGAGCGCAAGAGTTAAGCGTCGAATTTATAGTCAAAAAGAGCGTACGATTGAAGGTCGCAATTTGGAGAGGACACCGGATGTCATCGAGTGAGCTTGAACGCGAACGGGCGTACGTCCACGGCCTCTATCGCCGGCTGGATGGACTGCGCAATGCTGCGCAAGAGCAGCTGGAATCCGTGCGCCGGAGCGCGCCGGGTGGTACTCACCAAAACCGCTCTGAGCGCGACGCTTTCGCTCGCATTTACGAAGATCGCATCGGCCAGCTGCGCGAGATTGACGAGCGACTAGCGTTCGGTCGACTCGAACTCGAAGTGGATGCCGAAAGCGAGGGCGAGAGTGATTCTGAAGGCACCGCCGAGCGCCCCGTTCGGTACATCGGTCGCATTGGTTTGCGGGACGAAGACCAGCGCCCGCTGCTGCTCGACTGGCGAGTTCCTCAAGCACGCGCGTTTTATCAAGCGACCGCCGCGACGCCACTCGGTGCCCGAGCGCGCCGGCACCTGCAGAGTAACGGCCGCGACATCGTTCGCATCGACGACGAAATCTTCGACTCTGAACTTCTCGAAACTGATGCTGCTTCCCTTCAGGGCGAAGCGGCACTCATGGCGAGTCTCACCGCCGAGCGCACGGGTCGCATGGGCGACATCGTGGCAACGATCCAGGCAGAGCAAGACGCCATCATCCGTTCCGAGCTTCGCGGTGCTCTCGTCGTGCAGGGTGGGCCGGGAACGGGCAAGACGGCGGTCGCGCTTCACCGCGCCGCGTTCTTGCTGTACTCGCATCGAGAACGGCTGTCGGCATCCGGTGTGCTCATCGTCGGGCCTTCGCGCTCGTTCTTGCGCTACATCGAAGCAGTGCTGCCCTCGCTCGGCGAGACAGGTGTCGTACTCGCGAGTCTCGGCCAGCTGTTCCCGGGAATTGATGCGCGCCGCGAAGATGTCGACGTGGTCGCGCGGCTCAAAGGCTCGCTCGACATGGCGGAGCTCATCAAACGCGCCGTTCGTTCGCGGCGTGTGGTGCCGACCGAAACGCAGCGTATGGAAATCAACGGCGAGATTCTGGATGTACCCGCCGACCTGCTCCGTGCGGCGATGCAGAAGGCGTGGGACTCTCACAAGCCCCATAACCTCGCTCGGGTGATGTTCAACAAGGCTGCGATCGCCGGAATCAGTCGTTTGCTCGCCGACCAGTTGCGCTCCCACGGCAACACGATCGATGATGCTGACCAGAAGTGGTTGCGCGAAGATATTCGCACAGCGCACGACGTTAAGGTTGCGCTCAACACGGCGTGGATGCCGCTGACGCCCGAAAAGCTTATTAACGATCTCTATGCCCGCCCCAGCTGGCTGCGCAGCCTCACGCCCCGCTGGACGCCCGAAGAGCGCGACCTGCTGCGTCGCGAGCGCGACGCTCCATTCACCGTGAGTGACGTTGCGCTACTCGACGAAGCGGCAGAGTTACTCGGTGAAGTCGATGTGGCTCAGACGGCAGCAGAGCGCGAGCGCAAGCAACAGCGCAAGCGTGACGTTGAAAACGCGGCTGCGGCCATCCGCAACATGGATGTCGAAGGCATGATCGATGCAGAGACTCTCGCCGAGGGCTTCGAAGCGAGCGCCGAACGCGCAACGACGGCAGATCTGGCGGCGGCAGACCGCTCGTGGACGTACGGCCATATTGTCGTCGACGAAGCGCAAGAGCTCTCGCCCATGCAGTGGCGGCTGCTTGCGCGCCGCAACCCGCTCAAGTCGTTCACGATTGTGGGCGATGTCGCTCAGGCCAGTGCGGCTGCCGCGACGAATAGCTGGGGTGCTGCGCTCGCAGCAGATGTAGGCGACCACTGGCGTCTCGAAGAGCTCACCGTCAACTACCGCACGCCATCACAAATTGTGGCAGTGGCCGAAGCTGTGGCACTGGCCCACGATGTCTCGATCACACCGTCGCGTGCTGTTCGTCAGAGTGAGTGGCCCGTCGATGTCACGCTGGTGTCGGCCTACGAGCTGGGTGCTCGCGTTAGCGACGTTGTCGGTGCCGATCGAGCGATTTCCAGCGACGGCACTCTCGCGGTCATCGTCAGCGATTCGCTCACGAGCAGCATTGTGGATGCACTGCAGCAGACTTTCGCCGGAGAGGTGGGCGAGGGCGCTGCCGGCCTGAACAAGCCGATTGCTGTGCTCACGCCGCGCGAATCTAAGGGACTCGAGTTCGACTCGGTGGTCGTCGTCGAACCTCAGCGCATTGTCGACGAGATTTCCCGCGGTGCTGCGGCGCTCTATGTGGCGATGACGCGCTCCACTCAGCGGCTCAGCATCGTTGCTTCCCAGGGGCTTCCTGAAGGTATTCCCCTTCCGGAATAGGGGTGGTCGGGGGAGTTCACCCCCACTCGGGTATGCCCAATAGTGGGGGTTTCGGTGAATTCACAGGTTAGGCATTATTGATCTAGAAGTTATTCCTCGGGGGAGGAACCTTCACTCGGGAGCGATTCTTCGCCACGAGTCGGGCCGGAGGCGGGGGAGCCTCCGGCCCAACGTATTTCTTCATGCATCTCACTGCATGGAAGAGCTGGAGGGTCTGCGTGCCGCAGAATAACTATCTTCGCGGCCGGATCGCTGGACAATCAGCCATGGCCGCCGTCATCGCGGCGCAAGCACACTGTGCGCCGCGTGGATTTCTCGCGCGCATCGTTGGCGTCTCGCCGCTCACGGACGAAAGCCGAGCACACTACCGTGGGGCGGTCGGTGAACTGCTGGTCGGCTCCATCCTCGATCGTCTCGGTGATAGCTGGGACGTCCTTCACGGAGTGCCATTGGGGGCATCGTCTCTCGATCACTTCGCCGTCGGCCGCGCTGGCGTCTTCGCCATCTCGGTGGTTAATTGCCAAGGCGATGATGTAGCAATCCGCGGTGACGAACTCGTCATCGCGAAGACCATCAGTAACGCCATCAGCGAAGCGCGCGAATCGGCTCTGGCCGTTGCGGCGTCGCTTGAAGCAGCGCTGGGTACAGCCGTCAACGTGGTGCCGGTTCTCGTCATGGTGGAGCCCGTGAAGGTGTCTATGCCGGCACTTCCGGATGGCGTTCAGGTTCTTACCTCGATGCAATTAGAACAATGGTTGCTCTCGTCTGCTGCCACGCTCAGTGGCGAAGAAGTCGCGACGATCTCTGCGGCAGCTGAAGCGAGCGCCACGTGGCCAGAACCGGAGCTTTCCGCCGTCACCTCCCACACCCTCACGCGCGCTTTCGTGCAGATTCACCACGACGTTCGTGCTGCGAGCCTTCGACGTTTCTTGTGGGTGGTGGCCGCGTTGATCGTCACCTTCCTCTCGGTGTGGTCTCTGGTCTCTGTATTGACTGGCCTTGTCGTCGGTTTCTAGCGCGTCAAGCGCTTTCCGAGCTTCGGTAGGGCACGATTGGTGGATGTTTCGGCGCCATCCCTACCTAAGCGCCGCGACGTTCAGTTACTTAGCCCTAGTGGCGTGGCTGACATTGAGCCCGCAAGCCCCGGATCAAAGTGACGGTCCGTTGTGGCAATTCGCCGTATTTCTCGATCAGTTCTCGGCCACCGAATGGCTCACTTTTAACGACCTCGAGTTTGTGGCCAATATTGGCCTGTTCGTGCCCGTGGGATTGTTTTTCGTGTTGCTCGTAGGAAAACGGCAATGGTGGCTCGCACTTGCCCTGGCAGTTCTACTGACGGCGGGGATCGAGTGGGTGCAGCAGTTCATCCCGTCACGGGTATCTGACGTTCGAGACATCGTTTCCAACTCCGTTGGCTCTTCGATTGGGGTGGTCATTACTCTTATCGTGGCCGCGGCACGAGCCCGCGCCCGCCGCAGCGACCGTAATTGACGACAGTGTTCCGCTGAACCGTCAGCAACCGTAGGCTGTGGCCGTGACTTTTTTGCGAGGGTTTATCGCCTACTGCGTGGTGGCGACTGTGCACGTGGTGAGTTTGGCCGCAGGGTGGAATGACGTGGCGAGCGCGAGCAAATTTTCGCTCATGCCCGCGCTCATTCTTGGCGTCGTGATCGCGAGACGCCGGCCGTTCTCGCGGCCCGACTATCTACTGCTCGCAGCGTTGGCATTGTCGTGGCTCGGCGATATTTTTGTCGCGGATGCGGAGAGCTCAAGCTTTCTCGTCGGGCTCGCCGCGTTTTTCGGCGCCCACGCTCTTTACCTTGTGCTTTTCCTGACGGCAGTGCGATCGCGGCGGATACCGGGGTTCACGGCGCTGCTGATTGTGTGGTGGGTGGGCTTGCTCTTAATCCTGCGCCACGACCTCGGCTTCTTTTTCATTCCCCTTGCGGTCTACGGAGCAGTGCTGGCGGCGTCCACAGCAGCGGCCTTCGCGACGCAGCGTCTGATCGCAACGGGAGCGGTTCTCTTCCTCGCCTCGGATACGGCATTAGCGGGGGCTCTGTTCTCTCCGAGCGCGGTGTGGTGGCAATCGGATGTGCTGATCATGAGCTTGTACATCGCCGGCCAAGGCGCGATCGCTGCCGGGGTTGTGCAGGCAAGGAATGCTCCGCAGAACACTGCTAGCGTGGGCGAGTGAACCCTGATCCTTCCGAACCCGTCGTGCAGCGACAGGTCGCAGTGGGTCCGGTCGTCGCTGCGGTCGTAGGGCTCCTCATATTTGCGGTGATCGTGACCGTTGTCATTACTCTCGCCGCCGCATCCCCGCCGCCCTCGGTAATGTCGACCCCCGTGGCTCAGGATTCTTCATCAGCCGCTCCCCAGCAAACCAGTGCCCCGACGCCGGAGTCGACTCTTATCCCGCCCCGCGCACAGACGACGGCGAACGAATGCCGTGATTACACTGCTGAGGTTGAATCCCTCGATATTGAGTCTGCGCGCGTCGAGCAGTCCGATCGCGACGTAATTGTGGCCGAAATCACGTTCACGGCACCGCTCGAGCGCGATACTGCCGAGCTCGGGATCTACGCGGAGCGATCGGATGGCGATCGCTCCTACCAATTTTCAGTCGAGATCGATGATGGCGAGATCGACGATGTCACGGCGTACGAAATTGAGCGCGACGATAGCGATGGACTTGAGTCTGATGACGCCGAGATCGCGGGGAACACCGTGCGGTTCGTGGTCCCGCGATCCATCGGCAAGAAGTTGGGCGACGAATGGTCGTGGTTCGCCTTTAGCGCTGTCGACGGGGCCACCGTCGATACGTGTCCCGGAACCCCGGCGGCGCCGGAGTACCAGCGCTTCGAACGCTAATCTCGACTCGATAGCCGAACTCGGCACCACGAGTCTCGTTAGTGTGCGATGCACACGCCACTAGAGACGGTGGTACTGAGATCGGCAGCGTTTTGCGCAACCGGGCGAACAGCATCCAACGTCAGGGCGTAGCCCACATTGTTCTGCTCGGTGCTGCTGCCAAAGATGGTCCCGGCGATATCGCCGTCGAGCGTGAGCAACGGGCCGCCCGAGTTACCGGGATTCACTTGGCCGGCGAGCGTATATACCTCGCGCGGCGCGCCACCATCTCCATAGATATCGGGGCTCTCAAAAGTGCTGACCTGCTGTACCAGGGCAGGGTTTGTTGTAAAAGGTCCGCCATAGGGATAACCCTGAATCGCGGTGCTCGTACCGGGCCGGGCCGTGTCGCCGAGTCGCAAAGCATCAACGGTAAGGCCGGGTACCGCCAGTATCGCAAGGTCGTTGACGGAATCGAAGTACACGATCGTGGTGCCCAGAACTTGGCCGTTCATCGCCTCGACAACCGGGCCGCTCGTTCCGGAGACAACGTGGGCGTTGGTCATGACGCGTTCTGGGGCGACGACAAAACCACTCCCTGTCTGACCTTGACCGCACGCGTAGGCGTTTCCCGTGATGCGCACGACCGATTGGGCCGCAGCGTCAAGGGCGGGGCTCTCGGTGTCGATGGAGGGAATTTGTGCGTTCGGATCGCCGAGAGGGGAACCCAGCAACGGAAGCGCGCGGTCGCTGAGGGCCGTTCGCCAGCGGGCGATGTTCGCCTCGACCACATCAGGAGTTGCGTCTTGAATCGTGCGGATGACCGAGGAAGCAGCAATCGTGCGGGAAAGTATCGGTATTCCCAGCTGAGCCGCGCTGAAGCTGACGGTCGAGATGACTAGCGCGGCAAGCATCGCAATCGCGAGGCCGCCCACTGCGCGGTCGGCGCCACGGAGAGCCCGGGTTTCGATCGCTACGTGGATTGCTCGACCGGCGGCGGAACCTAATGCATGCCCGAGAGCAACGAGCGCGACCGCGACGGACACCGCGATGAGAACGCGCGCTTGCGGGTTCGATGCGATCTCCGCCACGCTGCGGGCGAACAGTGCGGCGAAGAAAATGCCGACGGCTACTCCCGCGATGACGAAGATGCTGCGGGTCAGACCGATCCGGAGCCCGTAGATCGCGTAGCCCACCAACACGACGACCAAGATGAGGTCGAGTAGCGGGGCGATATTCATTGTCTCAGCCTAGGTGGCAGCAGTGGGATGCTCCGTCGAATTGGGCGATCGCCCCACGCGAGATAATCTCTCACGGGGGAAGTTGTGGGGGATCTGGTGGGTAATAGTGTGCACGACAATGGTGCTCCGGCACTCGCGGCAGGGGGAACGGGCTTCGGTCTGGCCATGTCAGCGTGCTTGCGGGCTCAAGCCGCGCACGAGCAGCGCACGTGGTTTCAGCGGCTGCGCGGAGCCAATCCGCTGTCGGCCGAGGCCAGCGAGCTCTACGCCCACGGAGTCGGGGAGCTCGAATCCGCGGTCGCGCTCGCCGCGCTGGGAGGCGACTGGATCGTGGCCGCAGCCACCGACGAACAAAATGCGAGTCGCGGCGCGGACCACGTTGTTGTGGGTCCCGCTGGAGTATTCGCTGTGTGCAGCCGCCGGCATCCCGACGCGAAAGCGGTGACGGCGGGAAGGATGATCCTTGTCGACGGTGGGCGCGTGGCGTACGTGCGAGACGCCTCGATTCTCGCAGAGCGACTTACCGACTCCTTCGCCGCGCTCGGTGCGCCGAGCGTTAAGGTGCAACCCCTCGTCGCGCTCATGGGTACTTCTGAATTGGTGCACGGGCGGATGAAAGCTCCCGTTCCGGTGCTGTCGCTGCGAGATGTCGCAGCCTGGCTTATCCGCCATGAAGTGGTTTACTCTCGCGCCGAGGTTGCCGCTCTCGCGCCCGTTGCCGCACGTTTGAGTGGCTGGAACGTGCGGCCAGCCGCTACCGGCGCGAGCGTTCGCCTTACCGCTCGCTTTGAACGATTGCGCACAGAAGTGGATGCCGCTCGCCGGCGCTATCACCGGTGGCTCGTTGCCGGGGGAGCGGTCGCGCTCGCGGCCACCGTCACGATGGTGGTTGTCGCGATTCCCGCCGTTGTCGCTCTCTTCGCCGGGTAGTACTGCGGGAGCCCCGCCTCTGCTAAACTTTCAAGGTTGCCGTCTAACGGCCGCGGATAAAGAGAGCTCACGCATTCAGCAATGGGCACCGCGCAACGACTAGAAAGGGGATCACCTTATGGCTCTAGAAGCAAGCATCAAGAAGGCGATCATCGAAGAGTACGCAACCCACCCAGGTGACACGGGATCCCCCGAGGTTCAGATTGCGATGATGACTCGTCGCATCCTCGACCTCACGGAACACCTCAAGATGCACAAGCACGACCACCACTCACGTCGTGGACTGCTTCTTCTTGTTGGTCAGCGTCGTCGTCTGCTGGGTTACCTGCAGAACGTTGACATCACGCGTTACCGTACGCTGATTGAGAAGCTGGGACTGCGCCGCTAGTCGACTCGTCACACTTGCCACAGGCCGTCATCGCATTGCGATGGCGGCCTGTGTTGTTTCTGGGCGGTTATTTCTGGGCGAGGGAGAATCGCCGCCTACTCAGCGGCTACCGGTGCGCTGGTCGCGGTGTTCTTGGGCTTGCGCGGCAGCGTGAGCAGTGTGGTGAGGCTCACGGCGATCATCAGAACGGCGCCGATGGCGACGAGCGAGAACACGCCAGCTGCGGGGAGCACGAACATGGCGACGCCAGCGGCCATCGAGACGATGCCGCTGACCCACCCGAACCAGCGCGGGTGGATGGTGCCGCGCACACCACCGACGAGGTCGACGACTCCTTCGAGAATCCAGCCGATGCCGATCACCAGGGCGAGCGCGATGAGCGTTTGGAACGGGTTAGAAAGACACAGGATGCCGGCGATCACGATGAGGAGCCCAAGCAGGCCCGTGGTCCAGCGCATCGGCGAGTCGAGATTGTTAGCCACGAAGGCTGCAGTGACGCGGTACATGCCCGACGCGATGAGATAGATGCCAAAAAGCACCGCGATGGTGAGGAGTGTGGCATCGGGGAACAGCAAGCCGATGACTCCGAGCACGAGCCCGATCACGGCGACGGCCATGAGTTGTCCGCGGTGAACGCGCAAGAGTCCGGGCAGAAGATCCTCGGCCGAGAGGGAGCGGGCAGTCGTGTGTTCAGTCGAGCTCATTGCGGTCCTCACCAAAGTTGTCCGTGCGTGCCTTACGCGCCCTATTCTCCCAGTTCGAGCGCCCCGGTGTGCAATTGCGACGCACCGGTTAGGCTCGAAGGATGTCGCGTCGCGTTACTTACTCTCAGCTCGGTGGGCCAGAAGTGCTCACGATTTCCGAAATCACCGCTCCTCACGCGGGCGACGGCGAGGTGCGCGTGCGAGTGAAATTCGCGGGCATCAACCCGTTCGACGCGAAGGTATTTAGCGGAGCGGCCACGGCTAATCCTCAAAACGTGACATTTCCGAGTGGTAATGGCAATGATTTCGCCGGCGTGGTCGACGAAATCGGCGACGGCGTCGAGGGCTGGACGGTGGGCGACGAGGTACTCGGAGGCAAGGGTTTCAGCGGTCAAGCGGACTTCGTTGTCGTTCCGGCGGAGAAGCTCGTCCGCAAGCCGGCGCAACTGAGCTGGGAACAGGCGGGCGGTCTCGATATCGCCGGTCGCACGGCGTGGGCGAGCGTTGACGCTGTTGCTCTTACCGCGGCGGATACCGTTCTCGTGAGTGCCGCAGCGGGTGGCGTCGGCGTCATAGCCGCTCAGCTCGCCAAGCTGAAGGGTGCGACCGTCATCGGTTCCGCCAGCGCGTCGAACCATGATTTCTTGCGATCGCTTGGCATCCACCCCGTCACGTATGGCGAGGGTATGGTCGAGCGCATTCTCGAGATCAGCCCCGAAGGTCTCACGGCCGCTCTCGACAACAACGGCCGCGAAACCGTGGATGCTGCACTCGCGCTCGGAGCCCCGGCTGACCGCATCAACACCATTGCCGACTATGCGGCAGTGTCGGAGTACGGCACGTCGGGCGTGGGCGCTGCGGGTGCGACTCCGCAGGATCTCGCGTCATTGGCGGCCCTCATCGCTGCCGGCACCGTGCAGGTGCCGATCGACGAGGTGTTCCCGATCGAGCAGGTCTCTGCGGCGTATACCAAGCTGCTGCACGGGCATTCGCGGGGCAAGATCGTGCTCGCGCTCTAATAAACTGTAGATCCGCTGCGATTGAGAAGCAGCCGAACTCATTGCGGCAGAGGACACCACTTTCGTGAGCCAAGAATTGCCGGCGTCTCCGGCACGCTCGTCGGATAACGCCGCGAACAGAGCTCGTGCGCGCGATCCTTACTTCGACAACGCCAAAGCGATTCTCATCGTGCTCGTCGTCGTCGGCCACGCGATTGAAAGAATCGATCGCGGCTCTGCAGACACGCTGTACACCTGGATTTACCTTTTCCATATGCCAGCCTTTGTGCTCGTATCCGGCTACCTCTCTCGATCGTTTTCTGGCACCCCGCGGCAGGTCGCTAGTCTTATTTCTCTCCTGCTCGCGCCTTATTTTCTCTTCCAGACGGTGCTCGCTCTCGAGAACTGGGCTTTCAACGGAAACGATTTTGCGCTTCAGCTTTTCGTTCCGACTTTCTCGCTCTGGTATCTCGTCGCTCTGCTGGCGTGGCGACTCGCGATTCCGCTCGTGCGCGTCATGCGACATCCGATGATTTTCTCGATTGCGGTGTCAGTGTTGTCAGTTCTCGGAGGCGGTATTTCCCAAGAGCTCTCGGGCGCCCGCATCCTCTCGTTCTTGCCCTTCTTCACTCTCGGTTTGATGCTGACTCCTCAGAAGATCGAGGCCTTCACGCGGCTCACATCGTCGCTCTGGGTTCGCGCGGGTATCGCGTCTCTCCTTGTCGCGACGCTGCCAGTCGTCTACCTCGGTCGAGACGTCATCGACCGGCGCTGGCTCTATATGTATGGTCAGGTTGAGAAGTTTGGCCTCAGCGAAGCAGAGAACGTGCTGGTGCGTGTGATTGTCCTGGTCGTGGCGCTGGCGATGACGGTGGCTGTGCTGGCTCTCGTTCCGCGACGCAGAAGCGCAATAACGGTGCTCGGCGAGCGCACCCTCGAGGTCTACCTGCTGCACACGATTATTCTCTACCCGCTTTTTCCCCTGATAGCTTCGTGGCCAGGCTGGTCATGGGCTTCGGTAGCAGTGATGGTGGTCGCGGCGGTGCTGCTGACGTTCGCCCTCAGCAGCCCGCTCGCAATGAAAGCGACTCGATGGCTCACTCACCCCCTCGATGCTGTGCGGTGGGGCCAAAGCGTGTTCGGGCGCAGGCCGCTGCCTTAGCTCGGCTCTGACTGCGCCGCGCGACAGCCCTCGTCGAGCGCGCCGGTAGAGTGGGGCCGCACAACTTTCGTGCGGTCAACCCACCGAAGGATTTCGACATTTTCCAGCTCTTCTCGACCGGCATCATTGCGGGGATCGCGGGCTTCGCGTCATCCTTCACGCTCGTGGTTGCTGGCCTGCAGGCGGTGGGGGCGAGTGATGCGCAGGCAGCATCCGGTCTCTTGATCCTCACGGTGATGATGGGGCTTGTCACGATCGGGATGGCATGGCGCTACCGGATGCCGATCACAGTGGCGTGGTCAACTCCCGGTGCTGCGCTGCTGATCGTTGCAGCCCAGGGAGACGTGCAGTTTCAGGCTGCGGTCGGAGCCTTTATCGTCTGCGGAGTTCTCATCATGGTGTGTGGCCTCGTGCCCGCGCTAGGGCGATTGATCACGCGGATTCCGCAGCCGATCGCGAGCGCGATGCTCGCGGGCATCCTGTTCCCGATCTGTCTCGCTCCCATCACTGCGTCCGTTGAGTATCCCTGGCTCGGCTTGCCGATGGTAGTGACGTGGTTGATCCTGCTCAAGGTTGCCCCGCGGTGGGCTGTACCCGGAGCGCTCGTCGCGGCGATTGTCGCTATTGCACTCACCACAGAAGGGAGTGTGTTCGGTGGTGCAGCCGTCGCGCCGCAGCTCACGCCCGTTGTGCCAGTGTTCGACCCGACTCTTATCCTGAGCCTCGGCATCCCTCTCTTCGTCGTCACGATGGCGGGGCAGAACGTGCCGGGTTTTACCGTGATGCGCAGCTATGGCTACGCGGTTCCGGCCGGCCCCGCACTTTCTGTCACCGGAGCCGCATCGGTGGCGAGTGCGTTCTTCGGCGGTCACGCTCTCAATCTCGCCGCAATAACTGCCGCGCTCACCGCCAGCGAGGAGGCACACGACGACCCCAAGAGACGCTGGATCGCCTCTGTCGCCGCTGGGAGCACCTACGTGGTGATCGGTCTCGCCGCCGGGTTCGCAACGGCACTCGTATCGGTGGCGCCGCCCATCGTTGTCGTCGCCATAGCGGGGCTCGCAGTAATCGGCGCCCTCATTACGTCGGTGCGCTCGGCTCTGGATGCTGCTGAGCACCGGATCGCCGCGATAGCGACCTTTCTCGTCGCGGCTTCGGGGGTGACCGTGATCGGAATCGGCTCCGCGTTCTGGGCGCTCCTTGTGGGAGCAATCATCATGCTGTGGCTCGGCTGGAGCCGATCTGCCGGTCGGTCGAAACCCGTGACGACAGAAGAACCGAGTTCGACATGACCCAGAACACTTCACGCGACCCTTATCTTGACAATGCCAAGGCGATTCTCATCATCCTTGTCGTCGTCGGCCACGTGATCGAGCGCATCGATCGAGGATCAGCCGATGGCGTATACACGTGGATCTATCTCTTTCACATGCCGGCGTTCGTGTTCGTCTCGGGCTACTTCTCGCGAAGCTTCGTGGGTAACCCGAAGCAAATGGCGAGTCTTATCTCGGTACTAATCGCACCCTACGCGCTCTTCCAGATCATTTTTGCTCTCGAAAATTGGCTGATTCTCGGCAACAGCTTCGAGTTGCGACTCTTCGTTCCGGGGTTCGCGCTCTGGTATCTCCTGGCGTTGCTGGTGTGGAGACTCGCGATCCCGCTACTGCGCGCAGTGCGCCATCCAGTGCTGATTTCGTTCGCTGTCTCGATTCTTTCGGTGCTGGCGGGTGGCGTCTCACAGGATCTGTCAGCGGCCCGCATCCTCTCGTTCTTGCCCTTCTTCACTCTCGGGCTTTTCACCACGCCTGACCACATCGATAAATTCAAGCGGCTGACCGCTCCGCTGTGGGTGAGAGTGGGTACCGGAACGTTGTTCGCTGCTGCTGTGGTTGCCACCTATCTCGCGCACGACGTGCTGCCTCGACGCTGGATCTACATGTACGGCCAAATGGATACATTCGGCCTCACCGAGGTTGAGCATGTCGTGGTGAGGGTGGGCGTGCTCGTCACGGCGTCAGTGATGTCGCTCGTGTTCTTCTCGTTGGTGCCTCGATTCAGTAGCCCTCTTACCGCCCTTGGGCAGAGAACGCTCCAGATCTATCTGCTGCATACGATTGTTCTCTACCCATTGCGGCCGCTGATCGGTGACTGGTCTGGCTGGACCATCGGCACCGTCGCCTTAGCCGGAGTATTCGGTGTCGCGCTCGCGGTGGTTCTGGGCACACCGGCCGTGGCTCGAGCCACGCGGTGGCTCACTGATCCGCTGGCGTTCGTGGCTCTGGTTCGCGGCACTAGAGAAAGTCCCGCGCGGCTAAAGATCCGCTGCCGTGCGGATGACCAAACGAACCACCACGAAAAGAAACTTTAAAGTTTTGTGAGATTGCTGCATCCAAAACAGGGGTTCAGTCGGAAGTACTCCATGTAAGGCGATTTACGCCCGACCATGAGAGGACATGAACAGTGCGAAACAAAATTTTTGCTGGTGTAGCCGCCGGAGCCATTGCAGCCGTCGGAGTAGCAATCCCCGCGAACGCCATTTCAGACACCACCGCAGACCTCTACGTTCTGCACGGAGTACCAGGACTCACCGTTGACGTCTACGTGAACGGCGAGCTGACCCTCGATGACTTCGAGCCCGGTGACCTTGCTGGCCCGCTCGACCTTCCGGCCGACACGTACACAGTCGCGATCACCGCTGCGGATGCGGAAGACGACTCCGAGCCGGCCATCGGCCCGATCGACCTCACGCTCGAAGCCAACATGAGCTACACCGCGGTCGCTCACCTCGACGAGTCCGGTGACCCCACCGCCAGCCTCTTCACCAACGACCTTTCTCCGGTCGCTGCTGGTGAAGGTCGTCTGACGGTCCGCCACACGGCCGCAGCGCCTGCGGTAGACATCCTTGCCAATGACGCCGTGGCCTTCGAGAACCTCAGCAACCCCGACGAGGTGAAAGCTGACCTCGCCGTCGGAACGATTTCCGCAGCGGTAGCCCTCACGGGAACGACTGACCCGGCCATCGGCCCGGCTGATGTCGACATTGCTGAAGGTGTCAACACGATCGTGTACGCCTGGGGTAGTGCAGAAGACGACAACCTCGACCTCGCCGTACAGACCATTGACGGTCTTCACTCGAACCCGAGTGGCGTAGATGCAGGAACCGCCGGCCTCGCGGCTGACAGCAACAATGGCGCACTCGTCGCTGGCCTCGGTGGCCTCGCAGCGCTTCTTGCCCTCGCCGGCTTTGCTGCAACACGTCTCTTCGCTGCACGCGCAGCCAAGTAGACAACACCTGCTACAACTCAGTCACACTCAATAACAAGCACCCGCAGAACCCCAGCAAGGAGAACGTCATGGCCTCGAGAATCCTAGCCCTCACCGCCATGGCGCTTCTCCTTGCTGGTTGTGCTTCACCCCCCGCCGAATCGATCGCTCCGCGTCCCGTGCCGTCTGCGGCCCCGACCGCCGTGGTCGACGTACCCCGCCAGTCGAGTGAGATCGCTCCCGTCGAGCAGCTCGCCGCTCCGGTACGCATCCAGATCCCTTCCGTCTCGATCGATATCGAGATCACTCCCGTCGGTGTCGAAGATGACGGCGTCATGGAGATTCCCCAAAACATTCGTGTCGCCGGGTGGTACCGCTACGGCCCCTCGCCGGCCAGCGACACCGGCTCGACCGTGATCACCGCGCACGTCGACGACTTCGAGCAGGGCCTTGGCCCCTTCGCGTATCTCAAAGAGATGCCCGCGGATGCCGAGATCATTGTCACGACAGATGACGGCGTCGACCACCGCTACCTCCTCGAATCTCTGCAAAACATCAAGAAGACGCAGTTGCCTCTCGACCAGGTATTCGATCGAGATGGCGCACCTCGAATTGTGCTCATCACGTGTGGGGGACAGTTCGACGAGAACGTCTTGAACTACTCTGACAATGTCATAGCGATTGCCAACCCGCTGTGAACACCCTCAACCGGAGAGCTATGACCGACGACGAAGCCGCAGACGAAGCCCGCACCACGCAGGCATTCATCGCTGGCGACGAAGCGGCGCTCGCCGCGGTGTACAAACGGTGGTCGTCGCTCGTCTTCACGTTGGCGGTGCGGTCGCTCGGCGATCGGGGAGACGCGGAAGACGTCACTCAAAAAGTATTCGTCTCCGCGTGGACTGGGCGCTCGAGTTTCAAGCCGGAGCGTTCGAGCCTCTCCGCCTGGCTGGTCGGCATTACCAAAAACAAGATTGCCGACACTCACGAGGCTCGCGCCCGTATTCGTCGGCTTCAAGAAGAGCTGGCGTCTACGACATCGAGAGCAGAGGCAGTCGCGGAAGACTTCGATCTGGCCGACACCCTCATGATGGCCGACGAGATCTCTCGCCTCGAACCGGACGCCCAAGCAATTATGCGATTAGCGTTTTTTGATGATCTCACCCACAACCAAATAGCCGACCGTCTCGAACTACCTCTCGGAACGGTCAAGAGCCATATCCGGCGCAGTCTGCAACGGATGCGAACACGATTGGAGGCGACCTATGCGACACGTTGATCCTGAGGTCCTTGCGCTGCTTGCCCTGGGCGAGCAAGTTGCCCTCCCCGAAGACAGCGCGCACGTCAGCGAATGCGATCGGTGCCGCGGTGAGATAGAAATCCTCTCGCGCGCTGCCATGATCGGCCGCTCGACGTTTGATGCTGGCGAACTGCTCGAGGCACCGTCACGAGTTTGGGATCGCATCAGCGACGAACTGTCTCTGTCTGCTCAGACGACCAGCGTGTCATCCGATACTGCTGTGATCGATGACAGTGAAGCCGAGGTGCCAAGCGATGACTTGGCACATAAGCGCGCCGCACGGCTCAGCGAGGGGCGTGAGGAGTCAGAATTCGATGCTTCTGGCGACTCTGTGGATGCCCTCGCCAGCGACACTGATGCCGCCGTCTCTGAAGGCGCCATCGTGCATTCGCTCGCTGAGCGTCGACGCCGCCCGTGGATCGGAATCGTTGCCGCTGCGGCCGCCGTCACACTGGTCGCGGGTGCAGGAACCGCCCTCTGGGCGACGCTGAGCCCCGCCGCACAACCGACCATTCTCGCCAGCGCTACGCTCGACGCTTTTCCCGGTTGGCAAGATTCCACCGGCGAAGCGACGCTTGAGCAACTACCCGATGGCACGCGGGTGATCGACGTCAACCTCGATGCTCCCGCCACCGACGGTGGTTATCGCGAAGTGTGGTTGATCACGACGGATGCCACGGCTCTCGTCAGCCTCGGAATTGTGGAGGGCACGTCAGGTCAGTTCACCGTTCCCGAGGGCCTCGATATGTCGAGTTATGACCTCGTCGATATTTCGGAGGAACAGTTCGACGGAGACCCGGCGCACTCGGGCGATTCAATTGTGCGCGGGCAGCTCTCCACTCAAGCGTAAAGATCGAGGCTGCCGTCGCTGGCAGAGTGTCGCGGGCAGAGTCTCGCGGGCCGGGGATCGCCGGCCGCGAGCGGGGTCCGATCGAAGCGGTGGTTACTCGGGCGGCGCCTACTCGAAGCGGGCGGATTCCAAGCGGTGAAGGGCGAGCGCAACGGAGAGCCGGGTGCGACCGCGCGACGTGCGCACGTCGAAGCCGAGCTTGGCGCTTAACTCTTCTGCCCGGGATTGCACCGTGGAGTGGTGAAAGCCGAGTGTCGCCGCCGCAGCCCGCAGACTCTCGCTCGCGGCCAGAGTGTCGAGCATCGGCAAGATGCGCGGGGTTTCGCGAATCACGACACCGAGCGATTGCAGATCGCAATTCTCCGGAGCTTCGGCGGGACTGATCTCGGCGAGCAACAACAGCGAACCTAGATCGTCGCCATACAGCACGGGCTCATGATCGGAAGTCAGCCGCAGCGCGGTGAGCGCCGAAGCCCACGAACGCCCCAGATCGGCGGGGGAGGCAGCGATGCCGACGCCGGCACGCTCGGCGACGACGGCATCCGTGCTCAGCACAATCTCGGCGCGAACTGCTCCGGCCATGGTCGTGATCACGGCGGAAGGCCCCGCAGCGACTCGTGTAGTACTGGCCGGCTGCGCGATGATGCGATAGCGGGTGGTGGGGACCAGGCGAAGTGTCTGAGCCGCGGCGTGGCGGCTCTCACCTGTTTCGGCAGCGTCGAGAAGGGTTTCGACCGGATTGTGAACTGATTCGGCCGGGCCGGTGCGTTCGAAGAGGATGCTGAGGGCAAGCGTGACGCGCTCGAGGATCATGTCATCGTTGGCGTGCGCGTTTCCGGTCCGTTCGAGCCAGACGGTCCCTCCGCCCGTAACTGCTCGCGCTGGCCACGACTCCGGCGTACCGAATTCTGCGCTTCGACGCCCGCGCTCATCGACGCGCAGGCTGAGGGACGGTGAGAGGAGCCCGGTGGCGCATCCGGCCAGCATGCTGGCGCCGCGCAGCAGAACTTCAGCGCTCGCGTGACCCGCGGTGAGCGCGTCGAAGTAGGAGATCACTCGCAGCGTTTCGCTGGCCTCGGGATCGAGCGCCTTCAAACGTCCGGCTAGTTCTTGCATTGTCGTTCCGCCTCTGTGGTTCGAGCCCCACTCTATTGCGGACCATTCAGAACGAACAGTCGGGAGCGGACTCGAACCACAGTTGTGTCGGCTTCGGGTGCGTGCGGTTGGCTCGTTACAGGCCGAGCGTGCGACGCAGCCAATTCAGTCGGGCATCCTGAGTCGCGACCGAGAGCGCCGCTAACGGAGCCATCGAGTCGTAGCCGTGGAAGCCACCGGGCCAGACATGGAGTTCGCAGTTTCCCCCTGACGCCCAGATCGCCGAGGCATACGCAACATCTTCGTCGCGGAAAACCTCCGAGGTCCCCACGTCGATAAAGGTGGGCGGCAAGTTGCTCAGATCTGTCGCACGAGCGGGGGCCGCATAGATCGAGACCTGATCAGTCTTGCGACGGTCGCCAAGTAGAGCGTCCCACCCCGTGTCGTTGCTTCCGCGATCCCACACGCCGGTGCCATCAATCTGATGACTCGAGACGGTCTCGTTGCGGTCGTCGAGCATCGGGTAGATCAACAATTGCGCGGCCAAAGCGGGGCCGCCGCGGTCGCGCGCCATCAGCGTTGTTCCCGCCGCAAGACCGCCGCCGGCACTGCCACCGGAGATGATGAGCTTCGCGGGGTCAATGCCGAGCCGCTCAGCATTGTCGGCCGTCCAGACGAGAGCTGCGTAGCAGTCGTCGACCGGGGCGGGGTCTGGATGCTCCGGAGCCAGACGATACTCGACGGACACCGCTACGGCATCCAACTCTTCGACCCACGCGAGCATCGTCTCCATGCCCATGAATCGATCGCCGATGATCATGCCGCCACCATGAGTGTGGAGGATACCGAGACCGGCAGTGGTGTGATCAGTGCGCTGGAAAATGGAGACGATCAGGTCGCCACCGGGCCCCGCGAAGGTTTCTTCTCGATGGCTAACGGGACGATCGAGCAACAGCTCATCGACGGCGGTGACGAAGCCGGCCCGCAGAGGCTCAATCATCTCGGGAGTAACGGTCGGGGGCAGCTGCTCATTGACGATGGCTAACACGGCGGCAAGCTCGGTATCAAACGGGGGAGCGGGATGAATTTTACGAGTAGACATGTGACCTCCATTGGTCAGGCGCCACGGCATTGTGACGGCCTGTCTCCACGCTAGAGCGTGGAACCGCGCACCAGTACCGCCACACGGTCCACGTTTCTCGTGCAGCAGCCGCCAGATGGCGGTGTCAGCCCGAAATCATCCTTCACACCGTGGGAAAGTTGGCCCCCAGCGTGTCGCCGTCTTCGTAAATCGATTGCGGGCTTCCGATCACGCGGGAGTCAGGAGTGCCGACCACCTCATAGTCCTTATTCGTATAGGGGAACTGTGCCAGTAGCCAGCGCATTGCTTCGATGCGTGCGAGCTTCTTGTCGTTGGATTTCACCACTGTCCACGGGGCTTGTGGGGTATTGGTGTAGAAAAACATGGCCTCTTTCGCTTGCGTGTAGTCGTCCCATTTGTCGAGGCTCGCGAGGTCGGTGGGGGAGAGCTTCCACTGTCGAACAGCGTCGTGGGATCGGGCCGCAAACCGCGCACGCTGCTCGTCGCGGCCCACGGAGAACCAGAACTTGACGAGATGGATGCCCGATTGCACGAGCATGCGCTCGAACTCCGGCGCGGAGCGAGTGAACTCGAGATGTTCTTGCGGCGTGCAGTAATCCATGACGCGTTCAACGCCCGCTCGGTTGTACCAGGAACGGTCGAAGATCACGATCTCGCCCCCGGTCGGCAGATGCTGCACGTACCGTTGGAAGTACCACTGCTTTCGTTCCCGCTCGGTCGGAACTTCGAGAGCGACGACGCGGGCACCTCGGGGGTTCAGGTGCTCCATGAAACGCTTGATTGCGCCGCCCTTGCCGGCGGCGTCGCGTCCCTCGAAGATGATGACGACTTTGCGGTCAGTTTCTTTGATCCACGACTGAAGCTTGAGCAGCTCGATCTGAAGCAAGCGCTTCTGGCGCTCATATTCGCGCCGGGACATTTTGGTCTCGTAGGGATGCCCGTGCCGCCACGCTACCTTGGGCGCATCGGGAGGCAGGACGGTATTCGGCAGCGCGAGGGGAGCGCTTGTCGTGGGATCAACAGAGTCACTGTTAGCAGGGTCCATATCTCAATTCTACAGAGTGTAGAAATAATCGCACTGTGTGCGACGCTCCAACTCGAGTACCCGCCATGTGGCGGTACGGGGCTGGAATGATCCGCCGTCAGCGTGGTTGAACCGGATAACTGATCCATCCACACAGATTTTGGGAGACCGGAGCACACCATGCAGTTCGGAATTTTCACCGTCAGCGACGTCACAACAGACCCGACGAACGGCCGCACGCCCACCGAGGGCGAGCGCATCAAGAACATCGTCACGATCGCGAAGAAGGCGGAAGAAGTCGGGCTCGATGTATTCGCCCTGGGGGAGCACCACAACCCGCCGTTCGTCTCCTCAAGCCCCACGACGACGCTCGCGTACATTGCGGCGCAGACCGAGAAGCTCATTCTCTCGACGAGTACGACGCTGATCACCACCAATGACCCCGTGAAGATAGCCGAAGACTACGCAATGCTTCAGCACCTCTCCGATGGTCGCACAGACCTGATGATGGGCCGCGGCAACACGGGGCCCGTGTACCCGTGGTTCGGCAAAGACATTCGGGAGGGCATCCCGCTCGCCATCGAAAACTACTCGCTGTTGCACAAGCTCTGGCGCGAAGAGTTCGTCGACTGGCAGGGCAAGTACCGCACCCCGCTGCAGGGCTTCCAGTCAACGCCGCGACCCTTGGATGGCGTGCCTCCCTTTGTCTGGCACGGGTCGATCCGAAGTCCCGAGATTGCCGAACAGGCTGCGTTCTATGGCGACGGCTTCTTTGCGAACAACATCTTCTGGCCCAAAGAGCACTACATGAAGCTCGTGAACTACTACCGTCAGCGCTTCGAGCACTACGGCCACGGCACGGCAGCTCAGGCCATCGTGGGTCTTGGCGGTCAGGCGTTCATGCGCAGCAACTCGCAGGCCGCGAAGGCCGAGTTCCGTCCCTACTTCGACAACGCTCCCGTGTACGGTCACGGGCCGTCGATGGAGGACTTCACAGACCAGACGCCCCTGGCCGTCGGCAGCCCGCAAGAGGTCATCGACAAGTACGCCGGAATGCGCGAACACTTCGGCGACTACCAACGTCAGCTCTTCCTCATGGACCACGCCGGCTTGCCGTTGAAGACGGTTCTCGAGCAGCTCGACATCCTCGGCGAAGAAGTTGTCCCAGTGCTCCGCAAGGAGTTCGCCACCAACCGCCCCGCCGAAGTTCCGGATGCCCCCACTCACGCCTCGCTCGTCGCGAAGCGTGATGCGGCGCTCGCTACCGCCGCAGCCGGCGCCCCGGCAACCGTCTAGCTCCGCTACCGGCTTGCACCCACTCCACTAGCTCCCGAGAAAGAAGCAACTCATGTCCGACGTCAAGAAGATTGCCGTCATCACTGCCGGTCTCAGCCAGCCCTCGTCCACTCGACTACTCGCCGACCGTCTCACCGAAGCAACCGTCGCCGACCTGCGCGCTCGCGGCGTCGAAGCCGAGGTGACCGTGATTGAGCTTCGTGACCTCGCGCACGACGTCACGAACAACCTGCTCACGGGCTTCCCGAGTACCAAACTCGACGAAGCGATCGCCGCCGTCACGGGGGCCGACGGGCTCATTGCCGTCACGCCTATCTTCACCACGAGCTACAGCGGGCTCTTCAAATCGTTTATCGACGTGCTCGATCCGCAATCGCTCACGGACCTGCCCGTGCTTCTGGGGGCGACCGGTGGTACCGATCGGCACTCGCTCGCGATCGACTACGCGATGCGACCGCTGTTCAGCTACCTGCACGCCGTGGCGGTGCCGACCGGCGTGTACGCGGCATCGGCCGACTGGGGCAGTGGGGGAGAAGGTAATTCGGGAACACTGCCGGCTCGGATCGCGCGAGCCGCGGGGGAACTGGCGGCGCTCGCCGCAGTGTCCGACCGTTCAAACCGGATCGTTGATCCGTTCGCGCTGCCGGATGGCTTTAGTCCGGTGGCGAGCTTCGGCGCACAGTAACCGCACGAGGGCACCCGCACTTCAGGTAGCGAGCAGGCCCGGAAACCAGAAAAGACCGTGCTGCTCGGCGAACTCCGTGATGAGGTAGTCATCCGGT
The DNA here is from genome assembly GCF_015864675.1 of Salinibacterium sp. SWN1162. NCBI lineage: Bacteria > Bacillati > Actinomycetota > Actinomycetes > Micrococcales > Microbacteriaceae > Salinibacterium > Salinibacterium sp. SWN1162. The sequence goes on from NZ_JADYWT010000004.1 coordinate 192,853, forward strand.
GTCGCCGGGCGGCAACGGTCTTTGTGCTGCGTTATCTTGTGTCGCTGCGTTATCCGGTTTTGCGGCGGAAGTCGCGCTTGTGATCAGCGCGATCTTGCGTGCCATGGATAGCCGATTCGGCATCCAAGTGACCGGGGCGTGCGGTTTGCTTGCCCTGCTTGCGATCAAGCGCCTCGCGGAACCTGCGCTTGTTCTCTTCGCTCGCAGAGGGTGTTTCTTCTGTGGGTTCCATACCCGTTAGCTTAAACCACCCGCATGGCAGCGGGCACCGAAACCGTGTCGCGCGCCAATCTCTAGGGCTTCCCAGACCCTCGGTGCTACGATTATCTTCAGTTGCCCACGTTGTTGTAGGGCAACAAACGGAGCAGGCTGGCAAGAAGCTGGTCACCGGTGGTAATTTTCCGAGTCGTTCGGAGGCTTTCTACTGTTGGCCAGACACGCGCCGCCACTCTAGGCATGCGCGTGAACCATCGCGTCCTTCTGCCCGCTCCTGCTCCTTGACGAGTCGCTCACCACACGGGTGCGCGACGTAAAACAAAGGAGAAACCCCCGCATGGAGGGTCCAGAAATCACATTCGCCGAAGCCGTTCTCGATAACGGCAAGTTCGGCAAGCGCACCGTGCGCTTCGAAACCGGTCGACTCGCTCAGCAGGCACAGGGTGCCGTTGCTGCGTACCTCGACGAAGAAACAATGATCTTGAGCGCCACGAGCGCGGGTAAGCACCCGCGCGAAGGCTTCGACTTCTTCCCCCTTACCGTGGATGTCGAAGAGCGTTCGTACGCTGCCGGCAAGATCCCCGGTAGCTTCTTCCGCCGCGAGGGTCGTCCCTCCACGGAAGCGATCCTCGTCTGCCGTCTCATCGACCGTCCGATGCGTCCGACCTTCGTTGAGGGCCTTCGCAACGAGGTTCAGATCGTCATCACCGTTCTGAGCATCGCTCCGGACGAGTTCTACGACGCTCTCGCGATCAACGCCGCATCGCTCAGCACCCAGATCTCAGGACTTCCGTTCTATGGTCCGGTTGCCGGCATCCGCATGGCTTTGATCAACGATCAGTGGGTTGCCTTCCCGAAGTACAGCCAGCTTGCTGACGCTGTCTTCGACCTCACTGTTGCTGGCCGCATGGTCACCAACGACAAGGGTGAAGAAGACATCGCCATCATGATGGTGGAAGCAGAAGCTACCGAGAACAGCTGGGAGCTCATCAAGGCGGGCGCAACGAAGCCCGACGAGACTGTTGTCGCTCAGGGCCTCGAAGCATCGAAGCCGTTCCTCAAGCAGCTCGTCAAGGCTCAGCTCGAGGTTTCGACCAAGGCCGCAAAGCCCGTTGCCGAGTACAAGCTCTTCCCGCCCTACTCCGACCAGGCGTACAACGCGGTCAGTGAAATCGCTGAAGCTGAGCTTCGCGATGTCTACAAGATCGCCGACAAGATCGAGCGCCAGACCGCTGACGACGAGCTCAAGGCTCGAGTTAAGGCTGAGGTTCAGTCCAAGGTTGACGCTGAAGAACTCGGCGAAGATGTACTCGGCATGGTTGGCGGAGCGTACAAGGCCGTCAGCAAGAAGGTCATGCGTACTCGCGTGCTCACCGAGGGCATCCGTATCGACGGCCGTGGCTTGAGCGACATTCGTGCGCTAGATGCTGAGGTCGAGGTCATTCCTCGCGTTCACGGTTCGGCAATCTTCCAGCGCGGCGAGACTCAGATCCTGGGTGTCACCACGTTGAACATGCTCAAGATGGAGCAGCAGATTGACTCACTGGCACCAGTGACCAAGAAGCGCTACATGCACCACTACAACTTCCCGCCCTACTCGACTGGTGAGACCGGTCGTGTGGGTAGCCCGAAGCGTCGCGAGATCGGGCACGGCTTCCTTGCCGAGCGCGCCATCGCACCGGTACTTCCTGCTCGTGAAGACTTCCCTTACGCGATCCGCCAGGTATCCGAGGCTCTCGGCTCCAACGGTTCAACGTCGATGGGTTCCGTCTGTGCATCGACTCTGTCGCTGCTCAACGCTGGTGTGCCGTTGCGCGCACCGGTTGCGGGTATCGCTATGGGCCTGATTTCGGATGAGGTCGACGGCGAAACTCGCTACGCAGCTCTCACCGACATCCTCGGTGCTGAAGATGCTCTCGGCGACATGGACTTCAAGGTTGCCGGTACGAGTGAGTTCATCACTGCTATCCAGCTCGACACCAAGCTCGCTGGTCTGCCCTCGTCGGTTCTCGACGGTGCACTCAAGCAGGCCAAGGAAGCGCGTACCGCGATTCTTTCGGTGATCAACGCTGCAATCGACGCTCCCGACGAGATGGCCCCCACGGCTCCTCGCGTGATCTCGGTTCAGATCCCGATCGACAAGATCGGTGAGCTCATCGGGCCCAAGGGCAAGAACATCAACCAGATCCAGGATGACACCGGAGCCGACATCTCGATTGAGGATGACGGAACGGTCTACATCGGCGCTGTCGATGGTCCTTCTGCCGAGGCTGCACGCGCGGCGGTTAACGCCATCGCGAACCCGCTCAACCCTGAGGTTGGCGAACGCTTCTTGGGTACGGTCGTCAAGATCGCTACCTTCGGTGCCTTCGTATCGCTCACCCCGGGCAAAGACGGACTGCTGCACATCTCTGAGGTTCGCAAGCTTGCCGGTGGCAAGCGTGTGGAGAACGTCGAAGACGTGCTCGGAGTCGGCCAGAAGATTCAGGTTGAAATCACCAAGATCGATGACCGTGGCAAGCTCTCGCTCGCACCCGTCACTGACGAGACTGACGCAGAAGCAGCGGCTCCCGCTGACGAAAGCTAAGTCCCGCTAAACGCAGGTCACGCTGAGCGCCCATCCTCTGTAGAGGATGGGCGCTCAGTCGTTGACGGCAGCCCCGGGGGCCTGACGGGAGTTTTTCTTTTTCTCAGAGGCAGCAGTTACGGGGGTAGTCACCCTAGTCTGCCCTTCGTTGGGGTCCCCCATAGTGGGGTGTTGGGCACTATCCTGAGCGAGTGACCCGAATCACTACACCTTTTGATGTCTTCATGAGCGATATGCTCCTGTGGCTCGAGACCGCTTGGTACCTCTGGGCAGCCCTCGGCATAGTTATCGTCGTCGTGGTCGTCAGCGTGGCTGTTGCAAAGATGCGCAGCCGTGGCTACGAACGCGTTCCGCACTACTACCGTCGTAACACCTAAGAACACCGTTCGCGTTATCTCGACTGCCCGCACGACCGCTGCGGGACGCTAGTCGTGCCCGTCTTCTGTAGCGCTACTCGGCCGGCGTGCTGGAGTATCCGATCAGTTGCGCACGAGCGACAACATGATCGCGCAGCGCGAAGCCCAACATAGCGGGGGTGCTGCCCGGGGCAAGATCGAGGCGCTCGACGTTAAGCGCGCTCACGGTGAATACATAGCGGTGGGGCCCGTGGCCAGCGGGTGGGGCGGCGCCCTGGAACGCTTCGAGGCGGAGTTCATTTGGAGCGGTCATCGCGCCATTCGGCAGGAGTTGAGATTCAGGGTTGCCGGCGTCCTGAGGCAGCGATTCCACGGAGGCGGGGATGTTGTAGACAGCCCAGTGCCACCATCCGCTGCCGGTGGGGGCATCCGGGTCGTAGGTGGTGAGCGCAAAGCTCTTGGTGCCGGAAGGGAAGCCGTGCCAATGAAGAGTAGGGGAGCGGTCTTCACCGCCGGCATTGGCGATGCCGGATCGTGCGAACGTGGGGAGCTCTCCTCCGGCTTCGAAGTCGGGACTCTCCAGAGCGAACGACGGTACTTCGGGCAGTTTCCAATTGGGGTCATTCACGGCAGTGGTCCTCTCGATTGCTGAAACTCAACTGTGGCCATTATGGCGAGAATGACGGCGAGGCGACACCGCGGGGGAGGCTGACGAGCTCATCACGGCCTATTTCGACACGGACTAATAACGATCTGTCTGTCCTCCGCCTACGAAGGCAGTCGACGACATATTCTTACCAAAAGCCTTGTGGGAGGCCGTTATGACGCAAGTGCACCCGACGCGATCACTGCCGGGTTCTACTCGTGTGCGCCCAGTAGCTGGGCAGCACTTTTCGACCCGAGTCATCGGGTCTTCTGACCTTCGAGTTTTTCCGCTCGCGCTGAGCGGAAACATCTTCGGCTGGACTGCAGACGACGCGGCGACGTCGTCCATTCTGAATACTTTTGCCGATGGCGGTGGCAACTTCATCGACACGGCTGACTCGTATGCCTCTGGTCGCAGCGAGCTCATGATCGGCAAATGGATGCGCACGCGTCGCAATCGCGATCAGATCGTGGTTGCGACCAAGGTGGGAAAGAGTCGGGATAACCCGGGCATGGACTCCTCCGCGATAAAGCGTTCGGTGGATGCTTCTCTCGCGCGCTTGGGTACGTCCCACATTGACCTGTTGTACCTGCACGTTGACGACGAGTCCGTCGACTTCGATGAGACGTTGCTCGCGGTTGATGAGCTTATTGGCGAGGGTAAGGTTCGCTACTTTGGCGGCTCTGATCACACCGGCAACCGCCTCATTCAGGCCCGTATCGCGTGCGGTCAAATGGGCGTGGCTCCGATGGTGGCGGTGCAAGCTCATTACAACCTGCTCCACCGTCAGGAGTATGAAACTGGGCTCGCGCATGTCGCGGCGATTCAGGGGCTCGGCGTTATGCCGCGCTTCGCGCTCGCCAGCGGTTTCCTGAGCGGTAAGTACCGCCAGCGCGCCGATCTCGCGCTCAACTCGCGTGGCCACGATGCCGCGCAGTACTTGCGTCGTCGCGGAGTCAAGATCCTGAACGCGCTCGATGAGGTTGCTGACGAGCAAGACGAGAGCGTAGCTACCATCGCGTTGGCGTGGTTGCTGAATAAGCCAGGTATTGTGGCGCCCGTGGTGAGTGCGAGTCGTGCTGAGCAGGTCCCCGAGCTTATTGCTGCGGCGCGAGTTCAGTTGACCCGGCACCAGTCGGCCGAGCTCGACCGGGTCTCCGGCTACTAACGCGGACTCGGCGGGGGTGCCAGCAGGGCCGAGCGCACGACGATGAAAACGCTGCACGGCCGCACTGCGGCCGCGAGCGTGGTAACGAACGTGGTAACGAACGTGGGTTGTTAGACCTTGACGGCGTCGTTGAGCACTCGCTTGACGACGCGAGCCATCGCGGCGCCTGCAGCAATGGTGTCTCCGGCATATCCGCCGGCAAGAGCGCCGTCTTTAGCGAGCATGAGCTCGTCAGCGGCGTCACCCGCAAACGGGTGTTCTGCTGCGCGCATGAGGTCGTACAGCGTCTCGTTGTACCAGTCGCGATGGTCGGCGATGAGTACACGCACGGGGTGCGTCGGGTCGGGAAACTCTGCGACGACATTGAGGAACGGGCAGCCACGAAAGTCGGGCTTCGTTAGCTCGCCAGCAACCGATTCGAGGAGGCCGAGCACGGCATCGTGAGGCGAGGCGGCATTGTCGATGATCGACTGCACCTCAGCTTCGACCGCAGCCCGGCGGCTCTTGACGTACTCAAGGATGAGGTTGTCTTTTGAGCGGTAGTGCTTATAAAAAGTTGCCTTGGTCACGCTGGACTGGGCGATGATGCGATCTACACCGACGTTCAGAATGCCGTCTTGGTAGAAAAGTATGTTGGCCGTGACGAGGATGCGGCCTTTGGCCGGAGCGCGCTGCGCAGTCTCAAGAGTCTCAAATACCATCGCAGCGCACTCCTTCCGTGGAGGTTCGGATCAGGAACGTTTCCCCACTGTGTGCATCGCAAGAATTCGGGTTCAAGCGATGCGGCTTATTGAATGTGAGCGAGTTCGGGTCTCGCTCACATGGTTTACATCACCGGGTTCGGGTCCCGGTGATGGGTTGTCGGCTTCGGGTGCCTAGAAAGAACATTACCACGTGAGGACATACAGACAAGTCTGTCTGTCCTCATTTTTATCCCCCAATTTGGGGGACGTAAACGTGACTAATCCACGCTCTTGCCGTTGCGAGACCCGCAATGACGTAGGCTCATAGGTGATGAGCGACGCTGTAATTCTTCCTCTTGACCTTCCCGAACTGTCGTTCACCGCAACCGGCGACAGTCTCGTTCGTAGAACTGTGTTGCCGAGCGGTGTGCGCATTCTCAGCGAACAAGTACCGGGCGCACGCAGCGCAACGGTCGGCTACTGGGTAGCAGCAGGCTCTCGCGATGAGCATCCCGAGACCTACGGCGCGACACACTTCCTAGAGCACTTGCTCTTCAAAGGCACTGCGTCGAGATCTGCCCTCGATATCGCGGTGAGCTTTGACGCGGTCGGCGGCGAACACAACGCCATGACGGCCAAGGAATACACCTGCTATTACGCCAAGGTGCAAGACATCGATTTGCCGATGGCGATCGAAGTCATCGGGGACATGCTCACCTCAAGCCTCATCGATCCCACTGAATTTGCTAACGAACGCGGTGTGATTCTTGAAGAACTGGCGATGGCGGATGACGACCCGACCGACGTCGCGAGCGAGCGTTACTTTGAGGCCGTCTTCGGCGCACATCCGCTCGGTCGTCCCATTGGTGGCAGCCCCGAGACAATCAATGCAATCTCTCGAGAAGCCGTCTGGGATCACTACCAGTCGAACTATCGCCCCCAAGATCTCGTCATCACAGTGGCGGGAGCGGTCGATCACGACGAGCTCGTGGCTGCTATCTCGTCGTGCCTCGTGGCGGCAGGCTGGGATCTGTCTACCGAAGCGGCTCCGGTCGCTCGCCGAGACCTTTCTCGCAGTGCTCACTCCACGGTTCTAACACCGGGCCAGCGCCTGCACGTGACGCAGCGACCGATCGAGCAAGCGAACATCATTGCCGGCGTCGAAGGGCTCTCCGCCACCGACAGCCGCCGTGCCACGATGACGGTGCTGAACTCCATTCTGGGCAGCGGCATGTCGTCGCGACTCTTTCAAGAGGTGCGCGAAAAGCGGGGTCTCGCGTACTCCGTTTACTCCTTCTCGCCCAGTTACTCTGACGCTGGAGTTTTCGGCATCTACTCCGGATGCTCGCCCGCCAAGGCCAGCCAGGTGACAGACCTCATGCTCGAGGAGTTCCACAAAATGGGCACGGCTCACGTGACCGACGAAGAAATCAGTCGCGCTATCGGTCAATTGCGCGGAGCATCCGCCCTCGCGCTTGAAGACTCCGACTCGCGCATGTCGCGCCTCGGGCGCAGCGAACTCACCCTCGGCGAATTTATCGACCTTGATGCATCGATCGCCCGCATCTCTGCGGTCACTGCCGAGGACATCCAAGAACTTGCTCAAGAACTTTCGTCGCGCCCTCTCTCTATCGCAGCAGTGGGCGCCGTCAACGAAGAGATGTTCTCCGGCATCGATCTCGGCAGCGCTGCCGAGAGCTAGATCGACAAAGGAATGATGATGGCCCATTACCTGTACCTCGTGCGGCACGGCGAGCAGCAAGACGCAGAGCACGGTTTACCCGACGGCCCGCTGTCGGGCAAAGGCGTCCGGCAAGCTCAAGCGATCTCTGAGCGGCTGAGCGGGGTGCCGTTCACGCGAGCGTTCCATTCTCCGCTCCAGCGGGCCGCTGAAACCGCCGCGATCATGACCGAGCGGATGCCCGCCCTCGAGTCACAGCCGACGACGCTGCTGATGGACTGTATTCCCAGCGGGCCCACGCACGATATGCCTGCCGCTTTCGAGCCATTCTTCGGTTCGATTACCGACGAAGAGATCGATGCCGGTCAGGCGCAAATGGAAGACGCCGTTGCAGAATTTCTCACTCCGGCGCGGGAAGACCGTCACGATCTGCTGATTACGCACAACTTTGTGATCTCGTGGTTCGTGCGAGAGGTGCTCGGCGGCGATCAGTGGCGGTGGCTCGGGCTCAACCAAGCTAACTGCGGTCTCACGATCATCCGGGTGCGCAGTGCTAAACCGCCCGTTCTCGTGAATCACAACGACCTCGGCCACCTTCCCGTTGAATTACGCACCGGAATGCCGAGCGAACAGCCGTACTAAGCGTCTGTTCCTTCACACGACGTGAGGCCTAGTTTCTCGAGACGAGCGTCTTGAGATACCAGGTTGTCGCGTTGGGATTGTCGTTGTACGGCGCGCACGGTTCGAACCCGCTCGAGCGGTAAAGCCCACCAGCCGCGGCAAGACTCTCGTTGGTGTCGAGCACGAGCTCGGTTGCTCCCCAAGCACGCGCACGACGTTCTAGTTCGCCTAGTAGATCTCGCCCGAGTCCTGCTCCGCGACCCTCGGGCCGCACCCAGAGATGCTTGATCTCGAAGCGGCCGGGCTCCAGCTGGCGGATGCCGCCACAGCCCAGAGCGCGGCGTTCAGTGCCATGGTCGGCATCGCTGCCGTCCGGCTCGATCACGACGAAAACCCCGTGCGGTTCGGTGAACTGCTCGGCGCGAGGGAACGTCGTGACGTACCCCGACGGCGTCGGAAAGGTCTCAGCGCGATAGCTGAAGTACTCGGTGAGCAACTCAATAGCGAGAGCATCCGAGACAGGGAGAGAACGAAACTGAGGCACACGACCACAGTACTCTCGGCCGTGGGAGTGCATGCCGGCTGCCCACTCACCGGCAGCCGCTTCAACGCTAGTAGCCGGGGGAGTCTGCGACGCTACTCAGCGTTGGTAGATTTGAACCATGACAATGAAAGTAGCGGTAGTCGGCGCAACCGGCCGTATGGGCACATACATCAGCGGCGTGGTTGAGGCATCCGCTGAATTCTCGCTCGTGGCCTCCCTCAACTCGCGCTCAGAGCTCAGCGACATGCTCGTAGCCGACATCGTGGTGGATGTCACCGAGCCCAGTGTCTCGCCATCGGTTGTCGACTTCGCCGTGCGTAACGGCAAGAGCGTCCTCGTCGGTACCTCAGGATGGAGTGAGGATCGAGTGCAAGGCTTACGTTCGCTGCTCGCGGATACCCCTGAAATCGGCGTCGTGATCATCCCCAACTTCTCGCTTGGCTCAGCACTCGCGACGTCGTTTGCAGCCTCAGCGGCACGCTACTTCGACTCGATCGAGATCATTGAGAGTCACCACGCAGCCAAGGTCGACTCGCCCTCCGGAACCGCCGTCCGTACAGCGGAACTTATGGCCGACGCTCGCCGCGAACGCGGTCCCGCACTTGCTCCGCACGTCGACCAGCGCGCACGCGGCGAACAAGTTGCCGGAATCCCCGTGCATAGCCTGCGTATGACGGGCGTCATCGCCCATCAGCAGGTTATTTTCGGTGGCCCGGGAGAAGTGCTCACGGTCGATCACCGCACAATGTCGCAAGACTCGTACGAAGCGGGCATCCTGCTCGGCCTGCGCGCTGTGCCCACTGCTCAGGGGGTCACCGTTGGTCTCGACCAGCTCATCGATCTTTCCCCGGCAGGATCGGCCTCCGAGTGAAGACCCGTATCGCGGCCCTCGTCATGGTGGCGCTGCTCACGATCTACCTGATCTTCGTCATCAACTATGCGACGATCCTGATCCGAGCAGCCGAGCCCGTAGTGAACGTGATGGGCTGGGCACTGCTGGTGCTGCCCCTCATCGGATTTTGGGCGCTCGCGGCTGAACTGTTCTTTATTGTTCGCGCTGAACGTCTTCTCACGACGCTCACCGCCGAGGGAGCCTTGCCGGATGAGGTTGTGGAGTTGCTCCCGAGCGGTCGCCCGGACCCCTCTGCGGCGGATCGCGCATTTGATCGGTACCGCACGGAGACAGAGGCTGAACCCAGTTCCTGGCGTACGTGGCTGCGCCTAGGCCTCGCGTATGACGCCGCCGGAGACCGGGGGCGAGCGCGCTGGGCTACTCGTCGCGCTATTGCGCTGTCGCGCGGTAAAACCCCGCGCTAGTCCATAACGCCGCCCCGTTACCCCGGCCCGGCTCGCCTAGTGACTAGTGGCTAGTGATTAGTCGACAAATGCGTCGATTGCCTGCTCGATGGTGGTGTGAGTGAACGTGAACCCGGTGCTCGCCAGAGTCGGAGATTGAACATTCTCGTCGACCAAAATAAGGTCCTTGCCGGCGTCGCCCAGCATCCGAAATGCGAAACTCGGCACGGCGAACCAGTGCGGTTTGTTCATCTCGCGCGCTAGCGTTCGGGTGACGGTTTCGGCGGTAGCGGGTGTTGGGCCCACGAGAGATACGACTCCAGAAAATTCGCTACCGAGAAGGTGCACGATCGCGGCGGCTTCGTCATGCAAGCTGATCCACGGCCAGTACTGCGCCCCGCTTCCGAGCCGACTGCCTACGCCGTAGCGGGTCAACAGATTGAGCGGGGTGAAGGCTCCGCCCTTTCCTACGACGATTCCGGTACGAAACATGACGAGTCGTGTTGTCGGCGGCGTCAGACGAGCTGCTTGTTCCCACGCGTAGACAACGTCGCTCAAGAATCCAGTGCCCTTGCTCGATTCATCGGTGAGTACTTCACCAGGCCGGCTACCGAAAAAGCCCACGGCTGAACCGCTCAAAAACACCGACGGCGGCGCACTGGCGCGGCGAATCGCTTCGGCGAGCAGGCGGGTTCCATCGACGCGCGAACGCAGGATCTCGCGCTTGTAGCCGGGAGTCCACGGGATCTTTCCCGTGGACGCTCCCGCAAGGTTGATGACGGCATCCGCTCGCTCGATGGCGCGATCGTCGATCGTGCCAGCGCTGGGATCCCAGCGGAATTCGTCCGCACCCTCCGGTGCGCGGCGCACGAGACGCAGCACTTCGAAGCCGGCGGCTTCCAACTGCGACACGAGTTCGGTGCCGATATAGCCAGAAGCACCCGCAACAAGGACGCGGGAGACAGCAGGAGCAGAAGTCGATTCGCTCATACTTACCCCAGGCTCGCTTCGAGGGTGATGGGGATGCCAGAGAGGGCGCGCGAGACGGGGCACCCTTCTTTCGCTTCGTTTGCCAAGCGCTGGAAGTCTTCGTCGCTGAGATTCGCCACCGTGGCGCTCACGAGCAAGTGGCTTCCCGTAATGCCTTCGGCCGGATCAAAGGTGACTGCCGCAGTCACTTGAAGGCTCGCTGGGGGAGTGCCGTTTTCGGCGAGTCCGTTAGAGAACGCCATCGCGAAGCACGACGCGTGAGCGGCCCCGAGCAGTTCCTCGGGATTGGTTGTTCCTTCTTGACCTTCGGATCGTGCGGCCCATGTCACGGGGAATTCTGCAGCGTCAGAGGAATCGAGAGACGTCGTTCCCTTGCCGCTGAACAGGTCTCCGAACCAGAGTGTTGTTGCTTCGCTCGTTACAGGCATTGCCGTTCCTTTCGTCGTTTCCAACCCTAGGCGTTGGCTGCGCGGCAGGGGTGAGAAAGCCGTGTGAAGTACGTACTATTGATGCGATGGCAACCACGATCGCAACACCCTACGAAGACTTGCTGCGCGATACGCTCACCAACGGCGTCGCTAAAGGAGATCGCACCGGCACTGGCACGCGCAGCGTGTTTGGGCGCCAGTTGCGGTTCAATCTGGCGGAGGGCTTTCCGCTCATCACGACCAAACGCGTTCATTTCAAGTCGATTGCCTATGAGCTCTTGTGGTTCTTGCGCGGCGAGAGCAACGTGTCATGGTTGCGCGATAACGGCGTCTCTATCTGGAACGAATGGGCGGATGCCGCTGGCGAACTCGGCCCCGTCTATGGCGTGCAGTGGCGTTCTTGGCCCACCCCCTCCGGCGAACAGATCGACCAAATCTCTGAGGTCATCGAGCAGATTAAGACGAACCCTGATTCTCGACGGCTGATCGTTTCGGCGTGGAACCCGGCTGACATCCCCAGCATGGCGTTGGCGCCCTGCCACGCGTTCTTCCAGTTCTACGTCGCCGACGGCAAACTGTCGTGCCAGCTCTACCAGCGCAGCGCCGACCTTTTCTTGGGCGTTCCCTTTAATATCGCGAGTTACGCGCTGCTCACCCACATGGTGGCCGAGCAGACAGGGCTTGAAGTGGGAGACTTCGTCTGGACCGGCGGCGATTGTCACATCTACGACAATCACGTCGAACAAGTGACCGAGCAATTGGCTCGGGAGCCCTACGCCGCACCACAGCTGAAGATCACGAGCGCACCCGAGAGCATCTTCGATTACGTCTACGACGATTTCGAGATCGTGGGCTATGAGCACCATCCCGCCATCAAAGCGCCGGTCGCGGTGTGAGCGAGAGCTTCCGCGTGAGCGAGAGAGTTGCCCCTGTCTCGGTCGCGCTCATTTGGGCACAGTCTGCTGGCGGAATTATCGGCCATAACGGTTCGATGCCGTGGCATCTTCCCGAAGACCTCGCGCATTTCAAGGAACTCACGCTGGGCAGCCCGGTGATTATGGGGCGCAAAACGTGGGACTCCCTGCCTCCGCGATTCCGCCCGCTACCCGGACGCCGCAATATCGTCATCACGCGCCAAGAGGAGTGGAACGCGCCAGGGGCTGAAGTCGCTCACACCGTGACATCTGCTCTTGAGCTGGCGGCGGCATCCGCTGTGTTGCTCGATCACGACGCAGCCGATCTCGATTCGAACGAGCACGCTGAGACCGTCTGGGTTATCGGTGGCGCTGAGATCTTTGCGTCGGTGCTCGAGAGTGCAGATCGCCTCGAAGTCACAGAGATTCATGAGACATTCGAGGGCGATACTCTGGCGCCCGAACGCGGAGACGGGTGGATGCTCGTCGCCACCGATCCGAGCGACGGTTGGCACACTTCCGCCACTAATCTTCGCTATCGATTCCTGCGTTACGAGAATCAGCGGGCCCAGCAGCGGTAGCCTAGAGGGGTGACTATTGAGAATCCCTTCGGCCAAGTCCTTGTTGCGCTCATCACGCCCTTCACCGCAGACGGTGAAGTCAGTTGGCCTGATGTAGAGAAGCACATTGACGATGTGATCAGTTCCGGCGCAGACGGCATCGTCGTCACCGGCACCACGGGGGAGACGAGCACCCTCACGGACCCGGAGAAGATCAAGCTTGTGGAGGTCGCTAAGTCGGTCTCCGGCGGGCGCGCCAAGGTGATTACCGGCGGGGGCTCAAACGAGACTGCTCACGCCATCGAACTCTACAAAGCCAGCGAGAAGGCCGGCGCCGACGGTGTCATGATCGTTACGCCGTACTACAACAAGCCGACCCAGGCCGGAGTGCTCACTCATTTCCGCATGATCGCGGATGCGACCGACCTGCCGGTCATCATGTACGACATTCCCGGCCGCACTGGCATCCCGATCACCTTCGAAACGATTCTACGGGCGGCGAAACACCCGAATATTCTCGCTGTCAAAGACGCGAAGGGCGACTTCAGCGAAGTCAGCCGTGTGCTCAACCAGACAGACCTCTTGTACTTTTCGGGCGACGACTCGAATGCTCTTCCGCACATGTCTATCGGTGCTTCTGGCCTCATCGGCGTCACGGCGAACATCGCCCCGGCCCCGTACCGCGTGATGGTCGATGCCGTAAACGCGGGCGACCTGGCCACCGCTACTGCGGCGCACCAAGCTTTGGAACCTCTCGTGCGCGCGGCAATGACGCACGTACCCGGCACCGTCGCGGCCAAGTACATTCTCCATGGCTTGGGCCGCATTTCGAGCCCACGGGTTCGCTTGCCGCTCGTCGGGCCTGAAGATGCCGAAGCCGCGATGATCGAGGATGAGTTGGCGTTGGTGGGCGAGATCAAGGGTCTTGACCTCACCAACTTCCGCCCTGACCGCAACGCGGCCGCTGGTGGAGCTCTCCCGAAAATCGCGGGAGCAACGCGCTAGCTTTCTCCGCGAGGAGTAGGCTCTGCCCTGGGCTAGGCCCACATTTTTAGCACGGGGGCTGACGGCCCCACACCACTAACTGCAAGGTACTGAATGCCCGTTTCTGTTTATGACCCGCCCGCACTCGAGAAGGGCACGCTTCGTGTGACCCCGATTGGTGGTCTCGGCGAAATTGGTCGCAATATGACCACGTTCGAGATTGACGGCAAGATTCTCATCGTCGACTGCGGTGTGTTGTTCCCCGAGGAACACCAGCCCGGTGTCGACCTCATTCTGCCCGACTTCAGCTCGATCCGGGACCGTCTTGACGACGTTCTCGGCATCGTGCTCACTCACGGCCATGAGGACCACATCGGCGCTGTTCCGTATCTCTTGCGCTTGCGCCAAGACATCCCGCTGATCGGCTCCACGCTCACGCTCGCCCTCATCGAGGCCAAGCTCAAAGAGCACCGCATCAAGCCGTACACCCTCAACGTTGCTGAGGGTCAAAAAGAAAAGATGGGGCCGTTCGATCTCGAGTTCGTCGCGGTTAACCATTCGATTCCGGATGCTCTTGCTGTCGCCATCACGACCGTTGCCGGCACTGTGCTGCACACCGGTGACTTCAAGATGGATCAGCTGCCGCTCGACAACCGCATCACCGACTTGCGTGCCTTTGCTCGCCTCGGTGAAGCCGGTATCGACCTGTTCCTCTCAGACTCGACTAACGCTGACGTTCCCGGCTTCACGCCGAACGAGCGCGACATCGGCCCGGTTCTCGAAGCCGTTATCGCCAAGGCTCCGCGCCGCGTTATCGTCGCCAGTTTCTCCAGCCACGTTCACCGTGTGCAGCAGGTTCTGGATGCCGCGATCGCCAACAACCGCAAGGTTGTTCTTATGGGGCGCTCGATGGTGCGCAACATGGGTATCGCGGCCGACCTCGGGTTCCTCAAGGTGCCCGACGGAGTGCTGTTGGACGCCAAGAAGGCCGTCAACTACCCCGACAACCAGCTCGTCTACATGTCCACGGGTAGCCAGGGTGAGCCGATGGCTGTGCTTGCGCGGATGGCGAATATGGAACACCAGATTGAGGTTGGCCAGGGTGACACCGTCATTCTCGCGTCGAGCCTCATCCCGGGTAACGAGAACGCGGTGTACCGCGTCATCAACGGCCTCACGAAGCTGGGCGCCAATGTCGTGCACAAGGCCAACGCCAAGGTGCACGTCTCCGGTCACGCTGCCGCGGGGGAGTTGCTTTACTGCTACAACATCCTGCGCCCCAAGAACGTTCTGCCGGTTCACGGCGAGTACCGCCACTTGGTAGCGAACGCGAACCTCGCTATCCAGTCCGGCGTGCCAGCCGAAAACACGATCATTGCCGAAGACGGCACCGTGATCGACCTCAAGGACGGTCACGCTGCCGTCGTGGGCCAACTCGATGTCGGACTCGTGTACGTCGATGGCTCCAGCGTCGGCGAGATCACGGATGCTGACCTCAAAGACCGCCGCGTCCTCGCCGAAGAGGGATTCATTTCCATCTTCGTGGCCGTCGATGCGCAGACGGGCAAGGTTATCGTCGGGCCCGAGATTCAGTCTCGCGGTTTCGCTGAAGACGAGAAGGTCTTCGATGCGGTGCTGCCGCAGGTTGTCAAAGCGCTCACGGATGCCGCCGCTAACGGAACGCGCGACACTCACGCGTTCGCGCAGGTCGTTCGTCGCACGGTCGGCCGCTGGGTCAACACGCAGCACCGCCGTCGTCCCATGATCGTTCCGGTCGTCATCGAGGTTTAATCCCTTCAGTATTGGCGCGGAGGCTGTGGCTTCCGCGCCATTGTTGTGCGCCCGGAACTAGCGGGGGCAGCGCGACACAGTGGGGGAGAACAGAGGCCGCGTCACGCTTGTTTTTCTCTCACTTTGGTGATGTGATGTGAAGATTGCTCGGCTGTACAGGTTGGGAACAATCGGATTCGGAGACTCCATGGGTGTTGCGCGCAGATGGGTTTTCCCCATTATCTGGATGGTTATTTTTAGCGTCATCGCTGCAGCATTGGTTAAATTCGCCTTCTTTGGCGATGCGCTGAAAGCCGACGATCTCGAGTTTCCGACGGTGGCGATCGAGGAACCGCACTACGAGGTGGTCACGGGCACGATCCGCAACGATGTTTCGCTCAGCGGCAGCATTGCCCCAGCGGCGACCGTTCCGATTCCCGCAACGCTGTCCGGTGAAGTTCGAGAAGTCGCGGTGTCGTCGGGACAGTCCGTCAAGAAGGGCGAGGAGATTCTCAAACTTCGCGCTGACGTTATGAACTCTGACGGTACGGCGGGTACTCAGTGGAAGATCGTCGAGGCGCCGGCTACGGGAAAGCTCACTGACTTCACGGCCCTTGTCGGTTCATCATTCCAAGTGGGATCGCCTGTAGGCGGCGTTGCGCCGCCCACCTACATCGTTAGTGGAACGGTGCCTTCAGAACAGCTCTACCGCCTCATTGACCGCCCGAAAGACGCGAGCGTCGCTATCAACGGCGGCCCGGCGCCCTTTACCTGCACGAAGCTTGCCATCTCTTTCGCTGAAGAAAGCGATTCTGCGGCGGAAGCGACATCCGGCCCCAGCGTCTCGTGCACGGTGCCGAAGGACGTGGTCGTGTTCCCGGGTCTTACCGCCGAGATCACGATCGCGGGCGGTGTTGCTGAGGACGTGCTCATCGTGCCGATAACGGCTGTCGAGGGAACCGCACTCTCTGGCAACGTTTATATCGTGCTGCCCGACGGAACTTCTGAACTTCGCGAAGTAACACTGGGCCTGAACGACGGCATCAGCGTTGAAGTCGTCTCAGGCCTCGACGAGGGCGATACGATTCTGCAGTTCGTTCCCGGGGCCGAGGCTCCGGAAGTCCTTCCCGATAACTGCTATCAGGAGAACGATGAAGTGGTGTGCTTCTAATGCCCCTACTCTCCCTGCAGGGGGTCACGCGTTCTGTTGAACTCCCGGATTTTTCACGGCTGGACATCCTCAAGGGAATCGACCTTGATGTCGAAGTCGGCGACCACCTCAGCATCGTCGGACGGTCGGGGTCCGGAAAGTCCACGCTCCTCAATTTACTGGGACTCATTGACAACCCCTCGACCGGCAGTATCGCGTTCGATGGCGAACCGCTGGAAAAGCTTTCGGGAAGTAAAAGGGACCGTAAACGGGGCCGGGATGTGGGGTTCATCTTTCAGCAGTTCAATCTGCTTGCGGGGCGAACCGCTCTCGAAAACGTGATGACTCCACTGCTCTATGCGTCCGGTAGCCAATTCTGGCGACGCCGGGCGCTCGCGAGCGACATGCTCGAACGCGTCGGCTTGGGAGACCGGATGTCCTCCTTGCCCGACAAGCTGTCTGGCGGCGAGCAGCAGCGCGTTGCTATCGCGCGTGCTCTGGTACGCAGCCCGCGCCTGATTCTCGCTGACGAGCCCACGGGAGCTCTCGATGTGGAAACAGGAAAGACAGTCATGGCGCTACTCGATGACGTGGCAGAACAATCAGGCGCTGCGCTCATTACGATTACGCACGATCCCACTGTTGCCGCACTCGCGCGCAGACACTACCGGCTCGATGATGGCGTTCTTCAATCCATCGATGTGCGCCGGATCCTCGCCACGAGTCTTCCCGAGGCAGCGCTATGAAGTGGTGGCGTCGAAAGAAAAAGACAGCAGCGGCTGTCGAGCACGTGACGCCGTCCCCCATATCGACGACGACGCCCGCGCCACGAGACGAGTCGCGACATTCCTGGCTCAGTTCTCTCGTGGGCTCGGTCGTCGAGGCATGGGATGAGGTGCGTATCAATCGCACGAGGGTCCTGTTGAGCTTGATCGGCATTGGGGTGGCGGTGTGCGCCCTCGCCACAGTCGTGGGAGCCGGTGCAGTATTCGGTCAAGCGCAGACAGAACAGAGCGAACGTTCCGGTGGCAGGCCGGCCACTATCTCCGTCTACCCACCATCAATGGAGAGCGGACAGGATCGAGCGACTACTGAAGAATTCGTGGCGCACATGACTACCGTGATTGAGCGATATCAAATCTCCCACGCCACGCCTCGTTTTGCCGGGAGCGTGGCGGTCAATCTGGTCAATGGGCGGCAGTACTCCGCGGTTCAAGGGGTCAGCGCGGCTTATGGCGTTATGCATCGAGTTGAACTGAGCACCGGCCGCTGGCTGACCGACGCCGATCAACAGCGGCTCGCACCTGCGGTCGTCGTGAACGACGTCTTCTACGAAGCGCTTGGGCGCCCCGACGTGAGGACTCACCCCACCCTTGAGCTTGAAGCGGATGCCAGCATCACCGCCGTTGTCGTCGGGGTGCTGGCGCCGGAGCCGTACCCAAGCGGCCTGAGTTTCACGATGCTCGCGGAGCCCTTCACCGCGTTCGTGGGCGCTGGCGACTCTCAAGAAAGCAATCTCAACTACGAACTCTGGGTTCCCGAAGAGCAATCAGCACAACTGGAGCAATTGATCGCGCGAGATGTGACGGTAGATTTCGGCGAGGGATGGCGTTCTGAATTGAATCGCAGCGACTATCGGGCGTGGGGTGGTCCCGATCCGCTCGAGCCGTTGCAGTGGGTGGTGGGTGGAATCGCCGGGCTCATCCTCGTGCTTGGCGCGCTTGGGTTGGTCAACATTTCACTCGTGACCGTCAAATATCGAGTGCGTGAAATTGGCGTTCGGCGAGCATTCGGTGCCACCGCGAGTCGTGTTTTCTTTGCGGTAATGATGGAGAGTGTCGTGGCGACCGTAGCCGCGGGTGTCATCGGGGTTTCGGTGGCGATCGCGATCGTTCAGAATCCGGCGGTGCAGAATCTCATTGCTCCGGGCGTGCAAGACCTCCCACCTTTCCCGCTAGAAGCGGCGTTGCTTGCTCTCGGTGCTTCTGCGGCGGTAGGGGTGCTTGCCGGGCTAACTCCAGCCCTCGTGGCTGTGAAAGTTAAGGTCATTGACGCGATTCGCTATTAGCGCGTGGGGGTGGTGACTGCTCTTGCGGTTGGCTGTGTCGAAGCAGCAGCGCTCTCGCTCCGCCGGCTATAGCGCGGCGCGATGAGTGTCGCTGCGTCGCTCTGACAGAGGCCGCAGGTAGCGTTGAATTATGGCTACGCGTACAACGTCGACCTCGCGCTCGGGTGCGTCGAAACCGCGCGCCAAGAATGCGGCTACTAAGACCCAAGCAACGAAGCGGCTTCCGCGGGGCAAGCAGCCTCCGGTCGAGCCCGAGGGTCCGCTGACAAAATTGTGGCTTGCGCTCGCTCACATGGTGGGTGGAGCGTTCCGTGTCTTCGGGCGCGAAGAACTCACGAAAGATGAACGTCGCGATGGCGTACCGTTCTTATTCTTCGTGCTCGCCATCGTCGGCGCGGTCGTGGAATGGTTCAATCCGACCGACTCCGTCGCCATCGCTCTGGATGCCTACACGTTCGGCGGCCTCGTCGGCCGAGTTGCTTTCGCGCTGCCCGTCATTCTGTTGCTGCTTGCTGTGTGGATGTTCCGGCATCCGTCGAGCGTGCATGACAATGGCCGCATCGGCATTGGCCTCAGCATCCTTATTGTCACGGTCGCGGCGTTGTGCCACGTGTATACCGGTCAGCCGCATCCGGCAGAAGGCGCCGAACTGATCGCACGAGCCGGGGGAGTCTTTGGGTGGCTTCTCGCGAATCCGCTGCTGTGGCTTGGTGGCATGTGGCTCGCAGTGCCCATCATCGTATTCCTGCTGGTGCTCTCACTCTTTATCATTACGAAGACACCGCCGAACCGCCTTGGATCGCGCCTGCGCGAGCTCTACGCGTATCTCTTCGGCGCTCAGCTGCAAACGGACGAAGAGCGTGCGGCTGCAAAGTTGCGGGCGGGTTCCGGCCACAACGACTCGGTTCAGTTTGGCTCGCTGACCGATATCGGACTAGATGCCAACGACACCGGGTCGCTGCCGTGGTGGCGTCGCAACAAGTCGCACCCGACAGAAGACAAGGCTTTCGACAGCCCAGTTATTGGGCGAGAAAGCTCCACCGAGGTCGTGGACCCTGTGCCCAAGGCCCGGCCCACGCCGCCGCCCGCAGCGAAAGACCTCACGAAGAAAGAGGAAGACTTCGGTGTCGAGCTGCTCGAAGATCTGCTCAAGGCCGAAGACGCGGTAAAGAAGTATGCGACCGGTGAAGTGGATGCTCCCGCCACCGGTGTTCGTGACGACGGCCCTGGCATCCTGCCCGGTTTCACCACCAAGGCGAGCGAAAAGGGTAACGCCGGCGAGTTCGATGGCCCGCACGAAACCACTCCGCAGCAGTCGAACATGACGTACCGCCTACCTCAGGCCTCTATGCTTTCGGCCGGAACACCGCCAAAGTCGCGTTCAGCAGCCAACGACGAGGTCGTTGCTGCCATCACTGAAGTTCTCAAGCAGTTCAGTGTCGATGCCACCGTTACCGGATTCAGCCGCGGCCCCTCGGTCACTCGCTACGAGCTCGAACTCGGCCCGGGTGTCAAGGTCGAGCGCGTTACGGCTCTCGCCCGCAACATCAGCTACGCCGTCGCCAGCAACGAGGTCAACATCCTGTCGCCCATCCCGGGCAAAAGTGCTATCGGTGTAGAGATCCCGAATAAGGATCGTGAAATCGTCTCCTTGGGCGACGTTTTGCGCTCGAGCGCAAGCACCAAGAGCGAGCACCCCATGACTATTGGTCTTGGTAAGGATGTCGAGGGCGGTTTCGTCGTGGCCAACCTCGCCAAGATGCCTCACTTGTTGGTGGCGGGGTCGACCGGGTCCGGTAAATCGAGCTTCGTCAACTCAATGATCACCTCGGTATTGATGCGCGCTAAGCCTGCTGAAGTACGCATGGTGCTCATCGACCCCAAGCGCGTTGAGCTTTCGATCTACGCCGGGGTACCTCACCTCATTACGCCCATCATCACGAATCCGAAGAAGGCTGCCGAAGCCCTCGCCTGGGTCGTCAAAGAGATGGATATGCGGTACGACGACCTTGCCAGCTTCGGCTATCGGCACATTGACGACTTCAACCGCGCTGTCATCGCCGATGAGATCAAGCTCCCAGAAGGCAGCCAACGCAAGCTCAAGCCGTACCCGTATCTTTTGATCGTCGTCGATGAGCTCGCCGACCTCATGATGGTCGCGCCACGAGACGTTGAAGACTCGATCGTGCGCATCACTCAGCTGGCGCGCGCCTCGGGAATCCACCTTGTTCTGGCCACCCAACGCCCCAGCGTGGATGTCGTGACTGGTCTGATCAAGGCCAACGTGCCTTCGCGACTCGCCTTCGCGGTATCGAGCATGACCGACTCTCGCGTCATCCTCGATCAGCCAGGCGCCGACAAACTCATTGGTCAGGGCGATGCGCTCTTCTTGCCCATGGGAGCATCGAAAGCTATTCGTGTTCAGGGTGCGTGGGTGCCCGAGAGCGAGATTGCCGAGATCGTGCAGCACGTGATCGCTCAAGCTCAGCCTGAGTATCGCAACGATGTCACGGTTGTCGCCGAAAAGAAGCAGATCGATGCCGACATCGGCGATGACTTGGATGTGCTTCTCGCCGCCACCGAGCTCATCGTCAGCACTCAGTTCGGCTCGACGTCGATGCTCCAGCGCAAGCTTCGGGTTGGCTTTGCCAAGGCCGGTCGTCTCATGGACTTGTTGGAGTCTCGAGAGATCGTCGGCCCCTCCGAGGGTTCGAAGGCTCGCGATGTTCTAGTGTCTGCCGAACAGCTCCCCGCCGTGCTCGCTCGACTGCGCGGCGAAGACGACCCGGCACCGGTTGACGCGGTAGAAGAGTCACTCAGCGGATACGATGAAGTAGAAAGCTCCTCAGATGAGGATGCTTGGAATTTGACCGATCGGGAGTGATCGCGTGGGTGAACAACCTGTTTCGGAGTCCACTCCACCTGTAGTTCACGGCTACTCGATGCGTGGGCGTGTGCTTCGCCGAGGCGATTCGCCGGCATCGAATGGCAATATTGCCAACATCATCACGGTTGTGCGCATCTTCATGGCGCCGCTCTTTATTTGGCTACTGCTGCTCGATAACGGCGAGATGGGCCCCATTCGCTACATCGCTGCGGCGCTTTTCATCGTTGCGATAGTCACAGACGCGGTTGATGGTCATTTGGCACGTGGTCGCAATTTGATTACTAACGTGGGCATCATCCTCGACCCGATTGCCGACAAGGTGCTCACGGGCGGCGCCCTTGTAGCGCTCTCCATTTTGGGCGAGCTTCCGTGGTGGGTCACGATTCTCATTCTGGTTCGTGAATTCGGCATCACGATTTATCGCTTTGCGGTGCTCTCCAAGGTCGTGGTGCCAGCCTCGCGGGGCGGCAAGCTCAAAACCGTGCTCCAGGCCGTCGCGATCTCGTTGTTCCTTGTCCCGCTGTTTACTGTGCTCGGAACGTGGGTATTGTGGCTCAACTGGTCGGTCATGGCGATCGCGGTCGTGCTGACGGTCTACACCGGCATTGAATATTTGTGGCTAGCCTGGCGCCACACCCGTACATCCAAGCCAGTAAATACAACTCCAGGAGTGTGACCCTTCTCTCGTGACTACTGAAGAGCTCGCTACAAAGATTGTGGCGATTCTCACCGAACAACGCCTTACACTGGCGCTTGCAGAGTCGCTTACCGGCGGCTTGCTCTGCGCGTCACTTGTCGCCGTTCCCGGCGCCTCCGCCGTATTGAACGGTTCCGTCGTTGCCTACAACACGGCCATCAAGCATCAGGTTCTGGGGGTCGACGCGAGTCTTCTAGCGATTCACGGCACTGTTTATCCGGATGTTGCCGCCCACATGGCTATGGGGGCGCGCGATATTCTTGGCGTGGGCGACCAGCAGGCATACTTCGGCCTGGCCACGACGGGTGTTGCCGGTCCTGGGCCGCACGAGGGCAAGGAGCCGGGAACCGTGTTCATCGGCTTCGCTGCTACGGGCTTCGTCGAGACGCGTGACTTCCACTTCACGGGGGATCGCCATGAAATCCGTCAGCAGGCCGTCGAGGCGGCGCTTCAGTGTCTGTACGACTACCTCACCTCGGAGGATTAGGTCGGTCTGGCGAGCTATCGCGGACGGTCTGCAGAAAGTAGCTGCGACCGCAAGGCGTGATGACTGCCCCATAACTGGTCACAAAATCGCCCTGGCGGCGGGAATATCTTACGTTTCGGTGCGGTTACAGTAAGCGAACTCACAAGGCTTCTCCAGTGTGGAGCAGCTAGAGTTCTCAACATATAAGTGGCTGTAGTCTTGACTATCCAGAAGTATCTGGTCGCACGATTCAGTCAGAAAGGGAGTGTCCAATGGTTCTAGTTCGTCAAGAAATCGGTGACGTTCTCCGTGACTTCCGCTTGCAAAAGGGACGCACCCTTCGACAGGTCGCAAGCAAGGCGAGCGTTGCGCTCGGTTACCTCAGTGAAGTAGAGCGTGGTCAAAAAGAAGCCAGCTCTGAAATTCTTGCCTCGGTAGCTGAAGCTCTCGATACACCAATCTCGGTGATCATGCGTGAAGTCGGAGATCGACTCGCTGTCATCGAAGGCGCCAACACAATCCCCGATACTCTGCCCGACGAGCTCGTCGCAGAATTCGATTCCAACTTGGTTACGCGCTAACCCAGCACGTCAGATGCCCCGTTCCGGTGTGGAGCGGGGCATTCGTGCATTCGGTCGCAGGCTGGCGCACGTAGGCTGGTGGGATGCGACTGAGTGAGTTCTGGCTGGCTGTTTCTGACGAGTTCGGAGAGGCTTACGGTCGCGTGCTCGTGAATGACCAAGTGCTTGGTTCTGTTGGCGGGGTCACCGCCTCCCAAGCCCTTTCGCGTGGCGTCCCAGCCAAGCAGGTGTGGGCAGCACTGTGCGATGCGATGGATGTTGCGCCCGATCGTCGATACGGCGTCGGTCAGCGCGAGCCCAAGAAGTAACTCGCCCTGCCCCGCGTGGCGGGTTCGAAGATATGTTCGATATTGTTAGTCTTCTCCCTAACATCCTTTCGAATACCTCAGATGGATGCGTTACGCCCGTTGTAGTCCTGCAATGTCAGAGCCTGCACGTAGCGTGGCATTAGCAACACAGCCTTTGTCGGGGGGCTGCGGGCCTTGCATCATCGGTCCGCACGAATCGCGACAGCCTATGGGCAGCAACCTACGACCAATGGAGAAAATAATGCCATCAGCAGCAGACCGCGAGAAGTCCCTCGAGACCGCTCTCGCTCAGATTGACCGTCAATTCGGCAAGGGCTCAGTCATGCGCCTCGGCAGCGACGAGCGCGCTCCGGTCGAGGTTATCCCTACCGGCTCGATCGCTCTCGACGTCGCACTCGGCACGGGCGGCCTTCCGCGCGGCCGAATCGTTGAGATCTACGGTCCGGAGTCTTCGGGTAAGACCACGCTCACGCTCCACGCCATTGCTAATGCACAACGCAACGGAGGCATCGCAGCCTTCATCGACGCCGAGCACGCTCTCGACCCCGAGTACGCCGCCAAGCTGGGCGTAGACATCGACGCACTTCTTGTTTCGCAGCCTGATACTGGAGAGCAGGCGCTCGAGATCGCCGACATGCTCGTTCGAAGCGGATCGATCGATTTGATCGTCATTGACTCGGTCGCTGCGCTGGTTCCTCGTGCAGAAATCGAGGGCGAGATGGGTGACACCCACGTGGGTCTTCAGGCGCGCCTTATGTCGCAGGCGCTGCGCAAGCTCACCGGTGGTCTCAGCCAGACCAATACGACCATGATCTTCATTAACCAGTTGCGTGAAAAGATCGGTGTCTTCTTCGGTAGCCCCGAGACTACTGCTGGCGGTAAGGCGCTCAAGTTTTACGCGTCTGTTCGCCTCGACATTCGTCGTATCGAAACGCTGAAAGACGGCACGGATGCGGTGGGTAACCGCACGCGTGTCAAGGTCGTCAAGAACAAGATGGCTCCGCCCTTCAAGCAGGCAGAGTTCGACATTCTGTACGGAATCGGCATCTCTCGCGAGGGCAGCCTCATCGACTTCGGTGTTGACCACGAAATCGTACGTAAGTCCGGCGCCTGGTACACCTACGAGGGTGACCAACTCGGCCAAGGTAAAGAGAAGTCGCGCGCGTTCCTCATTCAGAACCCCAAGATTGCGCTCGAGATCGAACAGCGCATCATGCGCAAGCTCGGCGTTGGTGCCGAGGCCAAGGCTGCGAACGCACTTGAGGCCAAGGTTGCCGCAGAAGCGGCCGCTGCCGCAGAAAAGGCAGCGAAAGCGGCTCCCAAGGCTGACGGCCCCACGCTGCCTGTAGCGGCTAAGGCTGCCGCCGCGCCGCTCAAGAAGGCCTCCGGGCAGTAGGAAACGCCATGACCAACTCCGACGACGACTACATCGCCCCCGTCATTAACCTTTTTGGTGATAGGGCACCAGCAGCTCAGCGTGACGCGGCTGCGATGGAGCCGTCGTCGGAGAACGTCGGCGGCACGAGCACTAGCAGCGCCCATGTCGTGAGCGAAGATGACGGCTGGGCAAAGGAAGCGCCAGTCGAACCCTCGCCTTACGACGCCCGCGACCTTGCTGTTCCCGCAGCGTCACTCGCTCCGGTTGCATCGATCAGCCCCGGGCGGGCGCTGCCCACAATGCGCGACTTTGAGCCGGCACAAAGTCGCGACCACGACCACGACGACGTCGACAGCGCCGCGCGTGAAAGCGGCACCGAACTGGTCGCGGAAGGTTCTGAGAGCTCCGGCTCGCAGGGTACGGGCTCGTCTCGGTCCGCCCGTCGAGAAGCGCGGGACGGTTTTTCGGAAATCAGCAGGGTGAGCATGCGTGCGCTCGCCCGAAGGGGCATGTCTTCCCGGGAAATGACGCAGTTTTTGGGTACCCGAGAATTCGAAAGCGACGACATCGATGCCGAGATCGAACGTCTCGAAGGTTCCGCGTTACTCGACGACGCTGCCCTCGCCGAAACGCTCACGCGCACCCTGCGTGAGCGCAAAGGTCTTGGCGCTTCCGCTATTACGGCAGAGTTGCGCCGCCGCAAAATTGATCAAGAGCACATTGACGTTGTCGTCGATTTTGAGCGAGATGACGAGCAAGAGAGAGCTAATGAACTGGCATTCAAGCGTGCACCGCAGTTGCGTTCGCTCGACAGCGTCACGGCCAAACGACGCCTGAGCGGATTTTTGATGCGCCGAGGATACTCAGGGTCGATAGTCTCTGCGGCGGTGAACGCCGCTCTGGCCTCCGGCGGATCATCTAACGGGCCCACATTTCGCTAGTCCTCGTCACGCTCCCCACCTGTGGAGGCTTAAGGTGGAACACATGATTGACGAGAAACTGGCGAGCCCGCGTAGCTACGAAGTGCGCACCTATGGATGCCAGATGAATGTGCACGACTCCGAGCGCCTCAGCGGCTCCCTCGAAGCTGCCGGCTACATTCGCGCCACTGAGGGTCAAGCCGACGTCGTCGTTATCAACACCTGCGCTGTTCGCGAAAATGCTGACAACAAGCTCTACGGCAATCTCGGCATGCTCGCGAGTGTCAAGAAAGAACACGAAGGCATGCAAATTGCCGTCGGTGGTTGCCTCGCTCAAAAAGACCAGGGTGTCATCCTCGAAAAGGCGCCCTGGGTCGATGTCGTGTTCGGTACCCACAACATGGGGTCTCTTCCCACGCTCCTCGAGCGGGCGCGTCACAACGAAGAAGCTCAACTAGAGATTCTTGAATCTCTCGACGTCTTCCCCTCAACGCTTCCGACTCGTCGGGAGTCGACTCACAGCGCGTGGGTCTCCATCTCGGTCGGCTGCAACAACACCTGCACTTTTTGCATCGTTCCCACTCTCCGGGGCAAGGAGAAAGACCGTCGGCCCGGCGAGATTCTCGCTGAAGTGCAAGCGGTGGTTGATGACGGCGCGACCGAAGTAACCCTTCTCGGGCAAAACGTGAACTCCTACGGCGTTGAGTTCGGTGACCGGCAAGCGTTCAGCAAGCTGCTTCGGGCGACAGGTTCGATTGAGGGCCTCGAGCGCGTTCGATTCACCAGCCCGCATCCGGCAGCATTCACCGATGACGTGATCGACGCGATGGCCGAGACCCCGAACGTCATGCCTCAGCTGCACATGCCGCTGCAGTCCGGCTCCGACCGCATCCTCAAGGCCATGCGTCGCAGCTACCGTTCGACCAAGTTTTTGGGCATCCTCGAACGGGTTCGCGCCCAAATGCCGGATGCAGCCATCACTACCGACATCATTGTGGGTTTCCCGGGCGAGACGGAGGAGGATTTCCAAGACACCCTTCGTGTTGTCGAAGAATCACGGTTCGCCTCCGCATACACGTTCCAGTACTCGATTCGTCCCGGCACTCCGGCAGCGACGATGGACGATCAGATTCCTAAAGAGGTAGTGCAAGAGCGTTTCGAGCGACTCGCAGCCCTGCAAGATCGCATCTCCCGTGAGGAGAACGATAAGCAGATCGGCCGCACGCTAAAAGTTATGGTCACTGCCGCTGAGGGCCGGAAGCAGGCGGAGACATCGCGACTGTCGGGCCGCGCCGAAGACTCCCGTCTCGTCCATTTCAACGTGCCCGAAGGCAGTGCGATTCCGCGTCCGGGCGACGTCGTCACCGTGACAGTCACTGAAGCCGCAGCATTCCACCTCGTTGCAGACACGGTCACTGGTGGTCAGCTCGACATCCGCCGCACCCGCGCGGGTGATGCGTGGGATCGTGCCGAGGCGGCATCCTGCGGAGTCCCGAGCGCCGCGACCGCGGGCGACGCTGCACCACGCGTCTCGCTGGGTCTCCCCACGATTCGCGTCGCTACGACGCCAATCTACGATCCCAGCGACTCGCTGCGCTAATCCGCAGATGGGTATCGGCAGCACTCCATCCCTCGTCGTCGTCGTAGGCGCGACAGGAACAGGCAAGTCCGAGCTTTCGCTCGACATCGCCGAAGCTGTGATGAGCCGCGGTGTTCCCGCTGAGATTATCAACGCCGATGCGATGCAGCTGTATCGCGGTATGAACATCGGTACAGCCAAGCTTCCGCTAGAAGATCGCCGCGGCGTCCCGCACCACATGCTCGATGTCCTTGACCCCACTGACGACGCCAGCGTCGCTCAGTATCAAGTGGACGCTCGACAACTCGTTACTCAGATTCAGAGTGCGGGGCGGGTACCGATCATGGTCGGCGGGTCAGGACTCTACGTCTCAAGCGTCATCCACGATTTTCAGTTTCCCGCACGGGACCCCGAAGTGCGGGCGCGGCTAGAAGCCGAACTCGAGCGCGATGGCGTCGGCCTTCTCTTTCAGAAGCTCCAAGCCATGGACCCGGCCGCTGCGCAGTCGATCGGCGCGAGCAACGGCCGCCGTATCGTCCGAGCGCTCGAAGTGATCGAGATCACGGGGGAGCCTTTCGGCGCGGGCCTGCCCGAGGAGACAAAGCTCTGGACACCGGCGCATATCTTTGGCCTCACCGCTCCGCGTGACGAACTTGTGCCGCGGCTCAACCGGCGGGTGCAGCAGATGTGGGATGCCGGTCTGCTCGACGAGGTCCGTGGTCTTCGCGACAAGGGCCTCGGCGTCACGGCGGCGCGCGCGATCGGCTATGCGCAAGCGATCGAGCAGCTCGATGGCACGCTCAGCGAAGCCGAGGCTATCGAGCAAACCGCGGCCCTCACTCGCCGTTATGCTCGCCGCCAAGTGGGCTGGTTCAAGCGATACGAACAATGCCACTGGTTGGCCTACGACGATCCCGACCGCGTGCAACGTGCTCTGGAGGTTGTGATGGGAGAGAATGGATCGCATGGCGACGCTTAACTTCACCAAAGGTCAGGGAACTGGCAACGACTTCGTTCTCTTCACTGACCCAGATGGCGAGATCACTCTCACTCCCCAACAGGTCGCGGCAATATGCGACCGTCGTTTCGGGGTCGGTGCCGACGGCGTCATCCGTGCTGTGCGCTCCCGCAGCCTTGAGGCCGGAGCAGCGGCGCTTGCCGAAGACGCCGATGCCGAGTGGTTCATGGATTACCACAATGCCGACGGCAGCATCTCCGAAATGTGTGGCAACGGCATCCGCGTGTATGCGGAATACCTTGCTTCTGAAGGACTCGTCGATTTCGCGCCGGGCGATACGCTGCCGATCGGTACGCGAAGTGGTGTTCGTGACGTGCAGAAGAACATGGCCGGCTATCAGGTTGACATGGGGCGCTGGAGGCTCGACGGTGGCGAGCCGCTCGTGCGCGCCAAGGAGCTCGAGGTGGCGCGACCCGGCCTCGGCATTAACGTCGGTAACCCCCACGTGGTGGTAGCTCTGGCCGAAGAAGCCGAGCTCGACGGCGTTGACCTCAACTTCATCCCCGTCATCGACCCCGTACCCGAGCACGGTGCCAACGTCGAATTCGTTGTGCCGGCCGAACCGCTCGTGAAAGACGGCGTTGGATCGATCCGGATGCGAGTGCATGAGCGCGGCAGCGGCGAAACGTTGTCGTGCGGAACGGGTGCAGTCGCGGCGGCGCTTGCTATCCGCCACTATGCCGGACGCAGCGCACCCCACCAATGGCGTGTCACGGTACCTGGCGGCACCGTCGTTGTTCGAATGTTCCCGACCGAAGACGGCGAGCACGTCTCGTTGAGCGGTCCGGCCGAGCTCGTGTTCACGGGCACGCTAGAACTCGCTTAGCGGGCCTCACGCGGCTGTTGAAGAGCCTCTCGATGTGCAGGGCGGGCGATTCAGCACGACCCTGGACACGCTAGCGATGAGCCGATACCGTTCGGTTAAGCGCCGCCTCGGAGCGCGAACTAGTCGTTATCGGCGTGGTGACGCGCCCGCAACACGCGATAGCCCTTGTTGGTGGCAGCGCGAGTGAAGGTGAAGCTCGCGGGGAAGGTCGCTTCCATCCACCGCTGAAGGGAATCTGATCCGAGGTTCTTTTGTACGACGAGCCAGGCATCAGCATCATATTCGAGGCGTGGCAGCCACGTCTGCAGAATGTTGTGGAGTTCGTTCTTGCCCACGCGAATCGGCGGGTTCGACCAAATAGACATAAATGTTATGTCTTCGGGAACATCTGCGGGCAGAACCGCGTTAATATTAGATATGGACAATTTTTCGGCGTTAGCCCGCACAAGATCCAGTGCGCGCTCGTTGACGTCCACCGCCCACACCGTTGCATGAGGTGACTCGAGGGCAAGGGTGAGCGCCATCGGTCCCCAGCCGCAACCGAGGTCAAGCAGGTTTCCACCGGGTGGAGGCGCCGGCACATTCGACAGCAGAACTTTCGTTCCAGCGTCGATGCGTTCGGGGCTGAAGATCCCATTTGATGTGACAAGTTCACGCTCAACACCGGCAATGGTCGCGTGAATCGTCCGCAACTTGAGATCACTCTCGGGTGATGACGAGAAGTAATGCTCGTTGGCCATGCACAGAACTTACCGAAAACTAGACAAGTAGGGTTAACCCAAATGACGCGAAACACGAC
Organism: Salinibacterium sp. SWN1162; assembly: GCF_015864675.1. NCBI lineage: Bacteria > Bacillati > Actinomycetota > Actinomycetes > Micrococcales > Microbacteriaceae > Salinibacterium > Salinibacterium sp. SWN1162. The sequence goes on from NZ_JADYWT010000004.1 coordinate 222,974, forward strand.
AGAAACCAGTATCGAGGCCAATAACGGCGACGACGCCGAGCGTTCAGTCGACCGTGTTCTAGCGAGCGAGGGCTCAGATCACGCCGCAGTAAAGCGGTTCGGAGCCGCGGGGCTCGGCAATTCCGGCGCGCAAGCGTTGCAGTCGGATGCCCACTATGAAGCCGACCGCGATGGCGACCAGTTTGATCGAGACGATCGACACGCGCTCAAGCGCGTCGCTGGTCTCTCCACCGAACTTGACGACGTCACCGAAGTTGAGTATCGCCAATTGCGTATTGAGAACGTAGTTCTCATCGGCATCTACGGCCAGGGCAATCTTCAGGATGCCGAAAACTCCATCCGCGAACTCTCTGCTCTTGCTGAGACAGCGGGCGCTGTGGTGCTTGATGGCCTGCTGCAGCGCCGGACGCACCCCGACCCGAGTACGTATCTCGGCAAGGGTAAAGCGCGAGAACTGAAAGACGTCGTAGCTGCGACGGGCGCCGATACCGTGATTGCCGATACTGAGCTCGCGCCAAGTCAACGGCGCGCGCTGGAAGATGTTGTCGGCGTCAAGGTGATCGACCGCACCGCCGTCATCCTCGATATTTTCAGCCAGCACGCTACGAGCCGCGAGGGCAAGGCTCAAGTCGAGCTTGCCCAGCTCGAATACTTGTTGCCCCGACTGCGCGGTTGGGGTGAATCGATGTCCCGTCAGGCTGGTGGTCAGGTCGGTGGCGCTGGCGCCGGTATGGGTAGCCGCGGACCGGGTGAGACAAAAATCGAACTTGATCGTCGACACATCCACACGCGCATGTCTCGCCTGCGAAAGCAGATCAAGAGCTTCGCGCCGGCTCGCGAAGCTAAGCGGGCTAACCGCGACCGCTTCGAGGTTCCGAGCGTCGCAATCGCCGGCTACACGAACGCGGGCAAATCGAGCTTGCTCAACCGCATGACTAAGGCCGGCGTGCTCGTCGAGAACGCGTTATTCGCAACTCTGGACGCCACTGTTCGTAAGTCGACGACCGCTGATGGGCGACTGTTCACCCTGAGTGACACCGTCGGATTCGTTCGAAACTTGCCTCATCAACTCGTGGAGGCGTTCCGTTCGACGCTGGAGGAAGTGGGACAGGCCGACGTGATCGTGCACGTCGTCGACGCCTCGCATCCCGATCCTGGCGCGCAACTTGCTACCGTGCGCGACGTAATTGGTGAGTTGGGTGCCCGCGACATTCCAGAGATTGTCGTCTTCAACAAGAGCGATCTTGCGGATGATGACCAGCGTTTGGTGATCCGTGGCCTTGAACCGACGGGCATCTTTGTGTCGGCGCGCTCCGGTGAGGGCATTGACGAGCTCAATGCGCGCATCGCGGATCTACTGCCGAAGCCTGAGATTGAGGTAACGCTACTCGTGCCCTACGACCGCGGAGAGGTCATTTCTCGTCTGCACGTGCAGGGGCGAGTAATCTCGACGGACTATCGCGAGGACGGAACGCTGGTGACGGCACTCGTGCACCCCGCGCGCGTGCCGGAGATCGAAGAGTTCGTCACCGCTGAGGTGAAGTAGCTTGCCGCGGTGTAGCCCCGATCACACGGGGCTACACCGACTTGGTCAGCGCTTAGAGTGCGCGCAGTACCGTAACGACTTTGCCGAGAACCTGGGCGTAATCGCCGAGAATCGGTTCGAAGTTGGAGTTGCGGGGGAGCAACCACGTGTGGCCGTCTCGCTGGCGGAACACCTTGACGGTGGCTTCTTCGTCGAGCATTGCTGCCACGATGTCGCCGTTCTCCGCAGTTTGTTGCTGGCGCACCACTACCCAGTCGCCGTCGCAAATCGCTGCGTCGATCATGGAATCTCCGACGACCTTGAGCATGAAAAGCTCGCCCTTGCCGACGAGCTGACGGGGGAGTGGGAAGACCTCTTCTACGTGTTGCTCCGCGGTGATGGGGATACCAGCGGCGATGCGACCCACCAGGGGGACCATCGCTGCGTCACCCATTGACGGGCTAATGGTGCTGGATTCGTCAACAGCACTCGGCACGTCAATCAGTACTTCAATCGCACGGGGGCGATTGGGGTCGCGGCGAACGTAGCCGCTCAGCTCAAGCTGGTTGAGCTGGTGAGTCACGCTGGACAGCGAGGAGAGGCCGACGGCGTCACCAATCTCACGCATGCTCGGCGGATATCCCTGAGTCGCGACCGAGCGCTGGATCATTTCGAGGATCGCCTGCTGCTTGGCGCTCAGGCTTGTTCGCCGCCGCGTTCCGCGCTCGGAAGCGTCGTCTTGGCGGGCTGTTGCGTCAGTCACGAGTCCTCATTTTCTGCCAGTGACGATTCCAATGTCAGTGGCTCATTCGAAACTTTATCCGCAGGAGAAGCCAAAACCAAACATTTGTTCGAGTGTCTGAAACAAATGTCGGTGGTTTCTTCGAAAATGTACTTGATATTCGAATTATTCGAATGTATGTTCGGAACACAGCTTCGCACCCGGCTCTCCCGGCCGAGAGTCGGGTGCGATAACCCTTAGAGGAGTGAATGATGTCTACTGCAGTGATTGCACCTAACGCGGTCGTCCGTGCACGTCAGTCCGCACCACGTCTTCGCCTTACTCGGCGCGGTCGCATCGTATTCACGGCTCTTGCAGCCGCTCCATTTGTCATTGCGGCACTCCTTCTCTCCCTCGACGGTGGAGGGGCCGAAGCAACGCTCGACGCGGATGACACTGCTTTCGTGTACGTCGACGTGGCAGCAGGGCAGTCACTCTGGAACATTGCTGAGCAGCACGCTCCAGAGCAGGATCCCCGCGACGCGGTTGCTCAGCTTGTGAAGCTCAATCAGCTTCCGTCGGCCGACATCTTCGCTGGTCAAGAGATCGCTATTCCAGCGACCTTCTCCCGCTAGCAAGAGTAGGTTTCGCGTGCGCTGACGAAGGGTTCACCGCTCGGTGCCGATCAACAGCCGTGCGGCTCCAGGGCGATCCGCCTTCCTCTAGCATTGATGAGTGACTTCGCTTTCTGATCTCCCCATTCGTGACGACCTCCGTGGTCTCAAGCCGTACGGTGCGCCGACTGATCCCGTGCGTATTCAGCTCAATGTCAACGAGAACACGCATCCGATTCCAGAAGCGGTCGCGACTGACATCGTGATGGCTCTGGCGGCAGCGGTGATGAATGCAAACCGCTACCCGGACCGTGAGTTCACCGAACTGCGCGAGTCCCTAGCCGGATACCTCGGTCACGGCCTCACTGCCGACAACATCTGGGCCGCCAATGGCTCCAACGAAGTTCTGCAACAAACGCTGCAGGCCTTCGGTGGCCCTGGGCGTCGCGTCCTCGGGTTCCCCCCGACGTATTCGATGCACTCGATCATCGCCTCGGGTACCGGAACCGAATGGGTCACCGCGCCGCGCGATCCGGGCTATGACATCACGCCACAGAGTGTGATTGCGGCGATCACAGAACACAACCCAGACGTCGTGTTCTTGTGCTCGCCCAACAACCCCACCGGTACCCCTGTGAGCAACGACACCATTGCTGCGGCCTATGACGCCACCGATGGCATCGTTCTTGTCGATGAGGCCTACGCTGAATTTTCCGACCGGGAATCTGCACTCATACTGCTCGAGGGCAGACCACGACTCATCGTGTCTCGCACCATGAGCAAGGCCTTCGCATTTGCGGGTGCCCGCGTGGGTTACCTCGCAGCAGACCCGGCCATTTCCGATGCGCTTCGCCTAGTGCGATTGCCGTATCACTTGTCGGCGCTCACTCAAGCGGCTGCCGTAGCGGCGCTAGCCCACGCACCGGAGATGCTTGCGATGGTCGACGAGATCAAGACTCAGCGTGACCGAATGAGCGCCGGGCTGTCGGCTCTGGGCTTCACGCCAGTGCCCAGCGAGGCAAACTTCGTGCTGTTCGGGGGAGTTGACGACCCGCAGGCGCTATTCCACAAGCTTCTCATTCAAGACATTTTGATTCGCGATGTGGGCATCCCGCACCACTTGCGTGTGACTGCCGGAACTGCCGAAGAAACAACGGCGTTCCTCGATGCGATGGCTGACCTTCAAGCGCTGGGTAGGGTTGAGTAATGACTTCAGATCGCACCGCGACGATTAAGCGCGAAACTAGCGAGTCGAGCATCGAACTTTCGATCAACCTCGACGGCACTGGCACCTCATCCATTGAGACTTCGGTTCCTTTCTACGACCACATGCTGACGGCGTTCTCTAAGCACTCGCTGATCGACCTCACCGTCAAGGCAAGCGGAGACACGCACATCGACGTTCACCACACGGTGGAAGACATCGGTATCGCCTTGGGGCTCGCGATCAAGCAGGCTCTGGGGAGCAAGGCAGGGATCTCTCGGTATGGAGACGCCCTCGTGCCTCTTGACGAAGCTCTCGTGCGTGCAGTCGTCGACGTATCCGGTCGCCCGTACCTTGTGCACACCGGCGAGCCTGCCGGCTTTGAGATGCACCTCATCGGTGGTCACTTCACTGGTTCGATGGTTCGGCACGTCTTTGAGGCGATCAGCTACAACGCGGGCATCACGGTTCACGTCACTGTTTTGGGCGGCCGGGATCCGCACCACATTGCTGAAGCAGAGTTCAAGGCCTTCGCGCGCGCGATGCGCGCCGCAGTTGAGCCGGATGCTCGTGTCACTGGCATCCCTTCCACGAAGGGTGCGCTCTAGAGTGGCTACTCCCTCTGTTGTCATTCTCGATTACGGTTCCGGAAACGTTCACTCGGCGGCGAAAGCACTCGAGGCCGCCGGCGCGAACGTCAGGTTGAGCGCAGATCGGTCGGTTGCTGAAGCGGCAGACGGTCTTCTGGTGCCCGGCGTCGGGGCTTTCGCTGCCGTCATGTCGGCTCTTGAGTCGGTTCGGGGTGGTGCGATCATCGAGAAGCGCCTGACGGGTAGCCGGCCCGTCCTGGGTATCTGTGTTGGCATGCAGGTGCTTTTCGCCTCAGGCAACGAACACGGTGTGCAGACCGAGGGGCTCGATGAGTGGCCGGGTGTTGTAGAAAAGTTACCCGCGCCGGTTTTGCCACATATGGGGTGGAATACCGTCGAGACTCCTCACGACACGTCGTTATTCGATTCCGTTCGAGACGAGCGTTTCTATTTCGTTCACTCGTACGCTGCTCAGCAGTGGACACTTGACGTTCAGCCACCATTTCCGCAGCCAAAACTCACCTGGGCTGACCACGGAGGACGCTTCTTGGCCGCGGTCGAGAACGGGCCGCTCACGGCGACTCAATTCCATCCCGAAAAGTCCGGCCACGCCGGAATCACCCTTCTAAGCAACTGGTTGAAGACACTCTGATTTTGCGGTTGTTCGGCGTGCACTAGTATCGGATGCTTGTGCGCGGCGTTCCGCGGTCAGGTCTTGAGAGAGCGTATCTATGAGCGAGTTCAACAAAACCCCCGGTCTTACCCTGCTTCCCGCAGTGGATGTAGCCGACGGTAAGGCTGTGCGTCTGACGCAGGGCGAAGCCGGCACGGAGAAGAGCTACGGTGACCCGTGCGCTGCGGCCCACGACTGGGTCGATCAGGGCGCCGAGTGGATTCACCTCGTTGACCTCGACGCCGCTTTCGGCCGAGGCAACAACCACGCGATGATCAAGAAGGTCATCAAGTCCACGCCCAAGCGCGTCAACATCGAACTGTCGGGCGGCATTCGCGACGACGAATCGCTTGAAGCTGCTCTCGCCACCGGTGCCAAGCGCATCAACCTTGGTACGGCTGCGTTGGAGAACCCCGAGTGGGCAGCTCACGTCATCGCCGAATATGGCGAGGCAATCGCTGTAGGTCTCGACGTGCGGGGCACGACGCTCGCTGCCCGCGGTTGGACGCAAGAGGGTGGCGACATCTGGACGGTGCTCGACCGCCTCGAGTCCGCCGGATGCTGCCGCTACGTCGTCACTGACGTCACAAAAGACGGCACTCTCCAGGGACCGAATCTCGAACTTCTTCGCCAGGTCATGGACCGCACGCATCGCCCGGTTATCGCTTCGGGTGGTGTGTCGAGCTTGGACGACCTCATCGAACTGCGTGAACTCGTTCCTCAGGGACTCGAGGGAGCCATTATTGGTAAGGCGCTCTACGCCAAGTCATTCACGCTCGCTGAAGCGCTCGACGTCTCCTCGCACTAACCATGACAGCGGAATCGAACGCAACGGACTCTGCCGGTGTGCCTTGGGCAGGACGCTCGTTCGAGCCCAATCCCGCTCCGGATGACGACGGCCGCGCCCCCGAAGAGCTCATGGCCGCGATCACTCGCTTTCATGCCGGCGACGCCACCGAGACCGAAGTCGTCGATCAAGTACGTACCTCGCGTCTGTTGATCCCGCTCCTCGCCAAGGCGGGGGAGACCGGCACAACGACCGAGGGTCTCACGGTCGATAAGACTCAAGAGCTGTCGATCGTGACGGTCACCGGGCCCGATGGCCGCGCTGTGTTGCCGGTATTTAGTTCCGTCGATGCGATGAAGACGTGGAACCCGGATGCTCGGCCGGTGCCGGCGGCGGGCACCCGCGTCGCGCTGGCGGCCGCGAGCGAAAACACTGACCTCGTGATCATCGACCCGCTGAGTGATAGCGAGTTCATCATCCGTCGTCCGGCTGTCTGGGCAATTGCTCAGTCAGTCGAGTGGACACCGAGCTTCTTGCGTACAGACGTGCGGGACGAGTTTGCGGCATCTGCTGCTGAGGAAGTCGACGTCGTCGATGTTCAGCTTCTTGCGGGGGACCCCGGAGCCCGCCTTCAGGGCCCTGAATTGGTCGTGCAGATCGCTATGCGAGAGGGACTTGATCGCGAGGCTCTCGACGGCATCATGGAACGTCTTCGCACGAGCTGGAGCTCGTCCGAGCTCATCGCAGAATCAGTCGACTCGCTTGCGATTCAAGTCGTGCGGGCTCCCGCAGCTGAGTAGCGCTGCGCCCCCGCCGATAACCGAGTCGGCGAGCAATCTAGCTGATGGCAATCACGCTGACTCGCCCAGCGGCCCGAGAGCCACCGGGCGAGCATGGCTAGTTAACGGGACCGGTGTACTTCTCGCCGGGCCCCTGGCCGGGAGCGTCAGGGAAGCGTGATGCCTCGCGGAACGCGAGCTGCACCGAACGCAGACCGTCACGAAGTGGACGAGCGTGGTGGTTTCCGATCTCTGGAGCCGCAGCGGTCACAAAGCCGGCGAGAGCGTTGATGAGCTTGCGCGCTTCGTCGAGGTCTTTTTCAGCCTCAGCGTGTGGTCCGTCTGAGAGGCCCAGTTTTACGGCGGCGGCGCTGAGCATGTGTACCGCGACCGTATTGATTACCTCAACTGCGGGTACTTCTGAGATGTCGCGAAGTTCGTTGTAATCCTCATTGGTGGGCTCGCTCATGATGTCCTTCGCTAATTGGGGTTCGCTCTGCTATCCTTATGCAGGCCCGGGGCTCGCCCCGGATACGAAAGTGGAGATTCTCCCACCTGTCAACCGCATACAAGGTTACCGGGTAGTTACACCCCGCACAGTCCGCTGGCGGTGCAGTACGCATGATCAGATTTCTGACTGTGCAAATTGTTCCGGATGTCGGCTGAGCAGCTTTAAAGGGTGATGCAGCATTGCTGCGTGACGAACCTCTTTCGTGCCATGGCATCCGCCACACTGTGTTTGTGAAACGCTCTGCGTTTACGCAACGCACCACGAAAACTAAGGAGAACACGCATCAGCGATCCCCGTACCAACGACCGAATCCGAGTCCCTGAGGTCCGTCTTGTCGGACCCGGTGGCGAACAAGTCGGTGTCGTCGCTATCGACGTCGCCCTCAGACTCGCCCAAGAGGCAGATCTTGATTTGGTCGAGGTTGCTCCCAGCTCCAAGCCTCCCGTTGCCAAGATCATGGATTACGGCAAGTTCAAGTACGAAGAGGCGCAGAAGGCGAAAGAAGCTCGTCGTAATCAGACGAACACGATCCTCAAAGAGGTTCGTTTCCGTCTGAAGATCGACAAGCACGACTACGAAACCAAGCGCAAACGTGCCGAAGGTTTCCTTTCAGGCGGCGACAAGGTCAAAGCAATGATCTTGTTCCGTGGTCGTGAGCAGTCACGTCCTGATCAGGGCGTCCGTTTGCTCCAGAAGTTTGCCGAAGATGTGTCCGAGTTCGGAGCAATCGAATCGACTCCGACCATTGACGGCCGCAACATGGTCATGATCATTGGCCCACACAAGACCAAGGCAACAGCTAAGGCTGAAGCCGAGGCCCGCAAGGTCGCTAACAAAAAGCCTCGTGAGGCAGAAGTTCCAGAGAAAGAGGAGAAAGATGCCTAAGCAGAAGACGCACTCAGGCACCAAGAAGCGTTTCAAGGTCACCGGTAGCGGCAAGGTCATGAAGCAGCAGGCTGGTATGCGACACAACCTCGAGGTCAAGAGCAGCAAGCGCAAGCGCGCGCTGAACCAGGATCAGGTTGTTGCACCGCAGGACGCCAAGACAATCAAGAAGCTTCTCGGTAAGTAAGGGTTTAGGAAATACATCATGGCAAGAGTTAAAAGGGCGGTAAACGCTCACAAGAAGCGCCGGGTTATCCTCGAGCGCGCAAAGGGTTACCGCGGACAGCGTTCGCGTCTGTACCGTAAGGCCAAGGAGCAGGTCACTCACTCGCTCGTCTACGCGTACCGCGACCGTCGTGCCCGCAAGGGTGAATTCCGTCGCCTGTGGATCCAGCGCATCAACGCTGCTTCGCGTGCCAACGGACTGACCTACAACCGTCTCATCCAGGGCTTGAACCTGGCCGGAGTTCAGGTTGACCGTCGTATCCTCGCTGACCTCGCCGTCACCGAGCCCGCCACGTTCGCGTCGCTGGTTGCAACCGCTAAGGCTGCACTGCCCGCTGACACGTCGGCGCCCCGTTCGGCTGCGTAACTAGCCGCACAACTATTCGTGCAATCGGCACGCTGTAGAGGCCAATCTGGTCCCCGCAGCGTGCCGATAGCCGTTTAACGGGGCTGCAAGCTTAGGGTTAACGCGTGATTGATAACCCGCGTTCTCCACGCGTACGAGCAGTAGCCAAACTCGCTAAGAAGAGCGCCCGGTCTGAGACTGGGCTTTTTCTCTTAGAGGGTCCGCAGTCGGTTTCCGAAGCGCTCGAGTTTCGCCCGGATCTCCTGGTAGAGCTGTACGCCACTCCCACCGCCCTTGAGCGCCACAGCGGTATCGCTCGCGCCGCCGAGGAAGCGGGGGTTGAGATTGAGTTTGTATCGGAGCAGGTGCTCGAGACCATGGCCGACACCGTTACGCCTCAGGGCGTGCTCGCGGTGTGCCGTCAATTCCCCACATCGTTGAAAGACATCCTGGCGGATGGCCCCAAGCTCATCGCGATCCTCGAGGAGGTTCGCGATCCTGGTAACGCTGGCACGATCATCCGAGCCGCGGATGCCGCTGGTGCTGACGCAGTCATCCTGACTGGCCGCAGCGTTGATCTCTACAATCCCAAGGTTGTTCGCGCCACCACGGGATCGCTCTTCCACGTGCCTGTCGCTGTGGGGGCGGAGCTCGAAGAAGTGCTTGAACGTGTCAAAGGTGAAGGCCTGCGTATTTTGGCCGCCGACATCAAGGGCGGCGATCTCTTGGCTGCGCGCAATGAGGGCGTTCTCGATCACCCATCAGCGTGGCTCTTCGGCAATGAAGCTCGCGGTCTCACCGATGAACACTATGTGCTTGCGGATTGGGTGATTTCGGTGCCAATTTACGGGCACGCGGAGTCGATGAACCTTGCAACTGCAGCATCCGTCTGCCTCTACGAGAGTGCATTCGCGCAACGTAGTCTCTGATTCGTGTCACGAGCGTGTTACGACTAGGCGCGCCGATTGACCGTGGTTGAACGCATGTGATTATCTTTCTGTATGGCAGCACAGAGCGGTGAACCTCTGGTCGTAATCGACCATGTCAACAAACATTACGGTGAGCTTCACGTGCTCAAAGACATCTCCACCACCATTAAACGTGGTGAGGTAGTTGTCGTTATTGGGCCGAGTGGTTCAGGTAAGTCCACGCTCTGTCGTGCGATTAACCGGCTTGAGACCATCGATGACGGCACCATCACTATTGATGGCAAGCTGCTTCCTGAAGAGGGCTCCGGCCTAGCCAAGCTGCGTGCAGACGTCGGCATGGTCTTCCAGTCGTTCAATCTCTTCGCCCACAAGACGATTCTTGAGAACGTCACCCTCGGTCCGCGCCGCGTGCGCAAGCTCTCCAAGGCCGAGGCCGATAAGAACGCGATGGAGTTACTCGATCGCGTCGGTATCGGCAACCAAGCATCCAAGATGCCGGCTCAACTTTCTGGTGGCCAGCAACAGCGCGTCGCTATTGCGCGCTCTCTCGCCATGGACCCGAAGATCATCCTTCTCGACGAGCCCACCTCGGCTCTCGACCCCGAGATGATCAATGAGGTTCTGGATGTCATGGTGCAGCTGGCAAAAGACGGCATGACCATGCTCGTGGTCACCCACGAAATGGGCTTCGCCCGCAAGGCGGCTGACCGCGTGATTTTCATGGCGGATGGCGAAATCGTTGAAGAAGCCGAACCCGAGCAATTCTTCACCAACCCTCAATCTCCGAGAGCGCAAGACTTCCTCTCGAAAATCCTTACCCACTAACTCAGCGGGTAATCCTCACAGCAGCAAGGAGAAAAACATGAGACTCAAAAAAGGTCTGATGATTTCTGCCATCGCCGTCGTAGGTCTTCTTGGCCTCGGCGCATGTGCAGCAGACACTTCGTCTACTACCGATGACACCGACATGGTTGTTCCTGACTTCGAAGCAGGCACCACGATGGCTGACCTCGCTGAGGCCGGAAAGATCACCATCGGCACCAAGTTTGACCAGCCGCTGTTCGGTCTTAAGGGACCGTCGGGCGACCCCGTTGGCTTCGACGTCGAAATTGGCAAGATCATTGCCGCTTCGCTCGGCATTAGTGAAGACAACATCGAGTGGAAAGAAACTGTTTCCGCTAACCGCGAGACGTTCATCCAGAACGGTGACGTAGACATCGTTATCGCGACCTACACGATCAACGACACTCGCAAGGAAGTTATTTCCTTCGCTGGTCCTTACTACAACGCTGGTCAGGACATCCTCGTTCTCGCAGGTAACCCCGAGGGCATCACTGGCCCCGAGGACCTCGCAGGCAAGGACGTCTGCAGCGTTGCCGGTTCGACCTCAGAGAAGAACATCGCTGAGTACGACGTCAACCTCATCACCACTGACGCCTACTCCGCTTGCCTCGAGCCGCTTCGTAGCGGCAAGGTTATCGCTGTCACTACTGACAACGTGATCTTGGCTGGACTCGCCGACCAGAACGCTGGCGAGTTCGAAGTTCTCAGCAACCCGTTCACCGAAGAGCCTTACGGCATCGGTCTCGGCCTCGACGATGACGCGTTCCGCGACTACATCAACGATGTTCTCGAGACTTCGTACTCTGACGGTTCGTGGGACGCCGCGTGGAACGACACTGCAGGTCAGGTCCTCAAGCTTCCGACCCCGCCGGCTGTAGACCGCTACAGCAACTAGTGTGCTCGGTGCTCGCTCGCGTTTAGCGCGAGCGAGCACCTTCCACGTTCTTTTCTTTTACATTCCAGGAGGCCCGGATGGACGTCATCACTAACGCGATCGACGCCCTTGTCGATATAACGCCGCTCTACATGCAGGGCTTTCTTCTGACGCTGGCCCTTCTGGGCATTGCGGGCGTCGGGGCGTTCATTCTCGGGGTTCTTATCGCGGCGATGCGTATTTCGCCGGTTCCGTCTTTGCGCATTTTTGCGACCGTCTACACGGAAATTCTGCGTAACATCCCGTTGCTGCTTGTCCTCTTCTTCTGCGCGTTTGTTCTTCCCATTCTTGGCGTGGATCTCGACTACTTCTTGCTAGCCGCGCTTGGCCTTACGCTGTACACCTCGCCATTCGTAGCGGAAGCGGTGCGTTCCGGATTCAACGGAGTTCCCGTGGGCCAGGCCGAAGCCGCGCGCAGCATCGGTATGGGATTCACCCAGACAGTTGGTCTCGTGATTCTTCCGCAGGCCAGCCGCATGGTGGTTCCGCCACTCATCAACGTATTCATCGCGTTGACCAAAAACACTTCGGTGGCCGGAGCGTTCTTCGTGAACGAGCTGTTCAAAGCAACGGGAGCCGCGTCGCGTGACCACGGCGACCTCGTGCTTCTTACCCTCGTTTACGCCGCTGCGCTGTACTTGGCAATCACTATTCCGCTTGGGCTGATAGCCGGAGCGATCGAGAAGAAGGTTATGGTGCTGCGATGAGCGCGAGCGTACTGTACGACGCCCCCGGCCCTAAGACCCGGCGCAACTCGGCCATCGCATCTGTTGTCGGTGCCGTTCTGATTATCGGGCTCATCGTCTGGGTCTACTTCATCCTCGCGGCTCCTCGCGTCAGTGCTAACGGCGCCGAACAGCCCGGGCTTTTCGACCCGTCGCGAACCGACATCCTCTCCGACCCCGAAATCTGGGGCGCTTTTGGCCGCGGTGTGGTCAACACTCTCCGTATGGCGGGAGTGGCGGCAGTGCTCGCGATCATCATCGGAATCTTGTTCTCCTTTGGACGCACCGCAGCATCCAAATGGATTCGGATCCCCACGTCGATCGCTCTCGAGATCTTCCGCGGCATGCCGCTGTTGCTCCTCATCTTCTTCGTGTTCCTGATGTTCTCGACCGGTGGCTACTGGGCCGGTGTACTCGGTCTCGCGATTTACAATGGTGCGATCATCGGTGAAGCGTTGCGAGCCGGCATCAGTTCTCTACCCAAGGGGCAACGCGAAGGCGGTCTGTCAATCGGGCTCACCTCGCTGCAGACTCGGTTCATCATCGAGTTTCCGCAGGCTTTCCGTCAGATGTTGCCAATCATCCTGGCGCAACTCGTGGTTCTGCTAAAGGACACATCGCTTGCCTACGTGGTTGCCTACCCGGAGCTCTCCCGCACGATCAAGGAGCTCCAGAACTTCTACGGCAGCCGCTACGTCTTCACGCTGTTCGCCATCGGTCTGGTCATTTACCTCGTCATGAACGTGAGCCTCTCGTACATCGCGCGCTACATTGCGAAGAAGAGCGGGCCGAAGGATGGCGAGACCACTCCCAACACACCCAAGCAGCCGGGAATCGACGGCACGCGTGCCATCACGATGCCGCCGCGCGGAAGTCGCCAGTATGGCGAAGCGGGCAATTAAGGGTTTTAGAGCTGATTGAGGGGCGGCCCGCGACAGCGGTGTCCGCTAAACTCAATTCTTGTGTCTGAACCCACCCCGATCACAGAACCAGCGGTAACCGCAGCGGTCGAAGCAGCTCTTGCTGCCATCGAATCCGCCGCGACAATGGCCGACCTCAAAACGGTGCGCGGCGCCCATCTTGCCGAGGGGTCGCCATTGGCGGCGCTCAACGCTCAGATGAAGAACGTGGCGCCCGCCGACCGAGCTGCCACCGGCAAGCTCATCGGTGCCGCACGCGGCCGCGTCAACGGCGCGTTTAGCGCTCGCGAGGCAGAGCTGGCCGTCGCTGAAGAGCAGGCCAAGCTTGCGGCAGAGGCTGTGGATGTCACGGCCGTCGCCACTCGCTACGTTAAGGGTGCCCGGCATCCGCTGAGCCTGCTCATGGAACACATGAGTGACATCTTTGTCGGGATGGGGTGGGAGGTCGCCGAAGGCCCCGAACTCGAAAACGAGTGGTTCAACTTCGACGCGCTCAACTTCGACGAAGACCACCCCGCGCGGGCGATGCAAGACACCTTCTTCATCGACCCCGTCGATTCGCACTTGCTGCTGCGCACGCACACGAGCCCGGTTCAGATCCGCTCGCTGCTCGAGCGCACACTGCCGGTGTACGTCGTAGCGCCCGGTCGCGTGTTCCGCACTGACGAGCTCGATGCCACGCACACGCCCGTCTTCCACCAACTGGAAGGCATCGCGATCGACAAGGGCCTCACGATGGCGCACCTCCGCGGCACGCTCGAGCATCTCGCTCGCGCCATGTTCGGCGAGGGCGCCCAGATTCGTCTGCGCCCCAACTACTTCCCCTTCACGGAGCCCAGCGCTGAAATGGATGTCTGGCAGCCGAACGCCAAGGGTGGCGCACGCTGGGTGGAGTGGGGCGGCTGCGGCATGGTCAACCCGAACGTATTGCGTGCTGCCGGCATTGACCCCGAGGAGTACCAGGGCTTTGCGTTCGGTATGGGAATTGAGCGCACGCTCCAGTTCCGCAATGAAATGAATGACATGCGCGACATGGTCGAGGGCGATGTTCGCTTCTCCCAGCAGTTCGGAATGGTGGTCTGATGAAAATTCCCATGAGTTGGTTGCGGGAATTCGTTGAGATCCCCGCAGACATTACCCACGAACAAGTCCACGCAGCCCTCGTTAAGGTCGGCTTTGAAGAAGAAGACGTTCACGACTTCGATATCTCCGGCCCGGTCGTGGTCGGCCAGGTTCTTGAGTTCGTTGGCGAACCCCAGTCCAATGGCAAGACCATCAACTGGTGCCAGGTCGATGTTGGCGAAGCCGAGCCTCGCGGCATCGTCTGCGGTGCCCACAACTTCGTGGTCGGTGACAAGGTCGTGGTCACGTTGCCCGGTTCGGTTCTTCCCGGCCCGTTCCCCATTGCCGCACGCAAGACCTATGGTCACGTCTCCGATGGAATGATCGCGTCTACTCGTGAGCTCGGTCTCGGAGACGAGCACGACGGCATCCTCGTACTGTCTTCGTTGGGTCTCGACCCCGAGGTCGGAACGAGCGCAATCGAGCTGCTCGGTCTCGATGACTTCGCCGTAGAGATCAACGTCACGCCCGACCGCGGCTACGCCATGTCGCTGCGCGGCGTCGCGCGCGAATACGCACTCTCGACGGGTGCGACGTTCACCGATCCTGCGGACGCCCCGACCCTCACTGAGGCCAGCGGTTTCCCCGTTGTTATCGCTGATAGCGAGCCCATCCGTGGGCGCTCCGGGGTGCGTGCGTTCGTCACGCGTGTCGTACGGAACGTGGATGTCACCAAGCCGACGCCTACCTGGATGATTACGCGGTTGACCCTGGCCGGCATCCGCTCGATCTCACTCACGGTCGACATCACGAACTACGTGATGCTCGAGCTCGGGCAGCCGATTCACGCATACGACCTCGATCGTGTAGCCGGTGGCCTCACGGTTCGTCGCGCTCACGCAGGGGAGACCCTCACGACGCTCGACGACAAGGCGCGCACTCTCAACCCCGAAGACTTGCTGATCACCGATGAGTCG
Organism: Salinibacterium sp. SWN1162; assembly: GCF_015864675.1. Taxonomy (NCBI): domain Bacteria; kingdom Bacillati; phylum Actinomycetota; class Actinomycetes; order Micrococcales; family Microbacteriaceae; genus Salinibacterium; species Salinibacterium sp. SWN1162. The sequence goes on from NZ_JADYWT010000004.1 coordinate 238,224, forward strand.
GGCCCGATCGGCCTCGCTGGTGTCATGGGCGGTGCCAGCACCGAGATTACGGATGCCTCCGCCAACGTGCTTATTGAAGCGGCAAACTTCGAGCCTATTTCGATCGCGCGCACTGCTCGTCGTCACAAGCTCGGCAGCGAAGCATCGCGTCGCTTCGAGCGCGGTGTCGACCCATTAGTGGCTCCGGCCGCAGCGGCGCGCGTTGTTGAATTGCTGGTCGAGTTGGGTGGCGGAACCGTTGACGAGCTCGGCAGCGACCTGCTGGCCGATCACGTCGCGGATGCCGTTGACCTTCCCGAGGGCTACGCTCAGGGCCTCATCGGCGTGCACTACTCCGCTGACGAGATCACTGATTCGCTGCAGGCGATCGGCGCAACGGTCGAATCAACCGACACCGGCTGGAGTGTCACACCGCCCAGCTGGCGCCCCGACCTCGGCGACAAGACCACGCTTGTGGAAGAAGTCGCCCGCATCGTGGGCTACGACCGCATTCCTGCCGTGCTTCCGATTGCGCCTCCGGGCCGCGGGCTGACGCGCGCGCAGCGACTGCGACGCACTGTCTCGAACAGCCTTGCCGCATCCGGTCTCACCGAGGTGTTGGCCTACCCGTTCATCTCCCAGCACTCGAACGACCTCTTTGGCTCGTCTGAGACGGGGGGAGCGACAACCATTAAGCTCGCTAACGCTCTGGATCCGGATGCCGCCACGATGCGTCGCTCGTTGATCCCGGGCCTCGCGGCGATCGCCCACCGCAACGTGTCTCGTGGGCTGACCGACTTGGCGCTCTTCGAGGTCGGAACAGTGTTCCTGCCCGAAGCTGGCCGTAGCTACGGCAGTGCCTCGTTGCCTCTCGGTTACGAGCTGCCGAGCGACGCTGATCTCGCGGACCTTCGCTCGAGCGTCCCGGACCAGCCGTGGCACGTCGCCGCGCTGTTCCTTGGCGATGCCGTGACGCGTCAACCGGGCCAGCAGCCCGTCTCCCGTGGACTCGCGGATGCTCTAGCAACTGTTCAGCACGTGGCGGCGACGCTCTCGGTGGAGATCGACATTGTCACGGGCAGCCATCACTCAATGCACCCTGGCCGCACCGCGGAACTTCGCGTGGGTGACAAGACCGTGGGCTACGCCGGTGAACTGCTTCCCGCACTCGCTCAGGAGCTCGACCTGCCTCGTGTCGTTGCGGTGCTTGAACTCGACCTCACCGTGCTGATTCAGCATGCGGCAGAGGATGTCGCAGCGACGCCAATTGTCTCCTACCCGGCGGCAACCCAGGATCTTTCTCTGGTGGTGCCGACCGAGGTTCAGGCCGGAGAGCTCTTGGCTCTCATCCGCGAGGGGGCCGGCGAGCTTCTGGAACAGGTGCGCCTCGTTGACGACTACCGCGGCACGGGCATCCCCGAAACGCACAAGTCGCTGACGTTTGCTCTGCGCTTCCGCGCCCCGGATCGCACGCTCACGCAGGTCGAAGCCACCGACGCGAAGAACACTGCCGTCGCTCTCGCTGGTGAGCGGGTCGGAGCTGAACTGCGCGAGTAGAAAAACCTAGAAACGCCGAAAGCCGGTCGTCACCATTGCGGTGGCGACCGGCTTTGTGTGTTTGTCGATTAGCTTGCCGCCCGTTGGGGGCACTACGCTAGAAATGTGACCGACCTCCGCGCCTGCTGCCAGCGACTCTCGCTGCGCTTTGTCGCGCCGTCTTCGCCGGTACTGCGCGGGGCTGACGAGCGACGATAGGCGGAGTTTTGCCATGACCCACGAGGTCGTGTGAAACGCCGCCGCAAGTGTTCTCGTTTCCGAACCCCACTAAAGGTAAATCCATGTCAATTTCGGTCGCTGTGGCCGGCGCCAGCGGTTATGCCGGTGGCGAGCTTCTTCGCCTGTTGTCCACCCATCCTGAGTTCGATGTCACGACTGTGACCGCGTTTAGCAACGCCGGTCAGCGTCTCATCGATGTGCAGCCGCACTTGCGGTCACTCTCACACCTTGTTTTTCAGCCGACCGAGCCTGAAGTGCTCGCCGGTCACGATGTCGTTTTCTTCGCATTGCCACACGGCAAGTCGGGGGCGCTAACGGCTGAGCTCAGCGCCGACACTCTGGTCGTCGACTGCGGCGCAGACCACCGCCTCACCAGTGAAGATGACTGGGCAGCCTTCTACGGTGGCGAGTTCTACGGTGCCTGGGATTACGGTATGCCCGAACTTCTGCATGCCGCCGGAGGAACGCAACGGCAAGCACTCGCCGGTTCGAAGCGGATTGCGGTGCCCGGCTGCAACGTGACGGCGATTACGTTGGCTCTGGCTCCCGGCATCCGCTCATCTCTTATCGAGGCGGAGGACATCGTCGCGGTACTCGCGGTCGGGCCGTCGGGTGCAGGGAAGAGCCTTAAGGTTAACCTTTTAGCGAGCGAAATGATGGGTTCGGCTTCGGCATATGCCGTAGGCGGTACGCATCGCCACACCCCCGAGATCGCTCAAAACTTGAAGGTGGCCGGCGCAGCCGCAGTCACGGTGTCATTTACGCCGGTTCTCGTACCCATGTCACGGGGAATCCTCGCGACTTCGACGGCCAAACTTGCTGACGGTGTGACGGCCGCTCAGATACGCGAAGCGTGGGAGACCGCGTACGCCGATGAACCTTTTGTTCATGTTCTTCCTGAAGGGCAATTTCCGCGCACCGCCGATACCCTCGGCGCCAACACGGCCCTCATCGGTCTAGCGATCGACGAAGCCGCGCGTCGCGTCGTCGTTGTCAGTGCGATTGACAATCTCGTCAAGGGCACCGCGGGCGCGGCCATTCAATCGACAAATATCGCGTTAGGTCTTGAGGAAACCCTCGGCTTAGCGCTGGACGGAGTAGCACCATGAGTGTCACAGCAGCCGCAGGATTCGAAGCCGCCGGTGTCGAAGCCGGTCTCAAGGCGAGTGGTGGGCTCGATGTCGCCCTCGTCGTGAACCGCGGGCCCCGTTTCGACGCAGCAGCGGTCTTCACGAGCAACCGCGCCCAAGCGCATCCGATCATCTGGTCGAAGCAGGTCATCGACGATGGAGTTGTCACGGCTATCGCCCTCAACTCGGGTGGAGCCAATTGCTTCACAGGCCCGCAGGGCTTTCAGGTCACGCACGCCACGGCCGAGCACGTCGCTGAGGCGTTGGGCGCATCGGCAGGTGACATCCTCGTCTGTTCGACCGGCCTCATCGGCGAGCAGCTTCCGCAAGACAAGGTTCTCGCCGGAATGTCTGCTGCAGCCGCGGCGCTCAGCACTGAGGGCGGCACAAACGCATCGCTCGCCATTATGACGACCGACAGCAAGCCTAAGACGACCGTCGTTACCGGCACCGGCTACACCATCGGCGGCATGGCTAAGGGTGCCGGGATGCTCGCGCCCGGCCTTGCGACCATGCTTGTGGTTATCACCACTGACGCCGCTGTCGCCACCGCTGACCTCGACGCCGCGCTTCGCGAAGCCACTCGAGTGAGCTTCGACCGCCTCGACTCTGACGGTTGCATGTCGACGAATGACCAAGTGACGCTCATGGCCTCCGGAGCCTCGGGCGTGACTCCCGACGCGGCGGAGTTCGCCGCGCTCGTGACGAGCGTGTGCAACGACCTGGCCGAACAACTGCAGGGCGATGCTGAGGGCGCGAGCCACGACATCCGCATCGAAGTTGTCGGCGCTGAGAGCGAAGACGATGCTGTTGTCGTCGGCCGCTCGGTGGCCCGCAACAATCTGTTCAAGGCCGCGATCTTCGGCAACGACCCCAACTGGGGCCGCGTCTTGGCAGCGATCGGAACCACGGATGCCGCTTTCGACCCCTACGCGGTCGATGTCTCGATGAACGGTGTGCGGGTCTGCCACGCTGGTGCGCCCGACCGTTCGCGCGACGAGGTGGATCTCACGGAACGCGCTGTGCACGTGCTGATCGATCTGGCGACGGGCGATGCCGAAGCAACCATTCGGACCAACGACCTCACGCACGATTACGTGCATGAGAACAGCGCGTACTCCAGCTGATGCCGGCTTTTACACACGGCGCTGAACACGAGCAGGCCATGACGAAGGCGGGAGTGCTGATTGAGGCGCTTCCGTGGTTGAAGCGCTTTCGCAACCGCATCATCGTGGTGAAGTTTGGCGGTAACGCCATGATCAACGACGAACTCAAGCGCGCCTTTGTGCAGGACATGGTTTATCTGCGTCTTGCTGGTGTTCGCCCTGTAATCGTTCACGGTGGTGGTCCGCAGATCACCAAGGAGCTCAAGATTCGCGGTATCGAGTCGGAGTTCCGCGCGGGCTACCGGGTCACGACCGAAGAGTCGATTGACGTCGTCCGCGATGTGCTCACCGACCAGGTGGGCGCTGAACTCGTCGATCTCATCAATGAGCACGGAGATCTTGCCAATGGCATTGCCGGTCATGAGCATTCCCTTTTCATCGGTGAGCGCATGATCAAGGAGATTGAAGGCAAGCGTGTTGACCTCGGCCTCGTCGGCAACGTCACCGAGGTTGACCCCCAGCGGGTGCTCGATGTGCTGGCCAGCGACAACATCCCCGTGGTCTCGACGCTCGCTCAAGAAGCCGGCGAGATTGCGGATGACGCGTCTGGCCTGCTGAACGTGAATGCTGACTCCGCCGCGGCGGCGCTGGCCATCGCGCTTGACGCAGCCAAGCTCGTCATCCTCACCGATGTTGCTGGTCTCTATAGCGACTGGCCCAACCGTGAATCACTCGTCTCGATCATCAACACTGATGAACTCCGTGAACTGCTGCCGAGTCTTGAATCGGGCATGATCCCCAAGATGACCGCGTGCCTTGAAGCCGTGGATGCCGGTGTGCCGAAGGCCGCCATCATCGACGGTCGTGCTCCGCACTCGATCCTCCTCGAAGTATTCACGCAAGACGGAATTGGCACTGAGGTGGTACCCGCATGAGCTGGCAAGACGACTACAACCACCGCATGATGAATACCTTCGGTACGCCGAAGGTCGAACTCGTGCGCGGCGAGGGCTGCACTGTCTTTGATTCCGACGGCAAGCGCTACCTCGACTTCCTGGGTGGCATTGCCGTGAACTCGCTCGGTCACAACCACCCGGCCGTCGTCGGAGCGCTCACGAGCCAAGCGAACCTGCTTCATGTCTCGAACTTCTTCGCGACCGAGCCGCAGCTCGCACTCGCCGAACGCCTCCTGCGTATTTCTGGAGCGGGCGAAGAGGGGCGCGTGTTCTTCGCGAACTCGGGCACCGAAGCGAACGAGGCAGCCGTAAAGCTGGCGCGTCGCACGGGCCGCCCGCGCATCCTGTCGTTAATGGATTCGTTTCACGGCCGTTCCATGGGCGCACTGTCGATCACCGGCAAGGCCTCGCTGCGCGAGCCGTTCGAGCCGTTGCTGCCCAATGTTGAGCACATCGACACCACCATCGAGGCGCTCTCCGCAGCGATCGGGCCGGATGTCGCAGCACTCTTCGTCGAGCCCATCAAGGGCGAGGCCGGCGTGCAGCCGCTACCCGAGGGCTACCTCGAAGCAGCACGAGAACTCACCACACAACACGGTGTGCTTCTCATCGTCGACGAGATCCAGACCGGAGCCGGACGCACCGGGCGCTGGTTTGGCTTTCAAGAAAGCGGCATTGTTCCCGACGCGATCACGCTCGCGAAGGGAATGGGCGGGGGAGTGCCGATTGGCGCCCTCGTGACCTTTGGCGCGGCATCCGCTCTCTTACAGCCGGGCCAGCACGGCACCACGTTTGGCGGCAACCCGCTCGTGTGTGCCGTCAGTAACGCGGTGCTCACGCACATCGAGAGCGACAACCTCGTAGCGAACGCGGCCACTCGGGGCGACGAGCTTCGGGCGGCGATCACTGCGATCGGCTCACCGCTGGTCAGCGAGTTGCGCGGTCGCGGTCTCCTGATCGGAATTGGCCTGTCAGAGCCCGTCGCTCAGCAGGTTGTGGCAGTGGCGCTCGAGCAAGGGCTCATTGTCAATGCTCCTAATGAGTCGACTGTTCGTCTCGCTCCGCCCCTCATCATTGGCGATGCCGAAATCGCCGAATTCATCACCACGTTCAGCGTCGTGCTGAACGCAGTACTTCAGAACACCCTTACGGAGGCATCATGACCAGGCATTTTCTTCGCGACGATGACCTCAGCCCGGCTGAACAACTCGAGATCCTCGATCTCGCCGAGAAGGTCAAGGCCGACCGTTGGGGCCGCAAGCCCCTCGAAGGTCCTCAGACGGTCGCAGTAATCTTCGACAAGTCTTCGACGCGCACTCGCGTGTCTTTCGCTGTGGGCATTGCTGACCTTGGCGGTTCGCCGCTCATCATCTCCACGGCCAATAGCCAGCTGGGCGGCAAAGAAACGGCATCCGACACCGCTCGCGTCCTCGAGCGCCAGGTCGCGGCCATCGTGTGGCGCACCTATGGGCAACAGGGTCTCATCGAGATGGCGCACGGCACTCAGGTTCCTGTTATCAACGCCCTGAGCGATGAGTTCCACCCCTGCCAGTTGCTCGCCGATCTGCTCACAATCCGCGAGCACAAGGGCGAACTCAAGGGCCTCACCGTGACCTTCCTCGGTGACGGCGCTGACAACATGGTTCACTCCTACCTGCTTGCGGGCGCCACCGCCGGAATGCACGTGCGCATTGCGTGCCCCGCGGATTACCTGCCGCTGCCGGATGTCGTAGCCGACGCCGAAAGGATCGCCGCCTCCACCGGTGGTTCGATTGCCATCATCACCGACCCGGCTGAGGCCGTCGCCGGTGCCGACGTTGTCGTCACCGACACGTGGGTGTCGATGGGCAAAGAAGACGAGAAGGCTGTTCGGGTGGCCTCCCTCGGTGCGTACAAAGTGGATGCCGCGATGATGGCCCTCGCTAAGCCCGACGCCATCTTCTTGCACTGCCTCCCCGCCGACCGCGGTTACGAAGTCGAAGCCGATGTTATCGACGGCCCGCAGAGCGTCATCTGGGATGAGGCAGAGAACCGCCTGCACGCCCAGAAAGCACTCATGATCTGGTTGCTCGACCAAGCTGCCTAATTTCCGGGCGGTTTAGCGCCGCCGCTGTAGTTCCCTAAACTGATTCACGACGTCAAGGAGATAAACACATGTCAGAACGCGTAGTTCTCGCCTACTCGGGCGGACTCGACACATCCGTAGGTATTGGCTGGCTCAAGGACGCCACCGGCAAAGAGGTCGTCGCGCTTGCGATTGACGTCGGCCAGGGTGGCGAAGACATGGATGACATTCGCCAGCGCGCCCTTGACTGCGGTGCTGTTGAGTCGATCGTCATTGATGCCAAGGACGAGTTCGCCGATGACTTCCTCATGCCGGCGCTCAAGGCCAACGCGTTGTACCAAAAGCGCTACCCGCTGGTCTCGGCTCTGAGCCGTCCCGTGATCTCTCGTCACCTCGCGCTTACCGCCAAGGCGCTGGGTGCCGACAGCGTTGCTCACGGTTGCACCGGTAAGGGAAACGACCAGGTTCGCTTTGAGGCTGCTGTGGCGGCTCTCGCTCCCGACCTCACGAGCATCGCTCCGGTGCGCGACCTTGCGCTGACCCGCGACAAGGCAATCGTGTATGCCGAAAAGCACAACCTTCCCATTCGCCAGTCGGCTGCCAGCCCGTACTCGATCGACAAGAACGTCTGGGGCCGCGCGGTCGAGACCGGGTTCCTCGAGGACCCGTGGAACGCACCGATCGAAGAACTCTACGAGTACACGGCTGACCCTGCCGCCGGTCTTCCCGCCGACGAAGTGACCATCACTTTCGAAGCTGGAATCCCGACCGCCATCGACGGAGTCGCGATGTCGGCTCTCGCTGTCGTCGAGCACATGAATGCGCTCGCGGGCAAGCACGGCATTGGCCGTATCGATGTAGTGGAAGACCGCCTCGTTGGTATCAAGAGCCGTGAGGTGTATGAGGCTCCTGGCGCGATGGCGTTGATCGCTGCGCACGAAGAGCTTGAGTCGCTCACAATCGAGCGTGACCTTTCCCGTTACAAGCGTGGAGTCGAAGCCGAGTGGTCGAACCTCGTGTACGACGGACTCTGGTACTCAGGTCTCAAGCGTTCACTCGACGCGTTCATCGATGACACCCAGCGCTACGTCAGCGGCGAAATCCGTATGACGTTGCACGCTGGCCGTGCCGTGCCGACCGGCCGCAAGTCAGAGCAGAGCCTCTACGACTTCAGCCTCGCCACCTACGACACCGGTGACACGTTCGACCAGTCGCTTGCTAAGGGCTTCATCGAACTCTGGTCACTACCGAGCAAGATCTCGGCTCGTCGCGACGCAAAGCAGGGCTAATCATGGCGCATTCTGCCGAAACTGGTGAGGGACAACTCTGGGGAGCCCGCTTCGCAAGCGGACCCTCACCCGAGCTTGCCCGGTTGAGTAAATCGACTCACTTCGATTGGCAGCTTGCGCAGTATGACCTCGCCGGTTCGCGGGCGCACGCTGTTGCGCTCGCGGCCGCGGGGTACCTCGATGATTCCGAGCTGGAGACCATGCAGGATGCGCTGCGCTCGTTGAGTGCAGCGGTTGCCGATGGCAGCTTCACGGCCTTGGAATCGGAAGAAGACGTTCACGCCGCTCTTGAGCGTGGACTGATTGAGCGCGCTGGCGCCGACGTCGGAGGCAAACTCCGCGCGGGTCGCAGCCGTAACGACCAGATCGCCACTCTCGTGCGGCTGTACCTCCTCGACCACGCGGGTGCTATTTCCGCGATGGTGGTTGACCTGATCGACGCGATCGTGGCGCAGGCCGAGAAGCATGACTCGGCGATCATGCCGGGCCGCACGCACCTCCAGCATGCCCAGCCGGTGCTGCTCGCACATCACTTGCTCGCTCACGCGTGGCCGCTTGTGCGTACGCTCGAGCGTTTTCGCGACTGGAAGGCTCGCGCCTCCACCTCGCCGTATGGCTCTGGTGCTCTTGCCGGCAGCACTCTCGGGCTCGACCCGGCGCTGGTTGCTCGGGAACTGGGCCTTTCTCGCCCCACCGAGAACTCCATCGATGCCACGGCGAGCCGGGATGTCGTGGCGGAGTTCGCGTTCATCACGGCGCAACTGGGCATCGACATTTCACGACTCAGTGAAGAAATCATTCTCTGGAACACTCGCGAGTTCGACTTCGTGCAGCTCGATGACGCGTACTCCACAGGCTCGTCCATCATGCCGCAGAAGAAGAACCCCGACATCGCTGAACTGGCGCGCGGCAAGGCGGGTCGCCTCATCGGTAACCTCACGGGGCTGCTCGCCACGCTCAAGGCACTGCCGCTCGCCTACAACCGCGATCTGCAGGAAGACAAAGAGCCCGTTTTCGACTCTGTCGAGACGCTCGAAGTATTGCTTCCCGCGTTTACTGGAATGATCGCGACCCTGCGTTTCAACACCGAACGTATGGCAGAACTGGCGCCGCAAGGCTTCTCGCTTGCAACCGACGTTGCCGATTGGCTCGTGCGTCAGCACGTTCCATTCCGTGAAGCTCACGAGATCAGTGGTTCGTTGGTTCGTTTCTGCGAAGAGAAGTCGCTTGAACTTCACGAACCGACGGATGCCGACTACGCCGCCATCTCACCGCACCTCACGGGCGATGTTCGTGCGGTTCTCACCGTGGAGGGTTCGGTTTCGAGCCGTGCCGGCGTCGGCGGAACGGCTCCCGTGCGTGTTGCTGAGCAGCGTGCCGAACTGACCGAGCGTGTTCGCGTTCTCGCGGCTGCTCTCGACCCGCAGGTTCTTAGCTAGACGTGTTCGAACTGCTCAGCAGGCCGGCGACTGAGGTTGCTCCGCTATTGCTGGGGGCTGTCGTGCGCGTCGGCGAGGTCGCGGTGCGACTTACGGAGGTCGAGGCGTATATGGGCGAGGTCGATCCTGGCTCCCATGCTTTTCGCGGGCCGGGGAAACGCAACGCTGTCATGTACGGTCCGCCCGGTCATCTCTACACCTACTTCACTTACGGCATGCACACGTGCGCGAACGTCGTGTGTATGCCCGAGGGCGTTGCCTCCGGGATTCTGTTGCGTGCGGGGGAAGTAATCGAGGGTCTGGATGTCGCGGCGGAACGTCGTGCGACATCCAAGAAACCAGCCGATCTTGCGATGGGCCCCGCTCGTCTCGCGGTGGCGCTCGGCATTCGTTTGGATGACGCTGGCACCAACCTGCAGACCGGCCGCGTACGCCTCGAGCTCCCTCAGTCGCCGTCGCCGTTCGCCGCGGGGCCGCGTACGGGCGTCGCCGGCGAGGGTGGCACCGACGAGTACCCCTGGCGTTTCTGGATTCCCGGGGAGCCCAGCGTCTCCCCGTATCGTGCAGCAGTGGAACGAAAGCGCTCCTAGTGGCGCGCTTTACTCCGCTCGAGCAGCGGATCGACGAGTGGGCACATCGACGTCTCGACCGGGTGCGCGTGGCGCCCGCGAACTCGCACTCTGCCGCCGGCGGCAGTTCGCCGTCGCAACGCTTTCGCACCTGGACGATCGAGTTCACGGTGTTCGTGCTCAAGCAGGCGTGGGCCTGCGTGTTCGGGGGAGCGATACTCGCCGTTCTCGTACTCACTCGCCTCTGGTATCCCGAGTCGGCGTCCCTCGCCCGCAACGATTTCTTAGTGCTCGCGGCTCTCGCCATCCAAGTTCTTATGGTCGTGTTCAAACTGGAGACGCTGCGCGAACTGCGCGTGATCATCCTGTTCCACATCGTGGGTACCGTGATGGAAATTTTCAAGACGGATGCCGGGTCCTGGACGTACGAGGGCGACGGCATGCTGCACATCTTCGGCGTCCCGCTCTATAGCGGCTTCATGTATGCCGCGGTCGGTTCCTACATGGTGCGCGTGTTTCGCCTCTTCGAGCTTCGCTTCGATCGCTATCCGCGGCGTTGGATTACCGCCATCCTGGCGACTCTGATCTACCTCAACTTTTTCAGTCACCATTTCATTGCCGACGCTCGGTGGTTGCTCTTCGCGGCCATCGCGGTGGTCTGGTCGCGCACCATCATGCACGTCAGGGTTTCGCGGGCGCGGTTCCGGATGCCCGTGCTCGTTGCCTTCGTGCTGGTGTCGATCTTCATTTGGATCGCCGAAAACGTCGCGACGTGGTCGAACGCGTGGGTGTATCCGAATCAGTCAGATGGCTGGGAGTTGGTGTCGATCGCCAAGCTCGGTTCGTGGCTCTTGCTGATGATCGTGTCGGTGGTGCTCGTCACGTGGGTCGAGAAACCGCAGCCTCCTGAGCCGATCGTTGAGAGCACAGCGCGCCAGTCTTAGTGCGCCAGCCGTAGTGCGACACCCATGACGCGAGAGCGGCGGTGTTTTCTAGCGCCCGACGAGTAGCGCCGCGGTGCACAACCCAGCCCAAACAAGGCTTACGAGAGTGCCGATAATGAACCGCTCGCGAGCGGCGGCGTTTTCCAGTTCCGAGAAACGACCAAGTCCTTTGATAGCGACGATGATGGCGATGGCGCCGGGTTGCCACACCATAAACGAGGCGATGAACGCGAAGCGCTCGAGATAGCCGATGGTTGTTCCGCCGCGCAGAATCTCACGTTCGGGCAGCGGCGAGTCGGCATCGATGACGAGGATGCCGCCATGTTCACCGCGTGGCGCCGGATATGACGCGAGCGACAGCACGAGAGCAACGAGCGGGCTGCCCGCAATCGTGGCGAGCGCGACGAGGGCTGCGCTGAGCAAAATGACCAGCCCGGGAACGTCACTGGGCAAAGGATTCTCGGTCGATCCGAGGATGAGCGCGATGCCAATAGGCACTAATGACACGGTAGCGAGCCAGTACTTTTCGGTGCGGGCGGCAATCATGGATGCACCGATCGCTCCGATTACGAGAACGAGTACCGCGATCCACCAGCCGATCATGACGTGCCTTCCTCTGCGCTCAGCGCATTGTCGATTACTACTCCACTGTGTGCTCTGTCGAGCAGGTTTGCAAGAGCACGAACAGCCTCTTCTTCGGTGCGTAGCCCGGCCACGAGCGCGCGTTGGCTTGCCGATTGCGGTGAGATGCCGAGCCGTTCTGCGGCATCAGCTTGAGTGATGCCGGTGCTGAGTAGGTCGTAGAGCTCCCACCCGTTGGCGGTGCGCCGAGTGCGCAGCAAAATGAGAAGCTCGAGCAGCGGTTCGATGTCGCGCGCCAGTTCGTTTTCGGGGTCAGATTCTACGGCGCACTTGGCGGGGCTCTTCTTAGCGCGATCGATTGCCACGCGGGCTGCGAGAAAGGCGGCGCCGCTCGTGGCGCGCACGTTGGGGCCGTAGGGCAGGGGCACCGTGCCGATGCCGATACCGACGCTCCACTGTTCTGTGCGGGTCAGTTCAAGGGTGATGTCGAGAGCAGCGTGAGCTGAAGTGAGCAGCATCTGGGCTTCGTCTCCGGCCGTGCGTTCGGCGGGGAGTGCGAGGTCTTCCGTGCGCTCCGCGTTAATGCGCTGCAGGGCTTCAGCTACGGCATCCGCGCTGCTGCGACTGTTGCGTTGGTCTGCGGTAATCACGAACATCCCTAAAGGCTACAGCATTGATTCTCAAAAATCAGGCCCACAACACTGATCTCTCACAATCAGGCCCTCAGCACTGTTCCGGTTTCCGCCGCTGATCTCGGAGTTGTGCCGAAAGGCACTACGGTTAATGACGTGTCAGCGACAGCATCAGAATCCCTCAGCACTCAAAGTAACGACAGCTCTTTCGAGAGCCTGTGGCAAGAACTCACGTGGCGTGGCCTCGTGCATGTCTCCACCGATGCGGATGCCCTCGAGAAGCTTCTCGATGGTGACCCGATCACGTACTACTGCGGCTTCGATCCCACGGCCCCCAGCCTCCACTTGGGAAACCTCGTGCAACTGCTGCTGCTGCGCCGCCTTCAGCTGGCCGGCCACAAGCCTCTCGGTCTTGTCGGGGGAGCGACGGGCCTTATCGGCGACCCGCGTCCTACGGCCGAGCGCACTCTTAATGACAACGAGACCGTTGCCGAATGGGTCAGCTACTTGCAGGCTCAGGTCTCGAAATTTTTGAGCACCGAGGGTGACAATGCCGTGCGCATGGTCAACAACCTTGATTGGACGGCGCCGATGAGCGCCATCGACTTCCTGCGCGACGTCGGCAAGTACTTCCGTGTTGGCACCATGATCAAGAAGGATGCCGTGAGCGCGCGCCTGAACAGCGACGCCGGCATCAGCTACACCGAGTTCAGTTACCAGGTCATGCAGGGCATGGACTTCTTGCAGCTCTACCGCAACTACGACTGCGTGTTGCAGACCGGTGGCAGTGACCAGTGGGGCAACCTCACGAGCGGGAGTGACCTCATCCACAAGGCTGAGGGTTCGAGCGTTCATGCCATTGGTACCCCGCTCATCACCAACTCCGACGGCACCAAGTTTGGCAAGAGCGAGGGCAACGCCATTTGGCTCGACTCGAACATGACGAGCCCCTACGCGTTTTACCAGTTCTGGCTCAATACTGATGATGCGGATGTCATCGAGCGCGTCAAGATCTTCACCTTCTTGACGCGCGAGCAGATCACCGGGTTAGAAACCGCAGTTGCCGAGGCGCCGTTCAGGCGTGAGGCGCAAAAGACTCTCGCGTACGAAGTGACATCTCTCGTGCACGGTCGCGCAGCAACCGAGGCGGCGATCGCTGCATCGGCCGCTCTCTTTGGCCAAGGAGAGCTGGCGTCTTTGGACGCCGGTACCTTGGCGGCGGCTCTGCGCGAACTCGCTCACGTAGAGACCTCAGCGGATGCCACAATCGTGCAGTTGCTCGCCGATACCAAGCTGGTGTCGAGCGCGAGTGAAGCGCGTCGCGCTATTTCGCAGGGTGGCGTCTACCTCAACAACGTTGCGGTGGCGGATGACCAGGCGATAGTCGGCAGCGATCTTCTCGCCGGAAATGTAGCGGTCCTTCGTCGTGGCAAGAAGACGCTCGCGGGAATCTTCGTTACGTCCTAACGCGCTAGCGTTTTAGCTCGTTGGCGTTGTGTTCTATGAAGCGCTGTCCGTTGCGGGCGGCGTGAGTTGCTGCACCATCTCGGTGATGTCCGCTGAGGTCCCGGTCCCGACTTGAGCGTCGGTGGGGAGTGTATGGCGCAAAACCTGCAGTCCCAAATAGGTCGAGTAGCACGAGCGCGCCCACAGCCGGGCGCGATGTTCATCAAGTCCGAAGTCTCGGTAAATTTCTTCGAGAAAGCGAAGCCGTGCGGTCGTGACGGCGTCAATGACGGGCGTCGCGATCGGGTCTTGAGACGTGAGGATGTAGTACTCGAGCCCATCGCGCGGGTCGCGGCCGATCGAGGCGCCCAAGATGGCAGCTAATCGTTCGTGCGGTGACGCCAGATCGCTGAGCTGATCGATCAGATCCTGTGTAGCGCGCTTTTTCCAGAGCTCAAGGGCACTGTCGAGTAGCGCGGCTCGTGAGGAGAAGTGGTGATAAGCGCTGCCTTTGGTGACCCCGAGTTCGGCCGCGACCCGTTCCATGTTGATGGCCGCTAGGCCTTCTCGCGCTCCGAGAATGAGAGCAGCATCGGCCCAGCGCTCGGGGGTTAGTCGCTCAGTGCGGGGGAGTGCCATGGGCAAATCGTACTCCGCGAACCCGGACGTGGATGCTAGCCTGAGGTCATGAACATACGCATGCGTATCTTGGCGGGTTCCTTTCTTGCTCTGACACTTGCAGTGCTCGGGATGCTCCACATCCTGTGGGGTTCAGGCATCCCGTTCCCGGCGGCGTCGTTCGGGGAACTCGGCGGCGCTGTCGTGCCAAGCGGAATATGGCCGAGCCCGGCACTCACGTTTCTCGTCGCCGCAGCGCTGAGCGGGGCGAGCGTCGCCGTCGTGCTCCGGATGATCAACCTCTCGCGTTCGCGTTCGATCCTGACCCCGTGGTTGATCTTCGCGAGCTACGCCTTGGCGGTTGTCTTCGCGCTGCGGAGTATCCTCGGGTTCCTCATCAGCTCGGGACTGTGGGGCATCAACCCGGCGGATGCCACCTTCCATCGCTGGGATCTCCTGGCGTATTCGCCCCTGTGTTTGCTACTCGCGCTGTGTGCGTTGGCTCTCGCGCGACAGCGCGATTCGAACGTCAACTCAGCGCTCGATTCCCGCACGTAGGTGGCGACACGCCCGGGATGCGCATCGTGTTGGTGGGGCACTCAGAATGCACGTATTGTTCTTTCTAGTCACCCCAAAGGTGCGGAAAACGAAGTCAGCTTTTGCTGCTGAGTTTCCGGTCTCA
>NZ_JADYWT010000005.1:0-2888 GCF_015864675.1 Salinibacterium sp. SWN1162
TGGTGCAATCAAACATTTATGGAGAGTTTGATCCTGGCTCAGGATGAACGCTGGCGGCGTGCTTAACACATGCAAGTCGAACGATGAAGCTGGAGCTTGCTCTGGTGGATTAGTGGCGAACGGGTGAGTAACACGTGAGTAACCTGCCCTTGACTCTGGAATAAGCGTTGGAAACGACGTCTAATACCGGATACGAGCTTCCGCCGCATGGTGAGGAGCTGGAAAGAATTTCGGTCAAGGATGGACTCGCGGCCTATCAGGTAGTTGGTGAGGTAATGGCTCACCAAGCCTACGACGGGTAGCCGGCCTGAGAGGGTGACCGGCCACACTGGAACTGAGACACGGTCCAGACTCCTACGGGAGGCAGCAGTGGGGAATATTGCACAATGGGCGCAAGCCTGATGCAGCAACGCCGCGTGAGGGACGACGGCCTTCGGGTTGTAAACCTCTTTTAGTAGGGAAGAAGCGAAAGTGACGGTACCTGCAGAAAAAGCACCGGCTAACTACGTGCCAGCAGCCGCGGTAATACGTAGGGTGCAAGCGTTATCCGGAATTATTGGGCGTAAAGAGCTCGTAGGCGGTTTGTCGCGTCTGCTGTGAAAACTGGGGGCTCAACCCCCAGCCTGCAGTGGGTACGGGCAGACTAGAGTGCGGTAGGGGAGATTGGAATTCCTGGTGTAGCGGTGGAATGCGCAGATATCAGGAGGAACACCAATGGCGAAGGCAGATCTCTGGGCCGTTACTGACGCTGAGGAGCGAAAGCATGGGGAGCGAACAGGATTAGATACCCTGGTAGTCCATGCCGTAAACGTTGGGAACTAGATGTAGGGGCCATTCCACGGTTTCTGTGTCGCAGCTAACGCATTAAGTTCCCCGCCTGGGGAGTACGGCCGCAAGGCTAAAACTCAAAGGAATTGACGGGGGCCCGCACAAGCGGCGGAGCATGCGGATTAATTCGATGCAACGCGAAGAACCTTACCAAGACTTGACATATACGAGAACGGGCTAGAAATAGTTCACTCTTTGGACACTCGTAAACAGGTGGTGCATGGTTGTCGTCAGCTCGTGTCGTGAGATGTTGGGTTAAGTCCCGCAACGAGCGCAACCCTCGTTCTTTGTTGCCAGCACGTAATGGTGGGAACTCAAAGGAGACTGCCGGGGTCAACTCGGAGGAAGGTGGGGATGACGTCAAATCATCATGCCCCTTATGTCTTGGGCTTCACGCATGCTACAATGGCCGATACAAAGGGCTGCAATACCGCGAGGTGGAGCGAATCCCAAAAAGTCGGTCTCAGTTCGGATTGAGGTCTGCAACTCGACCTCATGAAGTCGGAGTCGCTAGTAATCGCAGATCAGCAACGCTGCGGTGAATACGTTCCCGGGCCTTGTACACACCGCCCGTCAAGTCATGAAAGTCGGTAACACCCGAAGCCAGTGGCCTAACCCGCAAGGGGAGGAGCTGTCGAAGGTGGGATTGGTAATTAGGACTAAGTCGTAACAAGGTAGCCGTACCGGAAGGTGCGGCTGGATCACCTCCTTTCTAAGGAGCATGGCAGCTCGTCTTTTCCGTCTCTGCGGTATACACAGAGTTAGAGGAAGACGAATTTATGTTGCCAAGTCGTACTGCCCTGTTCGGGGTAGACGGCGCTCATGGGTGGAACATTGACATTGTGATCAGAGGAACTGTTGTTTCTTTAGTACGCCAGCTTTTGTTGGTTGGAANGTTTTCGTCTCTGCGGTATACACAGAGTCAAAGATTGCCGAATTTATGTTGCCAAGTCGTACTGCCCTGTTCGGGGTAGACGGCGCTCATGGGTGGAACATTGACATTGTGATCAGAGGAACTGTTGTTTCTTTAGTACGCCAGCTTTTGTTGGTTGGAACGAGGGGTTTCAGGGGTGCTGGTCTTTGCACGTTGTTGGGTCCTGAGGGACCGGGCATGAACCTTTTGGGGTTTGTGTTCGTACCTTAGGGCCNACGAGGGGTTTCAGGGGTGCTGGTCTTTGCACGTTGTTGGGTCCTGAGGGACCGGGCATGAACCTTTTGGGGTTTGTGTTCGTACCTTAGGGCCGTAAACATCCGTAAGGGTGTTTGGGTCAACGGATCCTGGTGCTGCTTCCTTTCGAGGGGGTGGTGGGGGATACCGCCCGTATTTTGAGAACTACACAGTGGACGCGAGCATCTTAGATTCGACCGAAAGGTCGAATCACAAGAAATAACAATTGCTGTCATGCCTTTGGGTGTGGCAGTTCATTGGTCAATCTCAACACTTAGGTGTTGCGATCGATTCTTATACTCATGTGATATCAATTTTCTAAGAGCAAACGGTGGATGCCTTGGCATCTGGAGCCGAAGAAGGACGTATAAATCTGCGATAAGCCTCGGGGAGCTGATAATAGAGCTTTGATCCGAGGATTTCCGAATGGGGAAACCCCGCTGGGCGTTGCAAGACGACTCAGTGACTCCCGCCTGAATATATAGGGCGGGTAGAGGGAACGTGGGGAAGTGAAACATCTCAGTACCCACAGGAAGAGAAAACAACCGTGATTCCGTTAGTAGTGGCGAGCGAAACCGGAAGAGGCCAAACCGATCATGTGTGATAGCCGGCAGGCGTTGCATGGTCGGGGTAGTGGGACTTTTCAGCTGTTACTGCCGTACAGCAAGGATTACAACGATATATAGACGAATGGGATTGAAAGCCCAGCCATAGACGGTGCCAGCCCGGTAGTCGAAATGTGTCAATGGTCCGAAGAGTATCCCAAGTAGCACGGGGCCCGAGAAATCCCGTGTGAATCTGTCAGGACCACCTGATAAGCCTAAATACTTCCAGATGACCGATAGCGGACAAGTACCGTGAGGGAAAGGTGAAAAGTACCCCGGGAGGGGAG
>NZ_JADYWT010000006.1:0-2643 GCF_015864675.1 Salinibacterium sp. SWN1162
GAAATAGTACCTGAAACCGTTTGCTTACAAACCGTTGGAGCAGCCTTAGTAGCTGTGACAGCGTGCCTTTTGAAGAATGAGCCTGCGAGTTAGTGATCAGTGGCGAGGTTAACCCGTGTGGGGCAGCCGTAGCGAAAGCGAGTCTTAATAGGGCGTTTTAGTCGCTGGTTCTAGACCCGAAGCGAAGTGATCTATCCATGGCCAGGTTGAAGCGCGTGTAAGAGCGCGTGGAGGACCGAACCCACTTAGGTTGAAAACTGAGGGGATGAGCTGTGGATAGGGGTGAAAGGCCAATCAAACTTCGTGATAGCTGGTTCTCTCCGAAATGCATTTAGGTGCAGCGTTGCGTGTTTCTTGCCGGAGGTAGAGCTACTGGATAGCTGATGGGCCCTAAAAGGTTACTGACGTTAGCCAAACTCCGAATGCCGGTAAGTGAGAGCGCAGCAGTGAGACGGTGGGGGATAAGCTTCATCGTCGAGAGGGAAACAACCCAGACTACCAACTAAGGTCCCCAAGCGTGTGCTAAGTGGGAAAGGATGTGGAGTTGCATAGACAACCAGGAGGTTGGCTTAGAAGCAGCCACCCTTGAAAGAGTGCGTAATAGCTCACTGGTCAAGTGATTCCGCGCCGACAATGTAACGGGGCTCAAGCACACCACCGAAGTTGTAGATTTCGTATTTTAGGTAAGCCTTCGTGGTTCAGCCGTACGGAGTGGTAGGAGAGCGTCGTGTGGGCAGTGAAGCGGCGGTGTAAACCAGCCGTGGAGCCTACACGAGTGAGAATGCAGGCATGAGTAGCGAAAGACGGGCGAGAAACCCGTCCTCCGAATGATCAAGGGTTCCAGGGCCAGGCTAATCCGCCCTGGGTAAGTCGGGACCTAAGGCGAGGCCGACAGGCGTAGTCGATGGACAACGGGTTGATATTCCCGTACTGACGAAGAACCGCCCAAACTAATCCAGTAATGCTAAGTATCTGAATCCCCTAGATGGATCCCTTCGGGGTGAAGCGTGGGGCCTAGCGTACGACCCTATGCTGGTGCGGTTAGCGTATTAACAGGTGTGACGCAGGAAGGTAGCTGAGCCGGGCGATGGTTGTCCCGGTCTAAGAATGTAGGCCGAGAGATAGGCAAATCCGTCTCTCACTAAGGCTGAGACTCGATGGGTAGTCCTCACGGACGAAATCAGTGATCCTATGCTGCCAAGAAAAGCATCGACGCGAGGTTCAAGTTACCCGTACCCCAAACCGACTCAGGTGATCAGGTAGAGAATACTAAGGAGATCGAGAGAATCGTGGTTAAGGAACTCGGCAAAATGCCCCCGTAACTTCGGGATAAGGGGGGCCTAAGGCGTGAACGGACTTGCTCCGGGAGCGCTGCAGGGCCGCAGAGACCAGTGGGAAGCGACTGTTTACTAAAAACACAGGTCCGTGCTAAGTCGCAAGACGATGTATACGGACTGACGCCTGCCCGGTGCTGGAAGGTTAAGAGGAACGGTTAGCCGTAAGGCGAAGCTGTGAATTTAAGCCCCAGTAAACGGCGGTGGTAACTATAACCATCCTAAGGTAGCGAAATTCCTTGTCGGGTAAGTTCCGACCTGCACGAATGGCGTAACGACTTCCCAGCTGTCTCAACCGCGAACTCGGCGAAATTGCACTACGAGTAAAGATGCTCGTTACGCGCAGAAGGACGGAAAGACCCCGTGACCTTTACTATAGCTTTGTATTGGTGTTCGGTGTGGCCTGTGTAGGATAGGTGGGAGACTGTGAAGCTTGGACGCTAGTTCAGGTGGAGTCATTGTTGAAATACCACTCTGGTCATATTGGATATCTAACTTCGGACCGTAATCCGGTTCAGGGACAGTGCATGGTGGGTAGTTTAACTGGGGCGGTTGCCTCCCAAAAAGTAACGGAGGCGCCCAAAGGTTCCCTCAACCTGGTTGGTAATCAGGTGTCGAGTGTAAGTGCACAAGGGAGCTTGACTGTGAGACTGACAAGTCGAGCAGGGACGAAAGTCGGGACTAGTGATCCGGCAGTGGCTTGTGGAAGCGCTGTCGCTCAACGGATAAAAGGTACCTCGGGGATAACAGGCTGATCTTGCCCAAGAGTCCATATCGACGGCATGGTTTGGCACCTCGATGTCGGCTCGTCGCATCCTGGGGCTGGAGTAGGTCCCAAGGGTTGGGCTGTTCGCCCATTAAAGCGGTACGCGAGCTGGGTTTAGAACGTCGTGAGACAGTTCGGTCCCTATCCTCTGCGCGCGCAGGAAATTTGAGAAGATCTATCCCTAGTACGAGAGGACCGGGATGGACGAACCTCTGGTGTGTCAGTTGTTCCGCCAGGAGCACCGCTGATTAGCTACGTTCGGAATGGATAACCGCTGAAAGCATCTAAGCGGGAAGCCAGCTTCAAGATGAGATTTCCATGGCCTTAGGGCTGAGAGACTCGCAGCTAGACTACTGCGTTGATAGGCTGGATGTGGAAGCAGGGACTAAAGACCTGTGGAGCTGACCAGTACTAATATGTCGACAAATTGATAACACCCCACCTCACTGACATCTTCGGATGTGAATGGTGACTGAGAAGAATTCTCGCGTCCACTTTGTGGTTCCCGATTTACGGTCGGGAACTGCGCCCAGCTAACACAGC
>NZ_JADYWT010000007.1:0-2523 GCF_015864675.1 Salinibacterium sp. SWN1162
TCGCAGTCGGGCCGGATCATGCAGAACACTCTCACTGATTCGTGGGTGGCTGATCCGCGTACCGAGACCTCGACCTACACATTCGATGCGGCTGGTCGGCTAACTGAGGCGGTCATCCCGAGGCATGTGCTTACGTATGGTTTCGGCGACACCACGTGTGGTGCGGGTGCGAGTGATCTTGCCGGTCGTAACGGTAACCGCACGTCGTTCTCGGATGTGAAGGATGCTGGCACTCCGATCACAACGGACTACTGCTACGACGGGTCTGACCGGTTGTTGTCGACGGCGGTGGCGGGTGCTCCGGTAGGGGCAAACACTCTGCTGTCAACAAATCTGGGTGCTGCGAGTTTGTCGTATGACGCGCATGGCAACACGACGCGGTTGGCTGATCAGCAACTGTTCTATGACGGCGCCGACCGCCACATGAAGACGGTGTTGGATGACGGCACCGTAATCGAATACGTGCGGGATGCGACGGGGCGGATTGTTCAGCGCAGCTCCACAGCACCGGGTGCGGCGGAGGCGGAGGTTATCCGTTACACGTTCACTGCTGGTGGCATGTTCGGTGTGTTGGATGCTGCCGGTGTGCTGGTTGAGGAGACCCTGTCGTTGCCGGGCGGGGTAAGTGTCTCTTTGCCGGTGGGGGCGGATGCGAAGTGGTCGTACCCGAACCTGCATGGTGACTCGATCATCCTCACCGACCACCTCGGTATCCGGATTGGTGCGCGGGCAGCGTTTGATCCGTTCGGGCAACCCATCGACCCGGTCACCGGCGATATCGGAACGGAGGTTGCGGATGACGCGGTCACTGACACTTCACCGGGCGATGCTGATTACGCGTTCGTTGGCCAGCATCGGAAGTTGTATGAGCATCAGGGGTCGATCGCGACGATCGAGATGGGCGCCAGACAGTATGTTGCCGGGCTCGGCAGGTTCCTGGAAGTGGACCCTGTTGAGGGTGGGGTGACGAATGCTTATGACTATCCGGCTGACCCGATCAATAAGCTTGATTTGAGCGGGCGTTGTTCTTGGGACGTAGATTGCGGTAGCCCTGAAGAGGACTTTGCGCAGACTTGCGGGAGTTGGACGGGGTATCAGGGCTGCGAACCTCACGATCCCACGACCGAAGAAGAATGGGATTATGCACTGAACGCGGCGACGGTGCTGGCTGTTGTGATTCCCGGTGGTGCTCTTGTGGGGGCAACGAGAGCAACGGTTAGCGGAGCTATCAGAGCGGCTAGAGTCTCGCCGAGCGTAGGCGCGGCAGCAATGCGCTCGAAAGTCATCGGCGCAGACAGCCGGTTAGTGGGAAATTATTCGTTCGGTACCGTGGGAACCCCCGCGAAGCCGGGTGGGCTCTTGAACAGGCAGGGCAACGCGATAAAGATAGGCTGGAGCGCGCATCGAGGGCGAGCAGTCTTTAGGATTTCATCGAAATATATCAAATCCTCGCCTGGAGTGCGCATGGGCCACATCGACATTTTGAGAAGGGGACCGAGACTATGGTGAGTGTCTCCTACGAACTAGCCCGCAAGATCGCTACCGAGGTAGTGAGTAGGGTGAATGCGCGCTTCCCAGAGGTTCGCGTGGATGTTCACGGACCTACTGAGCTAGCACATGGAGTATTCGTAGTGATCAGCCCTGAGGACCCGCGCGCCGTCGATGCGGAAGTTTTCGTAGCCTACGATGGTACGTATTTGCTGAATGCGGGTCCCAGCTTTTGCATTGAAAGTGACGACTTTAGCGGAAACTTAGCAGATGTGGCGGGCCAGATCTTCGCTCAACTGGAAGCATTCGGAACAGCAGGGATGGTTGAGGTCAGGCGCCTCAAGTGGTTGGGCCCTATTTCGCCTACTTGGATCGGTAGACCCGGTATTGACGACTACATCGACGAGGCACTACTGTCGCGATCCGCAACAGTAGTTCGGTCTTGGCGCCCCTGGATCTAGTCGAGGGCGGACAGCGGACTCGTGGGTGGAGGATCTTGGGCGGTTTGCTTTTTTCGAGACGCTGACTCGAATGCCTTTAGGGAAGCCTCACAAGACTGAGCACGACGTCGCTCCCTGTTCTGCAGGTTTCGCGCGCCCCGATTGTGGGCGCGGGGTATCGGTATCTGAAAGTGTTACGCGCCCGCAGCCGAGCACCCAATCTCCACAGCAACCCCCGGCGGCGTCTCCACGAGCAACCCCGTCCCCGCGAACGCGGCCTCGAGGTCGGCACGGGTTTCGGTGAAGTGTTCCCAGCCTTCGGTGTGGAGGCCGACCACGTGGGTGGCGCCCAAGATGTTGGCGGCTTCTGCGGCATCCGCTGATGTCAAAGTGAGGGGGCCGTTGACGGCGGAGATTCGGGCAGCGCCGGCGAACAGCACGGCGATGCTGATGTCGGGGAAGCGGTCGGCGATCTGCTGCACGAGCGGCAGGGAGGCGTTGTCGCCGCTGACGTAGATGGTGGGTTCGCCCTCGGCAGCAGCCTGGGCAGTATCACCCGGAATGAGGCTGGTGCGGGTACTGGTTTCAGTTGGTC